>NZ_NRRV01000003.1 GCF_016583825.1 Thiohalocapsa halophila | reverse complement strand
GCCACCCCGGCACCGGCACCGCTGCGCGAGGCCGCCTGCGCCTGATCGCACCCGGGGGCGGCAGCCGCTATCGCGCCCCACAGGCAGGCCAGGCCTCAGCGCTGGGCCCCAGCTTTGGGCCCCAGCGCTGGGCTCAGGCGCTGCGCGGTGGCGCCCGCCGCGTGCTAACGTTGCGGCTTTCGAGCCGCCCCTGACAGACCGATGCCCGAACGGTACCCGCTCGTCCTCGTTGACGCCTCCGGCTATCTCTTCCGCGCCTACCATGCGCTGCCCAAGCTCACCAACTCCCGCGGCAAGGCCACCGGCGCGCTGATAGGCGTGCTGAGCATGCTGCGCAAGCTCATCGACGAAGAGCGGCCGGAGTACATCGGCGTGGTCTTCGACGCCTCCGGGCCCACCTTCCGCGACCGCCTCTTCGAGGACTACAAGGCCAACCGCCCGCCCATGCCGGAGGACCTGCGCGAGCAGCTGGGGCCGCTGAAGGAGATCATCCGCGCCATGGGCCTGCCGCTGCTGGAGGTGGCGGACGTGGAGGCGGACGACGTCATCGGCACGCTCGCCAAGCACGCGGCGGCGGACGGCGTGCCGACGCTCATCTCCACCGGCGACAAGGACATGGCGCAGCTGGTGAATGACCACATCACCCTGGTCAACACCATGTCCGACACCGTGCTGGACCCCGCGGGCGTCAAGGAGAAGTTCGGCGTGGCCCCGGAGCACATCGTCGACTACCTGGCGCTCATGGGCGACAGCATCGACAACATCCCGGGCGTGCCCAAGTGCGGCCCCAAGACGGCGGCCAAGTGGATCCAGCAGTACGGCGACCTCGACGGCGTCATGGCCAACGCCGACCAGATCAAGGGCAAGATCGGCGAGAGCCTGCGGGCGAGCCTTCCGCGGCTGCCGTTGTCGCGCGAGCTCACCAGCATCAAGACCGATGTCGCGCTGGACTTCGGGCCCAAGGACCTGACGCCGGACGCCGCGGACACCGAGACCCTGCGCGACTGGTACGAGCGCATCGAGTCCAAGCGCCTGCTGGCGAGCCTGAGCGAGACGGGCGCCGACGGCGAGGCCGCCGCGACCAAGCCGCAGGCCGAGTATGCCCTGGTGCTGGATGAGGCCGCGCTGGACGCCTGGCTCGCCAAGCTGGAGGCCGCCCAGCTCTTCGCCTTCGACACCGAGACCACGGACCTCGACTACATGCGCGCCCGGGTGGTGGGCGTGTCCTTTGCGGTGGACACCGACGGCGCCCTCGAGGCCGCCTATGTGCCCCTGGCCCACAGCTATCCCGGCGCACCGGCGCAGCTGGAGCGCGAGCAGGTGCTCGGCAGGCTGAAACCCATCCTGGAGGACCCGACGCACGCCAAGGTGGGCCAGAACCTGAAGTACGACATCAGCGTCTGCGCCAACTACGGCATCGCGGTCGCCGGCTGTGCCCACGACACCATGCTGGAGAGCTATGTGCTGGACAGCACCGCCACCCGGCACGACATGGACTCGCTGGCGAAGAAGTACCTGGACCGGGACACCGTCCACTTCGAGGACCTTGCGGGGAAAAAGGGGGCCGGCAAGGGCGCCAAGCAGCTCACCTTCGACCAGATTCCGCTGGAGCAGGCCGGCCACTACGCCGCCGAGGATGCCGACATCACCCTCGCGCTGCACCGGGAGCTGTGGCCGAAGATCGAGGCCATTCCGAGCATTGCTTCCGTCTACCAGGACATCGAGCTGCCCCTGGTGCCGGTGCTCTCCCGCATGGAGCGCGGCGGCGTGCGCATCGACGCCGACGAGCTCCGCGCCCAGAGCGCGGACCTCGCCGAGCGCGCGGCCGCGCTGGAGGAGCGTGCCTATGCCGAGGCCGGGCGCAAGTTCAATCTGGGCTCGCCGAAGCAGATCGGCGCCATCTTCTTCGACGAGCTGAAGCTGCCGGTGGTGGCCAAGACGCCCAAAGGCGCGCCGTCCACATCGGAGGCCGTGCTGGAGCAGCTCGCCGCCGACGGCTACGAGCTGCCGCGGCTCATCGTCGAGCACCGCGGGCTCACCAAGCTGCGCTCCACCTACACCGACAAGCTGCCGGCGCTGATCAACCCGGACACCGGCCGGGTGCACACCAGCTACCACCAGGCGGTGGCTGCCACCGGCCGGCTGTCGTCATCGGACCCCAACCTTCAGAACATCCCCATCCGCAGCGAGGACGGCCGGCGCATCCGCCGCGCCTTCGTGCCGGAGCCGGGCGTGCGGATGCTGGCGGCGGACTACAGCCAGATCGAGCTGCGGATCATGGCGCACCTGTCGGGCGACGAGCGCCTGCTCGCCGCCTTCGAGGCCGGTCAGGACATCCATCGTGCCACCGCCGCCGAGATCCACGGCCTGCCGCCCGAGGAGGTCAGCGACGAGCAGCGCCGCAGCGCCAAGGCCATCAACTTCGGGCTCATCTACGGCATGTCCGCCTTCGGCCTCGCCCGCCAGCTCGGCACCGAGCGCAGCGTCGCCCAGGAGTACGTGGATCTCTACTTTGCACGCTACCCCGGCGTGCGCGAGTTCATGGACCGCATCCGCGCGCAGGCCCGCACCGACCGCTATGTCGAGACCCTGTTCGGCCGCCGCCTTTATCTCACCAACATCAACCACAGTAACAACCAGCTGCGCAGCGCCGCCGAGCGCACCGCCATCAACGCCCCTATGCAGGGCACCGCCGCGGACATCATCAAGCGCGCCATGATCCAGGTGGACCACTGGCTCCGGACCGAGCAGCCGCCGGTGCGCATGATCATGCAGGTGCACGACGAGCTGGTGCTCGAGGTCGCCGAAGACGCGGTGAACACCGCCGCCGAGCGCATCAAGGGCATCATGCAGGGCGCCGCCGAGCTTAAGGTGCCGCTGATCGTCGACACCGGCGTCGGCGACAACTGGGACGAGGCGCACTGACTGATCAATGCAGGAAGCGCAGCTCACCGCGAAGCACGTGAGCACCACGCAGAACAACTCGAAGCAAGAGAACAGCCGAGTCGGTATCCGGCTGCCAGCGCGAGCCGCGCATGCGCTTGAGTCGAGCAGCGGAAGCAGCGGGAGCCCCGCCGGCCGCCGGCACTCAAAGCAGATCGTCCAACGGACTCGCCACGCCCTGCGCCCCCTGCCGCGGCACGTGGGTGTAGACCATGGTCGTCTGCACATCCTTGTGGCCCAGCAGCGACTGGATGGTGCGGATGTCCGTACCGCGCTCCAGCAAGTGTGTTGCAAAGCTGTGGTGATTATGCCGCGTGCGGCATAATCACCACGCGTTCGCCACCCACCAGTTGGAAGCGGGGTTGCCGGTGCACCGCCTGCAACGGCTGCTGGGGCATTCGGACCTGCACTCGACGCTGCGCTACATTCCCGATTTGGGAACGAGCCATGCCGAGCTACCGCGAGGGCGAAGGCGAGCTGGACCTCATCGCCCGCTTGGGAGCCGCCCATGGCTGAGCGTGCTTCTCTGCAGGCGGAGATCCACCGCTGCCTGGATCGCTATGCGGACGGCCATCGGCTCTCGCCGCGCCAATGGCAGGTGTGCGCACACATCGGCGACTGCCGCACCGCCGCCTTGGGCGGCTTCGATTGGGTGTGTGACGCCTGCGGCCATCACCAGCATCTGTATCACGCCTGCCGCGACCGGCATTGCCCGCGCTGTCAGCGCAGCGCCTCCGAGCAGTGGTGCGCACGCCAGCGCGCCGCGGTGCTGCCGGTCACCTACTACCACGTGGTCTTCACGCTGCCGCACGACCTCAACCCCTGGGTCGAGGCACAGCCCCGGCTGCTCTATGCGCTGCTGTTCGAGGCGGTCTGGGCGACGCTGTCCACCTTCGCGGCCGATCCCCATCGGACCTACTGGCGGCTCGGCGGGCGCCTCGGCATGACAGCGGTGCTGCACACCTGGGGACAGACGCTAACGCGGCACGTGCATCTGCATTGCCTGATCCCGGGCGGCGCCATCGCCGCCGACGGTTCCTGGCACGACGCGCGCAGCACCATGCTGTTTTCGGTGCGCGCGCTCGCGCGGCATGTACGCGGGGGCTTCGTCGGCCGGCTCCGGGGGGCGGCCGATGCCGGGCGGCTCGAGCGCATTGAGCCGGGGCAGGTCGATGCGATGCTCGATCGGCTGATGCGCACCGACTGGGTGGTCTACGCCAAGCCGTGCGTGAGCGGGGCGGAGACGGTGGTGGACGAAATTGTTCGCAAATGGGCGGGCGCTACAGCCACCGCACGGCATTGACCGACGGGCGCCTGCTCGGCTTCGCCGGCGAGCAGGTGCACCTGGCCTACAAGGACTACCGCGACGGCGACCAGCGCAAGGTCATGACGCTCGATGCCGAGGAGCTGCTGCGCCGCTTCCTGTTGCATGTCCTACCGGTCGGGTTTATGCGCATCAGGCATTTCGGCTTCCTCGCCAACCGCTGCCGCAGTCGTTGCCTAGCACAGATCCGCGACGCCCTGGCCGCCGCGCAGCGTCAGCGAAGGCAGCGGCGACGCGCCGGCGCCCGTCACCCTGCCTTGTCCGCACTGCGAGCGTGGGCGCCTGCGCGCCGTCTCCCCGCTGCCGCCACGCCCAGCCACAGGCGGCCCGGTCCGGCTCGAAGGAGGCTGATGTGCACGACTGATCGCCCCGCCCGCTTCGCACATGCGATGCAGCGGGCCGCGCCAACTTGTGCGCGCGGCTCGGCGCCCGCGCTCGCCCAGATGCCCGAAAAATCGCACACGAGCGGTCCGGGCGGCCCACGCCAACTGCCGCTGACACCCGCAGCGCATACCAAAACTCGCGACCCTGCCTCCCGCCGCCGCCAACCTCTGGTCGTCCACGCCTTGGTTCACACCCCCGCCCGCAATACAATCCCCTACATCGCGCAACGCACCACGCGGAATACGCCGGCGCCAGACTCCGGCCTCGGTCAGTTCAACGACAGTTAACCGACGCGCGCCGGGCACGCTCGGCGCACGAGGCCAGCTCCGCGTGTGGCGCGTGCCGGTTAACATGCTTGTACGTTATGCACACTGAATCAGGGATTCCGAGCTATGGTGAAGCCGCACACGGCGCCCGCCGTTGACGGCGAGCGCCGCGGCAGCCGGGATCCCGAGCTATGGTGAAGCCGCACCCATTTAAGCAATGGCTACAGGCTGCGACCTCAGCGATCGGTCGCCACTCGCTCCGGGTGCTCACCGAACGCGATGGCAGCCGCTCAGAAGTGCTTGATGACCTGCGAGACGTGGTCCGCGGGCACTACGTGGACCCGAAGCTCACGGCGAAGCGTATTGCCTCGCTGGGCGCCCCCAAGACGGCCGTGCTCTTGCGCGAGCACGTCCCGACGAGGAAGAAGGCACGCTCAGGCGACCTGGGCGAGGTACTGGCGACGGAGTTCGCGGAACTGGAGCTTCAGTACCACGTCCCGATCCGACGCCTGCGATGGAAGGACGGACGAGAAATGGCGCTCCGCGGAGACGACATCATAGGCGTCGGGCGCACCAACAAGGACAAGCTCCTGCTCCTTAAAGGAGAGTCGAAGAGCCGTGCAACGCTGTCGACGGCCGTTCTTGATGAGGCCGGCGGGGCGCTGGACAGCGACCGTGGCAGGCCAACGCGTCACTCGGTGCTGTTCGTCGCAGAGCGCCTTCGCGAGTTGGGCGAGGACGACCTCGCCGAGGAACTCGAGGATGCGGTGTTGGCGAGCTTCCGAGGGATCTCCGTTGCCCACATGCTCTTCGTTCTCACCGGCGGTTCGCCGAAGAACCTACTCGAAGTGCACCTTAAGGGCGCCGCGAAGAAGAAGCGGCTCCGGCACGCCATCGGCGTTCGCATCAAGGACCACGCGAAGTTCATCGAACTCTTGTTCGGGGGGCTGTAGATGGCAGAGTCGGTCGAACGCCTCACGGAGCGCCTGGGCACAGCAACGTCGCTGGGCTTCAGAGAACGCCTTCTCGACAAGGGGCTTGCCCGCGGGATGATCTGGCGTGACGGCGTCATGCCGCCGGGTTCGCCCGCCTTTCCGGACAGTCTGACCGAGGACTTGCTCGACTATGCTCACACCGTCCTGAACATGGCACTACGGCTTCGATCGCAGAAGGTAGAGGCGAATCTCGAGCGCCCATTTCTGGTAGCGGGCGAAGCGATCGAAGCAGCCGTTCACCGCGGGGCGGATGGGCATGAGGGCGGCTTCCATCGAGTCAGTGCGGCGGTGGCCTTTCATCTCGCACGGTACTCCGCGAGGGCGTACTCGATGCTTCCGACTGGGGCCGGAGCAACGAACCTTGCTCCGACCGAGACCGCGCTCGTGCAGCTTCTGCGTCGCAAGCTGGGCGATCTATATCAGCTCTACGCAGGTTGGCTCCTCGACGTGGAGCACTCGGATGACCGGGTCGCCGAGCGCCTGCGCGAGGACGAAGACTTCGACGCGGCGGACGCCTGTGGCGAAGTGATCGTTGCGGCCTTCATGCGCGCGCTGGCCCTCTTCGACCACGCGATTACAACCGGCGAGGACGTGTCGGCGCTAGGAGCCAAGGAACTCCTTCAGCGTGCAGCTGACACAGCCCGCGATGTGCACGCCGTCAGCCATTGGTGGACGACAACCCTTGCGCTTCATCTCCTCGATGAACTCTGGGGATTGAGCCTGCACCAACAGGTTCCGCTGCTACCTCCCGACCATGACGATGCAGAGCGATGGAGCGGCCTCCGGCGAAACTACGTCCAGCGGCTCCGCGCTGGCAAGCGATCGGCGATCGAGCTCTGGCCCTCGCAGCTGGAAGCAGTGCGCCGGGCCGTGGAACCGACCGACGACCTCGTGGTCGCTCTCCCGACGAGTGCGGGCAAGACCCGGATCGCCGAGCTCTGTATTCTGCGCACGCTCGCGTCCGAGCAGCGCGTGGTGTACGTGACCCCCTTGCGAGCGCTCTCGGCTCAGGTCGAGCGCGACCTCTCGGAGACCTTTGCTCCGCTCGGCTTCTCGGTGTCGTCCCTGTATGGCTCTGCTGGCGTCGAGAGTGGCGACGCAGAGACTCTCCGCCAGGGCAAGATCGTGGTGTCCACCCCGGAGAAGCTCGACTTCGCGCTTCGCAACGACAACTCGATCATCGACGACGTCGGTCTCATCGTGCTCGACGAGGGGCACATGCTTGGGCCGAACGAGCGCGAGGTTCGCTACGAGGCGCTCGTGCAGCGACTGCTGCGCCGGGGCGACGCCGACGGTCGGAGAATCGTCTGCTTGTCCGCTTTGTTCCCGACTCCGGAGGAGATGAGTGACCTGGTGGCGTGGATCCGCCAGGACGAACCTGGCGATCCCGTCCATTCGATGTGGCGACCGACGAGACAGCGCTTCGGAGTGCTGCGGTGGATGTCGAACGCCGCCCGACTCGACGTAAAGGTCGAGGACGAGAGCCCGTTTGTGCCGCGCTTCATCGAGCCCACCGACCCGCCCGAGGGGTCCCGGCGACGCAAGGCATTCCCGTCCGACAAGAACGAGCTGACGCTGGCCACAGCGTGGCGGTTCGTGGCCCAGGAGAAGGACGTCCTCATCTACTGCTCGCTGCGAAAGTCAGTTGAAACCCTGGGGCGGCTGATCCTCAAGTGCATCAAGCAAGAGGTTCTTGTGGCGCTTGCAGCTCCCAACGAGCGCATCCGGAATGCGATGGCAACCGGGGCCGAGTGGCTAGGCGAGGACCATCCGGCGGTGCAGTGCCTACAGCATGGAGTCGCCCTGCACCACGGGGGGCTTCCGCGTCCATTCCTCACCGAGGTGGAGCGCCTGCTGCGATCAGGCGACAGCCGGTTGACGGTGGCGTCGCCGACGCTGGCACAAGGACTCAACCTCTCCGCGAGCGTACTTCTGGTGCCTTCCATCTGGCGCAATCGGGAGATCATTCCGACCGCGGAATTCGCCAACGTCGCGGGGCGTGCAGGCCGGGCCTTCGTTGATGTTGAGGGGCTGGTACTTCACATCGTCTGGGTAGATACGACGCGCAAGGCGAAGCAGGTCGTTCGGAACTGGGAGAAGCTCGTCCACGAGGCCAAGGCGCCGTTGGTGCAGAGCGGGATCCTGCAACTCTCCCTGAAATTCTATGACAGAATCGCAGCGGTAGCTGGAGTTCCCGTCGAGGAACTCGTCGAGTACGTCATGGGCAACTCCAGCGCTTGGGAATTCAGCGACGCGGCGGCAGAGAAGCTGGAGGTATCTGCCGCAGATTGGGACCGCGATCTGGCGTCGCTCGATGCCGCGCTACTGGCGCTCTTGGACGCGGGCACCGACGACGTCGAGCTCGCTAACAGCTTGGATCAGGCGCTGGCCGGCTCGCTCTTTGCCCGGCAGGTGGAGCAGTATCAGGAAGCCGAGCAGAAGCTGATTCGCGGGTTCGTGACGGCACGAGCTGCTCGGGTATGGGCGCAGACGACGGAGCCGCAGCGCAGGGGCTATCACGCCGCCGGTATTGGATTGACGGCGGGCCAGTTCCTCGACGCGAACTTGCAGGGCCTCGTGGAGCTCCTCGGCAATGCCGAGACTGCGATTTCCGAGGGCAATCTTGATGATGCGTCGTCCGCGGTGGTCGCCTTTGCAGAGTTCGTCTTCCAGGCGGCTCCGTTCCGCGCGCCCAAGGACCTGCCCGCCAAGTGGACCGATGCCCTGGACGCCTGGATGCGGGGCAAGTCATCGGCCGACGTCATCGGCATCTGTGATGACGACGGGGTCGACTTCCTGCAGGAAGCGCTGACGTACAGGCTTCCATGGGCGATGGAAGCCGTCCGCGTGCACGCAAGTGCAGTCTCCTGCGAAGGAGCGGATGACATCACCGGGTTGGCCGCACTCGCCGTGGAGGCCGGGTGCTGCGACAAGAGCGTGATCGTGCTCCTCCGGGCCGGCTTGAACTCGAGAGAGGCAGCGTTCGAGGCGGTCAGATCGACGGGTGCCACGTTCGAGGACCGTGCCGGCCTGATGATGTGGCTGGGGTCCGAAGAGGTCGAGGCGCTTCACGCTGACGAGACCTGGCCAACGCCTCAGAGTCGTCATGCTTGGCTACAGTTCTACGAAGACGAGGCCAAGGGCGACCGGCGCAAGTGGAGGCGCGAGACGCAGCGAGTACGGGTGAAGTGGGACAGTGAACCTCCGGACGTTGGCGAGCACGTAGTCGTGGAACCAGCGGACGGCGGCGGGCTGGTGCTGACACCGTCATTCGAGCCACTCGGCTCGCTCGTGAGCGCCTTGGAGCGCCCACGCCGTAACGTGGTGCGCGCGACCGTCAGCGAGAGTCGGGACGCAGTGGACGTCGAATACTTTGGCCCGAGGGACATTGGCAATGGCATGCGCGGCGCATAACAACAGCATGCAGCAGACGGCGCTACGCGCCGCCGCTGATGCTGGGCGTTGGGCGCATAACCGTCTCTAACTCTGTACGCAGACGAACATGAAGTTCAGCGAGCTGGTTCGCCTACTGGAGAAGAACGGGTTTCGGCTGATCAAGCAGAAAGGGTCCGTCCCATACTATGCAAAGGACGGCTGCGATAACCTGATCCGGGTTGACTACCATGGCGCTAAAGAGATTCCGAAAGGTACATGCCGTGCGATACTAAAATCGGCAGGCATTCAACAGTAGGGCATTCTCAAATGATAGATCTCCCTTACTCCCTTATTATCGAGGCAACGGAAGAGCCGGACTTCTTCACGTACTTCTCTCCTGATTTGCCCGGTTTTACTGGAGTTGGGCATTCCGTAGAGGGCTGTATTTACCAAGCTAAGCTTGCAATGGCTGAGCATGCCGCACTTTTGTCGGACATCGCCCGGCCAGTTCCGCCTACAACGCCGAGCCCAACGATCACCATACAGAATGCGCAACCGGTCGAGAAAGCTGAGTGAAAAACGCCCAACTAGCCCGCCAGCCCCCGACGCCATATTGCAGCGCGCGCTTCGCGCGTCGCCGCAGTTCGGCGGGGGCTGCGGTTGACGTTGGCATTAGCGGAGAAAGCATCCATGGCGACCGAGTACAATATACTTCTGGCAAATGAGAGACACGTTTTGAGCAGCACGTCAATCAAGCGATCTCTCAGGGTTGGAAGCCGCAAGGGGGCGTCGCGGTCGTTTCTCAGCCCGAGAATCGCGGAGGCATGGAATTCGTAGAGCTGTACATCGCCCCAGCGATCATCCAAAACAAATGATAATCTCAGGGTCAGACTTGCCAGATTAACCCCAACTTCAGTGGAGGTGTATGTGGAGCTTTCTGCAGTCCTGAGCCCAGCCCCGGAAGGCGGCTACGTAGCGCTTAATCCGGAAACCGGTACGACGACGCAAGGCGAGACCGTGGAAGAGGCGTTGGCGAACCTCCGTGAGGCAACCGAGCTCTACCTGGAGGAATTCCCACTCTCAATTCACGGACGTCCCCTGCTGACGTCGTTCGAAGTCTCTTCACGTGCCTAAACTCCCAGTTGTCTCCGGGCGAGAAACGATTCGAGCGTTGGAACGTCTCGGATTTCGTTGTCGCCCGCGAGCGTGGGAGCCATATCGTCATGCGCCGCGGTTCGTCGGGCTGCGTTGTGCCAGACCACCGCGAACTGAAACTCGGCACTCTATCGGGGTTCCTCAAGTAAGCCAGTGCGTCATCAGAAGAGTTCATTGAAGCATTGAATGCCTAACCATTGTGGCACCTCCGACGCCCGCTTGGCTGCCGGCGCTAAGGCGCCGGCAGCCAAGCGGGCGCGGGGTCCGAATAACGTTGCGCTTGCAAAAAAAGGATGCTGTGGCGATTGAGATAAGTTTAATGTATTTCGAGATACAGGGCACCATCGAGGACATTGAACCCATTGCAATTGGCAGCAGCATCCGCGACCTTTCTCGGCTCAAGAAGCAATTTGGCCCGGGCAGGTGGCGTAAACTTAAGGGCACGACAAATGTCAAACTCGGCAATGGACACGTTCGGCGAGCCGAGGTGCATTGGTACGAAGCCCACGGAATTGGGAAGCGGAAAATGAAGATCAAACGTTTTCTCGACTGAGACTCAAACTATGGCCGATTCCCCACCGTTATTTGCCCTGTGCATCGACCCATCCGGTACAGAAGACCTTGAGAAGGGTAAAGTGTATCAAGTACTCCCAGACAGTACTGCAGAGAAAGAAGGCATGTTGAGGGTAATCGATGAGTCTGCCGAAGACTACCTCTACCCTTCCGCATTTTTTGTTGCCCTCGATCTTCCGCAGAAAGCGCGTGATGCGCTCGCGGTTAGAACATAGCGGAGGCAGTTTTGCTCAACATACGCCTTGCGATGTTTTGGCAAGGTGTGCGGCAAACCTTCTCCGCTGGGCACCAACAGGTTGCCCACAGCTTATCCACAAGCAGCTAAGCCACCTGGTTGCTGTGATCGTCCGTGATGGCGAGGCACGAAGGCTTTACAGAGTCCTCGAATGCCCTGTCCCGGCCCTTGCAAACACCCCAACGGCCGCGCCGGCGCACCGGCTCCGGCGGTACTCTTGGCGGCGGGCTGTCCTTGCCGGGCCGATCCCTGGCCCGCTCGTCCCGTGCAACATCCCTACCGCGAGGGGAGCGCTCCGCGACCTGATTTTACGCTCGGCATACTGCGTCCCCTCGGCGTGATGCTGACGGCGTCCATCGTCCACGACTTCGCTTACAAATTCGGCTATCTCCCCAAGGACGACGGCACGAAAGTGGAGGTTGAGCGCCACGTCGCGGATCTGCTGTTCCGCGACATCCTGGAGTCTGTCAACAGAATCCCGTTGCTCGGCTTCATCGCCTGGTTCGCGGTGCGCCTGGGCTGGCCGGTCGTCAAGTACAACGGCAAGCCTGGTGGCGGGAAGAAGCCGTACGGGGCCTACCTCGTGCTGCTCGTGGCGCTTGCAGTGCTGCTCACCGCGGCCGCCCCCTTCAGCTTCAGCGCCTTCGTCTCCGGCGTTGCGACCGTCTACGCGGTGCTCTACGTCGTCACGACCCTGTTCGACAGAACCAAGCTCATCGCCGAGAAGAAGAAGACGACGAAGGCATAGCCGCCCCGGGTTGCGGCCTGCTGGGATCGGCGCGCCCTCCGGCGGCATCAGCCCCGGCACACGCCGCCGGGGCCGGTGCCGCCCGCGGGCGAGCGTGTGGAAGCGCGGTTCGGGCTCGCCGTCCCTGATGAGTGGGCGCGCGGTCCAGGCGCGCGCGGCGCCGGCATTGAGGGGAAGGGCGGAGTGCGGAGTGCTGAGGCGCGCTCCAGGCGCGCGCCGGCGTCGCCGCATCCGCCAGTCGGCCAACACCGTAAACGATGCGCGCCTCTGTCGGTGTTTTACTGTCGGGGTTTACCTGATATTCCGCCCGCCTGTACCCTGACCCCGCGCATACTGTGTAACGCAGTATGGCTGCATCACCACATCCATACGAGCTGACTGGAGTATCTCAGCGATGAAGACATGGCAAGGCATGGCGGCAGCGGGTCTGCTGCTGGCGGGCGGCGGGGCGCAGGCGGCGTTGGTGCCCTACACGTCGGACGGCGTGGACCTGGTGTTCGACAACGACTACACCCCAGTGGGTGCTAGCAGCCCGGGACTCACGTGGACGGCGGACGCGAACCTGGCGGCGAGCAACACCTTCGGCCTGTCCACCGGGGCGGATCTCGGTCTTTACCCTGGTGAAGGCAGTGGCGAGCAAGGGCGTATCAATACCGACGGCACCATGAACTGGCCAGGCGCCCTGTTCTGGATAGACGCCATGAACGCGGCCAACTATGCCGGTGCCAACGACTGGCGGCTGTGGTCGGCGCTGGACAGCAACGGCGACGAGCCGTGCGCTGGTTGGGACTGCACTTACAGCGAACTGGGGCATCTGTTCTATTTCGAGGGCGGGTTGAGCCAGTTCGATTCCATCAACGACAGCGTCGCCCTGACCGACGTGTTCACAAATATGCAGGACAACGTGTACTGGTCTGGTACGGAGTTCTCGGCGTCCGACGCGTGGGACTTCGCTACGTCCTCTGGCTTCCAGTTTTACGGCGGTAAGGACAACCCGATCTACGCTTGGGCTGTCCGCCCCGGACAGATCGCTGCCGCCCCGCTCCCTGGCACGGCGTTGCTGATGGCGCTGGGCTTGGCTGGGCTCGATGCGCGCCAGCTGAGTCGGCGGCCAAACACGGCTTCCGGCTGATCCGGGGCCCGGCTGCGGCGCACAGACCGACGCGTCGCAGCCGGGCAAGGCGCGGCGCTTGCCGCGAGCGGGCCGCGCCCGCCGAGGTGCAGGCTGCACGCACACTCCCTGACCGGCTAGACTGTCTTTTCATACAGTTCCCGGAGGGCATGCCCATGAACCGGCTCGTCGACGGCGGCCGCGGCAACGACAGCCCGGGGCAGGGCGGCTCCGGCGGGTCCGGGCGGGGCGGCGGCCAGCAGTGACCACGCGCAGCTCGGACAACTGGCTCGGCAAGCCCGGCGGCTTCGACGCGCTGCACTGCTCGCTGCTGTTTCCGTCGGCGTCGTCTTACGGCATCCCGCGTCTGGAGGCGCAGGACTGGGCCCTGCCGGATGACTTCCGGCTCCTGCCGTACCGCTCGCGCCTGGACCGGCTCGACCTCCGCCGCGACATCTGCCACTGCTTCCTCGACGATTACCGAAATGCTTGCTGTTGGCCGCCGCGAATTCGCTTGACAGCCCTGATTGTAGGCGTCCAAAAGGCTAACGATGAGACGGGCCGTGTGACGTTTCGCCGTTGAACGCCGCTCCAATACGATTGCGCCCTCGAGGTTTCGGCGTGATTGAATGCAAGTGCTGGTCCCAGCCGATTGGCCTTGGCCGCTCGCGTAAGCTGGTGGACTGCGCTGCGCTTGTCCACCCTACGCCGTACGGGGAAAAGGGGTCACCCTTTATTGATTACCGGAGCAGCTCAGTATTTCGGGGAAAGGCCGGCTTGTTTGCCTAGCTCGTTTGCTGTTATGGGGTCCAGTTGGCTGTGTCGCTTTATTGGAACCGCTTTCCTTCCGTCGGCGTAGATCGAATGGTTGGCGCCTTCACGAAGAAGATGGAAGCCATTGGTCTCGAAGTATCGAATCAGGTCACGTCGTTTCACCGACACGATCTAACTCCACTGACAATTGTTCAAGGAGCGCATTGCCAGGTGGAATCTCTTTTCCGAGATCACGGTATGCCAACAGCATCTCGTTCAGCGCGTCGCGCAACATGGCTCTACATTCGTCGAGATCCGCGCCTTCTGTGACGACTTCTGGCCACTCCACCAATTGCCCCATATACCCCCCACGGAAGCGGGTATATTTTGCGGTGTAACTTTGCAGCATGGGTTTGCCTCTGCGGCGAGCTCGGACCGGGGAAGTTAGCGTGTCAGCCTTGCGGACGCAAGGAGTACCAGGAGTACGAGGAGTAGGGGTGGAGGGTCTTGCAGTCCAGCACACGTTGAGGGGCAGTGAGGGGCAGGGTCTCACCTGTGAGACCTCCCCCAGACTTGGCCGCATGCACCGTGATTCACTATCCTCGTCGAGCGCCCAAGCAGTCCGCCAGCCCGAGGCCTACTGCGGCGTGCGCTTGGCGCGCCGGCGCAGGTTGACGCGGGCTGCGGCTAGCGTTTGCCGATAACAGGAGAGCCCGACACAGCGCACATCGCATATGAAGGTCGAACTGAAGCCCCAAGCAATAAGGGGAAGGAAGGTTCCGAAGAGTGCGTCATCCCTATTGCATGCCCAACGCGTCCGCCGGCGCGGCGCTAAACTGCGGCGGGCGCTGCGCGCGTGGCCGCAGTTTAGCGCCCGCGGCGGTTAATGTTGCCCGTGGAAGCGGGAGAATTACAGGAATGAACAGAATCTTCATGCCTAGATCGGGACCCGAGTACTGAAGCAGTTTCTTGCCGAACCCGATAAGCACTGGAGAACCGATAACGCCGCAAAGTCGCTTGCGCATTGCTGGGAAGAATCCGGAGACACCCCACACGAAGCAAAAGCGGTGCTTGCCCGCGCACCGGAGCTGGCAGGAATTGAAACGCTGTTCTGCATGCCCGAACATCAGGTTCCGCTAGCTGGAGGATCAAGACCGTCGCAAAATGACGTGTGGGTACTAGGTCGAGCGCCGCAAGGCTTGGCCTCATTAGCAGTTGCGGCTCGGCGTCGCCCGGCCGCGCATCATCACACCGCAGAGCGCGCAACGCGCTTTGGTGTTTGTACGAGATCTTTCGCCCGCGCGAAAGCGAGTACAACCGAGGAACCGGATGCGAGAAAGCCGCGCGTCCGGGTCTGTGGCGGGGGCTCCGGCTAACCGGAGCGCCTACGCCCGAAGCGGCTGATCGCGCAGCCGAGCCCAGCCTCTTGACATACCTTTTTTGGTATATACACTTGAGGAATGTGGACGATCCTCGAGCATCGGCGAACCGCTCGCGAGCTGAAGCGGCTTCCCGATGAAATCCTGAAGCGGTATCAGAAGTGGAAGGACATCGTTGAGGTATCGGGTCCTGCCGGCCTCCAGCTGATCCGTGGGTTCCGAGACGAGTCACTGTCAGGAGAGTGGAAGGACCATCGCTCGTCTCGGCTCAATGAGCAGTATCGCGTGATCTATCGTATCGAGAGCCAGTCCGTTGTCGTTGAGGTCGTGAGCGTTACCCCCCACGACTACCGGAGGAAGTGACATGGGTGAATATCGGAAAGCGAAGCGAACCATCGAGGTCTCCGCCGGGGAATCGGTGCGAATCATCCGAGAGCTGCAAGAACTTTCACAGAACGAACTGGCCGTGCTCTCGGGAATCCCGCAGTCGACGATTTCAGCTATCGAGCGGGATCGCATTAACCTCGGCGTCGAGCGCGCAAAGCAGCTTGCACGAGCGTTGAAGTGCCACCCGTCCGTTCTCGTATTCCCGGGATGGAACGTTGAGCGTGAATCCGCCGCGTAACAAACCGGCCCTGCCGCAGAGGAAATGCAAAGGAATGTCCAGGACAGTCCTAGAAGGAATTGGGGTGTCACATTGCACAGCCGGCCTCGGGGCCTTATCGTTCGCGGTGGGATGGCGTTCCGGGCGTGGGCAAAGGGCGAGACCACTGCGGCTGGAGCTCGCCGGCGCGCTGTATCATGTAACAGCACGCTGTAAGGGGCGACGGAGCATCTTACTCGTCGACTAGGACAGCGATTGGGCGGTGTTTCTCGACGTGCTGGGCGCAACGTGCGAACGCTTCAACTGGGTGCTTCACGCCTACTGCCTGATGACCAACCACTACCACCTGTTGGTCGCAACGCCGGATGCGAATCTTTCCAGCGTCAGCTTGCACTGGTCGAAGCAGACGCAGACGACCGCGAGACCCTGGATTTCATCGAGACCGCGGCGGACTGGCGCGCCGTCGAAGCCGGCTGTCGACCGACCGGGCGCTATATTGAAAGGTGCCTCGATCAAGAGGCGCAGTTGATCGCCGAACGGATTGGGAGAGCGACCATGCAACCCTGTGAATACCATGCCGAGGCGGAAGAGTATCACCACCCCATCTACGTCAGGTTCAACGACATCCCGCCGGTGCGCCTCAGCTCCTACAAGCCGAAGGAGAACCCGACGCTGATCGACCGGCTGGTGCTGGCAACCAAACCGCGCGAGCTCAGACTGCACGAGCCCTGGTGCATCCAGCTCGATAAGGTCCCCTACGATCCACGCCTCAACGGCTCGTTCAGGATCCCGAGCGAGAAAGATGGCGAGCCGATCGACTTCGATGGTGCCTCCATCCCCCTGCCCTGGCTGATGAGTCTGCTCACGCTCGGCATACTGCGTCCCCTCGGCGTGATGCTGACAGCGTCCATCGTCCACGACTTCGCATACAAATTCGGCTATCTCCCCAAGGACGACGGCACGAAAGTGGAGGTTGAGCGTCACGTCGCGGATCTGCTGTTCCGCGACATCCTGGAGTCTGTCAACAGAATCCCGTTGCTCGGCTTCATCGCCTGGTTCGCGGTGCGCCTGGGCTGGCCGGTCGTCAAGTACAACGGCAAGCCTGATGGCGGGAAGAAGCCGTACGGGGCCTACCTCGTGCTGCTCGTGGCGCTTGCAGTGCTGCTCACCGCGGCCGCCCCCTTCAGCTTCAGCGCCTTCGTCTCCGGCGTTGCGACCGTCTACGCGGTGCTCTACGTCGTCACGACCCTGTTCGACAGAACCAAGCTCATCGCCGAGAAGAAGAAGACGACGAAGGCATAGCCGCCCCGGGTTGCGGCCTGCTGGGATCGGGGCGCCCTCCGGCGGCGTCAGCCCCGGCAAACGCCGCCGGGGCCGGTGCCGCCTGCGAGCGGGCGGGTGGCAGCGCGGTTCGGGCTCACCGTTCCTGATGAGCGGGCGCGCGCGGCCCCGACCTTGGGGGGGAAGGGCGGAGTGCGGAGTGCTGAGGGGCGCTCCCGGCGCGCGCCGGCGTCGCTGCATCCGCTAGTCGGCCAACACCGTAAACGATGCGCGCCTCTGTCGGTGTTCGACTGTCAGGGTTTACCGGATATTCCGCCCGCCTGTACCCTGATCCCGCGCATACTGTGCAACGCAGTATGGCTGCCTCACCACATCCTTACGAGCTGACTGGAGTATCGCAGCGATGAAGACATGGCAAGGCATGGCGGCAGCGGGGCTGCTTCTGGCGACTGGCGGGGCGCAGGCGGCGCTGGTGGACGCAGGCAACGGCCTGGTCAACGACACGGTACTCGATATCACCTGGGTGGCGGATGCGGGGCTGAGCAACGATCAGCTCGGTGGCGCGGCGACTTGGCAGGAATTGGTGAATTGGGCCGCGGATCTGGAGTACGCGGGCTACGACGACTGGCGGCTGGCCTCGATGTCGGTGGCTGCCGGCACGCCCACCGGCTCTGCTGGTTTTGGTTCGATCATCGATTGCGAGACCGACACCGAGACAAACTGCCGCGACAACGAGCTGGGGTACATGTATCGCTATTACCTGCCGGGCAACTACGGGGACGACAAGACCGGCGAGCAGACGGTCGGCGACGTTACGCTGACTGGCATACAGAACCTGTACTGGTCGGGTACGGACGTCGCGGGTAGTCCCTTCCGCGCGTGGCTCTTCAACCCCGGCGTTGGCTTCCAGAGCTACGGCTTTAAGTCCTCCGAACACTACGGTTGGGCAGTTCGCCCCGGCCAAATCCCCACCGCCCCGCTCCCCGGCACGGCGGCCCTGATGGCCCTGGGCTTGGCTGGGCTCGGTGCGCGCCAGCTGAGTCGGCGGCCAACGCACTCCAAGGTCTGATCCGGGGCCCGGCTGCGGCGCACAGACCGGCGCGTCGCAGCCGGGTAAGGCGCGGCCCTTCGCGCGAGCGGGCGGCGCCCGCCGAGGTGCAGGCTGCACGCACACTCCCTGAGCGGTGCTGGTCCCAGCCGATTGGCCTTGGCCCCTCGCGTAAGTTGGTGGACTGCGCTGCGCTTGTCCACCCTACGCCTACGCCCCTTGTCCACCGTACGCCCTTATCTTCCTTGGCCGGCGCTTATGCGAGTGATTGGAGTTATGGGCGAGACCAAAGCTGGCGGCCGGCGTCGGGCCTCGCATAATGAATTGCGCTTGGCGCCTTTTCTGGGCCGCTTTCCTTCGCGTGAGAATGAAGCAGCCGGGGGGCTGCCAGCCCCACTGGGGCGTCAGCACGGACGCTCGCCGGTCAACAGCGCCCGGTTTTCGATGTCTTTCTGCCGCTGCTGCACGCGGCGCTGATAGCTGGCTTGGTTCTTGGTGCAGACCAGGGAGTAGGGGCGGCCGGTCTTTTCGGTGTGGGTGTCGAGGTCGCAGCGGTGGCTTCGGATCCTGTGCTCGACGTGCCGGCGCTTGGGCTCGGCGGCCTTGAGCTTCCAGGTGGCTTCGGTGGGGGAGGCGAGGAAGCGGTTCAGATCGCTGCAATCGGAGCAGGTGCAGCGGACCTCGGCGGCGCGCTGCCAGTCCGGCGGCGGGGCGAGGGCTTCCCCGAGGCGGTTGTCCAGGTGACGGAGCACCGCGTCCCGCAGCCCGACGAGCGCCGGGGGCAGGGCGGCCATATCGGCCCGGTCTTGGGTAGCGGCGACGGCCAGCGAGGCGGGGAGGAGGATGGCGTCCGGGTCGTATAAGGCGGGGCGTTCCAAGCAGTGGCGCAGGGCCCGGTCGGCAAGGTCGGTGTCGATGCGGCTCAGGCCCAAGAGCGCGCCGAGCACCAGATCCGCAGTCGGCTGCGGCGGGGCCGGGCCGAATCCGTCCGGTGTTGGTGCTGGCGCTCCAGCGGCATCGGGCAGGCCGTGAAGCAAGGCGGATGCCGCCGGCTGTAAGTTTGCCGTGGCCGCCTCCGGCAGTTGCTCGGTGCAGCGCGCGAGGAGCCGCGCGCAGGCGGCGGGGTCGCGCCCTGCATTGCCGGCGATGACCAACTGCAGCAGGCTGGCGGCACGCGCAGCGGGCAGCTCGGCGCACAGGTGCACGACGGCCGCGTTGTCCTCGTCCGTATAGCCGCCGGCGGCACAGACCTCTGCGACGAAGTGCGCGGCAGCGTCGGCTTGACCAAGCCGGCGCAGGGCATCGAGCAGGCCGCTGGTGTGGCCGCGCTTGCCGAGCTGCTGGCGCTCATACTCCGATGCCGGCCAGGTGTCCCGGATGCAGCCCGCAAGGTCCAGGGCCTCTTGCCGAAGGGCCGCACCCCGGCCTGCGGCTGCCTCGTGCGGTTGATCCACCGGCAATCGGCTCACCAGGTTGGTCAGATAGGGCACGCTGACCCCGGGGCCGCCGTCCGCCAGCACCTGCGCACGCCTTTGCCGAGGCCAGAGCACCAGCGCGGCGCGCTGATAAATGCGCTCGAACGTGGCGCCCTCGTTGCCGGTGGCCTCCTCGAAGTCCGGCTCCAGGGCGTCCTTATCGGCGAAGGCGTCGGGGGGACAGACCTCTTCTGCGTCGAAGGGCAGCGGCGCCATATCCAGCGCCGAGCCATCCGGCAGCCGCCAGGTGTGCAGCTGCTGCCAGCTGTCGATGACCTCGCCGATCTCGAATCCGCCCTCGTCGTCCCAATACCCGCCGCCGAAGTGCTCGGCCCAGCCGCTCTCGCCGATGGTGACCATGGCGAGCTGTGCGTCGCAGTCCGCATCGGTGGCGGCGCCGAGCACGACCCCAGCCGCGGCGGCGTCGGCGCCCTTGAGGGTGGCGAAGCCGAGCTCGGCCTCGGTGTAGCTGTGCTCCAGGGGATAGATGAGCTTATGCGGCAGCGCCGCCGCCGGGCTCGCGCCCTGCCAGGCGCTCAGCAGCTCCGCGAGCTGCCTGCGCTCTTGGTCGTGGTCCGGCGGCTGGAGCAGGGGCTCGCCTTCGGGGCGCAGCAGGTTGTAGATCAGCGCCAGGCGATGGCCGCTCTCCACGGGGCTGACTTCATGGCGGCAGTCGGCGTAGAAGGCGGCGTAGGCGGCCTGGCTCGGGTCGTCGGTGTGCAGATCGAGCCGCGCCTCATGGGCCTTGTGGCGGATGACCAGCTCGCCGCCGGTGTACTCGCAGGGCAGGGTCACCACCAGGGTGGCGAACATGCCGGGGGCCTTCTCGGTGTCGCGGTGGCTCAGAAAGAAGCCGCCGGCGTCGTAGATCAGGAGCTTGTAGAGCTCGGCCTGCACCTCGCCGCGCACGCCGAGGCCGGCGGCCGCGTCGCGGACGGTGCGGGCCAGGTCCTTGCCCCAGTGCCGGCCGCCCAGGTCTATGCGGCTGGCGTCGATCTGCCAGGTGCGCCGGACCTCGGTATCCACCAGGGTGTCGGTGCCGCGGCCATAGGGGGCCTGCTCGGCGACGGCAATGAGCTGCTCCGCCTGCATCGGCAACAGCGGCAAGGCGACGGTGCCGACGCCGTCCACGCGCAACCGCGGCAGATGGAGGTCCATGGTGCCGGCGGCATAGAAGTCGCCGGGGCGGTGGACCCGCGTCAGAATATCTGTGACGTCTTGCTGCAACGCGGTCATCGGCAGGTCTCCAAAGGGACGGCTCGCGGGCCCCCGGTGGGCTCGCGCTGCGGCCATCTTAGTCAAGGGCGCCGGCCATCGCGAAGGGCTCGATGGCGCGAAAGCCGTCGCGCTTCAGGAGCCGGCGCCGATGGGGGAAGGCGGCGACGGCGGCCACCGGGTCCACCCGCTCCAGGGCGTCGAAGTCGATACGCGCGAAGCCGTCGCGGTCGAAGTCCACCGACAGCAGGTAGTCGTCGTTGACGACGCCGGTGGCGGGGTCGAGGCGCTGGGAGTAGCCGGAGAGCACCACGCGCTGCACGCCGGGAAGGGTCGCGAAGACCGTGCCTGCGGTGCGCAGCACGATGCCGTGCACATGCTGCGCATATTCCCGGCGCAGGCGGGTCTTGGGCTTATCCTTGACCAAGAGCCGGCGCCGGCGCTTGGCCATGCGCGCCTCGCGCTGGGGCAGGTCGCCGATCTCCGGCAGATCCACGTCCAGCCAGACGGTTGCGGCATCCGGCTGGATCTCGTAGTCCACCAGGGTCTCGCGGGGCCAGTCCAGGTCGTCCATGGTCTCGGCGAGGAGGTCCTCCATCAAGCACGGGTCCGTGCGCAGGCGCGCCGGGAAGGTGCACTCGCGCTCGGCTTCCAGAGCAGGCGCCGGTGCTTGCGGGAGAGGCGCTCGCCGTGCTTCTCCTTGGTGATCAGCTCGCCGCGCTCGCCGAGGGACAGGCTCACCTGCGCGGGGTGTTCGCGACCCGCGCCCCGGTGCGTCCGAACCTGATCGCGTTGAGCCGCTGCCGCGTGCTGGGCGTACAAGGCAACGTCATCGAGATCGACGGCATCGATGCCTTCGCCGATACGCCGGTGCTGGATATCAAGCCCTGAGTCAGATCAGTCAGAGCCCTGGGTTAGCGCATCAGGTCGTAGTCGATGCCGCGGGCGTGCAGGGCATCGGTGCGGTGCTGGAGCCAGCGCTGGAAGTTGGGCTGGTGCGCGTAGGCGCCGGTGGCGACGTAGTCGAGCAGGCCGTGGATGTGGAAGGCCTTGAGATAGCCGTCGGTGCGGAAGACCTCTTCGCCCTCGGTATCGAAGAAGACCAGGCTCGGCGTGTAGTTGATACCGAGCTCGGCGGCCCAGTCGCGGATGGGCATGTCGCGGCCGTCCGGGGTCTGGATGCTGTCCTTGGAATAGGTGTCCACCACGACTGCGTCCAGGTTGGTGAGCGCCAGCGCCACCGGGTCCCGGCGCAGGATGTCGTGGTGCAGCTCGTCGCAGGCGGTGCAGACGGGCTGCTCGAACATCACCACCAGCGGGCGCTCGGATTCGGCCCGGTTGTCGGCGAGCTTGAGCGGCGGCTCGAGGAAGCCGGGCTCTTGGTGCAGCTCGCCGGAGGCCGCTTTGGCGTCTTGGCGTTGGTAGAAGTCGCGGAAGGACTCGCCGTCGCGCTCGCGCTTCAGGGCGACGTATTGCAGCCCGGCATGGAACTGGTGCGGCGGATAGTAGCCGTCGATGCGCAGCACCGCATTGGCGTCCTCGTCCAACAGCAGGATGGTGGGGGTGTACTGCACGCCGAGCGCCGCGGCGAACTGTTTCTCTGTGGTCGCGGCACCGGCCGTGTCGGTCACTTCGCGATCGCCCCAGATGTTGATGGCGATGACGTCGAAGCCGTCCCGCGCCGTTTGGCTGATCTCCTGATCGGCGAAGTTCTCCCGCAGCAGCTTCTCGCAGTAGGGGCAGCCGTCCTGGTAGAAGTAGAGCATGACGCGCTTGCCGGCCTCGGCGGCATCAGAGACGTCCTCGCGGATGTCCAGGAAGGAATTCTTGAACCAGTCCGGCTTGGAGTGATAGCCGGGGTTTTCGAGCTCGGTGAGGACCTCGGCATCGCTCGCGGCCAGCGCCGGTTGCAGGGCATAGCTCGCCGCGAGCAGCAGCAGGAGTGCAGTCAGCCTCATCATCGGTGGTCACCATCGTTGTCGTTGTGGCGGAAAGTAGCGAGTTTCGAGGGGCGAGGGTCGAGGAGGAGAAGACAGATCAGCAGGTTTTCTGCACAAGAAACCGAAAACTGGCGTGCGCTGGGTATCTGGTGAGCAGATGGTGGGGTAGGGCGAGCCAAGGTCAAAGCTCTTTTCCAATTGTCGCCCCGGAAAAAGTGCGGATCAGCAGGGTGTTGCGGCAACTACCCTGACACAGGGGGGCCGGGAGGCTGCTCGAACAGGTCCTGCACCGGCGCGCCATCGCGCCGCGGCTGCGCCAGACCGAAGTGCCGATAGGCGCTTTGCGTGGCCATCCGGCCCCGCGGGGTGCGCACCAGATAGCCCTGCTGGATCAGGAAGGGCTCCAGCACGTCCTCGATGGTGCCGCGCTCCTCACCGATGGCCGCTGCCAGGCTCTCCACGCCCACGGGGCCGCCGTCGAACTTCTCGATGACCGCCTGGAGCAAGCGGCGGTCCATGTGGTCGAAGCCGAGCCCGTCCACCTTGAGCATGCCGAGCGCCTGGTCGGCGACGTCGCGCGTGATCTGCCCCCCCGCCTTCACCTGCGCGAAGTCGCGCACGCGCCGCAGCAGCCGGTTGGCGATGCGCGGGGTGCCGCGGGAGCGCCGGGCGATCTCGGCGGCGCCGTCGGCTTCGGCGTGGATGGCCAGGATCTGCGCCGAGCGCCGGACGATGCGGGTGAGGTCCTCGGCGCTGTAGTACTCCAGGCGCTGGACGATGCCGAAGCGGTCCCGCAGCGGCGAGGTCAGCAGCCCGGCACGGGTGGTGGCGCCCACCAGCGTGAAGGGCGGCAGATCCAGCTTGATGGAGCGGGCGGCGGGGCCCTCGCCGATCATGATGTCGAGCTGGAAGTCCTCCATGGCTGGGTAGAGGATCTCTTCGACCACGGGGCTCAGCCGGTGGATCTCGTCGACGAAGAGCACGTCGCCGGACTCCAGGTTGGTGAGCAGCGCCGCGAGGTCCCCGGGCTTGTCCAGCACCGGCCCCGAGGTCTGGCGCAGGTTGACCTGCATCTCGTGGGCGATGATGTGCGAGAGCGTGGTCTTGCCGAGCCCGGGCGGGCCGAAGATGAGCGTGTGGTCGAGGGCCTCGCCGCGGCCGCGGGCGGCTTGGAGGAAGATCTCCATCTGCTCGCACACCACCGGCTGGCCGACATAGTCCGCCAGCTTGCGCGGGCGGATAGCGCGGTCGAGCGCGCCGTCGTCGGCGGCCTCGGCGGGGCTGATGACACGGTCGGGCTCGGTCATCGGGCTAGTGCCGTGCGATGGCAACGGCTTCGGTCGACTCGGCGCTGCAAACTGGTCGCATGAGCTTCATCCGTCGAATTCTCCTCGGAAGTTTGTCGCTCCGGGGCAGGACTGTCCAGCGCGGTGCGCCGAATGCACCGCGCTGCGTCTCGGGCTGAAGAACCGATACCGCCGATTGTGATGCACGAGCCAGCCGCGGGCGCTGGGTCGGCTATAGTTCTTGCTATTCCCTGCGCCGCTTACGGGATAAGCGCTGAGATTTGGCCAAAACCCTATGGCGGTTGGCACAACGACGAGACGACTGCATCACGGTCGCGACATGATCGGGCGTAAAGAGCCGGGTGCCGACGGGGGAGCCGTCGGTCGTTTTCATGCACTGCTGTCGCTGCACACCGCCGACCGCTGGCAAGCGCTGCGGCTGTCTCTGGCTGCGCTGGGCTGGGTGGCGCTGGTGGCGGTTTCGCTCGCCTGGAACCTCGGCCAGGCTGTGGACCATCGCAACGACCTCGCCCTGCAGACCGCGCGGTCCTTCTTCCAGCTGCTGGTGCTGACCCGGCGCTGGAACGCCGATCATGGCGGCGTCTATGTGCCGGTGACACCGGATACCCAGCCGAATCCCTACCTGGATGGTCCGCAGCGGGACGTCCGGGTCGCACCGGACTTGACCCTCACCAAAATCAATCCCGCGTACATGACCCGGCAGCTCGACGAGCTCGCCACCAACGGGCCCGGCGTGCAGTTCCACATTACCAGCCTGGACCCGATCCGCCCGGCGAATGCCCCGGAGCCTTGGGAGGCCGCGGCCTTGCGACGGTTCGCGACGGGTGTCGACGAGGTGTGGGAATCACCCCGTCAGGAGGGCGAGCGCTATCGCTACATGGCGCCGCTCTACGCCGAGCGGCCGTGCCTGGCCTGCCACGAGGACGAGCATGTCGGGGATGTGCGCGGGGGCATCAGCATCACGCTGCCGGAACTGGCCCCGCTGCCCCTGCGCGCTCTGCTGCTGAGCCATGGGCTGGTCGCCGCGGCGGGGCTGGCGCTGATCTTGGTCACCGGGCGCATGCTCGGGCGGGCCCACCACCGGCTGCGTCGCGAGGCCTTGTTCGATGCCCTGACCGGGATCCCGAATCGGCGGTTCTTCATCGACCAGCTGACGGCGGAGCTACGCTACGATAGTTTGCCGTTGGTGGTGGTGATGGGCGATATCGACTACTTCAAGAACTTCAACGACGCGTTCGGCCACCAAGCCGGCGACGAGGCGCTGCGCTCCGTGGCCGGTGTCCTGCGCGACGCGGTGCGTCGCAGCGGGGATTTCTATGCTCGTTACGGCGGCGAGGAGTTCGTCGTCATCCTGCCACAGACCAGCCTGGAGGCGGCGCTGCGCATCGCCGAGTCCATCCGGCGGGGAGTGGCCGATTTGCGGCTTCCCCATCCACGCTCGCCGTTCGGCGTCGTCACCATGAGCCTGGGCGTGGCCGTGCAGACCGAGTGCGGCTGCGACGGCGACGCGCTGGTGCGCACCGCAGACCAGTCCCTTTATGACGCCAAGGCCGCGGGACGCAACCAAGTCGCCGTGCGCTGCGGGACGCGGCGCACCGGGATGACCGACGCGCCGGCACAGGGCGCTCAGCTCGCCGGGGTCGCTCGATGACGACCGATACGCTGGCAGAGCTGGACGCCCTCGGGCGCTGGGCTTAAGCTGCGCGCCACGCCGCGGGCCCGGCCTCTTAGGGCACAGCGGCGCCAGCAGCTCGCAGCATCCATGACTCAGCCCGACCCCCACGCCCTGCCCGACGCGGCGACCATCTCTTTGCCCGCAACCGCTGACTCGGCCGCAGACCCGCGCAGCCTCTCCGTCGTGATCCCCCTCTATGAGGAGGCGGACAACGTGGCGCCACTGCTCGCGCGGGTGCACGAGGGGCTGGCGGACTACCGGCATCCGTGGGAGCTGATCCTGGTGGACGACGGCAGCCGGGACGGCACCGCCGAGCGCGTGCAGGCAGAGGCGGACCATTACGGCCGGCATGTGCGCGTGATCCGCTTCCGGCGCAACTTCGGGCAGACGGCGGCGATGCAGGCGGGCTTCGATGCCGCCCGGGGACGCCTGGTGGCGAGCCTGGACGGGGACCTCCAGAACGACCCGGCGGACATCCCGCGCATGGTCGATGAGCTCATGGACCGGGACCTGGACCTGCTCCAGGGCTGGCGCCGGGACCGCCGGGATGCGCTGGTCAAGCGCAAGCTGCCCTCGCGCATCGCCAATGCGCTCATCGGTCGGGTCACCGGCGTGACGCTGCACGATTACGGCTGCAGCCTGAAGGTCTACCGCGCCGAGATCATCAAGGAGGTGCGGCTGTTCGGCGAGATGCACCGCTTCATTCCTGTGTGGGTGGCGGGCATTACGGACCCGGCGCGCATCGGCGAGACCGAGGTCAGCCACCGCGCCCGCGAGCGCGGCGCGTCCAAGTACGGCATCTCGCGCACCTTTCGGGTGCTGCTGGACCTGCTGGTGGCGTTCTTTTTTCTGCGCTACGGCGCGCGGCCGGGGCATTTCTTCGGCGCCATCGGGCTCGGCTTCGGCGCCGTCGGCGGGCTGACGATGGTGTGGCTCATGATCGTCAAGTTCGGCTTCGGCGAGGACATCGGCCAGCGCCCGCTGCTGTTCATGGCCATCCTGCTGCTGGTGGCATCCATCCAGTTCCTCACCACCGGCGTTTTGGCGGAGGTGTTGTCGCGGACCTTCTTCGCCTCGCACGAGCGCACCCATCACTGCATCCGCTGGCAGTCGGACCCGAGCCAGGCAGGCTGGAAAGGCTCGGGCTGGACGGGGGCGGCGTGAGCCCGGCGGAAGCGCGGCGCCCATGGGGCGACGCCCTGCTTCGCCCGCCGGCGGCCTTCGCGCTGCTGGCGCTGGCGGTGTGGCTGGGCTTTTTCTGGCAGCTCGGCGCGGTACCGCTCTACGACCTGGACGAGGGCGCCTTCACCGAGGCCACGCGGGAGATGCTGGCCTCCGGCAACTTCATCACGCCGCACCGCGACGGCGAGCCCCGCTACGACAAACCGGTGCTGATCTACTGGCTGCAGGCGGCGTCCGTGTCCGTGCTGGGCTTGAACGAGCTTGCGCTGCGCCTACCCTCGGCCATCGCCGCGACGCTCTGGCTCGCGGCGCTGTGGGGCTTCGCCCGCCCGCGCCTAGATGCGACCACGGCCACGGTTGCCGCGCTCATCATGGCCTTCGGGCTCCAGGTGGCCATCATCGGCAAGGCGGCGGTGGCCGATGCGGTGCTGAACCTGTTCATCGCGCTGGCCTTCTTCGATATCTATCGCTGGCTGGAGCGACCGCGGCGGGGGCTGCTGCTGCGGGTGTATCTGTGGCTGGGCTTAGGCTTCCTCACCAAGGGGCCGGTGGCGGTGTTCTTCCCGCTGCTGGTGAGCTTTGCCTACTGCCTGTCGCTGGGGCGCTTCAGGGACTGGCTGTCGGCGGTCTTCGCACCGCTTGGCTGGCTGGTGTTCATCGCCGTCGCCGGGCCCTGGTATCTGGCGATCTACCTCGACGACGGGCCGGGCTTCTTCCAGAGCTTTTTCCTGGAGCACAACCTCGGGCGCTACGGCGGGGTCAAGCACGGCCACGCGGGCTTTCCGGGCTACT
This sequence comes from Thiohalocapsa halophila, assembly GCF_016583825.1. Lineage (GTDB taxonomy): Bacteria > Pseudomonadota > Gammaproteobacteria > Chromatiales > Chromatiaceae > Thiohalocapsa > Thiohalocapsa halophila. Next base: position 127,451 of record NZ_NRRV01000003.1, on the reverse strand, counting down.
ACTTGGTCATGCTGCCGGTGGTGCTGCTGCCCTTCACCGGCTGGTTTCTGCGCCTGCTGCCCATGGCGCGGGGGCTTTGGGCGGACCCGCTGGATCGGTTCCTGCTGCTGTGGTTCGGCTTCGTGCTCGTCACCTTCTCGTTCTCGGACACCAAGCTGCCGCACTATATGGTCTATGGCATCACGCCCTTGTTCCTGCTGATGGCACGCCATCGCGATGCGCTCACGAGCCGCTGGCTCGCCTTCGGCCCGCCGCTGGCGTTCATGGCGCTGCTGGCGGCGCTGCCGCTGGTGCTGCCGCTGCTGGCGGGACAGGCGGACCGGGCCCATGAGCAGGCCCTGTTCGCCGAGGGCGCCCGCGTGCTGGACTGGGCCTATGTGCTGACGACCCTCGCCGGGCTCGCGACCCTGCTGGTGCTGGCATTCGTCCCACGCATCCCCGTCTGGCAAAGGCTGCTGCTGGCGGGGGTGGTGCAAACCCTGGTGGTGTTCGGCGCCCTGGTGCCGCGGGTGTTCGCGGTGATGCAGGCGCCGGTGAAGCAGGCGGCGCTGATTGCGCGGGAGCTGGATCAGCCGACGGTGGTGTTCCGCACCAGCATGCCGAGCTTCAGCGTCTACCGCGAGGCCGTCACGCCGCAGGTGGACCGCCCCGAGCCCGGCGAGCTGGTGTTCCTGCGCGTGGACAAGCTGGACGACCTCGCCGCCACCCGGCCCGAAGACCGGCTGGTCACGGTCTATCGCCGCGGACCCGTGGCCCTGGCGACCTTCGCGCGCGGCGGTGCTAGCGGGCGCGACGATGGCTGACGGCGCGCGCGGGCGGCGGGGTCTGGTCCTGCGCCTGTGGGCGGCGCTCGGCGGCGAGCTGGATGCGGCCCTGTTCCGCGGCGCTGCCCGCGATCCCTGGCCCGGCCCGGCGGCAACGGCCTGGCTCACCGTCGCCGCCCTCGCCGCACTGGTGCTGGGGGCCGGCCTTTGGCTGCTGGCGGGGTACCATGGGGGCTTCGCGACCCTCAACAGCGCCGCCGCGGAGCTGCCCGACTGGCTCTGGCAGGGGCTCACGGTGCTCGGCGACGAGCGCGTGGCCTTTGCACTCGGCCTGTTGCTCGCGCGTCGCCATCCGCGGGTATTCTGGGCGCTCATCGTCGCCGGCCTGGTGGCGGCCCTGTATTCCCGCGGGCTGAAGCCGCTGCTGGACGCGGCCCGTCCGCCGGCGGTGCTCCCGCCCGGCAGCTTCAACCTCATCGGGCCGGGTCACCGGGGCGAGAGCTTCCCGTCCGGGCACAGTGTCACGGCGGGGGTTCTCTTCGGCGTGCTGGCGCTGTTCGCGCGGCGACGGGCTTGGCGGACGGTGTTCCTGCTGGCGGCGGTGGCGGCAGGGCTGAGCCGCACGGCGCTCGGGGTGCACTGGCCGGTGGACGTAGCCTTCGGCCTCGGCGGCGGCTGGCTTGCGGCCGTCATCGGCGTGCGGCTGGCGCGGCGCAGCCAATGGGGCATCCATGACGGCTCGGTGCACCTGGCCTTCGTCGCGGTTGCCGCCATCGTCAGCGTCGGGCTCTGGGTCGACGACGGCGGCTACCCGGCGGCCGGGCCTGCGCTGCAGGCGCTCTGCGTCGCGGCCCTTGGCACCGCACTGCTCGGCTATGTGCTGCTGCCGCTGGGCCGCTGCCTGCGGCGGGTCGCAGAGCGCTGATGCCGGGGTAAGTCGGGGCCGACCTGCACGGCGGGCGCACATGGATGAGGGCTCGGCGTCGTAGGGTGGACAAGCGAAGCGCAGTCCACCAGCGACGGGGGCTGGGGAGTCGGGCATTCGCTCGGGTGGATTTCGCTTCGCTCATCCACCCTCCCATACGGGCCTGTGGGCCTGCGGGTCGCAGACCGACGCTGCCGACGTGACTCGGCACCGTAGTGTCTCAGGTTGTCAAAAGCCGTACCCGGTTGCGGGTCTCCCTCGTGTCTGTTTCACGCTACCATCGGCACCGATGTATCGATTCACACTGTGCGCCCGCGCTGCCGATCTGCACAGGCCGCGGGGCTGCGGGCGACTGCGCCCGATACCGACGCGACCGCTGACCGCCCTGGTAACCGGTCTGCTCTTCTGGCTGTTGACCCCTATGGCGGCGCCCGCTGAGGGGCTGCCCCGGGTCATGGGCACCAACCTGTGCGCGGATCTGCTGCTGGTGTCGGTGGCGGCACCGGCGCAGGTCGTCTCCCTGTCGCGTCAGAGCCGGGACCCTGAGCTGTCGCCCATTGCCGAGCGCGCGGCGGCTTATCCCGCCAACGACGGCGGCGTCGAGGACCTGCTCTATTACCAGCCGGACAAGGCGCTGGTGTATTCCGGCTGGACCGGCGGTCGCTTCGGTGAGCTGCTGGCCGGCCAGGGTACGGAGCTCATCGAGGTGCCCTATCCCCGTGATTGGAACGATGCCCTGGCCACGGCTCGCAGTGTCGCGGCACAAATCGGCCGCGCCGAGGCCGGTGCGGCGCTGGCCGGTGCCGCCGAGCGGCGTATGCAGGAGCTGGCTCACGATCTGCCGCCGCTGCGCGCGCTCTATCTCAGACCCGGGGGCGGCAGCGCCGGGGCCGGCACCTATGTGGATGACGTGCTGACAGGCCTGGGGCTGGTGAACCTCGCCGCCGAGCAGGGTCATGTCGGCTGGGGCGCCTATCCGCTGGAGCGAATTATCACGAATCCGCCGGATGTCTTCCTGCTCGGCTACTTCGAGCAGCAGGAGCCGCCGGGCGCATCCGCCTATGCCCGTCACCCACTGCTGCAGGACCTGCTGGCGCGGCGGCCCACGGTCCAGGTGCCGAGCCGCATCTGGGGCTGCGGCGGGCTGGAGCTGGTGGGCGCCGCGGAAGCCATCGCCGCGCAATTGCGGGCGCTGCCGGATGCAGAGGGCGGGCCATGAGCGCAGTCTCCCGCGCTGCCGTGCCTTGCGGCCAACCGCAGACCGAGACGGGCGCCGTGGCCGCGACCAGCTTGTCCGGTGCGATGGGGCTCGTCGGGCTGCTGACCCTGGGCCTGCTGGGCTTGAGCCTGGTCTCCCTCGGCTTCGGTGCGGCGCCGTTGACCTGGGGCGAGGTGTTGGGCGGGTTGCTCGGCACCGGCCACGAGGAGCACCGGCTCATCGTGCAGCAGATCCGCTTGCCGCGGGTGCTGCTGGGCTGGCTGCTAGGGGCGTCACTCGGCATGTCCGGTGCAGCACTCCAGGGGCTGCTGCGCAACCCCCTGGCGGAGCCGGGTCTGCTCGGCATCTCCGCGAGCGCCGGGCTGGGCGCGGTGCTGGCGCTCTACTTCGGGCTGACGGCGGTGAGCATCTGGTCGCTGCCGGCGGCCGCCATGGCCGGCGCCCTGCTGGCGACACTGCTGCTCTATGCGCTGACGCGCGGCGGGGCCTCGAACCTGACGCTGATCCTCGCCGGGGTGGCCCTGTCGTCCCTGGCCGGCGCCCTGACCTCCCTGGCGCTGAACCTGGCGCCGAATCCGGCGAGCGTACAGGACATCGTGCTCTGGCTGTTGGGGTCCATCGCGGATCGCAGCCTCGCCGACGTGCGCCTGGTACTGCCCTTCGTCGCCGTGGGTCTGGCGCTGCTTCTGGCCGCGGCGCCGTCGCTGACGCTGCTGACCCTCGGCGAGGCGGAGGCGACCAGCCTCGGCGTGCACCTGCCGCGGCTGCGCGGGCTGGTGATCACTGGCTCCGCCCTGGCCGTCGGCGCCTGTGTGTCCGTGACGGGCACCATCGGCTTCGTCGGTCTGGTGGTGCCCCACCTGCTGCGCGGACTGGTGGGACACCGGCCCGGCCGGCTGCTGGTGCCGAGCGCCCTGGGCGGCGCGCTGCTGGTGCTGGCGGCGGACCTGGCCATCCGGCTGCTGGACACCCCGCAGCAACTGATGCTGGGCGTGGTGACGGCGCTGGTGGGGGCGCCCTTCTTTTTGGCGCTGGTGCTGAAGAGCCGGCGGGCGATACCTTGAGCGCGCAATCCCTGAGCGTCCCATCCGTGAGCCGAGAGTCCAAGAGTCTCTTGTCCGTCACGGGTCTGTCGGTGCACCTGGGCGGGCGCGCGCTGGTGCAGGAGGTCGACCTGCGGGTGGAGCACGGCGAAATCCTGGGGCTGATCGGCCCCAACGGCGCCGGCAAGTCCACGGTGGTGAAGGCCGTCGCCCAGGTGCTGCCCCACCAAGGCGAGATCCGCCTGGACGGGCAGCGCATCGCTCGCCTGGGTGCCCGGGCGCGGGCACGGCGGTTGGCGTATCTCAGTCAGGACGACCAAGTCCAATGGCCCATCACGGTGGCGGAGCTGGTGGCCCTGGGCCGCTACCCGCATCGCTCGGGCTGGGGGGGCGCGCCGGGTGCCGGGGATCTGGCCGCCGTCGACGCAGCCATGCAGGCCGCGGATGTCTGGAGCCTGCGCCGGCGCCGCGCGGATCAGCTCTCGGGCGGGGAGCGCGCACGGGCCCGGCTCGCCCGGGTGCTGGCGGTGCAGGCGCCCCTGGTGCTCGCCGACGAGCCGGTGGCGGCGCTGGACCCGCGCCACCAGTTGGAGGTCATGGCGCTGTTGCGCGGGCATTGCGCCGACGGCGGCGGCGCCATCGTGGTGCTCCACGACCTGACGCTGGCCAGCCGCTTCTGCGACCGCCTGCTGCTGTTGGATCGGGGCGAGCCTGTGGCGACCGGAGCGGTGGACGCTGTCCTGGCGCCCGCCAACCTGCGCGCGGTCTATGGGATCGATGCGGTGACCGGGGTGCATGCGGGTCAGAGCTACATCGTGCCCTGGTCGCTGGAAGAGGATGCCGTCCGTCAGCCAGATGAGAGTGGGAGCCAGAATGCGAATGCAAACCCGTCCCATTGAGGCCCAGTTGTCCGGCGGCGCAGACCGGGCTTCGGCCAGGCATTGCCCGGCATTGCTGCTGGCGGCCACCGCGTCCGGACAGGGCAAGACGACGCTCACGGCTGCGCTGGCCCGCCACCATGCGCGCCGAGGCCGGCGGGTGCGGGTGTTCAAGGTCGGCCCGGATTTTCTCGATCCGATGATCTTGGCCCAGGCGAGCGGCGCCGAGGTGCTGGTGCTGGACCTGTGGATGCTGGGCGCGACGGAATGTGAGCGGCTGCTGTTCGAGGCCGCGGGCGAGTCGGACCTGATCCTGGTGGAGGGCGCCATGGGGCTCTTCGACGGCGAGCCCAGCGCCGCGGACCTGGCCCTGCGCTTCGGCCTGCCGGTGGCCGCGCTGATGGATGCCCGCGGCATGGGGCAGACCTTCGGCGCGCTGGCCCTGGGCCTCGCGACCCGGCGGCCAGGCTTGCGGCTCGCGGGCCTGGTCGCGAACCGCGTCGGCAGCGCCCGCCACCGCGAAATGCTCACCGCCGGACTGCCGGACGGGCTGCCACTGCTGGCGGCACTGCCGCGCCTCGACGACGCGGCGCTGCCGAGCCGTCACCTGGGACTGGTGCAGGCGGCGGAAATCGCGGACTTAGAGCGCCGGCTGGATGCCGCCGCGGATGCGCTCGTCGGCACTGCCCTCGCCTCGCTGCCGCCGGCGGTGGGCTTTCGGGTGCCGCCGGCTGCACCCCGACCGCCGCCGCTGCTGAGCGGGCGGCGCATCGCCGTTGCGCGGGATGCGGCCTTCTCTTTCCTCTACCCCGAGAACCTGCGGGTGTTGGAAGCGCTGGGGGCCGAGCTGGCCTTCTTCTCGCCGTTGGCGGACCAAGGCGTACAAGCGGACGCCCTCTACCTGCCGGGCGGCTATCCGGAGCTGCATTTGGCCCCGCTGGCTGCGAACCGGGCCATGCATGCCGCGCTCAGGGACCACGTGGCGGCGGGCCGGCCCGTCTACGGCGAGTGCGGCGGCATGCTCTACTTGCTGGAGCGCCTGACAGACAAATCCGGCCATGGCGCGGACCTCGCCGGCCTGCTGCCGGGGCAGGCACAGATGCAGCCGCGGCTCGCGGGCCTCGGCATGCAGGCGCTGTGGACGGACGACGGCGAGATCCGCGGGCACAGCTTCCATCACTCCCGGATGACCACGCCGGTGCAGCCCGTGGGCCACGCGCTGCGCCAGCACGGCACCCGGGCAGGCGAGCCCTTCTATGTGCAGGGGCCTGTGCGCGCGAGCTATCTGCACCTCTACTTCCCGTCGAACCCGTCAGCCGCGGCCCGGCTCTTTCTGCCCTAGGAGCTTGTCCATCGCCTCGACCGCGAGGGTGGGCCGATGTCGGGGCTTGTGGCTGTCTGCCTGGTCTACCCGTCGACGTCCGCGCGTGGCCGACATCCGTCTGCCGGCGACTCACGGTCAGCGTAGGCTTACGGTCCCTGAGCTGACGCTGGACGGACTGTCCGGCGGCGACAGGTACCGACCCTCAGCGGACATAACGTTCAAGCTAACCTGCTGCCCGCGGAAGCAGGTACTGTAAGCCTGGACTGAGACGATGGTACGACTGGCTCAGGCGGGGATTACAGCGCCTGCCGTAGCGGGTCAGCTTGAGCGAGGGGTTAGGCCTCTCGGCTCAGTCGTTGACGAACTCTTCAAGATACCGGTCAAAGGCAGGAAAGTTGCCAGTACCGGCGAACTCTCGCTCAAGCGAGACAAGATAGGATGCCCCGTACGGGTTGGCTGAGGCTGCCGTGGCTCTGCTGAAGTCTGTGTACGCCGCCATTGCGCCCAGCAGCAAAGATGAAGAAAGAGTCAAAAGATCAAATGGATCTACGCCAGCTGCTACAAGGCCTCCGAAGGCGGTAAGTGCCACCGGGGCGCCCATCGTCAAGAGACTGCCCCGATCATGTTCTCCCAGAAATCCCTGTGCTCGCTTTAGGTTGTCTTTGGCTCGCAGGAGATCCTGCTTGTAATCATTCAAGACCGTCTCTGCGTGATCCTTGCTCCGGCAGTCCCTGAGTCCGTCTGTAAACCGTTGAAGCTCGTTTCGAAATATGAGGCGCTCGTCTCGCGAGGATTGAGCTACACGGAGGATGTGGTCCATAGGTACACCCTCTACATTGATAGGCAAAACGTCTTGAAGTATTAGTGATGCATAGAAGCCAGGCGATTCTCGGTTGTACAGATACTCGTCAAAATTTGCTTCCTCGGTGAAGTAGGTAGAGATAGCGTACGAATACTTGCTATCCGTACAGCGGTGTAGTTGTCGCCTCTCCGCAACCTTGGCCGACAGATAGAACATGTATCCACGAACGATCTCGCTCGGCAGTTCAATCCATCCACCCTTGCTGCCACCCTGAGCGTACTGATCAAGCAAGGGGTAAAGCGTGGCGTCGACCTTCTCGGGATGCAGCTGCGAGACTTCTCCACCTGGCTCAAGGCCGGCAGGCAAATCTGGGAGTGCTTGGAGAAACCCGCGGAAATCATCCGCAATGCCCTGCAGATCGGGCTTCTCAAGGGTTACTGGCCTGACATGTCCCGCATCGACGGCTCGCTTCGTGTCGTCATCATCTGCAGGCGCATAGGTTGTCGGCACTATTCGATAAACGTTGTCCCACAATAGTAGTGCTGTCTTCAGCCACTTTGGGTCTGCAATCTCAATGTGCGGGTAGTAGAGGACCGACGCGCTCATAGTGAGGAATAAGAGGCCTAACATCTATTGGGCGGCGCAATGATCCGCATGTGCCGCACCCGCACATGAGCTTAGCCACAAGATCTCGCGCTTGTCCAGAGGCTTACGGCCGAACGGGGGCTGCACACTTGCCGGCATATGCGGCGAGTTGGCCGCATATGAGCCGCACAGTGGTCGATTGACAGCATATCTCCGCCGGGCATCCGCCGTTGGAAGGGGCAGCACATACAGTGAATCAACGGGTTCGCGGCGCTTTCGATGTGCGTTGCTAAGTTCCTTATGCTGTCCGTCGGGCAGTGCGGCGTCAAGTCTGTTACTGGCCGCATGCTGCCGTCAGCGCAGCCTGTTCTGAGCGGCCGCTGTCTGCCAGAAAGCCGGCGATTTCTGGCTTCGTCCAGAGCCCACCCCACGCTACGGTGTGCGCCCGCCCATTGGACACCACCGCTCCGCCCCTTCGAACAGCGCCTCGCAGTTGGTCCCGATAGCCTCACGCAACGGTTCAGGATAGGTCGTCAGCTCGGCCGTCCATCGGTTCCGCGCGTCTTTCAGAACATCTAGGGTCGGGGGTTCGCCAGACGGCTCCGTAAACGCTCGGCCCGCGACAGCCTCGGCAAACGGCGGTCGATCACGCCACAGCAGCCCGAGCGTCGCCCTATCGGCCTCGGCGAAGCTCCGCGGCGGTTGGCCTTCATGGGACCGCGCGGCAGGTCAGGTTGCAGGTGTTCTGTGATAGCTGGGATGCGCTCATGCGCTTGGGCAACGCCTCTGTCTCAAACCCAGGCTACGATATCATCCCAGCACGGCGCACCCGGATGCTTGAGACCGCCAATACGCCCGACACCTACCCGCCCTGGCAGTCCGACCTGATCGCGTCCTGTGAGGCATGCGGCCGCGCGGCCTCCATCGATCCTAGGAGGATTCCGGAGCTGCCGGCACCGCCGCGCTGCACGGCCTGCGGCCGGCGGCCGGCGGATGTGCACGATTCGGATCGTCTATACGGGGGCGGGCAGATGCAAGCATAGCTGAGGCAGTCACCGGCCTCGCCCGGTCTGCAGCCGGTTGCGATCTGGACCGCTCACTCGCCATGCCGACCGGCGCAAAGTGAGTGCGGGCTGTCGCTTGGCCCGCGGGGCCCTTGTCGAACCGGCGGCGCGGCGACGCAGTTTCTGGCGGGCCTCGACGCACATGGGAAGCGGCAAGGCGCACTTCACGCCACCTGCAATCACGGATAGTCGCGCGCCATCGATGAAGGAATTCTGTCGCGGCATCCGGGTGGACCCAAGCTGCGACTACTCCACCAACGCCTTCAGCAAGGCATCCCTGGCGTCTTGGTAGAACTGCGTGTCGACCTTGGTCGCCATGTCGTCGGAGAGGTCGAAGAGCTGCCGGCGGCTCGATACCGGCATCAGCACGGCCTGCGCCCCTTTCTCGATGGCCAGCTCGACGAGGGTGACGGCGTTGTGGAGCGGCTCGATGGAGCCGCCCAGGTTGATCTCGCCGATGACGACCAGACCGCCGCGCAGGGGCTTCTTGAGCAGGCTGCTGCAAAGGGCGATCAGAGCCGCCACACCGACCTGGCTCCCGGTCTTGGCAGCGTCGAAGCTCCGAAGCTGGACCGAGAACTCGTGCGCCCGCGGGTCGCGGTCGCCAACCAGCTGGGCGGCGCGGGCGTAGAGATTCTGCTCGGCATAGCGCACTGACTCCTGAAAGGCCGGCGGCGTGGGCTTGTTCAGGATGCGCAGCCCGTTGCCCGGTCCCTCGTTCACCTCGATCCGATACAGGCCCGGGTGTTCGTCCGCACCACCGGGGCTCAGTGTCCACACCTGCCCCGGCTCCAGTGGGTCGGCGCCGATGCTGTTCTCGCTCGTCAGCTCCGGGGTGACGATGAACTTCTCGACGCCTTCCTCGCCGAGCAGATAGCTGAAGTGGGTGTTGCGGAACTCCGCGGAGCCGATGCGCTTCTGTTGCTCCTTCACGCGCCGGCGCACCTCCAGCGCCAGGCGCACCGCCCACTCCAGGTCCTCGTCAGAGATATGTGACCGGGCAGCGGGATAGAGCAGCTTCAGCAGCCCGCTGGCGGTCTTGTTGGTGGCGTTGATGTCACGCCCGCTGAGTGCACCGCCCAGGTGAATCCGGCCCTGGAGCTGCGGCAGTCGACTTTCCATCCGCAGCCGGCTGAAACACTCCGAGAGGAAGTCGCTCACCAGCCCGAAGTGGTCGGTAAACAGCGTCGGCTGCATCTTTGGCACGTCCCAGCCCGGCAGATAGGCATGGATGCGATCCATGAAGGCCGTGTCGTCGCGCATCTCCGGCGGCAACGGCCCGAACAGGTGGCCGACGCGCTGTTGGTGCTCCACGTCCACCTCGAAGTTGCCCACCAGCACCATAGAGCCGTCGGCGCGGATGTTCTCCTTGCCACGGCTGAACTCGCCGGACTCCATGTATCCCTTCATGATGTTCACGCCATCCTTCTGATCGAAGGAGATGCCTGAGACCTCGTCGAAGCAGACCACATCGTACTGGCAGACCAGACCCCGCTGTCCGGTGGAATTGTTGACGAACATCTTGGCCACCGTCGCCTTGCCACCGGAGATCAGGTGGGCATAGGGCGAGACCTGCTGGAACAGGTGGCTCTTGCCGGTGCCCCGCGGTCCCAGCTCCACCAGGTTGTAGTTGCGCTCGACGAAGGGGACCATGCGCAGCAACAGGGCGTCCTTGGCCCGCGCGCTGAGCTGGGCCGGCTCAAGCCCGACGCTGCGCAACAGGAAATCCTTCCACTCGGCGCTGCTCAGGCCCTCCCGTGCCTGCGCCAGTACATCCAGCACGTCCCGCTTGGAGAGCTGGATCGCACGCAGGGCATCGATGCCGAATGGCCGGCCATGGGCCTCTTGGGCGATGGCGGAGTCATAGCTCAGCGTCACTTCGGCGTAGAAGCCGCCGGTCAGCAGCCGCTCGTGCGCGCGCACCATCTCCGGGGCGATGCGCACGTCCTTGAGCTGCAGGCTCGGCAGGATGGTGACATAGGAGTCCGTCTTGGCATCCAGGCGGACGCTGACCAGGTCGATCAGCTTGACCGTCCCCTCCTCACGGGCGCGGGCCTTGAACAGCTCCTGCTCACCCGCCTTGACCGTGCGCGAGGCGAGCTGGCGCTGGACGATGTCGAGACCCTCGTTGATCTCTTCCTCGTCGATGGTGGCGCAATAGCGCCCGAGCAGGAACTCCACCACATAGGTCGGTACCGGGAACTGGCGGCTGAACTGTCGCACCAGGTCCTTGCGCACGACATAGCCTTCGAAGTGCTCGGCGGCCTTTCGGTCGAGCTCGTCCAGCTGCATCGCATCACTCTCCGCCGATCACGGTTGGCATCTTGGCGAGCGCCTGCCCATTCCCATCCAGGATGACCAACGAGATGGCCTCGCCTTCCAGCTCTTCGTCCTCGACCATCAGCGACGCCTTCCCGGCCTTGAGCGGCTTGCCGCCGCCGGTCTTGCTGGTCTTCGGGTCGTTCGCCTTCTGCCGCAGGTCTGCCGTGAAGCCCGCCTGCGCACCCTCGACGGTGACACGGCAGCGCAGCCCGGTCCACTTGATCTCCTGCACGCTCACGCACATCGCGTCCTCGACGCCCGCCGGGCGCGTCACGGTCACCACCGGAATGATGCTCTCCTGCAGGCTCAGGCCCCCGTGTCCGTATTCCTGACCGGCGATGAAGCTAGAAATCCCCGGCGCCAGGGCAATGCGCACGTCCTTGCACCAGCTCCAGGTAAGCGTCAGCGCGGTCGGCTTCGCCGTGTCCGAGAGGGCGGCGCAGCGGCCCCAGCGCGTGGCGGTGAGGAACTTCGCCAGCTCCGTCTTCGGCATGCCGCCGGGCACCAGCAGCCACCCATGGTCGGTGACGATCCGGATCTGCTTCCAGCCGGCGTCCATCAGGTAGCGGATCTGCTCGACGATGGACTCCAGGATCACCGGCACCTCTCGGGCGAGGCGCAGGCCGTGCTCGTGGCCGTAGTGGTCCAGGTCACCCATTTCGGTCCAGGCCCGGCCCGATGGATCACCCGTGTCGCTGCCGCCCAAGACCTGCCAGCTCTCGTCCTTGAGCGCCTTTCGGAGCAACGCCGTATTGAGCGGCTTATCCTGGCTGCCATGGCTGGGCACGAAGTCCTGGTCGGTCATGCGACCCTGGGCGAGGTGTGCGACCGGTGAGCAGGCCACTTTGCCGGAAGCGGTCACCGAGGGCACCGGCGCCCAATCGACCGCGATGCCTGCCTCCAGCCCCTCGCGCTTGAGGGCGGCCGCGAGGTCCTGAGCAACGTCAAAGCGCAGCCCGTCCACGAACAGCCAGCACTCCCCACCGGCTTGGTAGGCGCCTCTCGATTCTTGAACGACTGAGGAGCCCGGATAGCCGTCTTTGCGCAGCAGGTCCTGGAACCGCTGGTTCGCCTCGGCCAGCCAGGGCACGTAGACGGCCTGTAGCGCGGTGCTTACGGCCTCGGCATCGGCCTTGGTCCGCACACCTGCAAGGGCTTGCCGGGCTGCTGCGTCGACCTGCCAGAGCTCGTCCTGGTATGCGGCGGCCATGTCCTCCAGATGCTGTCCGCCGAAGGGCTTGCCGACCAGCGTTCCCAGCCGCGACAGCGGCTCCAGCGCCCGTGCCAAAGGCGCCTGACCCATCTCCGCCCACAGCCATTGTCGGCGTGTCCCGTGATGTTGTTCGAGCGTCTGCAGCCTTGCTGCCGCCTCGCCCGGCTCTAAGCCAGCCAGTGCGGTCAGCTCGGACCGCAATTTCTCCTCCGCCTCGTCGTTGGCGTTCGGGTAGCGGCTCAGCTCCGTGAAGAGATCCGGATGCACCGGCAGCGATGCGAGCCGCAACCGCTCGATCACCTTCGGGAAGGCGCGCCAGCCACCTTGGTAGCGCTCCCAAACCGAGCCCCACTCCGGGCGCGCCTCTGCGATGCGCTCGGCAGCGACCAACACACCGTCGGCCTCGGGGTCGAGCTTCCAGTCCGCTTTGCAGCGGCTGCGGAAGGCGTCCCAGCGGGCCCCCTGCCACTCTTGGGCAACGCCTTCAGGATGGTTCATCCAGGTCAGTACATCGCGCACGGGATCAGCGCTCAGTAAGGCGTCGAAATCTGCCGCTTCCAGCCGCCGGCCCTTGAGGTCCTCCACCGGGGTGTCGAGGAGCACGTCGAGCGCCCGGTGCATGGCAAGGCGCGTCGCCTGGTCGGCGGACAGGTCCAGGTTGAGTCCGCCGTGGCTGCTGGACAGGAAGGCGTTGACGGTCCAGTCCTTGCCGTTGAGCTGACTCCAGAACACGCCCCGGTACTGAAGCTCCGCCAGCGGCTGCAGCTCCCGCGGGCAGGTCTCGATAGCGCGCAGGTCCGAGCGGGACACGCCAGGTAAGTAGATGATGGGCACTGCCGTCGCCGGCCAATCGGCCTCGTCTAGGGTTCGCGCCAGCATGCACTTGATCCAGATAGCCGGTCCGCGGCGCTCCCCCGGCGCGTGGTCCCCGAGCACCAGCAGCTCCGGCAGCATCTCGCGCAGCCGTTCGGCCAACCTGCGCCACTGCGCCTCGTGGTCGGTCCAGAGCACGGCGGCGGGCCGCACCTGGTAGGCGCGGCTCACGTTCGCGGCGCTGCGCAGGGAGCCGAGAACGCGGTCGAGGACGGTCTCAGGCATCGAGTCGCGCCGCATAGAGTGTCAGCTTCACTGCCCCGCCCGTGTTCTCCAAGTCCGGGCGTCGACCGGACAGCTCGGTGCTGATCCTGACCAGCGTCAAGAAGCCTTCGCCTCGCGTCTCCATATAACGTCGCCCGGTTGTCAGGTTGCCATAATCCCGCAGGAAGCCGGCCAGTATCTGGTTGCGGCGCACCGGCTGGCAGCCAGCGTAGAGATTCTCCTCGGTCAGCGTGTTGTGCAGACCGCCTGGGTTGCGGATCTCGATGCGGTCCGGGAACAGGGTCACGATGACCTGAGCGCCGGTGATCTCATAGTCCCTGTGGGCTAGGGCGTTGACAATGGCCTCCTGGAGCGCGTGCTCGCTGTATGCAGGCCGGTCCCGCCGACCGAGCCCGTCCTTCTGCGACCGCACCGCCACCAACGGGCTCGTCCGCAGATACGTCAGCACCCCTTCGATCTGGTCCGGGATCGGGCCGGTGATCCGCTTCGTGTCCAGCGTGTTGCCATCGGCGACGTCGTGATCGTAGACCGCCACGTCCACGTAAGCGCCTGGAAGATGAGTCTCGGGCTGATCGGCAAACAGCAGCAGACCGACGTTGCTGGGCCGCCACGGGCGGTCCTCCTCGTGTACGGCGAGCTTGAGGTTGGCCAAAAGTCGCTCGTAGGGGAGCCCGGTCTCGGAAAGGGACCGGTCGAAACGCTCCCGGTGGTAGCGCTCGAAGCGGCTGCGGCTCAGTACCTCCAGCTCTGCCCCGAACACTGGGCGTTCCTCGAAGGGCAACAAGAGCTGGCGGCTCGCGAGCATCCGCCCCAACTGCTCTGGCGGAATCGGCTTGCGGTGACTGCTCACGCGCTTGAGGAAGCGCCCGTCGCTGGTCTGGTGGACGTAGTAGCGGGCTCGCGGAATGTAGACCTTGAGGCACAGCCGGCGGGCACCGTCCGAACCAGGCAGTTGCACCCAATCCAGGGCCGGCTCGATCTGCGGCACGCAATGATCCAGGGCGCACTGCACAACAAACTGTTCCAGCTTATCCCGCTTAGCGGGATCGATGCCGACCACGTCGCCCAGCTTGTTTACGCCGAACACCACCAGGCCGCCTTCCGTGTTCGCCATCGAGACGAAGACCTCGGCGATGACTTTGCTGGCCCTGCCCTCCTCACTCGCGAACCGGACCTGGTCGCCCTTGAAGATCACCTCCTTGAACTCAAGCAGCGTGTCCTCGCCGGCGGTGATCTCGCCCAGCAGCTCATCTTTGTCGTCGTAGAGCATCGGCTATCGGCCTACGGTCCGAGGACCTGGGTTCGCGGCAGCAGTCAGAAATGGTACTTCTCGCGCCGGCGCTGGAACGCCTCCTTGGAGCCTTCCATCACATCCAACACGGCGCCGCAAACGCCGGGCCGATCCAGCCCGCCCTCGGCGAGCAGACACCCGCGGCCGTTGCGGGTTTCCAACGCGTACACCAGCTCCGCATCCCCATTGACCGGCAGATTCGCGTTGTGGGTCGCGAAAATCAGCTGTCGCTGGTCCTTCATGCGCCGGAGCATCGGCACCAAGTCGCGGTAGATGAAGCTGGAATCCAGCTCGTCCTCTGGCTGGTCGATGACGATAGGATCATTGCCCTGGGCCAGCAACAAGGCCAGGGCCGCGGTGTTACGCTGACCATCCGATAGCCCCCCGTCATGGATGGAGCCGGCCCGGGAGCCATCGGAGCGATAGAGCGTTACGTCCACCAAGTCCGGCACGCGCTTGACGAGCGTGTTCTCCCACTCGGGCAGCATCTCCGCGGAACTGAGGTGTTGCTTCAGCTCATCAAGCCAGTCCGCTAGTTCGCCGGTGAGCGACTGAGATTGTTTAAACAGCTCTGACAGGGCGTGCCAGGGTGAATCTTTATGGAAATCTCGTGCGTACTCAAAAACGGCCTGCCCGAGAAACTCCCACTGCTTAGCCAACTTCGTCCTACGATCCTTGGGCGCAAGCCCATTCCAGATCGCATTGAAGGCGGTGCGTTCACCGGAGTAGCGCACTGTCACCTCCAGGAACCGCTGCTGCAAAGCGGCGCTCTCGCGATTGGCCTTGTCCGCGGCCGCTTCACGAAGTCGGTGCTGCTCCCGCCAGATTTTTAGCAGATCACGATAGCGATCCTCCAACGGCGCCACCTCCGTCTCCAAGGCGTCGAGCTTACGCTGGTTGCCTTCGAGCTCTACCTGTTTAGCACGCAACTCCTTGTCGATCTCCTGAACTCTGGCAACCTCCTCGGGCGAAAGGCCCTGCGCCCTGCATGCTATAGC
Organism: Thiohalocapsa halophila; assembly: GCF_016583825.1. Lineage (GTDB taxonomy): Bacteria > Pseudomonadota > Gammaproteobacteria > Chromatiales > Chromatiaceae > Thiohalocapsa > Thiohalocapsa halophila. The sequence continues at coordinate 111,925 of NZ_NRRV01000003.1, read as the reverse complement.
AAACTCCGCATCCGCCTTGGCAAGGGCGTCAGCGATGCCCGGCCAAGCCGCGTCCTTATCGAACAGGTCAGAAACCTCCTGCACATAGGTCTCCACCGCAGCCTTGATGGAGGCCAGCAACGCCTGCTTCGCCTGCTCCACCTTGTTGTCCAAGGTCTTGAACCAGTCCCCGTGGGGCCAGGTGTCGGCAACTGATCCGAGTGGAGAGTGGCTCTCGGCGAAGTCCTCCGCCAGCTCAACCCAAGCCTTCGGCTCGCTGGCCTGCGATCGAATGCGTTCCGCCAGCTTATTCTCCGCCTGGAGCCGCAAGTGGGCGTCGGCCGCGGCCTGAAGACCGGCACGGGCGCTGCGCTGGCGGGTCAGCTCCGCAACCTCTTGCGAAAGCCGCTGGTGCTCGCCCTGGAGGACCACCTGCTGGCGCCGGGTTTGGAACAGGCTGGCGATCTCGGCGCGCAACTCCCGCTCGCGGGCCTCGAGGGCATCCATGTCCGCCCGGGCGAAATCGTCGATGAGCGGCAGGAGGTTGTTACTGTCCTTCTCGGTCAGCTGGGTCAGCTGCTGTTGACTGAAGAACCGCACCGGCAGCCCGCGGAAGAAGGTATCGGCGTCCACGACCTCCCGTCCCGCCACGCTCGCTTCCCCGGAAGCGAGCACCAGTTCGTCCTCAACGCCGTCCCGACTACGCCATTGGACCCGTACCCGGGAGTCCGGCCCAGCGAGCGTCTTGCGGATACGCTCAATCTTCTCTTTGGTACGGTCATCCTGTACGCGATCCGACCGATCCTTGCGAAGGGCCAACCTCAAATACTCCAACAGCGTCGACTTACCGCTGCCGCGACCGCCGATGATGCAGTTGAGATTGGGGGAGAAATCGACCTGCTGATCCTCAACGAAGGCCGCGCCCTCCACGCTTAGGGAGAGGATGCGGGCTTGGTACTGCCGATCCGCTGGATTCACGTCCGTCGCCGGGTCCTCCGGGAGGCGAATACGGGAGTCATGATCCAGAAAGGCTTGGCGCAGGGATTCGATCGAGGGCGCCGACATCTTGATCCAGGTATAGCGCTTACCCAGAGGGTTCTCCGAATTCTCCTCCGCCCGCAAGGCCTTCGCGTCCGAACCCATAACGCAGGCAATCGAGCGCCTGCGGCGCCAGCCCGGGTCACAGTCTTCTCCTGCCCCGAAGAGCTTCTGGAAACCGCTGGACATCCTCGATACAGGTTTTGGCACTTCGACGGCGAGCAGGCCGGGATTGACGAATTCCTCCTGCTGGAGCCAATCTCCGATCCTTCCAGAGTCGAACAGTCCGTCGTCACCCATAACATGGGGCAAGATGATCAACCCCCGCTGCACACCCTCTGGAGTGGTCCGCTGAACGATGTCGAGAATTTCCGGAAGCCGCTTGGTGGACTTCTTCAACACACCGTTCTGGACGCGCGGATAGGTAACTCCACATTCCGTCAGGTAATGATCAATCTCGTCGAGATCCGCATCAGGCTCAAACAAGGCGAGCACATGGCAGCCTTTTCCTACGTCCGCCTCAAACTCGAAGCCCGGAAACAGGACAATTCTGTAAGCGTACTCCACGGAGATCGCATCGATCGCCTGGCGCAGGTACGGAATGAACCCTTTAGACAGGAAGTTGTGATCCGTTACGGCGATGACTTCGAGACCAATTTTATAACAACGACGAATGTAGGCTTCAGCAGCCGCGCGTTCGGCCTCCTCTCCCTTTCCCATGGGGGAGCCCCGCCAGTTTGCCCGATCCGCTGGTGTTTGGACCTGAAGATCGCACTTGAACCAGCGCATACCCTGATAGCTGCTCATGGGTCGCTCCTCGTGGCACGCTTCTCGGCAAGGGTCAGGTGGTGGTCGTTGATACGCTCACCGTTGAAGCGATGGAACCAGGGGGCGCTCTCGACGTCCTTGCCGCGGTCCTTGGTCCATTTGATGTTCGGCTTGGCGCGCAGCAAGCCGGCGCCCTTCTTGCCGACGTCGCCGGCGAGCAGGAACGGGCGGATGTCGGCAACGCTCGACAACGGCTGGATGAGGCGGTCGGTGACAGTGTCAGTCATGAGGACGCGATCCTTTGGCCAGGTCAGGGATGCCGGATTCGTTGTCGTCGAAAAGGGCCAGGTAGGGTGCGTAGGCAAAGCGGCGGTTGCGGCGTTGGCCGGTGATCTCGGCGAGTATGCCGATGCCCTGCATCTGAGACACCAGCGCATTGGCGTTGCTATAGCTCGCCTCGAGCAGATCCGAGACCTGCTGAACCGTAATGACGGGCTGATGGAACAGCTGCTCATGGACGCGCAGCGCGCTACCTGCGGCACGGCCAACGCTCGCCATCAGCGCATCCCGGTGGGCCTCGCGCATCTGCACGATACGCCTGGCCACGGCGGTTGCTTCCTGCGCTACCTCGAAGACGCCGCGCAGAAAGAAGGCGATCCACCCTTCCCAGTCTCCGTGATCGCGAACGCGCTGAAGTCGGTCGTAATACTCCGTGCGGTTGCGCTTGAAGTAGTACGACAGATACAGCAGTGGGCGACGCAGGGTCTCGCGATCGCAGAGCAGCAGCGTAATCAGCAACCGGCCGACACGGCCGTTGCCGTCGAGGAATGGATGGATCGTCTCGAACTGGGCATGGATCAAGCCGACTCGAATCAGGACCGGAATCTCATCCTCAGCATGGATGAACCGCTCCAATTCAGCCAAGCACTCATTCAGCCGGCTCGGTGGCGGCGGGACGAAACGCGCCTGCTCCAGGCTGCAGCCCGGCGGCCCGATGTGGTTCTGAACGCGGCGAAACTCGCCGGGGTTGCGCTGGCTGTCACGCACGCCAGCGAGGAGGTGCTCGTGGACTTCCCGAATCAGCCTTAGCGAAACCGGCAACGTGGCCAGACGCGCCAAGCCATGATTGATGGCGCCGACGTAGTTGATGACCTCTTCGACATCGAAGGGATTGTCTGTCTTGAGGCGGGCCTCGACCTCGAGCACGTCCAGTAGCGACGCCTGGGTGCCTTCGATCTGGCTCGACAGGACCGCCTCCTTACGCACATACATGAACACGAAGAGGTCGGGATTCGGCAACGTCTCAGTGGCCCCGTCGAGCCGGCCAAGCGCCCGGTCGGCCCGGGACAAGGCGCCGAGCAGACCCGTGTCGATGCGCAGCGGAGGGTTCGGCGGCAATGGCGCCGGCAGGAATGCCGAATGTCCGCCCGGCTGGGGCTCGTAGCGGCCAGCACGCCAAGCAGGCGCAGGGGCCTCCATATTGCTGGATTCCGTCATAAGGGACGTCCGGCGGGCCTCTTATTATCGGTTAGTGCCGATTTTCTGCAATAAGGCCCGCGGCATGGCCCGTTATTGCAGATCACGACACTCAGCGCGGTTGGCGGTCGCGGTGTCGTGTCACCTCTTGAGGATCACGGCTCTTCGCTGCTGTTCATGCCGAGCCTGATCGTTCGCTCGTATGCCGCGCGGCGCGCTTCTCGGCTAGGGTCAGGTGGTGATCGTTGATGCGCTCACCGTGGAAAACGGGGTACCAGGGGGCGCTCTCGACGTCCTTGCCGCGGTCCTACTTCCAGTGGATGTCCGGCTTGGCGCGGAGTACGCCGGCGCCCTTCTTGCTGACGTCGTCGGCGAGCATGAAGGGGCGGATGTTGAGGCGCACGCCGTCGTTGAGATCCGGCTCCCAGCCGATGGGCTGCTGCTTGATGGGCTTCCAGCGCACGAAGATGTCGAGCGGGGCCTCGCCCTCCAGGATGGCCTCCAGCTTGGCCTTGAGGCCCTTCGCGGCGGCCAGGCGCTCGTCGGCGCCCTGCTGCCCGTCGGCGCCGGCGCGCTCCTGCATCCGAATCCAGTCGCCCAGGTAGGTATAGACCAGCCGCTCCAGGTTGGCGCGGTCGAGCTTGTGGTAGTTGACCAGTGCCGCAAAGCCGTCCTTGAGCCCGTCCCAGATGTGCCAGATGAAGGGGCGGTGATGGAACAGCTTGCAGTGCTGCTGGAAGAAGGCATCGCGCAGCCAGACGTCCAGGCCCTTGCCCTGGGCGCCGGACTCGGCCAACAGCTTGCCCAGGGTGCCAGCGCTCCAGTCGTCAGCGTAGGCCGCCTCCAGCAGGCGCAGCAGGCGCTCGTGGGCGGCGGGCTCGCCGCGGATGGGGGGCAGGCAGCAAATGCCGTCGTCGTCGCTGAAGGCTTCGAGCTTGCGGGCCTCGGCGACCAGGGTGCGGGACTCGTCCGACAGCTCCATTGCCTCGTCGGTCTCGGCGGGCCAGCGGTAGCCAAGCAGGCGGGCGACGGCGGTTTGGAGCACGGCGTCATTTGTGCGCTTCGGTGCAATCGCGGTCCATTTGGTCTCCTCGTCCCAGGTGACCGAGCCGCAGGGGTGGCCGTGAAAGATCCATTGGGTCGGGTCGTCGGAGTAGGGGTTAGGGAGGCCGTTGGGATATTGTTCAGCGGCCACCCGGGACCAGTGGTCCAGGTCGAAGGGGACCTTCTTCAGAGTGTGGTTAGTTACTTTGAGGCTTTGGAATTTTTCCCTGACAGCATTGCTCAGTTCTTTGTGATAGAAAAAGCACCATATAGCCGCTAAATGTGCTTTGCTTTTTGGGATCACGGCGTGCGCGGTATTGTCATACATCGTGCCTAAATAATACGTTGCTGGCAAGTCTCCCATTTCGGAGACGGAAACCCCTAGGCTTCCCCACGCCTCCTTTCCGGATTTCCAGCCACCGAGGCGGCGCTCTTTCTTAAGAGCCATAGCATGTTTATAATACAACCCTTTCCCATCTTCCCAGCGAATTAAGAGTTGAAGGCCACGGTACTCTAGTAAGTGATCCGGAGCACTCTGCAACCATTCCCACCCCGTTTTCCGATCCTCTAGTTCCCAAAAGAATCGAACGAAAGGCGGGTTGTCGCTTGTTCCCAGCCCTTGAATTGAATCGACGTATTCGCCCAGCAGGTGCAGATCAGGGCTTATTTCAAAGGAAATAATATTATCCGGGTTACTCAACTGAGCTACTTGCTCGACACTTTTGACCTCTGCACCCAGCAAACGGTCGGCTTTCTCACTCGCATTACGGTATTCGGATACATCCAACCCACGCATCAGACTGCCGCCTTCCGCATCTCGAAAGAGGTCGCCCGATTCGGTTTTCGGGTTGCCTCTACTGATCTCAGTCATACAGATATTTGTGATATTCCCAGGGCCATTTTCAAATGCCTCTGCACCGCCTCCCAAACGCGCGAGCAGGTGCCAGCACTCCTGCTTCAGCAACTTCTCGCGCAACTTCCGGTAGCTGGTCAGGAACAGCCAGTTCTGCGGCAGCACGACACTGGTGGTGCCGCCTTCGACACAGAGCCCCAGACAGCGCTTGAGAAAGACCGTCGCCAAATCGTTCTTGGCCTCCGCATGGTGGCGCTCGCAGAAGTCCCGCAACCGTTCCTGCTGCTTGCCGCGCGTCAGATAGGGCACGTTGGTGATGACGCACTGGTAGCGGTCGGCCAGCAACTGCGCGGCCCGTGCCAAACCAGCCGCCACCACCCCAAGCTCGCGCTGCTGCTCATCCTCCGACGCCAGCGCCCGCTCGACCAGGGGGGCGACCCGTTCCCAGCCCCGCTGCGGACCCAGGTCGATCAGATCATCATCGCGAAACGCCCGGCGCGGATCGATCAAGCTGCCCAGCGTCGGCGCGTCCTGGAACAGCTCATAGATCCGCTCCAGCGCATGCTGCAGATCGACATCGCCTTCGGCCAGTTGCAGCCAGTCGGCCTTGCTGGCATGAATCCCCAGCCCGGAGCAGGCGAGGTTCAGCGTTGGCAACGGGCGGTGGCCGCCAGCATCGGGCCAGCGCCAGGCGGTCAGGGCCAGGGCGAATGCAGCAAGCTCGACGCAGCGCTGGTCCAGCTCCAGGCCGTGCAGATTCTCCCGCAGCACGGCGTCCACGGCCTCCCGCGCGCTCAGCCCCTCCAGTGCCATGCGCATGGGTACGAGCATCTGGAAGGCGGCGACCAGGAAGTGCCCGGACCCGCAGCAGGGGTCCATGACCTTCAGCTCGCTGAGGTGCTCGGGCCAGGCGTCGAAGGTGCCGGCGGCGGGGGTCCAGGTTTCGTCCTCGTCCTTGACGAAGCGCAGGTACTCCAGCGGCACGCCGGGGATCGTGGCCTTGCGGCGCAGCACCTCCTCGCTCTCGGCGGTGCGCAGGTCTTCCGCGCTCAGCCGTCGGGCGGCCCACCAGGCGCCGAGACTGTTGTCGAGCAGGAAGGCGACCATGTAGGGCTCGGTGAAGAGCTGGGTGACGGCGGGCAGCTCGTCGGCGCCGATCTTGACCTCGGAGCGGTTGACGGCGTCTTTGCGCTTGGTCTGCCAGAACTGGTAGACCCAGCCGAGGCTGTCGGAGGCCTGGAAGGTGTCGGGGTGCAGGCCGGCCAGCCGATGCTCCAGGGCGCGCTGGTGCTCAGGGGCAAGCGTCAGGGCCAGGACTGGGCTGTCCGGGCGGAAGATCTGCGGCAGCATGCGGGAGGCATAGCGCCCGGCCAGCTCCCAGCCGTCCGCGGCGCCCTCGTCCCGGGCCAGCTCGTTACACTCGTCCAGGGTCAGCGGAACGCCGTCGGGGTGCATCAACAGGCCGTTCTCGGCCAGGAAGCGGGCAAAGAGCATGCGGTGCCAGTGCTCGTAGGCGGTCTCCTGCACCAGCTTGTCGATAGCCTGATGCGCGTCGGGACGGCGCTGATCCCCGAGCTGGCGGCCGTGGGCGCGCAGCCGGCGGCGCAGGGCGCGCTCGGCGTCGGTCAGATGCTTGGGCGCGTCCGCGTCGGCGACGCCGAGGTGCAGCAGCGCGGCGCGGGCGGCCTCTTCCGCCGTGTCGCGGGCGTCGACGACGGCCTCTTCCAGTTGCCTGCGCAGGGGTTTGGCGAGGGGGTCCATGAGGAAAGCTCCTTGGTGATGGATCGGGCTGGGCTTGCGCGGGCGCGCGTTGGGCTCCGGGCGGGAGCCCCTGCGCAATGTCAGGAAATGCCTTGCGTAGACCGCTGTCGGCCGTGAACAGAGGGGTGCCGAGAGTGCGGCCTCGCAATGATGTCGAAACCCGTTGCGATGCGGCAAGCGGAGGCTCGCGCAGAAGGACGATAAGAAGAAGCTCGCGCAAAGACGCAGAGGCGCAAAGGAAGAACGCGCACAGCTCGATGCCCCCAGTGCTCGTCTCTTCTCCTTGTCTTCTTCTCTGCGCCTTTGCGTCTCTGCGCGAGAACTCTTTTTCTTGGGTCGTCTGCGCGACATGGCACCATCTGATTCACATTATGCGGAGGCCGCACCCGGTGCCGAGATCCCAGGCGACGGCGATGAGGCTGCGATGATGCGCCCGGGCGTTGGTCTTGAGGCGCTGATAGAGCCCATCCGGCAGGTTTTTGATGGTGACGGCAGGCATGGGGCAACCAAAACGCAAGTGATTTGCTGCTTATCATCGGCGGGTGGTCAATGGCCGTCAATCGAAGTGAACATGCGGGTTGCAGCCCAATGGACCGTGATTCGCACATTGATTATTTGGCAATGCCCAGAAATACGGCCAGGGCGCGCTCGATCTCCACCAGCTTGTCGAGATCGATCCGCCCGAGCACCGGGCCGACTTTGTCCCGCTTAACGGTCATTGCTTTGTCCACCATCACCTGAGATGGCTTCGTTAGGCCATTTTCCCCGCTGGGCTCGAGCGTGATGCGGAACAGCGGCGCCGCCACCAGTGTGCTGGTCACCGGCAGCACAGTGCGGGTGGCATGCTCGTGGAACGGATCGGCCTGGATTATCAACGCCGGCCGCGGCTTGGCGAAATCACCGGGTAGGGCGATGGTCACCAGGTCGCCACGTGTCATGCGGACCAGCCATCCAGGTCGGTCAGGGCTTCGTCCATCCATTGCTGCATGTCGCTGTCCGCAGCATCCGCTTCGGCGGCGAGTCGAGACTGTCGTCGACATTCCTCCGCAAAGCCTTCCCGGCGCGTATCGGGTACCCAAATCTGCACCGGACGCAGCCCAGCCCTGCGCAGCGCCGCGCGGTGTTTTTGGACGCGTGTGTTGACGTGCGTGGATGCCATCTCTCCCTCCCCAGGTAGTTGCGTTACATGCAACAGTTTAGGTGGCAGGGTCGTTACACGCAACAGCAGGCAGAGCAGGGTCCGGGCGCGGACCTTAAATCATCACTGGCCCGTCGCTGAGCTTGCCCCGGATGCGCTCCTCGGCCTCCTTGAGCCAAGCGGCCAGCTCCGCCTCGTCCCGCAGCGTGCGGCGGGGGAGATCCACGCGCTGCACCTTGGGCTCCAATAGCTTGGCGACTTCGAGGCGCACCTGCTCGAACCGGCTCTTGAGCGCCCGGGTGCGGTCGGCCCACTGGGAGAGCGAGCAGTGCTCCAGCTCATCGAGGATGCTCTCGGCGGTGGAGGCATCCACCGAGACGGTCTGGTCGAGGCCGTGCTTGACCAGAATCGCGGTGCGCTGATCGGGTGACAGCTGCTGCCAATCGCTGTCGTGATCCAGTGCCGCCATCTCCGCGTCGTAGGTCTTTCGATACGCCTCGACGTGGTGGTTGAGACTGCTGCGCAGCAGGTCCACCGTGTTGTCGAGCAGGGCTTGAGCCGGGTCGTGGTCGGCGAGCAGTGCCCGCTGTTGCTCGATCTCCCTGGCCTCTGCCTGCAGCTCCTCGGATGGACCCAGGTCCTTGGCGTGGCTCAAGAGGTCGTGAACGAGGGTCCAGGTCGGCCAGCGTTTCGCGATCTGTTCGCCGGTGGCTGTCCAGTCCTTGCTGTGCTGGATCAGGGTATCGCGCTGGCTGTACAGCTCGGCGAGCAAGGCGTTGCCTGCCAGCGCCCCCAGGTCGTCGAGCAGCTTTTGGTCCGGCACCGCCGGTTTCGGCGCCTCGCCGCCGGCCTTGCTGGCCAGGTCTCGCAGGGTACGCAGCAGCTCCGGCCCCTTGTCGACCTCCTGGCCTGGCTGGCAGCCGACGCCGGCGGCCTGGAAGACCTTGCGGATCTGGATCTTCTGCACCGGGCTGATGGTGACGGTCTCGGGCTTGAAGCTGCTCTGGGTGATTTGTTTGCGCTCCAGGCCCTTGGCGTCCACCACTTTGCCGAGGTTGTTCAGCGCCAGCACGTGGCCGCTGGCGAGCAGGGCATAGAGGGCACCGTCGATGGCATCCTGCGGCCAGCCGTACGGCGGTGCCTTGAAGTGCTCGCGCACGTCGCTGCCCTTCTTGCCGGCACCCAGGTGCTTGAGGATGGCGGCGCAGACCGGGTGCTGGTCCGTGTCGGCGCTGTGCTTGATGGGCTGTAGGGGCTGGGTCTCGCCTTTGCGCGAGCGCTCGATGACCTTGTCCCAGCCCACCTGGTCGGCGGTGTCGAAGTCACCGTAGAGCCGCACGACGGACGCAGCGCCGGCGGCCTGCAGTTTGTCGCTCAGGTCGTTGCCATCCGCGACCGAGCCGCCGCCTTGATAGACCTGTGCGCCGCCGACGACGGTCTTGACGATCTGGGCAATACGGCGGTCCGCGTCGTTGCGGCGAGTCTCCATGGCGGAGCGGGCATCCTGGCCCTCGGGCGTCGCCGGCACGCCGCGTGTGTCCAACGTGAGCCGGGCGGCCTTGTGCTCGATGATGGCCGAGCGCAGCTCGTTGCGGCTCTGGGCCGGCAGGAAGATGAAGATGGTCGGGCTGGTGGGGCCGGCGTTGCGCGCATCGCCTTTGATCTCGGCCTCGGAGCTGCTCCAGCCGTCGCGGAGCCAGGCGACGATCTGCTTGTCGGCGTCCGCCGGCAGGCTGTCATCGTAGCAGGGTGTGAGGGTACGCACCTCCTTGGTCTGCCCCTGGGTCAGGTGCACGCCCTTGAGCGCCTCCCGGTAGGCGGTCTTGAAGAGGTCGATACGCTCCATCTCCAGGCGCTGGGTATTCGACGACAGCTCGGAGACCTGCTTGCGATATTCGTCGTGCCAGGCGCTGCTCTCGGCGGTCTGCAGGCGGTACTCGGTGCCCGAGGCGGTGGCGATGGCCATCACCAGCCCGTCGGTGTTGTGGAGCTCATCCAGCAGACCGGGGATGCGCTTGCGCAGGGCACTGGAGCCGCCCGCCAGCTCGGTGACCAGCAGGTCCGCCAGGCTGTCCTCGGTGGCACGCAGACCAATGTCCGCCATCGGATCGGTGGGCAGCTTGCCGATCAGGTAGATGAGCTTGAGCAGACTGGCCTTGAGCTGCGCGTCGGCGTCGCCGGCGGCGAGCTTGCCGATGCGGTCGTAGACCTCTCGTGAGAGCAGCCCGGTCTGCAGCAGGTCCGTGCTGAGCTGGTCGTAGATGAAGTCGCCGGAGACCACCTGGCCGAGAGGCTGCTGGGCCGTGGCGCACGCGGCCTCGTGGACGATGCGGAGCTGGTTGCGGAGCTGGGAGATGGTGCCGGACTCGTCGAGCTTGTGCAGGACCTTCTCCCAGAACCGCCGGCGCACCGGCAGCAGCGGGTAGTCCGCGACCATGATGTGCTCGTCCTGCGTGGTGTGCTCCAGCTTGGTGCCGCGCAGGTGGCGGGAGATCTCGCCGAGGTTGTCGGTCAGGGTCGTCTGGATCGCGGGAACCGCGCCCTGCTGCTTCTGCAGGATGATCTTGCGGATGACGGCCTCGACGTCCGTGTCGGAGAGCTGCACCGGCACCGTGAAGCGGCCCTTGATCTTCTGCAGTGACGGGGTGCCGGACATGGCGGTCTGCCCGGTGCCGACGAAGAGCAGGCGCCCGCCGAAGTGCTTGCTGCAGGACTCGACCACCTCCTGGATGCTGTAGGCGCGGTCGCCGCTGTTGCCGATGAACTGCTGGACCTCATCGAGCACGATGAGGGTCAGCGGGAAGCCGTTATCGTTCGTGAGCGCATCCTTGACAGCGCGGATCATCTCGTCGTTCGAGACATCCTGTACCTCCGGATACTGGGCGATGAGGCGGTCGCCCACGCTCATGGCGTCCGGGGCCAGCTCGGGCTTGGCGGCGACCAGGGCCGCGTGCAGGTCGTCGGAGACGAAGAGATCCGGCAACTCCTGCTCCAGGCTCGTGCCCTTGCCCTCTAGGGTCTTCTCGACAGTTTCGAGGATGCCTTCGCGCTTGAGCCAAAGCACCAGGCGCGCCTGGTTGTACTTCTCCGGCAGGCCGGCGGACTTGAACACGATGCCGAGCAGGGCAAGGCGCACGTTGTTGCCGGCGCCCGAGCCGAGCTTGCCCGACGCCGCGTGCAGGCCGCCGTAGCGCTTCGCCTGGGTGCTCAGCTCGCGCAGATGGTCTTTGATCTCGGCGGGGAGCCGAGCGATGCTGCGCGCCGTGGCGCCGTCGCCGAAGACGATATCGACCCAGAGCGCCCGCAGCATCTTCGCCAGATGGGTCTTGCCGCTGCCGTAGAAGCCGCTGATCCAGACACTGGCTTGCTCGGGGGCAAAGCCCAGGTTGGTGAGGAAGGTCTCCAGGATCTTGCGCAGGCCCTTCGCGTACTCGCCGTCGCAGACGAAGGTTTCCAGCTCGTAGCGGAGCATCTCGAGCGCCGCCCGGGACCGATCTTCCGAGACCTCGGCGACGCCGTTGTTGATCAGCCGATTGGCCAATGGGTCCTTGCTATAGATCTCCTGGTTCTTCATGGTCATGATCAGCTCCTGCGTCAGTCCGCCGTGATGGCGTGTGCCATGTAGTCCCAACCGTCGCGGGCATCGAGCAAGCGGTAGATGTTGTCGTCCTTCTCGCCGGGGAAGAGCACCACCAGGCGCCCGTTGATGGCAGACGCGGCCCCGTTGACGACCTCGGATACGCTGGACACGCCGAACAGGGTGCCGACGCCGGCAAGGACGACGACGTCGTTCGCCGACGCCTCGGCGACTTGCGCCCGGGTTTGCTCGACGAGGTGCGCCGTGAACTCGCTCAGGCGGCCCTCGGTGTAGCCGGCCAAGAGCGCGGGACGGCGGAAGTACTTGTCGCGGTAGCGGTGGGCTGCCATCCACTGCGGGAAGGCATCGGTCAGATCGAGCAGCTTCCAGCCATGGCCGGCATCGCGGGCTCGCAACTCGAACTCGTCGATGTAGACTCGCAAGCGCAGCTCGTCGGCAGGCGGGTAGACGACGAAGATGACGCGCTCGATCCCCGAGAGCCCCTCGGGCCAAGGGGTTGCGATGTGCTCGGCGTAGCGTTCGATGAGTCGGTCAAGCCTGCTCACTGAGCCACTCCTGCTCCTGCTCGGTCAGATAGTCGGGAAAGCGGACCTCGATCACGGTACCGGTGCGGCGAAATACCAGCAGCCCGCGCTGTGCTGCCGCCTGGGTCAGTTCGATCAGCCGCTCCTCGGGGAGATCGAGCAGGCGCACCCAATCGCTGGTGAAGAGCCTCCGGGCGAGGCGGCCATCGAGGTAGCCGAGGAACAGCGCGAAGGCGACATTGACGGGTGTGACGACAGGGGCAGCGCGCACCTTGTGGACATGCCCCTGCAAGTAGCCGGCCTGGGTCCAGGTGCCGTTCACGCGCTGAGCGACAGCCTCGACCGAGGCGGCGCTGAAGCGATCTTCCCCCCAAGCGGCGAACCGTTCCGCCATCTGGTCTCGGGATAGATGGACGCCGGGTCGGGCGTCGAGGACGAGCGGTGCGCTGATCCGAAGCAACGCATCCCGCGCCAGCGCCATCGACAGCGCCAGCACCGGCTGACTCGGTGCGTCACCGTGCCACAAGCGCCGCAGTACGCGAAACAGGCAAACATTGGGATCGAGGGCGTAGAGGTCGCACAGATGCTCGAAGGTGAGCTTGCGCGCCTTCAGCGTGGGCTTGTCGAGCACGTTGGTGTCAACCACTGCGGCCCGGTAGTCGGCACGTTGAGCATCCTCGGGCAGGGCTTCCAGCAGATGCTGCAGCTCCGCGAGCATCATGGTCCGTGCCGCGTGGGCGCCGCCTCTGCCAAACTTGAAGCCGAATCGAAGCAACGCCCCCGTATGCTCAGTTGCGAACACTGCTAGCCGTCTCCCTTGGTCCTCATCGAACGGCGCCTGTGCTCACAGGTTGGCATGGATCGACGGCCCTAGTCATTCTCGCCAGGATGAACGCCGCTCAAGCTCAGGCCACGCAGCGAGCAAGATCTACGGAGGCGGTCCGCAAAGTCCTGCTTGCAAGGGGCACAAGATTGATCCAGATACCCGCGGGACGCGCTTGCTCCGTGCACGTTGATCCTCGCGCCAACGCCATATCCTGTCCCGCAAATCGATCGATCCGGCTACCACCCGGCGCGCGGACTACCGCTCCAGGCCCGCTGGTCCCGCGGTTCACTCTCACGGCCTGGAGTCTAGCCGATGGCATCGAGTCGATGGGGGGCGGCTGCCACGCTTTGTGACTTGCGGCAGCGTATGGGCCAGTCAGACTAGACGGGAGGTTGCTGGCGTCTTGTGAAAGAGTGCGGAAGACTCCGGCACCGAGTCTATTTGCCGATGCAGAACTCGCTGAAGATGCGCCCGAGCAGGTCGTCCGAGGACACGGCGCCGGTGATCTCGCCGAGGCTGTCCTGGGCCAGGCGCAGGTCCTCTGCCAGCAGCTCGGGCGGTGCCGCGTCGGCTTGGGCCTGCGCGGCGGCCGCCAGGTGCTCGCGGGTGCGGCGCAGGGCGTCGAGGTGGCGGCGGCGGGCGCTGAAGTCGCCGCCGGCGTCGGTGCCGAGACCGGCGTGCCGCGTCAGGGCACGACGCAGGCTGTCCAGGCCGGCGCCGGTGGTGGCGGAGCAGGCGAGCTGCATCGTGCCGTCTGCACGCGGGTGCTCACCGGGCGCGCGAGCGGTGAGGTCGATTTTGTTGTGGATGGTGAGAAGCGGTACCTGCGGGGGCAGGTCCGTGGGCGGGGCGGCATCGCCAGCTTGGTCTGCGTCGTCGACGATCCAAAGCACCAGGTCGGCGCGGTCGATCTGCTCCCGGGCGCGGCGCACGCCTTCTTGCTCCACGGGGTCCGGCGACAGGCGCAGCCCAGCCGTGTCGAACACCCGCAGCGGCAGGCCGTCGATCTGTACGTCCGCATGGAGGAGGTCACGGGTGGTGCCTGGCACCGGGGTGACGATGGCGCGATCGGTCTCCGCGAGGGCGTTGAGCAGACTCGATTTGCCGGCATTCGGCGCCCCTGCCAGCACCACCATGAGTCCGTCGCGCAGCCGCTCGCCGCGCTGGGCGGTGATGAGGAGCGTATCCAAGTCGGTGCGCAGCCGCCCGAGGTCCGCGGCGATGCCGGACGGCAGATCCGGGTCTAGATCCTCGTCCGGGAAATCGAGGCTGGCCTCCACCAGCACACGCACCCGGGTCAGGGCCTCCAGCAACTCATCGACTTGCCTTGCGAGGGCACCGCTCAGGGAGCGGGCGGCGAGCCTGGCTTGCTGCTCGGTGCCACTGGCGATGAGGTCGGCGATAGCCTCGGCGCGGGTGAGATCCAGCTTGCCTTCCAGGAACGCGCGCTCGCTGAACTCGCCGGGGCGGGCCGCGCGCGCACCGAGCGCGAGCACCCGCGCCAGCAAGCGGTCCAGCACCACGGGGCCGCCGTGGCCCTGAAGCTCCAGGACATGCTCACCGGTGAAGGAGTGGGGCGCCGGGAAGTAGAGGGCGAGACCCTGGTCGATGGACTCGGCGTCGTCGGCGCGAAAATCCGCCAGCAGCGCCTGGCGGGGCGCCGGCAATCGCCCGAGCAGATGCAGGGCGATGTCCGGCACCGCAGGCCCCGACACCCGCACGATACCGACCGCGCCCACCCCCGGCGGGGTAGCGACGGCGGCGATGGTCTCGCGCCCGCTCATGGCAGGCCGCAGGCAGTTGCGTGCCTAGGGTTGGCAGGCGCCCGCAGGCTCAGCTCTTGTGCTTGGCCGCCTCGGCCTGCTCGATCTGGCGTGTGATGTACCACTGCTGGGCAATGGACAGGAGCTGGTTCACGGTCCAGTAGAGCACCAGCCCCGCCGGGAAGAAGGCGAAGAACACGGTGAACACGAAGGGCAGGGCCATGAAGATCTTCTCCTGCATCGGGTCCGGCGGCGGCGGGTTCAGCTTCTGCTGTGCGAACATGGACACGCCCATGATCACCGGCAGCACGAACCAGGGGTCCGGCGCCGTCAGGTTGTCGATCCAGAGGATGAACGGGGCATGGCGCAGCTCCACGCTCTCCAGCAGCACCCAGTACAGGGCGATGAAGACCGGGATCTGGACCAGGATGGGCAGGCAGCCGCCGAGCGGGTTGATCTTCTCCTTCTTGTAGAGCTCCATCATGGCCTGATTCATGCGCTCCTTGTCGTCGCCGTAGCGGTCCTTGAGCGCCTTCAGCCGCGGCGCCAGCTTGCGCATGTTGGCCATGGACCTGTAGCTGGTCTCCGAGAGCTTGTAGAACGCGGCCTTGATGAGGATGGTCAGGATGATGATGGACCAGCCCCAGTTGCCCACCAGGCTGTGGATCAGGTCTAGGAGCCAGAAGATGGGCTTGGCGAGAACCGTCAGCCAGCCGTAGTCGACGGCGAGCTCCAGACCCGGAGCGATTTGGTCCAGCTTGTCCTGCAGCTTGGGCCCCATGAACAGCCGGTTCTCGAAGGTATGGCTGCCGCCGGCGGGGATGGTGACCGCCGGCGAGTACTGGCCGATGATGTAGCGACCGTCGCCGACCACCTTGCTGTAGAAGGTCTGGGCCTCGTCGGGCTGGGGTATCCAGGCGGCCATGAAGTAGTGCTGGATCATCGCGATCCAGCCGCCGCTGATGGTCACGTCCAGGGGCCGCTTGGTCATCTCCCCGAACTTTTCTTTCTTGTACTTCTCTTCCGGCCCGTAGTAGACGGCGCCGGTGTAGGTGTGGATGAAGCTCGACTTGTTCGGGTCCACCAGCTCGGTGCGCTGCAGCTGGTCGTAGTTGCGCAGCGCAATGGGCTCGGTGCCGGCGTTGTCGATGCGCTGCTCGGCGTGCACGAGATAGCTGCCGCGCTCGAAGCGGTAGCGCTTGGTGACTGTTAGACCATCCTCCTCCTGCCAGACCAGCTCCACTAGCAGATCGTCGTTGTCCTCCGCCAGCCGGTAGCTGGTGGCCTCGGGGACAAACTGCGCATTATGGGTAGGCAGGGTCTGCTCGCCGCCGCCGAGCAGACCGGATTGCACGATGAACATGTTCGGCGGGGCCGGCTTCAGCAGCTGCAGGGGGATGTCGGGGCGATCGGCATCGGCGGCGTAATCCTTGAGCCTAAGACTCTGAATGGTGCCGCCGCGAGTGGAAATCTCCGCCCGCAAGACATCGGTTTCCACAGTCACCAGGGCGGGGACGCCAGCGGCGTCGGTGCTCGGGTCGGTGTCCGCCGCCGTGGTCGTACTGGGCTGGGCCGGTGGCGCGTCCGGCGCATCGGTCGGCACCTCGGGCGCATCGCCGGCGCCGCTCGGCCGTGCTGCCGGTGCATCGGTGGTCGCCGGGCTGGTAGCCGGTGCTTGTGCGGACGCCTGAGGGGCGGGCTGCTGGCGGCCGTAGTCTTCCATCCATGCCTGATAGATCAGAAAGAGGACGGCGGCCAAAGACAGCAGAAGTATGAGCCGGAAATTGTCCATCGGTCAGCAGCAGGCGGCGGTGTGAGAAAAAGATTGCAGGTCGTGGGCGCACCGCGTCAGGGCCACGAGGGAGCCTGGCGCGGCAGCGCATCCGACCCGGGCGGGCGCCGGATCAGCCGTGGTTCCGTTGCGAGCACAGACGGTCTCGAAGGACCGTGAAATGCGCGTCGATGGCGCGTCTGACTGCGAGCTTGTCGGCATCGCGAAGACCTGCCCGGGCCACCACGACGAAGTCGATGCCCGGGCAAAGGCCCATGTGTCGGAACGACTCGCGCACGATCCGCTTCACGCGGTTGCGATCTACGGCCCGGGGTAGGGCTTTGCGCGACACCGCCAGGCCCAGCCTGGGCGGTGCTGTCGGTGCGGTGCTTGCGTCACGCCGACGCCGCGCAGCTACGCTGAAGCGGGCGTCCGTGCTGCGTGCCGGCCGCTGGAAGACGTGGCTAAAGTCTGCGGCCCGCAGCAGGCGCTTGTACCTTGGCAGGGCGCTGTCGTGCGCGCGCTCAGACACTGAGTCCTGCCGGCGCTCCTGGTGCAGCACGCTCGCAAAGCGACGCTTGTGGACAGTCGTTAGGTCGCAAGGCGGGCGCGGCCTTTCGCCCGCCGGGCCTGAAGCACTTTGCGGCCGTTACGGGTTGCGCTGCGGGCACGGAAGCCGTGAGTGCGGGCCCGCTTTAGGCGACTGGGGTTAAATGTTTGTTTCACGGTAGAATTCCTAGAAAACGGACCATCGGGCAAAGGGCGGCGGCGCCGGCGGCGATTACTGCCCCAAAAAGACCGCGTAGGATACCGGTAAGCCTGAGGCGGCGCAATGCGCCGGGCCCGTTTGCGCTGGTCGGATGGCTGTGGATAACCGGCGGTCATGTGGATAGACTCGCCGCACTCGGGCTCGACAGGGCGCCGCGGCACCGCAACGCCCGACAGCGGCGTCGCCGGGCGGCGGCGTTTCATCCGGCGAATGCCCCGGGCAACGACAAAGGGGGATCAAGCCAGCATGAGCGAGCTCTGGGATGCCTGTGCCGCAGCCTTGAAGCAGGACCTGACCGGTGCGGAATACAGTACCTGGATCATGCCGCTGCAAGCGCAGGAGCAGGACGAGGCAATGTGCCTGTTGGCACCGAACCGCTTCGTCAAGGATTGGGTCAAGCAGCACTACGAGCAGCGCATCAGCCGCCTCTGTGCCGAGATCAGCAGCGGGCGGATCCAACAGGTGCGCTTCGAGATCGGGACCCTCGGCGACGATCGTGCGGCGCCCGTCACGCGCGGCACCAGCGGCGGTCGCGCCGGCGGCGAGGGTAATCTGGATCGACGGCGCGCCGAGAGCAATCTGAACAAGGAGTTCACCTTCGCCACCTTCGTAGAAGGCAAGTCCAATCAGATTGCACGGGCCGCGTCCGTTCAGATTGGGAAGAACCCGGGCACGGCCTACAACCCGCTGTTCATTTACGGCGGCGTCGGCCTCGGCAAGACCCACCTGATGCACGCCGTTGGCAACACGATTCTGGATTCCAATCCGGGCGCGCAGGTCATCTATGTGCACTCCGAGCGCTTCGTCTCGGACATGATCCGGGCGCTGCAACACAACAAGATCGACGAGTTCAAGGCGCGGTATCGGCGTGTCAACGCGCTGCTCATCGACGATGTGCAGTTCTTCGGCAACAAGGACCGCTCGCAGGAAGAGTTTTTCCACACCTTCAACGCCCTGTTCGAGAGCAAGCAGCAGATCGTGCTCTCCAGCGACCGGTACCCGAAGGAAGTCTCCGGCCTGGAAGAACGCTTGAAGTCGCGTTTCGGCTGGGGGCTGACGGTGGGCATCGAGCCGCCGGACTTCGAGACCAGGGTCGCCATCCTGCACAGCAAGGCGGCGCTGCTGAACATTGAGCTGCCCGAGGACGTGGGCTACTTCATCGCCAAGCGCATGACCTCGAACATCCGGGAGCTGGAAGGTGCACTGCGGCGCTTGGTGGCCAACTCACAGTTTATGGGCGCCAGCATCGACCTCGCCTTCACGCGCGAGGTGCTGCGGGATATGTTCGTGGCGCAGGATCGCCAGATCACCATCGAGAACATCCAGAAGACGGTCGCCAACTATTACAAGCTGCGGGTTTCGGACCTGACCTCCGCCAAGCGCACCCGCAATATCGCCCGCCCTCGCCAAGTGGCCATGGCGCTGGCCAAGGAGCTGACCAAGGCAAGCCTGCCGGAGATCGGTAACGCCTTCGGCGGGCGCGATCACAGCACAGTGATCCACGCGACGCGCAAGATCGAGGCCTTACGCGCCAGCGATACCATGATCGAAGAGGACTATCGAATCCTGTTGAGAACACTGACGAGCTAACTGTGGATAACCTGTGCGCAGTTCGTGCGGCGCGATCTGTCAACAGCTTATCCACAGCCCTAGCGCGAAAAGTCAACAGGAAGAGCGAGCGCCAAGGGCCTGAGGCACAAGGCGAAACAAGCACCACCGGAGTTATCCGCAGGCGTTATTACAATGATGGTGGTGATATCTTTACTCCAGTAATAGACCAGCGAGGCAGGAACAGCGTGAAGATCGAAATCCCGCGGGACGACCTCCTCGGTGCTTTGAGCATCGTCGCCGGCGTCGTAGAACGGCGTCAGACGTTACCGATCCTGGCCAATGTGCTGCTCGAGACGGACGGGGAGACCTTGCGCTTGGCGACCACGGATCTGGAGCTGGCCATCAGCACGCAGGTGGGCGCGGCGGCCATCCCGGAGCCCGGTGCGGTGACGGTCCCGGCTCGCAAGCTCATGGATCTGTGCCGGTCGCTGCGGGAAGGTGCGCAGGTCAGTGTGCGGACGGAGCGGGAGCGGTGCGTCGTCGCGAGCGGGCGTACGCGATTCACGCTGTCGACACTGCCGGCGGCGGATTTTCCGAGCATCGCGGCGGAAGAAGGGATGGCCAGCCTGACCCTGGCGTCGATGCAGCTGAGGCGGTTGCTGGACAAGACGGCGTTCGCGATGGCGCAGCAGGACGTGCGCTACTACCTGAATGGTGTCCTGTTGGAGCTGGCTGGGACGGAGCTGGTTGCGGTGGCGACAGACGGGCATCGGCTCTCGCGGTTCTCGGTGGCGCTGGACACCGGTGGCGAAGCGGACGAGCAAAACCGGCAGATGATCTTGCCGGCTAAGACAGTGGCGGAGCTACGGCGGCTGTTGGCCGACGACGACACCCAGCTGCGCTTCAGCTGGGGCGAGCGATCGGTGGTCGCGGCCTTCGGTGAGACGGTTTTGAGCTCGAAGCTGGTGGACGGTAAGTATCCGGAGTACCAGCGGGTGATTCCGAAGGGGCTGCCGCGGCGGGCGGTTGTGGATCGGGACCTGGTGCGCACGGCGCTGCAGCGCGCCGCCATCCTGTCGAACGAGAAGTACAAAGGCGTTCGCATCAACTTCGATGACGGCACCCTGGGCTTGCAGGCGCAGAATCCGGAGCAGGAGGTCGCGGAAGACGAGGTGGAGGCGGACTATGCGGGCGATGCGGTGAGCATCGGCTTCAACGTGGGCTACTTGGTCGACGCCTTGCAGGCGATCGACGCTGGGCAAGTGGAAGTGGTGTTTCAGGACGCGGACAGCAGCTCCATCTGGCGGGGGCTCGACTGTGAGCGCGAGACCTTCGTCGTCATGCCCATGCGACTCTAGGGCAAGGCGCGCGAGGCTCCAGAAGGCCGGCTCCTTGTTCGTGGATTGGCTCCGCATCGCCCATCTGCGGTGTATTCGTTCCGCGGATCTGCGGTTGGGGTCGGGGCTCGTCTGGGTCGCCGGGGCCAATGGCGCCGGCAAGACGACATTACTCGAGGCCGTGTATCTGCTCGACCGAGGCCGGACGTTTCGCGGTCGCCGAAGCGGGCCCGTCACCACAAGGGGAGAAGCGGCTACCGCGGTCGCTGGCGGGGTGTGCGACAGCGAGCGGATCAGGCAATACCGCTGGAGTAGCAAGTCGGGAAGCAGGGACGGGCTGGGGTGGCCGTTTAGTCGTTTTGTTGGGGCTTCCAGTTTCAGTATCGTCGACGGCGATCCGGCACTGCGGCGCCGATTTCTGGATTGGTCATTGTTCCACGTGGAACCAGATGCGCGTGGCTTATGGACGAAGCTGCGGCGGCTCCAGAGACAACGCAATGCTTGGCTGGCGTCTGGTGGCCGCGGCAGGGCGGTTTGGGACGCACCCTATGCTGAGGCGCTCGCAGGCGTGTGGGCGCGGCGTACCGCCTTCGTCGCTCGCATCGATGCGGCCTTTCGGGCGTTGACGGCGGACTTGTTGCCGGTGGGCGCGCTTTCCGTCGGCTGGCGGTGGACGGGGCAAGATCGGGATCTTGCTGCTCTGCTCGAGATGCATCGTGCAGGGGATGTCGAGCGGGGGCACACCTTCCTCTCGCCCTCGCGTGGGGACTTGTTGTTTCGCTCAAACGGCACGCCTTGGTCGGGGTCCAGAGGAGAGAACAAGCTCGCAGGCATGCTGCTACAGCTGGCGATCCAAGGCGTCGTCACGGAAGCCACTGGGGTCCGCCAGGTCGTGTTGCTGGATGATCCCTATGCAGAGGTCAGCAGGGCCTATGTGGCTCCGGTGATCCAGGCCTGGGGTGGCGCGGCGGAGCAGGTTATTGTCACCAGTCTCGAGCCGCCGCCTGATGATCTTGCGGCCGCGTTGGACCCAATGATGTTCCACGTGGAACAAGGCGATTTTCTGCGGGCCTAGTGCCGCCCCAAAGCCGCCCCAATGCCGCCAGGCCAGATGTCTCTGGAGCGTTTCCGCTCGTCGGCCTGCTAATCGGGCGAGCACTCGACCGTCCCAGCGCACGCATCACCAGCCGAGCGCGCTCTACGACCAAGCCCGCACCGGTGTATCCCGTCTCGGCGGTCGTGCCGCTGTGGGACCGGCCAGTGACTGCTGTCCGTCCTGGCAGTGCCCCCGCCGGCGCCGAGCGCACCCCGTCGAACCGCCCGGGCCGACGCCGAGCTTCGCTCAGGCGCCGCTCGGCACGCCCAACCGCGTTACAATGTCGTGTTGCCTCGACGCTGCGCCCGACGCAGCCTTCGGCGCGCTCGTCACACCCGTTAGGATGACCCAAGACACGCCAATGACATACGACTCCTCCAGTATCAAGGTTTTGCGAGGGCTGGACGCCGTCCGCAAGCGACCGGGTATGTACATCGGGGACACCGATGACGGAACAGGACTGCACCACATGATCTTCGAGGTCGTCGATAATTCCATCGACGAGGCCTTGGCCGGCCATTGCTCAGAAATCGAGGTCGTGGTGCACGACGACTACTCCGTCACCGTCTCCGATGACGGCCGCGGCATCCCTGTCGACACCCACTCGGAGGAACAACGCTCCGCCGCCGAAGTCATCATGACCGTGCTGCATGCCGGCGGTAAGTTCGACGACAACAGTTACAAGGTCTCGGGCGGCCTGCACGGCGTTGGTGTATCCGTGGTCAACGCACTCTCCGAGCGCTTGGAGATGCGCATCGGCCGGGAAGGTGCACTCTACGAGCAACGCTTCACCGCCGGGGTGCCGGACGCGCCCCTGACGCGCATCGGCGAGTCCGAGCACAGCGGCACGGTGATCCGCTTCTGGCCCGCCGCGACCGTATTCTCCGACCGCGACTTCCACTACGACATCTTGTCCAAGCGGCTGCGCGAGCTGTCGTTCTTGAACTCGGGCGTCCGTATCCGGCTGCGCGACGAGCGCAGTCAGCGGGAGGACGTTTTCGAGTATGTCGGCGGAATTCGAGCCTTCGTCCGCCACCTCAATGAGAACAAGTCCCCCATCCACCCAACGGTCTTCTATTTCTCCGCCGAGCGGGACCATGTGGTGGTGGAGATCGCGCTGCAATGGAACGACTCCTATCAGGAGTCGATCTTCTGCTACACCAACAACATCCCCCAACGTGACGGCGGTACGCACCTCGCCGGATTCCGTGCCGGACTGACGCGCACGCTGAATCAGTACATCGAGCGCGAAGCGCTGGACAAGAGCCAGAAGACCCGCCCGGTCGGAGACGACGCGCGCGAGGGCCTCACAGCCGTCGTTTCCGTCAAGGTTCCGGACCCGAAGTTCTCATCACAGACCAAAGAGAAGCTGGTTTCCTCCGAGGTGAAGCCCATCGTCGAGTCCTTGTTCGTCGAGCACCTAGGCACCTTCCTGGAAGAGCACCCGGCGGAAGCCAAGGTCATCGCCAACAAGATGCTGGAGGCCGCCAGGGCCCGGGAGGCGGCACGCAAGGCACGCGAGATGACCCGCCGTAAAGGCGTCCTCGACGTCGCCGGGCTACCGGGCAAGCTTGCGGACTGTCAAGAGAAGGACCCGTCGAAATCGGAGCTCTTCATCGTCGAGGGAGACTCCGCCGGCGGCTCGGCGAAACAGGGACGGGATCGGGGTTTCCAGGCCATCCTGCCGCTCAAGGGCAAGATCCTGAACGTGGAAAAGGCCCGCTTTGACAAGATGCTCTCCTCCGCAGAAGTGGGGACCTTGATCACGGCGCTGGGCTGCGGTATCGGCCACGACGAATACGACCCGGATCGACTGCGCTACCACCGCATTATCATCATGACCGACGCCGACGTGGACGGCGCCCACATTCGAACCCTGCTCCTCACCTTTTTCTACCGCCAGATGCCCGAGCTGGTGGAGCGCGGGCATGTCTTCATCGCGCAGCCGCCGCTCTACAAGATCAAGCGGGGGAAGCAGGAGGATTACTTGCTGGACGACGCGGAGCTCGGTGCATCGCTGCTGCGTGCAGCGCTGGACAAGGCGAGCCTGCGCGTCGGCGAAGAAGCGCCGCCCCTGTCCACAGAGGCGTTGGGACAGCTGGCCGCAGAGTACCAAGCCTTTCGCGCCATGCTCGCCCGACTGCAGCGGCGCTATGACGCGCTATTGATGGAGGAGCTGATTTCCCTGCCCCGACTGAGCGACGCCATTCGTGCCGATGAGACGGCGCTGCAAGAATGGGTCGACGCCCTTGCGGCGGGCATGAACAGGCGCACGGGCCCGGCCCTGGATTATCGACTGGCGGTGCAGACACCCGCCGACCCTGCGGCCAAATCCCAGCTGCAAGTGGTTAGGCTGGTACACGGCATTCCCGAAACCAGCTATATGCTTTTCGATTTCTTCGACGGACCCGAGTACGAGCGCATCGCGACCTTGGCGGAGAAGCTTGACGGCTTGGTGGAAAGTGGCGCGCTCGTCTCCCGCGGCGAGCGGCAACAGCCGGTGGCGTCCTTTGCGGAGGCCTACGATTGGCTCCTTGGAGAGGCACGCAGGGGGTACAGCATCCAGCGCTACAAAGGCTTGGGCGAGATGAATCCGGCCCAGCTCTGGGAAACCACCATGGACCCGGCGTCCCGCCGTTTGCTGCGCGTGACCATCGAGGACGCCGTTGCCGCGGATCAGATCTTCACGACCCTGATGGGTGAATATGTCGAGCCCCGGCGGGAGTTCATCGAGCGCAACGCCCTGTACGTCGAAAACCTTGACGTCTGAGGCTCCCGACGCCGTTGGACCCCGTCGATGCGACCGCGCGGCGTGGGGGCGCCACACACGCATGGAGCACCGGGCGGGACTGCTGGCGGGCGCGCGCGGCAATCAGGACGCCCTTCAGCAGGGTCGGCTTCTAGGGCGCCAGCAGGGCGTCAACGGCGGCCCGCAAGTCCGCGAGCACCGGCACGTCCTGGAGCGACGGCGGCAGCGATTGGACCGCCCTAGCGCCGTTGCCCGTTGTCACCAGCAGCGGCTGGCAACCGGCACGCTCCGCGGCTTCGAGGTCCCTCAGCGAATCACCAATGAAGGCCGTGCTTGCGAGGGGAACGGCAAAACGCCTTGCGAGGCTCAGCAATAGGCCGGGCTCGGGCTTGCGGCACTGGCACCGCGCATCCGGGCCGTGGGGGCAAAAGGCGATCAAATCGATCCGGCCGCCGAGGGCCGCGGCGCGGCTGCACAGAAGGCTGTGCATCCGATTCAACGTATCGACATCGAATAGCCCCCGGGCGAGCCCCGACTGGTTGGTAGCGATGGCGACATGGATGCCGGCCTGCGTGAGCCTGGCAATGGCTTCGAGGCTGCCGGGGATCGGGCGAATCTCGTTTGGGGAGCGGATATAGTCCTTCGAGTCTTCGTTGACCACACCGTCGCGATCCAGAATGACGAGCTTCATGCCGCAGCACCCTGTGCCGCCGCAGGGGCACGGCTGGTGCTCAGACCGCTGCCGCCGGCGGGTCCTAAGGTGCAGGCCGCGGCGTCAACCGGGCTCCGCACTACGGAGCCTGCCGATGTCTGCGATGCTGGAGAAGAGTGCGAGCACGTCGCGCACCAGGGCGAGGCGATTCGCTCGCAGTGACGGATCTTCTGCATTGACCATGACCGTATCGAAGAAGCGATCGACATCCGCCCGCAACTGCGCCAGTGCGGCGAGTGCCTCGGCATAGTCGCCGGTGTCGAGCAAGGGTGCGATGCGCTCGCGCAATGCCGCGACGCTCTCCGCCAGGCGTCGCTCCGCATCCTCATGGAGCAGGTCCGCATCCAACGCAGCGTCCTGCGCCTGCGCCGGCGATTTCTTGAGGATATTGGCGATGCGCTTGTTTGCGGCGGCCAGCGCCGCCGCGGCCTCCAGCTGGCTGAACCTGGTCACCGCCCGCACGCGCAGGTCGAAGTCGCTGGGTGCGGCGGCATCGACGGCCATGACCGCGTCGATGACGTCGGCCCCGATCCCCTGCTCGGCATAGTAGCTACGCAGCCGGTCCATGACGTATCCATAGGTCTCTTCCACTGCTGCTTGCGCGGGCACCGACGCCGGGAAGGCCTCGGCCGTATCCCGAAGCAGGGTGCGCAGGTCCAGCGGCAACGGCGTTTCGATGAGGATGCGAAGTACGCCGATGGCGGCGCGCCTGAGCCCGTAAGGGTCCTTGACGCCCGTGGGTCGCTCGCCAATGGCGAAGATTCCCACCAGGGTGTCGAGCTTGTCTGCGAGGGCAAGCACCCGCCCGCAGTCGGAGTCCGGCAGTCGGTCGCCGGCATGGCGCGGCAGGTATTGCTCCTCCATGGCGGCGGCGACACAGGGGTCCTCGCCGCTGTGCTCGGCGTAGTGGCGGCCCATCACCCCCTGAAGGCTCGCGAACTCACCGACCATGGCCGTGACGAGGTCGCACTTGGCCAATAATGCCGACCGCTCGGCTAGGGCCACGTCGTATCCCAGCCTTGCCGCGATGTCGCGGCTGGTGGCCGCCACCCGCCGCGACTTGTCGGCCACCGTGCCCAACTTGTGCTGGAACACCACGCGCTCCAGCGCCGGCTGGAGATCGGCGAGGGCGGTTCGCAGGTCCTGCTCCCAAAAGAAGCGGGCATCACTGAACCGGGGCCGAATGACGCGCTCGTTGCCGGCCCGCACCACGTCCGGCTCGCGGCTCTCGATATTGCTGACGGTGACGAAATACGGCAGCAGCCCCCCGTCCGCGGCGTGAACGGGGAAATACTTCTGGTGATGCTGCATGGTCTCAATGAGCGCTTCTGCCGGCACATCGAGAAACGCCTCGTCGAAGCGACCCAGCAAGGCCACCGGCCATTCGCAGAGTGCCGTGACCTCGTCGAGCAAGCCCTCCGGGATGCTCGCCTCGCCGTCGACCGAGCG
Organism: Thiohalocapsa halophila; assembly: GCF_016583825.1. Taxonomy (GTDB): domain Bacteria; phylum Pseudomonadota; class Gammaproteobacteria; order Chromatiales; family Chromatiaceae; genus Thiohalocapsa; species Thiohalocapsa halophila. The sequence goes on along the minus strand of NZ_NRRV01000003.1, from coordinate 85,723 downwards.
CGCGATGGCGCTGACCTGCTCTCGGATCGCCGTTCGGCGGATGGCGAAGTCTGGCTCCACATAGGCGCTGCGCAGTATGGCCTCGTAGTCATCTGCGCCGGCTACGGCAACGGCGTCGGGTGCATGGAAGCGGTGGCCGCGGGTCGTGTTGCCGATGGGCACGCCGAGTACCTCGCCGGCGACGGTGGAGCCGCCGAAGCGCATACAGACCCAATGCACCGGGCGCACGAAGGCGACGTCGCTGTCGCCCCAACGCATACGCTTGGGGATGGGCAGCTGTCCCAGGGCCGCCGCGACCAGCCCCGGCAGCAGCTTGTCCGTGGTGTCGCCGGTCTGGACGCTGCGGTGCACCAGCCATTGCCCCTTATCCGTGTCTTCGCGCTCCAGTGCCGCCACTTCTACGCCGCAGGAGCGCGCGAAGCCGAGCGCCGCTTTCGTGGGTGCGCCCTGCGCATCGAAGGCGGCCTGCACGGCAGGTCCCCGGCGCACGTGCTCGCGGTCGGGCTGTCGGCTCGCGAGGGCGCGCACGATGAGCGCCAAGCGCCGCGGCGTCGCAAAGGGACGGATGTCGCCGTGCGGCAGGGATTGCTCGCTGAGCTGGGCTGCGAAGCGCTCCGCGAAGGCCGCGGACAGCCCCGCGAGCGCCGTCGGCGGCAGTTCTTCGGTGCCGATCTCGACCAGCAGGTCCAAGGCGGTGTGCTTGGTGCTCACGTCAGTGTCCCCCCCAGCATCGGGAAGCCAAGTGCCTCCCGGCTCGCGTAATAGGCCTCCGCGACAGCGCGCGCCAAGGTGCGCACGCGCAAAATGAAGCGCTGGCGCTCGGTGACCGATAGCGCGCCGCGGGCATCGAGGAGGTTGAACAGATGCGAGGCCTTGAGGACCTGCTCGTAGGCGGGCAGCGGCAGGCTGTGCTCGATCAGCGCCATGCTCTGACGCTCGGCGACATCGAACGCGGCGAAGAGTGCCTCCACGTCCGCGTGCTCGAAGTTGTAGGCGGACTGCTCGCGCTCGTTCTGCAAGAAGACGTCCCCATAGGTCACAGGACCCTGGGGCGTGTCCGACCATTTCAGGTCGAAGACACTCTCGACGCTCTGCAGATACATGGCGATGCGCTCCAGGCCGTAGGTGATCTCGCCGCTTACCGGCCGGCACTCCAGACCGCCCACTTGTTGGAAATAGGTGAACTGAGTGATTTCCATACCGTTCAGCCAGACCTCCCAACCGAGACCCCAGGCGCCGAGTGTCGGCGATTCCCAGTTGTCTTCGACGAAGCGGATATCGTGCACCAGCGGATCGATGCCGAGCAGCCGCAGCGATTCCAGGTACTGGTCCTGAATATCCAACGGCGAGGGCTTCAGCAGGACCTGATACTGATAGTAATGTTGCAGACGATTCGGGTTCTCACCATAACGCCCATCGGTCGGGCGCCGCGACGGCTGTACATAGGCGGCGTTCCAGGGCTCTGGCCCAATGGCGCGCAGGAAGGTCGCCGGGTGGAAGGTGCCGGCGCCTACTTCCATGTCGTAGGGCTGCAGCACGACACAGCCGCGCTCGGCCCAGTACGCCTGCAAACGAAAGATGAGCTCCTGGAAGGTCGCGGGTAAGGCGGGTTGTGAGGTCAAGCGGTTGGTCCGGCAGCATAGGGGAAAAGCGGCATTCTATCGGCAACATCGGCAAGCCGACCACAGCCGCCGATGTCCAGCAACGGTGTCTTGCCTATAATCGCGCCGAGCCGGCCGGCGTGCAGTCCTTCGGGCACACGCGCGCGCCGATACTCACAGCCGCCGCCCGCGCCGTCGTTGCAGGAGAGCCGCATGGGAACATCCGCCGCCGCCGGCAGCAACAACGACCAGCGCCTCCAGGCCAGGCACACCGCCGTCACCCGCACCGCCCTGGTGGGCGGCATTGCCAACCTACTGCTCTCGGTGATGAAGATCGGCGTCGGCCTCATCGGCCACTCCCAGTCCCTCGTCGCCGACGGCATTCACTCCTTGTCGGACCTCGCCACGGACGTCTTGGTCTGGATCGCCGGTCGCCAGGCCAGTCGCGGACCGGATGACGAGCATCCTTACGGCCACGGGCGCTACGAAACCATGGCGACCCTGGTGCTGGCGCTGTTGCTGCTGGCTGTGGCCATCGGCCTGGGATGGGATGCCGCGCTGCGCCTGTTCTCGCCGGAGGATCTGCTCAGGCCGGCGTGGATGACGCTGTTCGCGGCGCTGGCCTCCATCGGTGTCAAGGAATGGCTGTACTGGTACACCCTCGCCTATGCCCGGCGCGTGCGCTCGGACATGCTGCGCGCCAATGCCTGGCATCATCGCAGCGACGCCATCTCCTCCATCGTGGTGCTGATCGGCATCGCCGGGACCCTGGCCGGGCTGCCTTATCTGGACGCCGTGGCGGCTTTCGTCGTGGCCATCATGATCGCCCGCATCGCCTGGGAGCTCGGCTTCGACGCGACACGCGAGCTGGTGGATACCGGCCTCGATCCAGAGCGCCTCGCCGCGGTGCGCGAGACCATCCTCAACGTGGGCGGCGTCCGGGACTTGCACATGCTGCGCACCCGCAGCATCGGCGGCACCGTCTCGACGGACGTCCACGTCCTCGTCGATCCCTACATCAGCGTCTCCGAGGGACATTTGATCAGCGTCAAGGTGGAGCAGGAGCTCAAGACGCGTATCGAGGAGATCGAAGACGTCACCGTCCATATCGACCCCGAAGACGATGACACAGCGCCTCCCACCATGGGCCTGCCGAGCCGCAGGGAGACTCTGGCACGACTGGCGGCGCACTGGGCCAACCTGCCGGAGCTGGCGCGCCCCCGGCGCGTGCAGCTGCACTACCTCGACGGGCGCATCGAAGTCGAAGTGCTCCTGTTCGATACCGACGCGCACCAGGGAGAGGCACTCCAGGCCCTCACCGAGCGGGCCCGTGCGGCCATTGCAGCGGACCCTATCTTCGCCGGCGTCAGCGTTTACCGCGGTGTAACGCACCGTAATGGTGCATACTAAGTCGAGGCCGCCCTTTATTCGAACAGTGCGCGTCCGGTTTGGGGCAGCCCGCCGTGCGTGAGCAGGCCTTCGTGCGCGGGATTGTGGCGGGGTTGTGCGCTAGCGCAAACCAGCCGTCAGTCACTTGCGCGTGAGTCCAGTCATCCACGCGGGGGCCGCCTGCCGGCGGCGAGCCGACGCCGAGCACAGGTAGGCATCGGCCTTGGCTCCTGGCACGAAAACTGCCTATGCGACTTGCTGAGACAGCGTGAGACGCAACGACGCGATCCACTCCGAGCGCAGCCGGGTCCGGACGCACCGACCCTATGCCGGCTCACACCCAACCCCAATCGAACCGACGGGAGACTGACAGTATGGCATCGAAGATCATGGAGACCATCAAGAACGAAGACGTGAAGTTTGTCGACCTGCGCTTCACCGACACCCGCGGCAAGGAGCAGCATGTATCCCTGCCCGCCAGCATGGTGGAGGATTCGCTGTTCCAGGACGGCAAAATGTTCGATGGCTCCTCCATCGCCGGCTGGAAGGGCATCGAGGCCTCGGACATGGTGCTGATGCCCGAAGAGGACACGGCGATCCTGGATCCCTTCGCCGACGAGAACACGCTGATCGTGCGCTGCGACATCCTCGAGCCCGCCACCATGCAAGGCTATGAGCGCGATCCCCGCTCGGTGGCCAAGCGCGCCGAGGCCTACCTCAAGTCCACGGGCATCGCCGACACGGCCTTCTTCGGCCCGGAGCCCGAGTTTTTCGTGCTGGACGACGTGCGCTGGGGCGCGGACATGAGCGGCGCCTTCTACAAGGTGGACTCCGATGAGGCCGACTGGAATTCCGAGCGCGTCTTCGAAGACGGCAACATGGGCCACCGCCCGAGCGTCAAGGGCGGCTACTTCCCGGTGCCGCCGGTGGACTCCCTGAACGACCTGCGCGCGGCCATGTGCCTGGCTATGGAAGAGATGGGCGTACCCGTGGAGGTCCATCACCACGAGGTGGCCACCGCCGGCCAGTGTGAGATCGGCACCAAGTTCACGACCCTGGTGAAGCGCGCCGACTGGAACCAGACCCTGAAATACTGCGTCCACAATGTCGCCCACGCCTACGGCAAGACGGCCACCTTCATGCCCAAGCCGCTGGTGGGCGACAACGGCAACGGCATGCACGTGCACCAGTCCCTGGCGAAGGATGGCACCAACATCTTCGCCGGCGATAAGTACGGCGGGCTCTCGGAGACGGCGCTGTACTACATCGGCGGCATCATCAAGCACGCCCGCGCCCTGAACGCCTTCACCAACGCCTCCACCAACTCCTACAAGCGTCTGGTGCCTGGCTTCGAGGCGCCGGTGATGCTGGCCTACTCGGCCAAGAACCGCTCGGCCTCCATCCGCATCCCCCACGATGCCAACCCCAAGGCGACCCGCATCGAGGTCCGCTTCCCGGACAGCATGGGCAACCCCTACCTGTCCTTCGCGGCGATGATGATGGCCGGCCTCGACGGCATCCAGAACAAGATCCACCCCGGGGACGCCATGGATAAGGACCTCTACGACCTGCCGCCCGAGGAAGAGAAGGCCATCCCGCAGGTCTGCTACTCCCTGGACCAGGCGCTGGAGGCGCTGGACAACGACCGCGAGTTCCTCACCCAGGGCGGTGTCTTCACCGATGACGTCATCGACGGCTACATCGCACTCAAGATGGGCGAGGTCACGCAGCTGCGCATGACCACCCATCCCATCGAGTTCGACATGTACTACAGCCTCTAAGGGCGCCGCGGCAGGGACTGGGCAAACATCAAGGCCGTGTCGATCGGGTTAGCGCAGCCTAACCCGATGCGGCCCTCCCGATCGGTTGATTGTCGGGCTACGCCGTCGCTAACCCCGACCGATCCCTCGCGCGATCGCCGCAGCGACTGGCATTACTTGCCCAATCTCGCCATATCGGAGCATCGCTATCGGAGCACTGCCTCGGGCAGGATGCCCGCTTGCCCCCCTCGCCCCGGCGCGGCCACCTCCCTAGCCAACGGCTGCGCCTGCCCTTGGTCTCTGCGCGAGGGGCCTGCCTGCCACCGAGTGCCCACCGCAACGGCATCCGCTCATCCGGCTGCGCAGCCTGCCGATCCCGTCCGCCACCGCCGCGATGCCCGTCTCAGCTCGCGCCGTCTCGGCTTGTACGACCCGCCTGTGCTGGGTTAGAACGCCGCCGTGGGGGGCGAATCACCGCGCTCCACTTGCACAGCTGTCAATGACGCCGCGAGCCGCGGAGGCAATCATGCGCGCACCCCCGGCGATGCTCCTGCTGGCGCTCTTGGCGCCATTGGCCCAGGCACAGGTCTACCAGTCGGTGGGGCCCGATGGGCGCCCCGTGTTCACGGACAGGCCGTCGCCCAACGCGCGTGCGCTGGACATCCCGCTGCCGGGCGACGGCCCGGCGGAGGCGACGCCCCAAGCTGCTCGGTCCGAGGATGCCGGTTTCCTCGGTCCTTACGACATGCTCGAGATTGTCGCCCCCGCCGACGAGCACCGCATCCGCGATGCCGAGGGGGAGCTTGCGGTATCGCTCGTGATCTCTCCGGCACTGATGGAAGGGCACCGCTTGGTGGTGGAAGTCGACGGCGTGCCCGCCGAGGGCGATTTGCCGAGCCCCAGCCAAGTGCTCCTGCGGGGGCTCGCGCTGGGTACGCACCGCATCCGCGCCGTCGTTCAGGATGCCGCGGCTGCCGTCGTCGCGTCGACGCCGCCCATTCACGTCCACGTGCTCCCACCATTGCCTGAAGCGGCGAAGCCCTGATCAGGCCGGCCGCCGCCCGCGCTGCCCTGGAGCCGGCTGCGGCCATCCATCATCACGCCCCGCCCCAGAGCCCCAGAGCCGGAGCACGCCCGCAAGCTCGGGCGCTGCCCATGTCGGCGCGGATGCTCGCTCCTTGAGCCGACAAACAGCCCTGGTCTAGGGCGTCGTGCGCACTAACATTGTGCAAGCCCGCCAGGCACGCGAGGCGGCGGCGAGCGACTCGCCCGCTAGGCCGTGTCCTCGTCGGCGGATACCGGCAAGGATTAGGCTGGTGCAGTTCTTGCTTGATCTCAGTCCGCGCTGCCTTGGCTGCTCAAGCGGCCGGCGGCACTCGCGGTGGTTTCGCCGCCGACAATGGCCCTGTGCCCTTGCCGGCGGCGCACGCCGCTGCCCGTTCGCGGATCGAGTCAGCTCCATGAAGCAGAAGACTTTGGAAAACAATCAATTGGCATCTTCGATCCTGGGCAATCTGAACACCGCGGTGCTGTTGTTCGACGCGGAGCTACGGCTTTGTTACATCAACTCCGCCGGCGAGCTCCTGCTCGCCGTCAGCGCCAATGCCGTGCTCGGCAAGACCGCCGGTGACTTGGTGCCCTGTCCGGCAGAGCCCGTGGAAGAACGGTTAAGGGAGTCCCAGAAGACCCGCCAGCCCTTCACCGAGCGCGAAGTGGAGCTGCGCAGGCCGGATGGCGAGCTGATTCGGGTGAACTGTACGGTGCTGCCGGTGCACCAATTCGAGTCGGGTGCCGATCTCCTGATGGAGCTGCATCAGGTGGACCGGCAGATCCGCATCACCCGTGAAGAGCATCTGATCTCTCAGCATCAAGCCACCCAGGCGTTGCTGCGCGGCTTGGCGCACGAGATCAAGAATCCGCTGGGCGGGCTGCGCGGTGCGGCGCAGCTGCTGGAGCGCGAGCTGCCGAGTCAGGATCTGCGCGAGTACACACGCATCATCATCGACGAAGCAGATCGCCTCCAGGGGCTGCTCAACCGCATGCTCGGCCCGAATCAGCTGCCCCAGCTGCGCGAGGTCAACATCCACCATGTGCTGGAGCACGTGCGCAGTCTCCTCAGCGCAGAGTATCCGGGCGGACCCGCTATCGGCCGAGACTATGATCCGAGCATCCCGGATCTGCGCGCGGACTCGGATCGCCTCATCCAGGCGCTCCTGAACATCGCCCGCAACGGCGCAGAGGCAGCCGGCGACAACGGCGAGCTCAGCTTTCGCACCCGGGTGCTGCGGCAGTTCACGCTCGGCAACGAGCTGCACCGGCTGGTATTGCGGGTGGAGATCGAGGACACCGGGCCGGGTATCCCGGAGAAGCTTCTGGACCGTATCTTCTTCCCCATGGTGTCGGGACGCACCGGCGGCAGCGGACTCGGGCTCCCCATTGCCCAGGAGCTCATCAACCAACACGGGGGGCTCATCGAGTGCGAGAGCCGGCCGGGCAGCACCCGGTTTTTCGTCTACCTGCCCCTTGAGCCGAACGAAGACTGAGGTCAGCGATGACGAAGGTGCCGAGCGTTTGGGTCATCGACGACGACCGCTCCATCCGCTGGGTGCTGGAGCGTGCCCTGCGACAGGCGGATATGGATGTGACCTGCTTCTCCAACGGCGTGGGCATCATGGACGCGCTCAATCGCGACCGCCCGGACGTGATCCTGTCGGACATCCGCATGCCTGGGGTCGACGGCTTGGAGCTGCTCCAGCAGGTCAACAGCCGTTATCCGAGCCTGCCCGTCATCATCATGACGGCGCACTCGGATCTCGATAGCGCCGTCTCGGCCTTCCATGGCGGTGCCTTCGAGTACCTGCCGAAGCCCTTCGATCTGGACGAGGCCGTCGACCAGGTGCGCCGCGCCTGCCGGGCACAGGAGCAGGCGGGCGAAGGCGCCATATCCCTGGAGAACAGCCCGGACATCATCGGCGAGGCGCCCTCCATGCAGGAGGTGTTTCGCGCCATCGGCCGCCTGGCGCGCTCCAACATCACGGTGCTGATCAACGGCGAGTCCGGTACCGGCAAGGAGCTGGTCGCCCGCGCGCTGCACCGGCACAGCCCGCGCTCGGGCGCCCCCTTCATCGCGCTGAACATGGCGGCCATCCCGCGCGATTTGATGGAGTCCGAGCTGTTCGGCCACGAGCGCGGGGCCTTCACCGGCGCCCAGACCCGCCGGGAGGGGCGCTTCGAGCAGGCCGACGGCGGCACCCTGTTCCTAGACGAGATCGGCGACATGCCGGCGGAGCTGCAAACCCGGCTGCTGCGGGTGCTCGCCGACGGCGAGTTCTACCGCGTCGGCGGCTTGTCGCCCATCAAGGTGGACGTGCGCATCATCGCCGCCACCCACCAGCACCTCCAGGAGCACGTACGCCAGGGCCGCTTCCGCGAGGATCTCTTCCACCGGCTCAATGTGATTCGGATTCACCTGCCGGCCCTGCGCGAGCGTCGCGAGGACATCGGCCTGCTCATGCGCCATTTCCTCACTCAGGCGGCCCAGGAGCTGGGCTGCGAGCCGAAGACCATCGCGCCGGACGCCCTTGCCCACCTGGAGCGGCTCGATTGGCCCGGCAACGTGCGCCAGTTGGAGAACACTGCCCGCTGGCTTACGGTCATGGCCTCCACCAAGGAGATCCACGTCAATGACCTACCGCCGGATCTGTGCGAGTCGGAGGGTGCCGGCGGCAACGACGAGCAATGGGAGACAGCCCTGCGGGCCTGGACCCGCCGACGGCTGCGCCAGGGTGACGGCGCTATCCTGGAGTCGGCGTTGCCCGCATTCGAGCGCATCCTCATCCAAGTCGCTTTGGAGCATACCGGCGGGCGCCGCCAGGAGGCGGCCAGGCTCCTGGGCTGGGGGCGCAACACCCTCACGCGCAAGATCAAGGACCTCAATATGGACTTTGGCACGGGCAACGGCGGCGAGGATGACGAGGACGCCGCCTGAGGCCCGGGTGTTGAGCCGCGCCTGTGGGCCGTGTCCGGGTTGAATGCCGGGCCTTCGGCATCGACATCTCCCCATCATCGAGGCCGCCGCCACAGGTTCGTAGACAGTAAGAACAATCATGGACAGCAGCAGCATCCAGCTCGCCGACTCTCACATCGACAGCATCGAGCACACCGCGGAGCGCCTGCGGATTCACTTCTCGCGGGCCGTCATCATCAAGACCATGACCGGATCGGCCGAGAAGACACTCTGGTGGCAGAGCGGCGACTTGCTCTTGGATGCACCGGAGCTGGACGGGCCGGTGCCAGAAGGGCCGCTCGCCTGCGCGGGCGGGGACATCGATGACAACATCTACACCTACCGGGATATGATCCCGCTGCCTCTGTCCAGTCGGGGTGCTATCCGGGTCGAGCTGCACTTCCAAGGCGAGGCGCCGGATTTGGTGGCGAGCGGCAGCGCCATCGAGCTCAAGATGCACGACGTCCCCAAGTACCAACGCCACATCCGCGACGAATAGCCAGCGCCGCGGCGAGGGCCCACCACGACGGCCCACCAGCACGCAGCCACCACCAAGAGCCCGCCGCCCTGGCAACGCCAACCGGCCAAGCAGACCCCTGGACGGACGGCCGATCTCGACGCTGATAGCCGCGACTGGGAGTGTTGTCGAGCCAGAGGCTTGTGCTACCCTGTAGGGTCACATAAGGGACCCTCGCCGAGCGCTGTCACTGGATCGTGACAAAGCCTCGGTGAAACACGACTAGACTGCCTGCCACCCACCCGCCGTTTCGCGGGACTCCCGACACCTCGGGTTCGCACCGGGCACAGATCCGGCACCGCGGGTGCTCTCGAAGCCCACCACCGCAACGTCGCGCGCAGCACTGCGAGCACGCAGGACTGTCCGCTGCGGTCGCCGGGCTGACACTGCAGGAAGGAGAAACGACCATGACCGCAACAAACCTGCTCCAGACGGGCGAGATCGGTGCCAGTGTGCCCGAACAGGGACGGCCCTTCCGTGTCTACACACAGCGCGACCTCGATCGCATCACCGCGATTCGCCATCTACCGGCGGACCAGCGTTTTGCGATGAAGGTCGTCTCGACGGTGTTGCCCTTTCGGGTGAACGAATACGTCATCGAGCGACTCATCGACTGGGCCAATGTGCCGGATGACCCGATCTTCCAGCTCACCTTCCCCCAGCCCGGGATGCTGTCGCCGGAGCACTATGCGCAGGTCGCCGACCTGCTGCGCCGCGACGCCAGCTCCAACATAGGTCCAAGTACCGTGGAAGCCGAGCTCGATGCCACCGTGGCGCGGATCCGCGAGGAGCTGAACCCGCATCCAGCCGGTCAGCGCGAGCTCAATACGCCGCGCCTGCCCAACGGCGACGTGGTCACAGGCTTACAGCACAAGTACCGCGAGACGGTCCTGTTCTTCCCCAGCCAGGGGCAGACTTGCCACGCGTATTGCAGTTTCTGCTTCCGCTGGGCGCAGTTCGTCGGCGATAAGGAGCTGCGCATCGCCACCAACGAGGCCGAGGGCCTGCACGCCTACCTGCGCCAGCATCGTTGCGTCACCGACCTGCTGGTCACCGGCGGTGACCCCATGGTCATGAAGACCCGCCACCTTGAGACTTATCTGGAGCCCTTGCTCCACCGGGACTTCGATCATGTCCAAACCATCCGTCTTGGCACCAAGGCGCTGAGCTTCTGGCCCTATCGGTTCGTGACAGATCCGGACAGCGATGCCCTGCTGGCGCTGCTGGAGCGGCTGGTGGCCGCCGGCAAGCATGTGGCATTGATGGCGCACTTCAACCACTGGCGCGAGATGGACACGGACATTTGCGAGCGGGCCATCGAGCGCATCCGCGCCACCGGCGCGGAGGTTCGAAGCCAGGGCCCGCTGCTCGCCCACATCAACGACGACCCCGATGCCTGGGCGCCGCTCTGGCGCCAGCAAGTGCGCTTGGGCGTCATCCCTTATTACATGTTCGTGGAGCGTGATACCGGCGCCCACCACCACTTCAAGGTGCCGCTGGTGCGTGCTTGGGAGGTCTACCGCGAGGCGATCCAACAGGTGTCGGGCCTGGCGCGCACCGTCCGCGGGCCGAGCATGAGCGCCGGCCCGGGCAAGGTCGAGATCACGGGCGTCACGGAAGTGGCGGGCGAGAAGGTGTTCGTGCTGCGCTTCCTACAGGCCCGCAACCCGGACTGGGTCAACCGGCCGTTCTTCGCGCAGTTCGACCCGCAGGCGACTTGGCTGGATGAGCTCAAGCCCGCCTTCGGCGAGTCGGAGTTCTTCTTCGAGGGCGAATATCGCGAGCGCTGGACCGGCCTGCTGCACTGAGGCGGGGCCGCCGGAGGGCGCTAGCGCGGTGGCTCAGCTCAAAAAACCCCGCTGTGCCTAAGCCGCAGCGGGGTCTTTCGAGTCGTGCCGATCCCCATTCGCGCGTCTGCGCAAGCAGGAACGCAGGAACGCAGGTGTACGCGCTCGCGCAAGCGCGCGGCTGGGATGCGTGCTGTATCAGAGGCGGTTGGAGCCGACGATCTCGTGGGCGATGTCCACGACGCGATTGGCCATATCCATGTACTCTTGGCGGTAGCTCGCGAGCAGGCCCTCGCTGGAGGCCCAGTAATCCTTGCCGGACACGCCGTGCTCGTGCTCGTGATCGATGAACTGCTTCTGCATCTCCAGCATCTTGTCGATCAGCTCCTGCTTTTCTTGCTTCAGCGCAGCGATGTCGCTCATGGTCGTCTCCCCATCGGGTCTTCGGATGATTCAGCCGAGTCGGCCAGCGGCCAGGTGCGCTCTCGCTTGCTCTCTGGCGTGCGCTATCGGGCACACCTTCGGGCGAGCGCTCCGGTGCAGCTGTCCGGTCCGGAATATGCAGAACTATTAATATACCACGCTTTGGCGGATGATGGTCAATCGTCTAGCGCAGCACGGGCGCAGCACTTGGCACAGCCGCGGGGGGATGCCGCCGAGCCCCATGTTCCACGTCATTCTGCATCAGCCCGAGATTCCGCCCAACACCGGCAACGTGATTCGGCTTTGCGCCAACACCGGGGCCGCGCTGCACTTGGTCGGCCCGCTCGGGTTCGAGCTGGACGACCGACGCCTGCGCCGGGCCGGGCTGGACTACCGGGAATATACCGAGGTGCGGGTTCACGACTCCCTGGCGGCCTGCGCCGAGGCCGTACGCTGGCGCCGACTCCTGGCCTTCAGCACTCGTGGGCGAGCCCACTATGCCGATTGCCGCTACCAACCGGGTGACGCGCTGCTGTTCGGGGCCGAGACCCGCGGGCTGCCGCAGGCGGTGCTGGATGGGCTGGCGCCCGCGCAGCGGCTGCGCCTGCCCATGCGGCCCGAGAGCCGCAGCCTGAATCTGTCCAATGCAGTCGCCGTGGTGGTCTACGAAGCCTGGCGCCAGTGCGGATTCGCCGGCGCTGAGATCTGGCGCTGAGACCCGGTGCTGACAAGCGGCGTCCAGGCATCGTCCACGGCGATGGCTGACTCAGTGATCCACTTCGGACTTGCTGGCGCGCTCCAGGAGTCGTCGGGTGGCTTCGCCCGGTGTGCGCGACTCGTACAGGACGGCATGGACTTCATCGGAGATGGGCATGTCGACGCCATGCTTAGCGGCCATCGCATGCACCGCCCGCGCCGTCACCACGCCCTCCACCTCCTGGCCGATCTCCGCCATGGCATCCGCCGCCGGCTTGCCGGCCGCCAGCGCCAGCCCCAGGCGGCGATTGCGGGATTGATCATCGGTGCAGGTGAGCACCAAGTCACCAAGTCCGGCGAGGCCCATGAAGGTCTCGCGGCGGGCGCCCAAGGCTTCGCCGAGGCGGATGATTTCCGCGAGTCCTCGGGTGATGAGCGCGGCGCGGGTATTGGCACCGAACCCAAGCCCATCGGCGATGCCCGTGGCGATGGCGACGACGTTCTTGGCGGCACCGCCCACCTGCACGCCGACGAGATCGTTTTGGGTGTACGCCCGGAAGCGGGGCGCATGCACCAGGTCCGCAAGGCGCTGCGCATAGGCCGGGGCCGAGGCGGCGACGGCGATAGCGGTGGGCAGACCCCCGGCGACTTCGCGCGCGAAGGTGGGTCCCGACAGGATGCCGAGCTCCCGCGGGCCGAGCTGCTCCAGTGCCACCTCGTGCAGCAGCCGGCCGCTGTCGGGCTCGAAGCCCTTGGTGGCCCAGGCGAGGCCGAGGTCGGCGGGCAGCACCGGCGCCAGCTGGGCGAGCACAGTGCCGAAGAACTGGCTCGGGACCACCACCAGCACGGCCGTGGCGCCGTCCAGCGCCTCGTCGAGCGTCGCCATTGGGGCGAGTGCTGCGGGCAGGGGAAAGCCCGGCAGGAAGCTGCGGTTCTCGCCGTCGTGCGCCAGCGCGTCGATGTGGGCGGGATCGTGCCCCCACAGGCGCACGCCGTGACCGTTACGGCAGAGCAGCAACGCGAGCGCCGTACCCCAGGAACCGGCGCCGAGCACGGCGATCTGCTCCTGCGGCTGCTCGGTCATGACACCGCCTCAATGGGTGGTGGGCTGGCCGTCGCCGCCGGCGCCTTCCTGCTGCTGCTTCTCGGCAACCTTCTGGGCATAGATGGCGTCGAAGTTGATGTGCTGGAGCACCAGCTGCGGGAAGCCGCCCTTGGCAACCACGTCCGTGACCGCTTGGCGGGCATAGGGAAAGAGGATGCTCGGGCAGTAGACGTAGAACAGCGGCCCGTATTCCTGCTGCTCGAAGCCCTGGGCGGCGACGATACCGGCTTGCTGAACCTCCACCAAGTAGGCGGTCTTGTCGCCGGCCTTGGCCGTCACCGTGATGGTGAGCACGATCTCGTGCGTCTGCGCCTCTAGCTGGCTCACCTTGATGTCCATGTGCAGCGAGGTCTCCGGCTTCCACTCGCCCTGGAAGACCTCGGGGGCGTTCGGCGACTCGAAAGAGAGGTCCTTGATGTAGATCGTGCGCAGCGCGAACTGGCGCTCGGCGCCGCCCTGGGCTTGGGTGTCTTCGGCCATGGTCAGATGCTCCGGTGGCGTGCTCCGATTGCGGCGGCGGAACGCGAGCGCTTGCGCAGCGGCGAGCTGCCTCAGCGCTTCTTGCGTGTCAGCGGGAGGTTGGCGCTCTCCCAGGCGAGGACGCCGCCCTTGAGATTGTAGACGTCCGGGAAGCCCGCTTTGCGCAGCACATGGCAGGCGGCTTGGGATTGCGACCCGGAGCGGCAAGTGACGATGATGGGCTTATCCTTGTACTTGGCCAGCGCACCGGTTTGATTCTTGAACCCGTTCATCGGGATATTCGTGGCGTGCAGGATGTGGCCCTTCGCGAAGTCGGCGGCCGGGCGCACGTCCACCACGGCGGCATCTTGCTGGTTGATGAGCGCGGTGGCGGCCACTGGGTCGACGGAGCCTTTGTCACCGACCAGAAGGTTGTAGGTGAGCAGCCCGAGGATCACGCCCAGGGCCATGAACAACACCCAATGGTTGCCCATGAACTCGATCATCTGTGCCTGCATTGGGACGAGCCGTGCGGGTTGATCTCGGGCCTCTTGGGCGGCCCGAGCGGAATGGTTTTGCTAGGGAGCAGGGAGTATAAAGACGTGCGCGCGGGCCGTCATCTCGACCGCCGGTGCTGGCGGCCGGGGTTGGGCGCTCAGCGCGCGTGGTGGCAGAAGACTTCCCGCATCATGCCGATGAGCTGTAGCGTGCGGGCATCGCCGACACGGTAGTACACCCGGTTGGCGTCCTTGCGCGAGGCGAGGATGCCCTTGTCACGCAGGATAGCGAGGTGCTGCGAGATGTTGCTCTGCGAGGTGCCCACGTGCTCGACGATGTCCTGGACGCTCACCTCTTCGGCGCCCAGGGTGCAGAGGATTTTGAGCCGCAGCGGGTGCGACATGGCCTTGAGCGAGCGCGACGCGCGCTCAATGTCGGCATCGTCTGCGAACAGCTCGACATCGTCGTCATGGCGCGCTTCGTTCAGCACTGGATTGGGCGTGGCGGGAGCATCGGACATCATGGACTCGGATTCTATATCAATCCATCATCAAACGATAATAAACTTTCGGGTTGCCAAGCAGATCCCTGCCGGCGCGGTCCGCGGCGTATCCGCGGCTGCCGACACCAGGGCTCCAGGGCGCATGGGCGGGGTGGCGGCGGCCTGGCTAATGCTTGGCTTGCTCGCAGCGATGCCGGGCGCCGATGCGGCGGGCGGCGCCGGTGACGGCGCGGCGCCGGCGGCGTCCTTGCAGGGCCAGCCGCTGGAAGTGCAGGAGGCGGAGCTGCGCGCCGCCGAGGCTCGGCTTGCCGGCTTGCGCGAGACGCTCACGGACCGCGAAGCCTACCGGGACGCGCTCTACGCCGAGCTCGAGCGCAACGACCGCGATATCGCCGCTCTCGCCCGTACGGTGCGCGACCTCGCCGAGCGCCATGCCGACCAAAAAGCCCTGGTGGCCGATCTGGATGAGCGCCTGGCAGGGGCCCGCGCCGAGCTCGCCGCCGTGCGCCAGCAGCTCAGGGCGTTGATCCGCGCCGCTTACGCCGTGGGGCCTGGTGACCGGCTGCGTCTGTTGCTGAATCAACAGGATCCTGCGCGAGCCGGGCGTCAGCTCGGTTACTTCCGCGCTGTGGGCCGATTGCGCGCCGCGCGCATGGCGGACGTCGAGCGCCTGGGCCGGGCGCTGGCAGATCTGCGGCGGGAGGCCGGGCGCGAAGCCGATCGGCTGGCGGCTCTGGCGGCCCAGGAGCGCCGCACACAGACGGCGTTGCAGGCCGCGAGCCGGGCCCGCCGTGCCGTGCTCGCGGACCTCGAGACGGCCATTGCCGACGACCGGGCAGAGGTCGCCGAGCTGGACGCCAACGCCGCCGCCCTGCGCGCGGTGGTGGCCAAGCTGCGCGCGCGGGCCAAAATCGCCGACGAGATCGCGATCACCGAGGAGGCCATTCATCACCGCCGCGGCCAATTGCCACCGCCCATCACCGACGCCCGCCTGGTGCGCCCTTTTGCCGGCAAGGCAAGCCCTGGGGACTTGCATGCCGACGGAGTGTTGTTCGCCGCACCCGTGGGCAGCGAGGTCTTCCCGGTGCACCATGGCCAAGTGGTCTATGCCGACTGGCTGCGTGGCTTCGGCCTACTGGTCGTCGTCGACCACGGCGACGGTTACATGACCCTCTACGGCCACAACCAAGCGCTGCTCAAAGAAGTCGGCGAATGGGTGGATCCCGGCGATGTCCTGGCCCTTTCCGGAACCGTTTCCAGCACCGATATAGATCGCATTGACGCGGTTGTGGCGGCCGGGAGGCTATACTTCGCGCTTCGTCGCGAGGGTGCGCCCGTCGATCCGGCCCCTTGGCTGGCCTCGGACTCCGGCTGAGTGGCCGGATGCCGCCGCCACTTGGGCATGCACAACGGCTCGGGTGCACAACGCGGAACACCCGCGCCGGCCGCGCTTCTAACTCCGCACAGCATCGCCGAGACGCACGCCCTGCGCCGCCGGCGTGACGAGATTCAAACTGACCTGACCAGCACCAGATGCGCCCCGAGACGCCCATGTCCCAATTATCCCATCGCGCGCCGGCCGCAGCCCTGGCTGCCCTGCTCGGTGCGCTCACCGTGAGCGCCCTGCCGCTGTCGGCGGGCGAGACGCCCGCGCGCCCCACCCCAGCGCGCGCGGGCCAAGCCCCGATGGACACGCCGTTCACGACACAAGCGCAGGCAGCGCCGCATCAGCCACCGGCACCCGTGGCCCCGCCAACAGAGCTGCCGCCGGCGGACGCCGCCGATGCACCGGCCGCTGATGCCAACGGCCCGAGCGACGCGAAAACCCCCGCCAGCCCGGCTGTCACCGAGCAGTCGGACGACGGCGAGGCGAGCCCGAGCGATGCGCCCGAGGATGGCGCTACGGATGCTGCCGACACGGAAGATACCGCCGCAGACACGGCCGCCGAGGACGGCAACACCCTGCCGCTGGACGATCTGCGCACCTTCGCGGAAGTCTTCGGCCGCATCAAGAGCGACTATGTCGAGGACGTGGAGGACCGCGAGCTCCTCGCCAGCGCCATCCGCGGCATGCTGGGGGGTCTGGATCCACACTCCTCCTATCTCGACCCGGATGCCTACCGCGAGCTTCGCGTCGGCACCACGGGGGAGTTTGGCGGCCTCGGCATCGAGGTTGGCCTGGAAGACGGCTTCGTGAAGGTCATCGCTCCCATCGACGATACCCCGGCGGCCCGGGCTGGCATTCGCGCCGGCGACCTGATCGTGCGCATCGACGGCAAGCCCGTGAAAGGCCTGAGCCTGAGCGAGGCCGTCACCATGATGCGCGGCAAGCCCGGCTCGGAGATCGAGCTGACGGTGGTGCGCGAGGGCGAGGGCAACCCGCTTCAGGTCAGCATCGTCCGGGATGTCATCAAGGTCGCGAGCGTCAAGAGCCGTACCCTCGACCCCGGCTACGGCTATCTGCGGGTCTCCAACTTCCAGGCCGGCACCACCGAAGACCTGCTGGAAGCGGTCGCCGAGCTCAAGTCCGACAACAGCGACGGTCTCAAGGGCGTGGTGCTGGACCTGCGCAACAACCCCGGCGGTGTCCTCAACGCCGCCGTCGGCGTCAGCGACGCCTTCCTCGACAGCGGCCTCATCGTCTACACGCAGGGCCGCGACGAAGACAATAAGCTCGAGTTCAAGGCCGGCCCCGACGACGTGCTCGACGGAGCGCCGCTGGCGGTGCTGGTCAACAGCGGCAGCGCGTCGGCGTCGGAGATCGTCGCCGGCGCTTTGCAGGACCAGGGCCGCGCCGTGATCATGGGGGAGAAGACTTTCGGCAAAGGCTCGGTGCAGACCATCGTGCCCATCGACGATCGCACCGCGCTCAAGCTCACGACGGCACGCTACTACACACCGTCCGGGCGCTCCATCCAGGCGCTGGGTATCGAGCCGGACATCGAGCTGGTGCGCGGCAAGGTCGCGCTGGAAGACGAGCCGGACGTGGCGCCGCTCAAAGAGGCGGACCTCATGCGCCATCTCGAAGACCCTGAGAACGGCGAGGCCGTCGGCGAAGGCGAGCAGGACGACGATGCGCCGCTGGTGGCCGAGGACTACCAGCTGGCCGAGGCGCTCAATGTGCTGAAGGGGCTGAACCTCTTCCGCGGCGCCGCGGCCAAGCGCGAATGATCCCCCGTCCGACCCCCACAACAGCCACGACCGCCGCAGGCGGAGGAGGCGATCCGCAATGACCCGGGTATTGGTGCCCCTGGCCCAAGGCTGCGAAGAGCTCGAAGCCGTCACCATCATCGACCTGCTGCGCCGCGCCGGCATCGAGGTGATCACCGCCGGCCTGGATGCAGCGCCGGTGCAGGCGAGCCGCGGCACGGTGCTCGTGCCCGAGACCACCTTGGACGCCGTCGTCGGCGAGGACTTCGACATGGTGGCGCTGCCCGGCGGTCTGCCGGGCGCCACCAACCTGAATGCCGATGAGCGCCTGCACCGGCTGCTCGCCCGCCACGCCGAGCAGGGCCGTTGGTGTGCCGCCGTTTGTGCAGCACCACTGGTGCTCGCCGACGCCGGCCTGCTGGAGGGCCGCACGGCGACGAGCTTCCCCGGCGCGCTGGACACCGATAAGCACCCGGGTATTCGCCTCAGCGAGGAGCCGGTGGTCACCGACGGCAAGGTGGTCACTTCTCGCGGGCCGGGGACGGCGATGGACTTCGCCCTGCACCTGATCGAGCTGCTGGCAGGCCGGGCAGAGCGCGACACGGTGGAGTCCAAGCTGATGCGCCCGCACTGACGCGGCGGGGCGGTGCATGCAAGCCCACGCGGCGACCCTGTCTTCGGCGGTGGCACCCGACACGCTATTGCCGCTCGCTATCGGTATCGCCGCGCCAGTGCTGGCCTTGCTGGTAGCCGCGTCTGTGGTTTGGCTGCTGCGGCGCAACCGGCTCTTGCTGCTGCGCATCCTCGATCAGCCCAACGAGCGCTCCCTTCACCAAGCGCCGGTCCCGCGTACGGGCGGCGTCGGCGTCTTGCTCGGCGCCGCCGGCGGACTGGCGCTCACCCTGCCCTGGCTGCTGGCCCCCGCTGCCGGCTGGTCTGTCGCGTCCCTGGTGCTCGCCACCGCCCTACTGGCGGGCGTGTCCCTGTTGGACGACCATCACCACGTGCCGGCGCGCTATCGGCTCGCGGCACAGCTGACGGCCGCGGCTCTGGCGCTGGTCGCGGGCGTCGCCTGGCGCGCGCTCGGCCTCCCGGGGCTCGGCGGCTTGCTGCTGCCCGGCTGGCTGGCGCCGGCCCTGACCCTCGTGCTGATTGTCTGGATCATCAACCTGTACAACTTCATGGACGGCATGGATGGTCTCGCCGGCGGCATGGCGGTCATCGGCTTCGGTGCACTGGCGGTGCTCGGCATGCTCGCCGGCGCGGCGGACTACGCCCTGGTGGCAGCGGTCATCGCCGCTGCCGCCGGCGGCTTCCTGGTGCACAACCTGCCGCGGGCCGGGATTTTCCTCGGCGACGTCGGCTCGACGGTGCTCGGCTTCTGGGCGGCCGTGCTTCTGCTCTGGGGTGCCGGCCGCGGCCTGTTTCCGCTTTGGCTCGGCCTGCTGGTCTTCTCGCCCTTCCTGGTGGACGCCACCTGGACCCTGCTGCGCCGCCTCGCACGGGGTGCGCCCGTGTGGCAGGCCCACCGGGAGCATCACTACCAGCGCCTGGTGCTGGCCGGTTGGTCCACGCGGCGAACCCTCTTTTGGGCCTATGTGCTGATGGGAGCCGCCGCGGCCAGCGCCATCGGCGCCCGCGATCTGACGGCGCCGGAGCAATGGCTGCTGCTTGCGGGCTGGGCCGGCCTCTACGGTCTGGTGCATCTGCGGGTCGACTTGGTCGAGCGTGGTCAATCCGCGGCGCCGGACCGACCCTGAGGATGCCGCCGCGATGACGCCCTGGGTGGATCGCCTGCGCTCGCGCACCGCCGCCTTCGCACACGACCTGCTGATGGTGCCGGTGGCCTGGCTGCTGGCCTACTGGACCCGCTTCAACTTCGAGCACATCCCGGCGGAGTTCCTGGGGACGGCCGTGCAGATGCTGCCGGTGGTGATGGCATTGTGCGCCGTCTTGTACTGGACCTTCGGGCTCTACCGCGGCGTTTGGCGCTTCGCCTCCCTGCCGGATCTGCTGCGCATCCTGAAGGCCGTTGCCGCCACCACGCTCGCCGTCGTGGTGGTGTTGTTCGTCATCAATCGCAGCGCGAACCTGCCGCGCTCGGTGCCGCTGTTGTTCCTGCTGTTCCAATTGGTGCTGCTCGCCGGCCCGCGGGTGCTGTACCGCTGGCTCAAGGACCATCGCCTATCCCTCGGCAGCGGCGAGCGGGTGCTGATCGTCGGCGCCGGGCGCGCCGGCGAGATGCTCGTGCGCGACATGCGCCGCGCTGGTGCGCGCCGCTACGAGCCGGTGGCCTTCGTCGACGACAAGCTCCGCCGCCATGGTGCCGACATCCATGGCGTGCCCATTCGCGGCGGTACGCAGCTGATCCCGGAGCTGTGCGAGCAGCTCGCCATCGATCTGATCCTGCTCGCCATCCCCAGCGCCACGACGGCGGAGATGCAGCGGGTGGTGGGTCTGTGCGAGGCCGCCGGCAAGCCCCTTCGCACCGTGCCGCAGCTGGAGAGCCTGATGACCGGCCAGGTCAGCATCAACCAGCTGCGCCCCGTCTCCATCGAGGATCTGCTTGGCCGCAACCCGGTGACCCTGGACTGGGCCGGGCTGCGCGACGGGCTCGCGGACCGGGTGGTGCTGGTCACCGGGGCCGGCGGCTCCATTGGCGCCGAGCTCTGCCGGCAGGTGGTGGCGGCGGCGCCGCGACGGCTGCTGATGCTGGACAATTGCGAGTTCAACCTCTACCGCATGGAGCAGGAATTCGCTGAGTACCATCCGACCCTGGGCCTCGGGCGCTATCTGCTGGATGTGGGCGACCGCACCGGCGTCCATGCCCTGTTCGCGCGCGAGCGCCCGCAGATCGTCTTCCATGCGGCCGCCTACAAGCATGTGCCCCTGCTGGAAGACCAATTGCGCGCGGCGGTGCGCAACAATGTCCTCGGCACTGGTGTCGTCGCCGAGGCTGCGCGCCGTCATGGTGCGGAGCGCTTCGTGCTCATCTCCACCGACAAGGCGGTGAATCCGGCCAACGTCATGGGCGCGAGCAAGCGCGCCGCGGAGATCCTCTGTCAGGGTCTGGCGGCGGGCTCGAGCACGCGGTTCATGACCGTGCGCTTCGGGAATGTGCTTGGCTCTGCCGGCAGTGTCGTGCCCCTGTTTCAGCGCCAGATCGAGCGCGGCGGACCCGTGACCGTCACCGACCCCGACGTCGAGCGCTACTTCATGACCATCCCCGAGGCCTGCCAGCTCATCATGCAGGCGGCGGTCATCGGCGCCGGCGGCGAGATCTTCGTGCTGGACATGGGGCAGCCCGTGAAGATCCGCGACATGGCCGAGCACATGATCCGCCTGGCGGGATGCGAGCCCGGCCATGACATCGAGATCCGCTACATTGGCATGCGTCCCGGGGAGAAGCGCTTCGAGGAGCTGTTCTACGACGTCGAAGCGCTCGCCGAAACCCTGCACCCGAAGATTCGTATCGCCCGGCGCGAAGCCGCCGACGCCGATGCGGTCGCCGCTTGGCGAGCCGGCTTGGAAGCCTGTATCGAGCAGTGCGACACTGCGGCACTCACGGCCCGTTTGCGGGAGGTCGTTCCGCAATGGCAGGCCGACGCCGCACCGCGACCCGTGGAAATGCCCGAGGCGACTCATGTCTGATGTCCTCCATCGCCGGCAGCGCCAGCAAGACCGGCCCCCCGCGGCCACCGATCCGATGTTCGACGACGATCTCGACATCGACAGCATGTCCGACGCCGGCGCCCCCCCGGAGCCGAGCATCGATCTGAACCTGGACTTCGAGGACGAGCTGCTGGACGCCGCCTCGCTCGAAGCCCGAGAGGCCGAGTACCGCCAGCGGCAGGCGCAGCGGCGCGCCAACACAGGATCGGCGCCCGCTCCCGCGACGCCGGATGCGCTTGTCGACCCGGCCGGGCCGCCGCCCGAGCCGACCGAGACCGCCGACGCGGATCTCGCGGAGCAACCGGCAGCCGCTGAGCTGGGACTCGCCCAGGCACAGGCCGGGGCGGCGGAGCGCACTGCGCTGCAGCCGTGGCATCAGCCCGATGAAGGTCAAGCGCCCGCCGAAGACGCGGGCGGCGAGGTCGCCGAGGCGCCGTCGGTGGCTGTCGACCACGCAGCGCCGGCGCCGGACCTCGGTGCCGGCACAGCACCGGGCCAGCAGATCGCGGCAGAGGGCGACATGCCGGCGGCCATGGCTGGCGTCCCGGCCGCGGCCGCGGATACGCCGGAGGCGGGCGTGATCGCCTATCTGCGCAGCCACGGCAAGCTCTCCGACGGCGATCTGGCCCGTGCCCGCAAGCTCGCCGACGACGGCGCCGAGCCGTTGCGCACCATGCTCGTGCGCCTCGGCCTGGTGTCGGACCGCGACATGGCGGCGGCCTATGCGGCGGTGCTGGATCTGGACCTTATCGCCGCCGAGGACTATCCGGATGCCCCGGTGGCGGAGGACGAGCTCAGTCTGCGCTTTCTCAAAGACGTGCGGATGGTGCCGCTGCGCGAGCACGCCGACGCCCTGGAGCTGGCGGTCGCCGACCCGGTGGACGACTCCGCCGTGCGCGCCGTGGAAATGGCGGCGGGGCGGCCGGCGCGGCTGCGCGTGGGCCTGCCGACGGAGATCGAGGCGGCGCTGGAGCGCCTGTACGAGACCCCCGAGCCCGCCGAGGCGGACGCGGACATGGATGCCGACCTCGGCAACTTCTCCGAAGAGGACATCGAGCACCTGCGCGACCTCGCCAGTGAGGCGCCGGTGATCCGGCTGGTGAACCAGATCATGCAGCGGGCGGTGGAGTCGCGCGCATCGGACGTGCACATCGAGCCCTTCGCCGATGAGCTCAAGGTGCGCTACCGCATCGACGGCATCCTCAAAGAGACCGAATCGCCGCCGGTGCGCTCCACGGCCGCCGTGATCTCCCGCATCAAGATCATGGCCAAGCTCAATATCGCCGAGCGCCGCCTGCCCCAGGACGGTCGCATTCCGCTGCGCATCCAGGGCAAGGAGCTGGACCTGCGCGTGTCCACGGTGCCCACCATGTTCGGCGAGAGCGTGGTCATGCGCCTGCTGGACAAGGAATCCGTGCGCTTCGATTTCGATGCGCTCGGCTTCGACGGCCCGCCGCGGGAGCGGGTGCTCGAAATCTTGGAGCAGCCCTACGGCATCTTCCTGGTCACCGGCCCCACGGGCAGCGGTAAGAGCACCACGCTCTACACGGCCCTGTCGCGGCTCAACACCGAGGCGCGCAAGATCATCACCGTCGAGGACCCGGTGGAATACCAGGTAGCCGGAATCAATCAGATCCCCGTGAAGGCCAGCATCGGCATGACCTTCGCTCATGCCCTGCGCGCCATCGTGCGCCAGGACCCGGACGTCATCATGGTGGGCGAGATGCGCGACCTGGAGACAGCCCGCATCGCCGTGCAGTCCGCCCTCACCGGCCACGTCGTGCTGTCCACCCTGCACACCAACGATGCCGCCAGCGGCGTCACCCGCCTGCTGGACATGGGTGTGGAGGACTACCTGCTCACCAGCACCATCAACGGCATCCTCGCCCAGCGCCTGGTGCGCCGGCTCTGCCCCGACTGCCGTGAGCCCTTCCGCCCGCGCCCGGAGATGGCGGCGCGCTTCCTGAGCCTGCCCGGCGTCGACGAGTCCGATCTCATGCTCTACCACCCGCGCGGCTGCGACGCCTGTCAAGGCAGCGGCTACCGCGGCCGACTGGTCATCGCCGAGGTGCTGGTGATGACCGACCGCATCCGCCAGGCCGTGCTCAACCACGCGACGGCCACCGAAGTCCAGCGCATCGCCATCGAGCAGGACATGCTCACCATGTACCAAGACGGCCTACGCAAGGCCGCCGCCGGGCACACGACCGTGGAAGAGGTCCTGCGGGTGGCGTCCGTGGCGGATGACTGATGGATTGGCAGCTGGACGTGCAGCCGCGCGGGGGTGCGATGATGCTGTGCCGCCATCAGTCTGCTTGTCGAGGAAATGATTGCATGCAATCATTCGCGGTGACGAACGGCGTAAAGGGCCTTGTCATGACCAGCATCACGGTACGCAACCTGTCCGAGGAAACCAAAACCAGGCTCCGCCAGCAGGCGGTCGCCAGCGGCCGAAGCCTTGAGGCCCATGTGCGCAGCCTGCTGGACCAGGCAGCAGGCGCGCCGCAACCCACGTCTGCCGTACGCTTTCCGCACGACCTGATCGCGCTGCTGGAGCCCGGTGCGGATATCGAGCCCCTGATTGCGGAACAGCACGAGCAGCAGAGTCCCGTCGAGCTGTGATCCTGCTCGACACGAACGTGCTCTCAGAGCTCACCAAGCCACGGCCAGCGCCGCAAGTGGTCGATTGGCTGGCGGAGTAACGAGCCGCACCTCAGCTTGCCGAGCGTCGCCTTGGCGGAGCTGCGCTATGGCATCGAGCGTCTGGCCGAAGGCAGGCGCCGCCTCAGTCTGCTGCGCTTCTGGGAGGAGACGCGGCGGCGATTCGCCGGCCGCACCTTCGCATTCGATGTCCCGGCGGCGGAGCGCTACGGCTTTGCCGTCGCTGCTGCGGAGCGCGCCGGGCGAAGCGTCCGGGTCGGCGACGGCCAGATCGCGGCCATCGCGCTGGCGCAACGCATGGCGGTTGCCACCCGTGATGTCGAAGATTTTCGGCCGACGGGTGTCCGACTGATCAACCCGTGGGACGTCCGGTAGCGCGCTGGCGCCCACAGCCGAGCAGCATTGCTGCACCGACATGCCCCGCTATTTCTACAAAGCAGTCAAGCTCGACGGCGAAGAGGTCGAGGGCGAGCAGGAGGCCCTGGACGAGGGCGCACTAGTCGCCCACCTTCAGGCCGAAGGGCTGATCCCTCTACAGACCCGCTCCGCCGGCGGCCTCACGGCGACGCTCGCACGGCGCCGGCGCAAGCGCCTGTCGGCCAAGGACGTGGAGATCGTCACTCGCCAGCTGGCGACGCTGCTGCAGGCCGGCCTGCCGCTGGACCGTGCGCTGACCGTGCTGGCCGGGCTCACCACAGAGGAGCATGTGGTGCGGGTGCTAGCGGACCTTCAGGACCGGGTCCGCGGCGGCTCTACCCTGTCCACGGCGCTGGAGGCCCAGGACGGCCAGTTCCCGAAGCTCTACGTCAACATGGTGCGCGCCGGCGAGGCCAGCGGCGCCGTGGACGAGGTCATGCTTCGGCTCGCGGACTACCTGGAGCGCAGCGCCGAGCTGCGCGGTACCGTGACCTCGGCCCTTGTCTATCCGTCCATCCTGCTCTTCGTCGCCGGGCTGTCGGTGATCCTGCTGCTGGTATTCGTGGTGCCGCAGTTCACCGTGCTGTTCGATGACATGGGTGCGGCCCTGCCGCTGCCGACGCGCATCGTCGTCGGCGCCGGGGAGATCGTCCGCGGCTACTGGTGGGCGCTGCTGGTGGCTGTGGCCGTCATCGCTTTGCTTCTCGAGCGCTGGCTCATGAATCCGGACAACCGACGACGCTTCGACTATTGGGTCATGGCGCTGCCGCTGTTGGGTGATCTCATCTGGAAAATGGAGACCGCCCGTTTCTGTCACACCCTCTCGACCCTGCTCAAGAACGGCCTACCGCTGCTCTCCGGTTTGAATTTGGCGAAAGAGGTGGTGGACAACCGCAAGATCGGCGAGGGGCTAAACGAGGTTGCCGACGGCTTGAAGCACGGCCGCGGCCTCGCCGAGCCCATGGCCACCC
The DNA here is from genome assembly GCF_016583825.1 of Thiohalocapsa halophila. Classification (GTDB taxonomy): domain Bacteria; phylum Pseudomonadota; class Gammaproteobacteria; order Chromatiales; family Chromatiaceae; genus Thiohalocapsa; species Thiohalocapsa halophila. The sequence goes on along the minus strand of NZ_NRRV01000003.1, from coordinate 60,109 downwards.
GGCAGGTGCTGCCGGAGCTGGCGTTGCAGATGATCCGCGTCGGCGAGGAATCCGGCACCCTGGATGCGATGCTCGCCAAGGTGGCCGACATCTTCGACCGCGAAACCCGCGCCAGCGTGCAGCGCATGCTGACCCTGTTGGAGCCGGTGCTGATCATCGGCCTCGGCATCGTCATCGCTGGCATCATCGTGTCCATCCTGATGGCTATTCTGGGCGCGAACGAGCTGGTGCTCTGACCGCTGCATCGCGCATGAAGCGCGCCAGCGCGGCGGCGCGCGAGAAAACCTCGTTGCTATACTGAGGCATACATCCACCCCGACTGGAGCCTGGAGGCAGTGCCATGCAGCCGCATGCGATCTCCGTCGAGCACGAATCGGCGCCGCCCGGTTGGCGCGAGGTGCCGGTGCGCCGGCCGGACGGCTCCCGCGGCTATCGCGAGGAGCCGCTGCCGCCGGACGCCTTCCTCGACCCGCAGGAGGGCGACCACTTGATCCAGGGGACGGAGCACGACTTCTGCGTCATCGACCTGGCCGCGCGGCTGCGCCATCACTTCCGCAACGACCCGACCCGCGCGGTCTACAGCGACGTCAAGATCAAGTGGGGCATGCCCGGCCTCAAGGAGCCGGCCCCCGACGTCGCCGTGATCCCGGACATCCGGGATCGTGATCGACCACGCCAGGCCTTCCATGTGCCCACGGAAGGGACACGGCCGAGCCTGGTGATCGAAGTGGTCTCCCCCTACCAGGACGGCGATGAGACCGACAAGGTCGAGATCTACCGCCGCGCCGGTATTGCCGAATACCTGATCGTCAAGACCTTCGAGCCGGTGGGCGTCGTCAATTACTCCGTGCAGGGCTACCGCCTGGTGGACGCTGGCTACCGGCCGATGCTGCCCGATGCCCGCGGCCGTCTGCTGAGCCGCGCCACCGGGCTCGAGTTTGCCACCGAGCCCGGCCACCGCGGCGTGGTCATCGTCGAGGCCGCCACCGGCGAGCCGCTGTTGGGCGCCGCGGCGCTCGAGCAGCGCTGGCGGCAGGAGGCCGAGGAGCGCAAGCAGGCCGAGGACCACCTTCAGCAGGCCAAGGAGCGCGCCGAGCGTTATGCCAAGCGCCTGCGGGAGCTGGGCATCGACCCCGAAGGCAACGACTGAAGCCCGCACCCGTCGCTTGGGCTCGTCGGTGAGAAGCACGCCCCGCTCCGTTGTCGGCAGGGCGTCTACCGGCGCGCGTTGTATCATCTCCCGCATCGCCGCTCGCGCGCAGCCGGCTCTGCCCGCGCGCATGACAATTCCGACGCATTGAGGAGACAACGATGTTCAAGCGCACATCGCGCCACCCGCGCCGCAGCGCTGGCTTCACCCTGGTGGAGCTGCTGGTGGTGCTGGCCATCCTGGGCCTGTTGGCCGGCCTCGTCGGCCCGCAGGTGATGAAATTCCTCGGCACCTCCAAGACCAAGACAGCGGCGCTGCAGATCGAGGACCTCGCCGCGACCCTGGATCTGTACCGGCTGGAGATCGGTAATTATCCCGAGAGCCTGGACGCCCTGGTGCAGGACCCGGGTAACGCGCCCAATTGGAACGGCCCCTATCTGCGAAAAGGCGAGGTCCCTAAGGACCCCTGGGGCAACGAATACCAGTACCGCGCCCCGGGCCAGCACGGGCCTGTGGATATCTGGTCCCTGGGTGCCGATGGCCAGGAGGGCGGCGAAGGCGAAGACAGCGACGTCACCAGCTGGTCTCAACGTGCCTGAATCGGGTGTGCCTGAATCCGGCGCGCCGCGAGCCATCCCCGTCGGCGCCCTTGCGGGCTGATGCGAGCCCCGACGTCGCAGTGCAACCGCGTCGTCGGGCGCTCCGCCGGCCGAGGCTTCACCCTAGTGGAGCTGCTGGTGGTGCTCGCCATCGGCGGCCTGCTGCTGGCGGTGACGCCGCCGCTGATCACGGCGGTCATGCCGGGAGTCGAGCACAAGGCCGCCGCGCGCCGCACCGCGGCCGGGCTGCGGCTCGCCCGTGAGATCGCGGTCGCCCAGGGCCGCGACGCCGCCTGGGTGGTGGACGTGGAGCAGAACCGTTACAGCATCGAGGGCGATTCGCGTGGCGGTCGTCTGCCCGGCGGCCTGGATCTGGAGCTGGTGGCCGCGGAGGAAGAGATGCAGACCGAGTCCGTCGGCGCTATCCGCTTCTACCCCGACGGCAGCTCCTCCGGCGGCCGGGTGATCCTCAAGCGCGGCGACAGCGGCTACCAAGTGGGCGTCAACTGGCTGACGGGGCGGATTCTGATTGCGGAGTGGGAGGAATGAGGGAAGTTTGAAGGGTGAAGTTTGAAGTGAGACGCATGACGACCGGTGGGCGGCAATACGAGTGCGGAGTACGGAGTACGCAGTACGGGCGGGGCTCGCGACAGGCCCGAGGTACTTCGTACGCCGTACTCCGTACCACGCGAGGTCGGCGCCGCGCTCAGGGCTTCTCCCTCCTCGAAGTCCTCGTCGCCTTCGCCATCCTCGCCCTCAGCCTGGGTGTGCTGATGCAAATCTTCCAGCGCGCCATGACCACGACCGCCTTGAGCAGCGAGTACAGTCGCATCGTCGCTCTGGCGGAAGCCAAGCTCACCGCCGTTGGCGGCGATATCCCGTTGGAGGAAGGCGTCCATACCGGTGATCCGGAGAATGGCATGGATTGGATCGTTAGTATCCAGCCCTATCAGCCCGAGGGCTGGCTGGGCGGGGATTTCGCCCCGCCGCTGACGCCTCTGCAGGTCACCGCGGTGGCCTCGCTCCCCACCCCGAACGGCGCCCGTCAGGTGACGCTGCGCTCGGTGCGGCTCGCCGAGCCGCTGACGCCCGGCCTTTGAGCCGCGTGTCGGCAATGGCTCCCGCGCAGCGACACAGCCGGCGGCGCTCGCCGCGGCGCTCGTTCCGGGGCTTCACCCTGGTGGAGCTGCTCATCGCCTTGGTGCTCATCAGCGTCATCACCGTGCTCATGTTCTCCGGGCTGCGGCTCGGCTCGCGCGCCTGGGAAGGGGTCGAGACCGTCTCGGATCGGGTCAACGATCTGCGTGTGGCCCGCAACTTCATCGAGCGCACCCTGCGTCAGGCACGGCCGGCGAGCGTCGTCTTCGATGGCGAGCAATGGCCCATCTTCGCGGGCGATACAGAGGGCCTAGAGCTCGCCGCGCCTTTGTCCGAGCATGTGGGCATCCCGGGGCTCTACATCCTGCGCCTGGTGTTGGAGCCCGCCGGCGAGCACGACCGCCTGGTGCTGGTGCGCTGGCTGCTGCATCCGGAGGTGCTCGAGGGCGGAGACGACTATCCGCCCTGGGAGCCCCTGTTCGAGAGCGGCGCCACCCTGGCCGATGCCGGGCCGCTGGATAGAGACATCGCGGCCGGCGCCTATGGGCGCACCGTGCTGCTACCGCAGGTGGAGACCTTCGAGCTCGCCTATTTCGGCGTCCCCGAGGGCGAGACCGAGCCGGAATGGCTGGAGGAGTGGGCCTACCAGCGGCGCCTGCCGCACAAGGTGCGCATGGCGCTCAGCACACCCCGTCAGGACTGGCCCGACGCCGTCCTGGCCCTGCCAGACGGTGAGGCCGTGCAGCTCGGCGAGGTCGGCGTGCGGCCGCTGCGCCCCGATCAGGCAGCGCCGACGACGCGCGGCCGCCAGCCCGCCGAGGCACCCGGCGAGCAAAGCTCGGAGTAAGCGCATGCGCGCTCAGACAGTAGCGCCCGTGGCTGCGGGATCGCCCCCTGCACTCCGGCCCCCGCAACGTTTGCCGGCCGGGACCGGGCGCGGGCCGTGCGATGGTGTAGTCGCCCGTCGCCCGAGCGCTCGCCGGCGATCTCCCCAACGGGGTATCGCCCTGGTGCTGGTGCTCTGGATCATCGCCCTGCTCACCATTATGGCGCTGGGGCTCACTACCACCCAGCGCACCGAGACCGCACTGACGCGCAATCAGATCGACGCCGCACGCTTTCGCGCCCATGCCGAGACCGCCCTGTCGCTGACGGCGCTGAACCTCCTGTCCACGCCGACGGAGGCGACCGACCCGGGGGCCGTTTGGCTGCCGAATGGCACGGCCTACCCCCTGATCGCCGACGGCGTCGAGCTCAGCGTCACCCTGACGAACGAGGCCTCCCGCATCGACCTCAATGCCGCCACCCGGGACCAGCTGGCAATGCTCATCGAGCTCGCCCAGGGCGAGGAGGGCTTCGACGAGGTCCAGCGCGATGCCTTGGCCGATGCCATCGTCGATTGGCGCGACCAGGACGACCTGGCCCAGCTAAACGGTGCCGAGGATGGCGATTACGAAGACGCCGGTCTGCCCTATGGCGCCGGCGACGGACCCTTCAACAGCGTCGAGGAGCTGCGACAGGTGCTGGGGATGACCCGCGAGCTCTACCAGCGTATCGCGCCGCATTTGACGGTGCATAATGAGACGGGCCGGGTGGAGCAGCGCTTCGCCGCGCCGGAAGTGTTGGCTGCTATCCAGGGCATCGCGCTGGAAGACGCCGTGGATCTGGTGACCCGCCGCGACCAGCCGCTGCTCCCTGACGGACAGCAGATGCAGTTCGGCAACCGCGGCGGGCCGCTGTACCGCGTGCGTGTCGCGGCGGAGCGCGGCGACGGCGGCGGCCGCCGCATGGAGGCCCTGCTGCGCGTCCAGCGGGGCGGGCAGCCGCCCTACCAGGTGCTGTGGCGCAGGTTCGGACTCCTGGCTCCGAGCAGTGCGCCGGCCACAACGCCCGCCGCGGACGAGTGACGGACGGATGCAGATCCGTCGCGCTATTCTTCCGGGCACACCTGTACACGGCAACAATGCCCATTGAGGCACAATAGAGTCTTCCCGAACCCTATGATGCCAAGTCTCTACAGCGGGTGCTGCCGCAGGTCGCCGCGCGCGGCGCCGTCGGAATCGGCCTGTCGTCTCGCGTTTGGCGCGCACGCCGCTGTGCGCCTGGCATCCGCTACTGGCTCCCGGCTGGCCCGTGCGGCCAGACCCAGCATTGTCCGCAGCGGCCAAGAGAGGGGGGAGCAATCATGGCGACACTGACGCGCTCCGGGCCCCTGGCCGGGCTGCGGCTGCCGGCGCCGTCGGCGCTGCCGGGTGCCGACCTGCTGGGGCACTGGCGCGACACTCTAGTGCACTGCCTACCGAGGCGCGCGCGGCGCTGGCTTGCGCTGCGCCATCCTCGACTGGTGGTGCAGCCCCACGGCGACGATGCCCAGCTGCTGTTGCAGATCGGCGCCGACCGCGAGCCGGTGGGCGGTCTCGATCTGCGCACCGGCGGCACCGTCGCCGCCGCCCTCGCGCATCCGCCGAAGCAGGGCTGGCGCGAAACCTGGCTGGAGCTGCCGGCGGATCAGGTGTTGCTGCGGCGCACCACCCTGCCGGCCCAGGTGCGGGACAACCTGAGCCAGGTGGTAAGCTTCGAGCTGGATCGGCTCACGCCTTTTGCCGCCAAGGATGTGTACTTCGATGCGCGCGCGCTGGGCCCGGTGGCCCGCGGCACCAAGCTCGACGTGGAGGTCGCGGTCGCTCGGCGAGATGCCGCCGCGGATTGGCTGGAGCGCCTGCGCGAGGCGCACTCGCCGGCGGCGCGGCTGGCCTGGGTGGGCGCTTGGCCCGGCGCCAATCTGCTACCGCGGGAGGAGCGCCCAAAGCTCAAACGCTTCGGCTCGCTGTTGACGCAGCTGCTTTGGCTCCTGGCGTTGGCGCTGCTTGCTGGTGCGCTGGTGACCCCGCTGTGGCAGAAGCAGCGCGCGCTGGAGGCCCTGGATGCCGAGCTGCGGGACTTGCGCAGTGCCGCCATCGAGGTGGAGGAGGTCCGCGAGGCCCTGGAGCGCGCGCGCCTCGGCAGCATGGAGGTGCTGAACCGCAAGCGCGAGCAGCCGCGCATGACCGATCTGCTGCGTGAGCTCACCGACCTACTGCCGGACGGCACCTGGGTGCAGACGTTGAACTTTCGCGACGGCGAGGTGGATGCGCGCGGCGAGTCCGACCAGGCCACCGCCCTGATCGGCTTGCTGGAGCAGGGTCCCGGCATCGACGCGGTACGCTTTCGCTCGCCGGTGATGCAGGTGGCCAGCACCGGCCAGGAGCGTTTCCACCTATCCTTCGTCTATACCCGACCGGAGGCGGAATGACCTCGCTCGGCGCAGCCGGCACCGAGAATCCGCATGACACCGCCATGACACAGCCGCAGGCCTCCATGAGCGCCGAGTCGGCGGAGCACAGGCCCCAGCTGACAGCAGCTGCGGTCGCGGCGGCACCAGCCGAGCCCGCGGCCGCCGCCGACATGCCCGCGCGCCGAGCCGGCCTCGGCGCACTGCCCTGGGGCTGCATCCTGGCCTGGACGGCGGCAGTGCTCATCCCGACCCTGCTGGTGATCGCCGTGATCCTGCCCTGGTGGCAGCACTTGCAGGTGCTGGATGCGGACTACGAGCGCGGTCTCGATCAGCTCGTGCGCTATCAGCGGCTGGTGGCGACGCTGCCGTCCCTGCGTGCGGAGCTGGCGCGGGAGCAGGCCAACGACGACTTCAAAGCCTTCTACTTCGACGCCGAGACCCCGGCACTGGCGGGCGCGCGCCTGCAAAGCGAGGTGCAGGAGATGGTTCGCGGCGCCGGCGCCCGCCCCATCAGCACGCAGATCTTGCCGGTGGACGAGGAGGAGCAGCCTCAGCGCGTGCGTATTCGCACCCAGCTCCAGGGCACCACCGACGAGCTGCTGGACCTGCTCTATCGCATCGAGAGCGCCCGTCCGTTCCTGTTCGTCGATCAAATGTCCATTCGCTCGACGACTCCCCGCCGGAGCAACGTTCGTCGGCGCGTATCCCGGCGCAGCAGCCAGCGCGAGGTGGGGATGCTGACCGTCCGGTTGGACATCTTCGGCTACATCCTCGGAGCCAGCCCATGAAGCCGATACTGCTCGTGCTGTCGCTGCTGCTGGCGGGCGTCCTGACTTTGCAGTGGCGGGGGTGGGGGCCCGAGGCGGGGCTCACCGCGCCGCCGCCGGCCCCTGCCAACGCCGTCGACGGGATCGAAGTCGGCCCCACCGATGTGGACCCCATGGCGCTGGAGCCGCCGCCGAAAGAGGCCTATGCGTCGGTCACCGAGCGGCCGCTCTTTCTGCCGGAGCGCCGCCCGCCCCCGGATGAGCCGGAAGACGGCCCCGTGATCGACGACGAGCCCCTGCCGGAGCTCGATGGCGTGGATCTCACCGCCGTGGTGATCACACCCGCGGTGGTGTCTGCGTGGGTGCGAACCACCGACGCCAACGAGGTCAAGCGCCTGCGGCTCGGGGAAGATTTCCAGGGCTGGACCGTCAAGACCATCGAGCCCGCCAGGCTGGTGCTGGAGCGACAGGGGGAAACCAATGAGCTACCATTGCGCGACTACGCCAATGCGCCGCCGCAGATACCCCCGACCCGGCTGCCCCCCTCCCGTGGGACGGCTGACAACGCCCCGGGGCAGCCTGCCGCCGCCCGCCGCGGTGCCGGCGAGTCCAAAGCGGCCGACGCCAGCCGCCAGCGCGAGGCCGGTACGCCTGTCCGCCAGCCGCGCCGACGCCCGGCGCGTGACACCAGCACACCACCTCGCCGCGAGCCCCCGCGGCGGGCACCGAGCCGCTGACGCGATGCAATATCAACAGAGCAAACGCCGCGTGCAGGGACCGGGCACACCGATCGCACCCTCCAGGGGCCTCCACCGGGCTCGCCGACCCCGGCGGCTGTCACTTCGGCGCTGGGCCCTATGGCTCGCATTCGTCCTGTTGGTGCTCGCCGCCGCCGGCTGCGGCAGCGGCGGCCTGGTGTTCGACCCGAGTAAGCGTGTCGGCTCGCCGGAGGGCCATATCACCGACCCCGAGCGGCGGGCGTCGCCGACGGGCGTGACCGCGCGGCAGCCCGGCAGCATCGCCCTGGACGACGACCTGCCGCAGACAGGGGACTCGGTGCGCCCGGGTACCGGCACATTCGTGCGGCGGGTGTCGCCGCCCGATGTGGACACCACACCAGGCGACGTGACGCTCAATTTCGATGGCACGGATATCCGCGAGGTGGTGAAGGTCATCCTCGGCGATCTGCTCGGCGTGAATTATGTGCTGGATCCCGCCGTGTCCGGCTCGGTGTCGCTCCAGACCGGCCGGCCGCTGCGCCGCGACATGCTGATCCCGACACTGGAGATGCTGCTTCGCATGAACAACGCGGCGCTGGTGGACAACGCCGGCACCTACGAGGTGGTTCCACTGAACAACGCCGTCGAAGGGCGCATCGTGCCGCAGCTCGGCCAATCCTCCCGGGCGCTGCCGCAGGGCTACAGCGTGCAAGTGGTGCCGCTGCAATACATTGGCGCCGAAGAAATGGCGAGTATCCTCGAGCCCATGGCGCCCGAAGGGAGCATCGTGCGCACGGACAGCCTGCGCAACCTGATCGTCGTCGCCGGCACCAGCCCGGCCATGAGCAACCTGCTGGATACCATCCAGGTGTTCGATGTGGACTGGATGTCCGGGCTGTCTGTGGGCTTCTTCGTGCTGGAGTATGCCAAGGCCTCGGAGGTGGTCACGCAGATGGAGACCCTGCTGGCCGACGGCGAGGGCGCGAATCCGTTCAAAGGACTGTTTCGGTTCATCCCGGTGGAGAGCGCCAATGCGGTGCTCGTGGTGTCGCCGCAGGAGAACTATCTGGCGCAGATGCGGGATTGGATCGACCGCCTCGACCGCGCCGAGGCCAGCGGCAGCAGCGCCCAGCGGCTGTTCGTCTACCGGGTGCGCCACGGCGATGCCGAGAATTTGGCGGACGTGCTGACCAAGCTCTTCGCCGGCGACGGCGAGGGCGGCCAGTCACGCAGCGTCGGCGGTGTGGCACCCGGCATGCAGCAGGCGAGCATCGGTGGTAACGGCGAAGGCGGGGACCAGGGCGGGACCGCCATGCGGCGGGCCACGGCGAGCCAGGTGCAGCTCTCCTCGGAGGTGAGCATTGTCGCGGATACGGTGAACAATTCGCTCTTGGTGCGCTCCAGTCCCAAGGATTACAAAAAGATCCTGGATGCGCTGAAGCAGCTGGACATCGTGCCGTTGCAGGTATTGGTGGAGGCGACCATCGTCGAGATCCGGCTCACCGGCGACCTGCGCTATGGCGTGCAATGGCGCTTTTTCGGTCTCGCCGAGGGCGGCGAGTTCGAGGGCGGACGCAACCAGGGCGGTTACCGCAGCGACATCTCTCTGCGAGATTCGGCGGACGGTCCGTCACAGAGCTTCCCCGGCTTCAATTGGTCCGTAGTGCTGCGCCCGGACACCATCCGCGCCACGCTCTCGGCGCTGGCCTCGGACGACCTGGTCAACGTGCTGTCGTCGCCGTCGGTGATGGTGCGCGACAATCAGACGGCCGAGATCTTCGTCGGCGAGGACGTACCGGTGCTGACCACGCAACAGCAGGGGACGGCCACCACCGACCGGGTGGTCAACAACATCGAGTACCGCCAGACCGGCGTCAAGCTCTCGGTCAAGCCCCGGGTCACCCCCGGCGGCTTGGTGCAGATGGAGATCGAGCAGGAGGTCAGCAGCGTGTCGCCGGAGCAGATCGCAGGTGTCGACTCGCCGAGCTTCCGCGAGCGCACCATCACCAGCAACGTCTCGGTGCGCTCCAGTCAGGCCGTCGTGCTCGGCGGGCTCATTCAAGACAACTCCTCCGAGAACAAGTCCGGTGTCCCCGGTCTGTATCGCGCGCCTATCATCGGGCCGCTGTTCGGCGAGACCCGACGCCAGGCGACACGCACCGAGCTGGTGGTGGTACTGACGCCGCGGGTGATCGCCAGTGACAGCGATATCGAGACTGTCACTCGGGACTTTCGAGAGAAAGTCCGTAATCTCGACACAACATTCTGAGCTTCAGCCAGAAAAACCCCACAGCCGACGTGCGCCGTGCGCCCCTGACTCCGACGCAATGCCAGATACCGCCGGCCCTGCAACACCCACCTGTCGCGTCGATTGTGCTGCGGTCGCGCGTGAGGTCTTCGAGATCGAGGCCGCCGGCGTGCTGGGTCTCGCCCGTAACCTCGACGGCGCCTTCACTGCCGCGGTGCAGGCCGTGCTCGCCACCCGCGGGCGGGTCATCGTTTGCGGCATGGGCAAGTCCGGCATCATCGGCAAGAAGCTCGCCGCGACCCTGGCGAGCACGGGCACACCGGCCTTTTTCATGCATCCCGGCGAGGCCTTCCACGGCGACCTCGGCATGGTGACGCCGGCGGACACCTTCATTGCCCTGTCCAATTCCGGCGAGACCGAGGAGCTGGTCAAGCTGCTGCCCTTCCTGCGCGACAACGGCAACTGCATCATCGCCTTCACCGGCAACGCCCGCTCCACCATCGCGGCGCATGCCAACCTGCATCTGTCGGTGCGCGTGGAGCAGGAGGCCTGCCCGCTGCAGCTGGCCCCCACCGCTTCCACCACCGCGGCGCTGGCTATGGGTGATGCCTTGGCGGTGGCGCTGATGCGGGCGAGGGACTTTCAGTCGGGCGACTTTGCGCGCTTCCATCCGGGAGGCAGCCTGGGCCGTCGGCTGCTGCACACGGTGCGCGAAGAGATGCGCGGTGAGCAACTTCCCTTCGTGCGCCCGGATGCCGATGCCGATGCGGTGCTGGCGGCGGTGAGCGACGGCGGGCTCGGCATCGCGCTGGTGAGCGCCGACCGCGGCCGCGCCGACGGCATCATCACCGACGGCGACCTGCGCCGAGCCGTGCAGGCGCACCGCGAGGCCTTCTTCCACAAGACCGCCCGTGACCTGATGACCCCCGACCCGGTCACCATCGGTGCCGACAGCAACATGCAAACCGCAATCGAGCTCATGGCTAAGCACCGGATCACGCTGCTGGTGGTGGTGGATGACACCGGCGTGGTCGGCGTGGTGCAGAAGTGAGGGGCGAGTGTCGAGTGTCGAGTAGCGCGGGGCGAGGTAGGTAAGCGCTACGCAGGACTCGCTACTCGGTCCTAGGCCCTGAATCTTCAACAATCCCCTATCAAACAGCCACTCAAGGCCAGCGCCATGCAGTTCATCGACCTCCAAGCACAGCAGGCGCGCATCGCCGCGGACGTCGAGGTGCGCATCAAGGCCGTGCTGGCCCACGGGCGCTACATCCTGGGCCCCGAGGTCGCGGAGCTGGAAGAGCGCCTGGCGGACTACGTCGGCGTGCGCCACTGCATCGGTGTCGCAAGCGGCACCGACGCCCTGTTGGTGGCCTTGATGGCGCTCGACATCGGGCCGGGGGACGAGGTCATCACCACGCCCTTCACCTTCGTCGCCACCGCGGAGATGATCGCGCTGCTCGGCGCAGTGCCCAAGCTTGTCGACATCGACCCGGTTACCTACAACATCGAGCCCCAAGGCATCGAGGCCGCCATCGGCCCCAAAACCCGCGCCATCATGCCGGTCTCCCTTTACGGGCAGTGCGCCGACATGGACGCCATCAACGCCGTCGCCGACCGCCACGGTCTGCCTGTCATCGAGGACGCCGCCCAGAGCTTCGGCGCCCGCTACAAGGGCCGGCGCTCCTGCGGGCTCTCCACCATCGGCTGCACCTCCTTCTTTCCGTCCAAGCCGCTCGGCGCCTACGGCGACGGCGGTGCCTGCTTCACCGAAGACGACAGGCTCGCCGCGCGCATGCGCCAGGCCATGAATCACGGCCAGGACCAGCGCTACAGCCATCCGCGTCTTGGCATCAACGGCCGCCTGGATACCCTCCAGGCCGCCGTGCTGCTGGCCAAGCTCGCGATCTTTCCGGACGAAGTCGAGCGCCGCGCCGTCGTCGGCAACCGCTACACCGAGCTCCTACAGGCCCGCGGCGCCCGCAGCGTCAAGGACGCAAGCGACGGCCTGCTTACCCCGCACGTCGCGCCCGGCTACACTAGCGTCTTCGCCCAATACACCTTGCAAGCGGACGACCGCGACGCCGTCGTTGCCAAGCTCAAGGCTCAGGATATCCCCACCGCGGTCCACTATCCGATTCCGCTGAACCGCCAGGGTGCCTACGCCCAGTATTGCTGCCCGGACTGCACGCCGCATGCCGACCGCGCCGCTGCCCGCGTCTTCAGCCTGCCCATGCACCCCTACCTGTCCGCCGAGGACGCCGAGCGCATTGCCGAGGCGGTGGCGGCCGCTTAGCCCTCAGCGCGCTGCGACTGAGGCCGCCGGCTTCCAGCCGGTTCGCCGCATGCCCGGCTCGATGCCGGGCATGCGGCGTTGGGCCCGAGCCAAAGCCCTTTGCGGCCTTGTCGGCCTATGCCTGGCGGTTGTTGCGTTGGGTGTTGGTACAGGCTTGATGCGCCGCTACCAACTATGTGGACCTTGGGTTACTGCCGCATCTACCCTCGCCCTGCCTCCTAACATGCTTCGTGCCTTCCGCGCTCGTACAAGACCAAGAACAGACAGCCCGAGAGTGACAAGGGCGGTGCTGGCTGGCACGGGTGCGGTGCCGATATTGACCAGAGCACTGTCCGGCGAGGCCGTGCTGGTAATGCGGAACTGGTCTTGGCCAAGCTCGTTGCCGAGGGTATCGCGAGGCACGAGCTTGGTGAGCGCCGCCGTGCCGAAGAAGTCGTGGGCACCGTTGCTCGAGTTCAGGATGCCGGTTATGTGTATGGGCAGCAGGCTGCCACTGGCCACCGGGTCGCCGGTGCTCAGCGTCACGCTGGTATCCACCTCCCCCTCTGCGCCTACTTCATCGCTGGTAATCGCAAAACCGTCCAGTACGTCAAAGGTGCTAGCGTCCTCGAACCACAGCAGGTTGATAGCGAAAGAACCTGTCGGGTCGGCGGGGTCCAATATGCCAGTGACATCGAAGACAAAATCAAGCACTAAGTCATCAGCGTTCGCGGACATGACCGACAACTCATCCCGGAACCGTGCTATGGCGCGCCAGTCATAGACGTCTGAGTCGGTCGTACCGGCAACCTGCATGGAATAGGGCTCCGCCTTGGCACGGGCGTTCTCGAGCCCGTTGCTAGGGTCTTCGTGCTCTACACTGCTTACCGTGTCGGCGCCGGTTTTTTGGTCGAGCGCCGGCCTTTCGATGAACTGGTCATCCTCAAACCGCAAGACGGACGCCCGCGTGGACGCCCAATCGTCGATGCCGTCGTCTGTACCGATGGGAGCCGCGTTGGCACCAACTGTAACCCCTAGCGTGAGCGTCACGAAGAACAGGGCTAAGACCGAGGTGGCCCAATGGTGCGGCACGCAGGGCCGTACTGCGAGTCTGCGGATTTCGTGAGTGAACGGCACCTTCCACCTCCGTATTGCGTGGCCGAAACGAGTATCTCGAACGCTAGCACGGCGAGCTCTAGCGCGTAAATCGCGCAAGACGAATGGGGGGATAGGTGGTGGGTTGTTGGGGTCATCCGCAGGCTTGATGGCGGCAAGCGCAGCCGGGAGGCACCCGCTCTGTTGATCGGCGGGCAGCGCTGGAGCTTCCTGGGCCCGCCCGCCGATCGGCTTCTTCGCTAGTGTGCAGCTGAGTGCTGGCGGGAACACCCGCTCATGACGGTGCCTTTGTCTCGGCAAGGGTCGGGAGCGCGGCTAGCGCCGCCCAAGCCGGCTGGGAGCCGGCGGTCCCGGGCGCCGGCGCACGCGCAAGTCGCGGATCGCCCGCTGTAGACGCCCGAGCGTATCGTCGCCGGCCTCGCCGCCGGCGTAGCGCAGCCGCACATAGGCATCTACCACGGCATCGGCATCGCCGGCGAGGTCGGGCCGGGCGGCGACGAGGCGGGCGTGGTGGTCCAGCGGGCCTTCATCTGGGTGCTTGGCCAGCACCGGGTCGATGCGCCTGAGTCGGCGCTGAAATTCCTTGTAGGCGGCCGCCACCGGATCTCGCTCGGGTGTCGGGCGGGCGAGCCACAGGGCCCAGGCGAGCATGACCCCGGCGCCGGCCAGCGCCATCAGCGCGACCAGACCGAAGTCCCGGAAGCGCCCGAGGCCGAGGCCCGACAGCAGGCGCTGCTGCTTGAACCGCGAGAAGCCCACCACCCAGGACTGCCAGGCGGCGTCGAAGGCGTCCGCGGCCAGGTGCAGGTTGCGGATGGCGCGCCCGACGAGCGAGCCGTCGTCGACTCGAAAGCGCGCCGGGGCGTTTGCACCCAGGGCGGCGATGCCGCCGTCGGGGTCCACGCGCTCGGCGGCGACGGCCGCGGTGGGGTCCACCCGGGTCCAGCCCTGCTCCGGCAGCCAGACCTCGGTCCAGGCGTGGGCCTCGGACTGGCGCACCAGGTAGTCGCCGCTGTAAGGGTTGCGCTCGCCGCCGAGGTAGCCGAGGACGATGCGGGTGGGGATGTCGGCGATGCGCATGAGCAGCGTGAAGGCCGCGGCATAGTGCTCGCAAAAGCCCACCTGCTCTTCGAACAGGAAGCCGTCCATGGCCTTCTCGCCCATGTTCGGTGCCAGCAGGGAGTAGCGAAAGGGCTGCCGATTGAAATGGTCCAGGGCGCGTTGGACGACGGTCGCCGGTGGCGGGTCATCGGCGATCCAGCGCGCCACCAGCTCGCGCATGCGCGGGGTCACCTTGTTCGCGGGCAGCGCGGTCGCCGCCAGCTCCTCATCCAGGGTCAGTCCGTCGGCGCGGTACTCCACCGCCGAGCGCAGCCGATACAGCTCGCGCTCGTCGATGGCCCGGTCCGCGAGCAGCTGCAGGTCGCTGGTCAGCGCCGCGCCGCGCGGGGCGCTGATCGGCATGTCCAGCGCCGTGATCCAGCGCTGGTCGCTCGGCTCGAGCAGGGCGGTGTAGGTGACCGGCTCGGAGAGGGCCTCGACGCTGACGTCCGCCGCCGGGAAGTCGCCGGGCGCCGCGGGCTCGAAGCGGTTGCCCTCGGCGTGCCAGAGCACGGGCCCGCGCCAATACATCGCCTCGGGCGAGAGGGCGGGCTCGCGGTCGAATCGCACCCGCATCACGGGCTCGCCGGACACCACGAGATCCGTGATGGAGCCGGGCTCCAGCCAGTCCTTGAGGCCGGTAATGGCGTGGGGGTTGTCGAGCCCAAGGTCCCACAGCGGGGTGTCCAGCCGCGGGAAAAGCAAGAATAGCACCAGCGTCAGCGGCAAGGCCTGGACGGCCATGACGCCGGTGCTGCCGAGCCCCTCGCGGATGCGCCGCGGCAGTGAAGGCGAATGGGTTGGCAGGCCCAGGTCGCGCAGCAGCGCGAAGCTCGCCACCGCCAGCGCGACCATCAGCAGTGCGCGCCACAGCGACTCGTCGAACAGGAACTGCACCACCAGCACGAAGCCCAGCACCAAGAGCAGGACCCGCAGATCCCGCTTGCTGCGCACCTCCAGCAGCTTCAGCGCCACCATGGAGAGCAGCAGCGCCGTGCCCGGCTCCTGACCGGCGACGCCGCGGTAGGCATCGAGCACGTTGAGTCCGCCGACCAGGGTCAGCAGAGCCAGCACCAGCATCCCCGGCTGTAAGCCGGGCCAGCGAATGGCGATCACCCGCAGGGCCAACACGCCTAGGATGAAGCCGCCCACCTGGGGGTCCAAGGCCGCCATTAGCGGCAGGGCGCAAACGCCTAGCAGCAGGGTGGCCGCTACGAGCTGCGCCGTGTCGGGCGCTTCGGCCGCCGGCGCCGCAGGGCGCCCTGTCTTGGCGGCGCCGGAGGCGGTCAGTGGGCCGAGCCGACGGCGGCGCATCGCCTGGGCCAGGCGCTGCCGCGCCCAGGCGATGGCATGGTCGAATCTGTCTGCGGCGGCGTGCTCATCAGCCATGGCGCGTTTGCTCCGGTGTCGCAAGCCGCGCGAGTGCCCCGAGGCAGCGGTGCTTGTGGCGGCCGCCGCGGCCCTGGTCGATGCTGACCCCCGGCAGACGCAGTCCGTAGCTGTAGTTGAGTGCGTCGGCATCCAGCACCTGCCGGGCCAGTAGAGACAGGCGCTGCTCGGGGTCGGGCGCCGGCAGCGCGTCCCAGTCCAGCCAGACACGGGCGGATTGGTCGCCGCCGAACTGCTTGACGACGAGTCCGCGCTCGCGGGCGAAGGCCTTCCAGTCCAGCTGCCGCGGCGAGTCCCCGCGGCGGTAGGCGCGGGGTCCGACGAAATCCTCGGCGCCGGTGCCCAGATCGCCGCGGGCCTGTTGGTCGAACCGCGCCAGCATCGGCGGCTGCGGCGCGCGCGGCGCCGGCTTGGGGTACACCAGGACTCGTGCCTGCGGGCGCAGCACGGCCCAGGCCCGGAAGAGGCCGAAGGGATAGCGTGTCTCCAGCACCACGCGCTGCAGCGTCAGCACGCCGCGGCGCGCGGCCGCACGCGGCAGCTCCAGTTGGGCTTCGCCGCCGGCGGCCAGCGACACGGGCGCCGCCCCCACGATCGCCAGCTGCGGCCGCGGCTTGTCGGCCTTGTCCGCCAGGGTGACGGGAAAGCGGGCCGTCTCGCCGGCGAATACCGCCAGTCCGTCGCGGGCCCGGACTTCGAGCCCGAGCAGCTGAAACCAGCAGTGGTGCATGCCCACCAGCGCGATGGCGATCATCAGAAAGGTCAATAGCAGGCCCAGATTGTTCTGGTAGTTGAGCGCGCCCAGCAGCGTCGCCAGCAGCACCAGCCCGTAGCCGATGCCGGCCTTGGTGGGGAGGATGTAGATGCTGCGGTGGTGGGTGGCAGCGACGGCGCTGCTCGGCTCCGTTGCTCGCTTGCGCCGCAGGCGTGAGACGGCACGGGCAACCTGCGCCCGCAGGCCGGCGGCGGCGCCAACCCCGATGCTGTCTACGCTGTCCGTGGCCGAGGTGCTCATGCGGTTGCGCTCCAGCGCTGCTTCCTGTTTGGTGGATGTACGCTCAGGGGACAGGGACGGACTCCAGGATCAGCTCGGCGGTGGCGGCGTGGCCGCCGTCGCTGTCGTCATCGCCGGTCATGAGCCGATGCGGCACCACGGCGGGGAGCACGCGCTGGATATCCTCCGGCAGTACGAAATCCCGGCCGTCCAGCAGGGCCCAGGCGCGTGCGGCCCGCAGCAGCCCGAGTCCGGCCCGCGGCGACAGGCCGTGCACGAAGCGCTCGCTGCGGCGGGTGAATTGCAAAACGGCGTGGCAGTAGTCGATGACGGCGACGGCGGTATGCACGGTCTGTACGTCACGCTGGGCGGCGAGTAGCTTCGCCGGATCCAGCACGGGCTTCAGATCCGCGATCATTTCGCGGCGATCCTGGCCCGCCAGCAGGGCCTTTTCTTCCGCGGCCGCCGGGTAGCCCAGGGCCAGGCGCATCAGGAAGCGATCCAGCTGTGACTCCGGCAGCGGGAAGGTGCCGATCTGGTAAAACGGATTCTGCGTGGCGATGACGAAGAAGGGCTCGGGCAGGGCCCGTGTCTCGCCCTCCGCCGTCACCTGGCGCTCTTCCATGGCCTCCAGCAGGGCGCTCTGGGCCTTGGGTGTGGCCCGGTTGATCTCGTCGGCGAGCACGACCTGCGAGAAGATCGGGCCGTTGTGGAAGCGGAAGCGCTCGCGCCCCCGGTCGTAGACGGAGACGCCCACCACGTCCGCCGGCAGCATGTCGCTGGTGAACTGGATGCGGGCGTGCTCCAGCCCCAGCAGCCGGGCCAGTAGGTGGGCCAGCGTGGTTTTGCCGACACCGGGCACGTCCTCGATGAGCAGGTGACCCCGGGCGAGCAGGCAGGCGAGCGCCAGGCGGAGCTCGTCGCGCTTGCCGAGGATGACGGCATCGGCGGTGTCGAGCACCGCCTGGATCGGGCCATGGGTGTCGGAGTTGCGCAGGGTTTGGAGCATGCGTCCGTTCTATCTGGGCCGCTTGGGGCTTCTGGCCGCCGGTGTCAGTGTCCAGCCGGGGCCCATTGTGGGGCTTAATCCCAAGCTTATAGGTCCCAGCTTATGGGCCCCACCGCTTAGGCTAGGCGTTTGAAAAGGGCGGTGCGGTCGGGAATTAATCCCAGGCAATTCTGTAGTATATGGGTGTGATCCGGCGAGACTGCGAACCATGTCGAGCAATCAATCATATGACGTCATCGTCGTCGGCGGGGGCCACGCCGGCACCGAGGCGGCGCTCGCCGCGGCCCGCGCCGGCGCGCGCACGCTGCTGCTGACGCACAACATCGAGACCATCGGCCAGATGAGCTGCAACCCGGCCATCGGCGGCATCGGCAAGGGCCATCTGGTCAAGGAGATCGATGCCCTGGACGGGCTGATGGCCCGCGCCGCCGACCGCGCCGGCATCCAGTTCCGGGTGCTGAACCGCCGCAAGGGGCCGGCGGTGCGCGCCACCCGCGCCCAGGCGGACCGGGCGCTGTACAAGGCTGCCGTGCGCAGCGCCGTGGAGCGCCAGCCCAATCTCTGGCTGTTCCAGCAGGCGGTGGACGACCTGATCGTGCAATCCACGGGTGACGGCGAGCGTGTCGCCGGCGTGCGCACGCAAATGGGCCTGGAGTTTCACGCCCCGGCGGTGGTGCTGACGGTGGGCACTTTCCTCGGCGGGCGTATCCACGTGGGCCTGAGCAACCATCGCGGCGGCCGCGCCGGCGATCCGCCGTCCATCGCCCTGGCGGATCGGCTGCGGGAGATGCCGTTCACCGTGGACCGGCTCAAGACCGGCACGCCGCCGCGCATCGACGCCCGCAGTGTGGACTTCGCCCGCCTGGAGGAGCAGCCCGGCGACACGCCGGTGCCCGTGCTCTCCTACCTCGGCGACGCCGCCGAGCATCCGCGGCAGGTGAGCTGCCACATCGCCCGCACCACCGAGCGCACCCACGCGATCATCCGCGGCGGGCTGTCGCGCTCGCCCATGTTCACCGGGGTCATCGAGGGCGTCGGGCCGCGCTACTGCCCGTCCATCGAGGACAAGATCGTGCGCTTCGCGGACAAGGCCTCGCATCAGATCTTCGTCGAGCCGGAGGGGCTCGACGTCAATGAGCTCTACCCCAACGGCATCTCCACCAGTCTGCCCTACGAGGTGCAGCTGGACCTGGTGCGCTCCATCCCGGGCTTCGAGCAGGCGCACATCACCCGCCCCGGCTACGCCATCGAGTACGATTTCTTCGACCCCCGGGATCTGCAGCCGACGCTCGAGACCCGCTTCGTGCCCGGCCTGTATTTCGCCGGGCAGATCAACGGCACCACCGGCTACGAGGAGGCCGCCGCCCAGGGCCTGCTCGCCGGCGCCAACGCGGCGCTGGCGGTGCAGGGCCGCGAGCCCTGGAGCGTCCGCCGCGACGAGGCCTACATCGGCGTGCTGGTGGACGACCTCATCACCCGCGGCACCAGCGAGCCCTACCGCATGTTCACCAGCCGCGCCGAGTATCGGCTGATGCTGCGGGAGGACAACGCCGACTTGCGCCTAACGGAGACCGGCCGCCGGCTCGGCCTGGTAGGCGAGGCGCGCTGGCGGGCCTTCGGGGCCAAGCGCGAGGCCATCGAGCGCGAGCGCCAGCGCCTGCGCGAGCGCTGGGTGCGCCCGGACACGCCGGCGGCGGAGAGTCTGGCGCGGACCACCGGCGAGCGCATCGCCCGCGAGGCCCGCGCCCTGGATCTGCTCGCCCGCCCCAAGGTCGGCTACGCGGAGCTGATGGCCGCCGACGGCCTGGGACCGGGTGTGGACGATGCCCGGGTGGCCGAGCAGATCGAGATCCAGACCAAATACGCCGGCTACCTGGAGCGCCAGCAGCACGAGGTGGCGCGGCAACAGGCCGAGGATGCCCGGGCCCTGCCCGAGGACTTCGACTACGGCAATGTCCGCGGGCTCTCGGCGGAGGTGCGCGAGAAGTTTCAGCGGGTGCGCCCGGCCACCATCGGCCAGGCGGCGCGCATTCCGGGGGTGACGCCGGCGGCGGTGTCGCTGCTGCTGATCCACCTGAAGCGCCAAAGCGCCTGATGGCGCAAGTCCTTCCTGACTCGCCGCGTCATGGTTTCGTGGTCCGGTTACCTGTCGCCCGAATTCCGGCAATCTTCCGGCGCGCGGAGCCCTTTGTTGCCTTCACAATCTGCTCAACATCCGGGGGGTATTGAGGGTTTGCCGTGCGCTCCAAGATTTTGGCGTACTTCGTCTCGACTTCGTCCAAGTGTGCGTCAATGTAGTCGATCGCTGCCTGAATGTCGGCCGAGCCGAGCCGAAAGAGGGCGGGGATCCTGTCTCGGTGTCACCCGAGCTTGCGGTAGTCCATCACGTCATAGATGGTGATGCGCGTACCGGCGATCTCCGGACCGCGACCGCGGTCTAGGATTTTCAGTGTTGTGGTTGCCATCCGGCGCCGCGACACGCTTCTCGGCCTTGCGATATTGCGATCCCGTGCCCGGGGCCGACGGATGATGGGCACCGTTGAGTGCTGAACTGGGTAAACTGTGGCGCAACAACCGCCTCGTTCGCGGCACCCTACCTTACTAGCCGTGCGGGGATTGCCATCCATGCCAAACACTGTGCTCGACCACATGAACATGAGCTGCGCCGAGTATCGGTTGGAGCCCAAGTGGCGGTGCACCTGATGGCAGCTGCCGAGGTATCGCCTCCACCGGGCGGCGACGGTCCATCAGCGCTGGGTGCCCGGCTCGACGCCGGCCTGGTCGCCCTCGGCGTCGACGCCAGCGCGGCGCAGCGGGCGCAATTGAGCGCCATCATCCCGCTGCTCGCGCGCTGGAACCGCGCCTACAACCTCACCGCCGTGCGCAATCCGGCGGAGATGATCCCGCGCCATTTGCTGGACAGCCTCGCGGTGCTGCCCTGCGTGCGCCGCGGCCCCGTGCTGGACGTGGGCACCGGCGCCGGTCTGCCCGGGCTGCCGTTGGCGATCCTGCGCCCGGAGCTGGCCTTCACGCTGCTCGACAGCAACGGCAAGAAGGTCCGGTTCGTGCGCCAGGCGGTGCTGGAGCTCGGCCTGAGCAACGTCACGCCGGTGCAGGCGCGCATCACGGCGTACCGGGGGCCTGCGAATTTCGCTACCATAACGGCGCGCGCGGTGGCGACGCTCAGCGAGCTTTGTGCCGACTGCACGCCGCTGCTCGCGCCCGGGGGTGTGCTGCTGGCACTCAAGGGGCGCAACCCGGCGGCGGAGCTGGGCGATCTGGCCGAGGCGGCGCTGCCGCGCGTGCGCGCAGACGCCGCGGCGGTGCATCGGCTTGCGGTCCCCGGGCTCGATGCCGAGCGCTCTCTGGTGGTGGTGCCGTTCGACTGACTGACCGCCGCCTGCCCCGATGCGATGTCCGCGAGCATGCAGCACCGGGCCCGCCACGCAAGCCACGCGCGGGGAGCGCATCCGCATCACCCGCTCGCTGGCGGCGCGAGGCGCCGACACAAGCACCCAGGAACCTCCCCGAAACCTGCCCAGCAACCACATGGCCCGCATCATCGCCATCGCGAACCAAAAGGGCGGGGTCGGCAAGACCACCACCGCCGTCAACCTCGCTGCCTCGCTGGCCTCCATGAGCCGCCGCGTGCTGCTGGTGGACATGGACCCCCAGGGCAACGCCACCATGGGCGTCGGCGTCGACAAGAACGCCCTGGAGACCACCGGCTGCGACCTGCTGCTGAACGACACGCCCTTCTCGCAATGCGTGCAGCGGGTGGCGGAGCCGGCGCCGGGCTTCGACCTGCTGCCGTCCAACGGCGACATGACCGCCGCCGAGGTGGGGCTGATGCAGGGTGAGACCCGCGAGCGCACCCTGGCGGTACGGCTCGAGGCGCAGGCGGCGGCCTACGAGGTCATCCTGCTGGACTGCCCGCCGTCGCTGAACATGCTGACGGTGAATGCGCTGGTGGCCGCAGACGGCGTGCTGATCCCGATCCAGTGCGAGTACTACGCGCTGGAGGGGCTGTCCGCCCTGCTCGACACCATCGAGCAGATCCGCACCAGCCGCAACCGGGCGCTTCGCATCGACGGCATCCTGCGCACCATGCACGACCCGCGCAACAATCTGTCCAACCAGGTCTCCACCCAGCTGGTCACGCATTTCAAGGGTCAGGTCTACCGCACCATCGTGCCGCGCAACGTGCGGCTGGCGGAGGCGCCGAGCCACGGGCTGCCGGTGCTGAAGTACGACGGCAGCTCCCGCGGCGCCCTGGCCTATGTCGCCCTGGCGGGCGAGGTGCTACGCCGCCGCGAGCCCGCACCGAACGCCGCATGACCCTGATCGGGCCACAGGGGACCACGCCATACGGGACGCCGTGAGAAACGCTCTATCTTTGATCGAGCCTCAGCTCGATCCCCAACTCGACCGCTACGCCGACGCGCCAGCCACTGCCGATGCCCCGACAACCCCAACGCCGTCGCCGGCCATCAGCGCCGCGGCAGGAGCGGCCGACTCGGCGGACGGCGGCGCACAGCCGGAGCCGCAGCCAACGCCGGACCCGGACCCAGGCCATCCCGAGCCGCCCGAGCCGGACTCGGGCGCTGCCGCCGCGGAGGGCGTGCACAGCATGACCAGCGCCAAGAAGCGCGGCCTCGGCCGCGGCCTGGACGCCCTGCTCGGCGGGGCGCACGAGGACGACGCCGAAGCCGTCGCCCACCCTGACGCGGCGCCGCTGACCCAGGCGGCGCCCGGCGAAGCGATCCAGCAGCTGCCCCTGGAGCGCATTGAGCGCGGCCGTTACCAGCCGCGCCGGGAGTTCGATCCGGATGCCCTGCGCGAGCTCGCCGATTCCATTGCCCGCCAGGGGGTGCTGCAGCCCATCGTGGTGCGGCCTGCGGGCGCCGGGCGCTACGAGATCGTCGCCGGGGAGCGGCGCTGGCGCGCCGCCGAGCAGGCGGGTCTCGCCGACATCCCGGTGGTGGTCCGGGAGGTGGACGAGCAGACGGCGCTCGCCATCGCGCTGATCGAGAACATCCAGCGCGAGAACCTCGCCCCGCTGGAAGAGGCCGGCGCCCTGCACCGGTTGCAAGAAGAGTTCGGCCTCACCCATCAGGAGGTGGCCGAGGCCGTCGGCAAGTCCCGCACCACGGTCACCAACCTGCTGCGGCTGCTGGAGCTCGGGGCCGAGGTGCGCGCGCTGCTCGACGCCGGGCGCCTGGACATGGGCCATGCCCGCGCGCTGCTCGGCCTCAAGGGCGATGCCCAGACCCTGGCCGCCCGGCAAGTGGTGGCACGCGGGCTGTCGGTGCGCGAGACCGAGCGCCTGGTGCGCCGGCTCCAGAGCGAGGACGCCGGCGCCGAGCGCCCGCGCGAGCCCGCCCAAGACCCGAACATCCGCCGCCTCCAGGACGACCTCGCCGAGCGCCTCGGCGCCCGGGTCGCCATCCAGCACGGCGCCAAGGGGGCCGGCAAGCTGGTCATCGCCTACAACAGCCTGGACGAGCTGGACGGCATCCTGGGCCATATTCGGTGATTTCCCCAAGCCGCCCAGACATCAATCCGTAAAGCCGATTCGTCAAGCTTATGGCAACATATGCGCGGTCTGGTCAGGGATTTGACCAGAATATTCGGACACGCTTATACTTCCGTGTCTTTGCGGGGGGCAGGTGATTTCGGGGGATTCCCGTGGCCTCGGCCCGCGTGATCGCGCACAGCTGCGCCGCCTGCTGCTCTGGCAGGTGGCCTTCGCGCTCGTGGCGCTCATGCTGGCCGCGCCGTTCGGCGTCACCGCCTTCAAGTCGGCCGCCATCGGCGCCGGCGTATGCCTCCTCGCCAACTGGGTGTTCGCCCTGAGGGTCTTCCGTCAGTACCGCGCCCAGGCGCCGACGGAGCTCGCGCTGCGGATCTACTCGGCCGAGATCATCAAGGTAGTGTTGATCCTCGGCCTTTTCGCGCTTGCGTTCGCTACCCTCGCGAATCTCAATCTGCCGGCGCTGCTCGGCACCTATTTCGCGGTGCAGGTGCTGCCCGCGCTGTTTGCATCGCGGCCGGCGCACTAGCACGGCCGCCAACCGGGACTGATCGATGGCTGCAGATACGCTCACCGCCCAGGACTACATCTCGCACCACCTGACCAACCTCACGCTGGGCTTCCACCCCGAGCACGGGCTCACCTTCGCCCACAACGCCGAAGAGGCCTCGGCGATGGGCTTCTGGGCACTGCACGTCGACAGCTTGCTGTGGTCCTTCGGTCTCGGTTATCTCGCCTATCGCTTTATGCGCGGTGTCGCGCAGAAGGCCACCGCCGGGGTACCCACCGGCAGCCAGAACTTCTTGGAGTGGATCGTCGACTTCGTCAACGAGAACGTCCGCGGCTCCTTTAGTGCCAAGAACGACATGGTCGCGCCGCTGGCGCTGACGGTGTTCGTCTGGGTCTTCCTGATGAACCTGATGGACCTCATCCCGGTTGACCTGATCCCGCACGGCTTTGCGCAGCTCATGAGCCTGTTCGGCGCCGATCCGCATCACGTCTACATGCGCGTCGTCCCCACCACCGATCCGAACATCACCTTCGGCATGTCGCTGTCGGTGTTCCTGCTGGTGCTCTACTACAGCTTCAAGATCAAGGGCGCGGCCGGCTTCGCGGCGGAGCTGACCATGCAGCCCTTCGGCAAGCTCGGCATGCCCGCCAACCTCGTGCTCGAGGGCATCAGCCTGCTCTCCAAGCCTCTGTCGCTGTCGCTGCGGCTGTTCGGCAACCTCTACGCCGGCGAGATGATCTTCATCCTCATCGCGCTGATGTACGGCCACAACCTGCTGCTGGACATCTCCGGCATGACGCTGCAGCTGGCTTGGGCCATCTTCCACATCCTGATCATCACGCTGCAGGCCTTCATCTTCATGGTGCTCACCATCGTCTACCTGGACATGGCTCACCAGCACCACTGAGGCCCGGCGGCACCGCGCGCCCACCAAGCACGCCCCCGAGCAGTGCAGCCTGCGGGGCGCGGATACCGAAAACCCTGACCATCCAACCAAACAGATCCCGAGGGGAACAACATGGAACTCGCACAAGCACTCGTCTACGTCGCCGCCGGTCTGATGCTGGGTCTCGGCGCCATCGGCGCCGGTGTCGGCATCGGCGTGCTCGGCGGCCGCTTCCTGGAAGGCGCCGCGCGCCAGCCGGAGCTGATCCCGATGCTGCGCACCCAGTTCTTCATCGTCATGGGCCTGACCGACGCCCTGCCCGTCATCGCCATCGCGATGGGCCTGTACGCGATGTTCGCCCTCTGAGCTGTCCTCTGGTCCCCGAGCCCCATCGCGGGAGCCCACAGCGGGCGGTCGGCGGCCCTGCGTCAGATAAGGCAGCCGGTGACCGCCGTTTCACACTAGAGGCACAAGTCAGAAAGGCAGACGGATGAACATCAATCTTACTTTGCTCGTGCAGATGATCGCCTTCGGCGTGTTCGTCGCCTTCTGCATGAAGTACGTCTGGCCGCCGATCATGAAGGCGCTGGAAGAGCGCACGGCGAAGATCGCCGAGGGGCTCGCCGCCGCTGAGCGCGGTAAGGAAGAGCAGGAGCTGGGCGAGCAGCGCGCGCTGGAGGTCATGAAAGAGGCCAAGGGCAACGCCGCGGACATCGTCTCCCAAGCGCAGAAGCGCTACAACGAGATCCTCGACGAGGCCAAGCGCGACGCCACTGCGGAGGCCGAGCGCATCCGCACGGCGGCCCACGCCGAGATCGAGCAGGAGACCAACCGGGCGCGAGAGGAGCTGCGCGAGCGCATGGCGCAGCTGGCGGTCGCTGCGGCCGAGAAGATCCTCCAGAAAGAGGTCGACGCCAACGCGCACAAGGACCTCGTCGAGTCCTTCGCGAAGCAGATCTAGGGGCAGCGCATGGCCGGAGACACCACCACCATCGCCCGCCCCTATGCCGAGGCGGCCTTCGAGGTTGCCAAGGCGGAGGGCACCCTGGACGCCTGGGCCGACGAGCTCGCGCTGCTCGGCGCCATCGTCGAAGACCCGCAAGTCGGCGCCCAGATCGGCAGCCCCAATGCCTCTTCGGAGCAGCTGCGGGATCTGATCTTCGGCGTCGCCGGCGAGGGCTTGAGCGAGCACGTCCAGAACCTGGTTCGGCTGCTCGCCCAGAACAAGCGCCTCATCGTGCTGCCGGACATCGCCCGACTGTTCACGCAAATGAAGACCCTCTACGACGGTCTGCGCCAGATCGAGGTCACCAGCGCCTATCCGGTGGGCGACGCCGAGCGCGACGAGCTCGCGGCGCGGCTCAAGGCCCACTTCGGCGGCGACGTCGACCTGACCATCGAAGAGGACCCGGATCTCATCGGCGGCGTCAAGGTGCGCGCGGGCGATGTCGTCATCGACGGCTCGGTGCGCGGCAAGCTGGAGCGGCTGTCCAACGACTTGCAATTCTGACGGCGGCCAAGTCCAGCGCTCGGCGACGGGCGCTCATCGGCAGCCCTTCATCGGAGCATCCCCATGCAACTGAATCCCTCCGAAATCAGCGACCTGATTAAACAGAAGATCGAGCAGTTCGATCTCAAGACCGAGGCGCGCGCCGAAGGCACCATCGTCAGCCTCACCGACGGCATCGTGCGCATCTACGGCCTCTCGGATGCCCAGTACTACGAGATGCTGGAGTTTCCGAACAACATCTACGGCCTGGCCCTGAACCTGGAGCGCGACTCCGTCGGCGCCGTGGTGCTCGGCGACTACACCAGCCTGTCCGAGGGCGACTGGGTGCGCTGCACCGGACGCGTGCTGGAGGTGCCGGTGGGCGACGGCCTGCTCGGCCGCGTGGTGGACTCTCTCGGTCAGCCCGTGGACGGCAAGGGACCGGTGCAGGGGGATGGCACCTCCGCCATCGAGAAGATCGCGCCCGGCGTCATCGCCCGTCAGTCCGTGGACCAGCCGATGCAGTCGGGCATCAAGGCCATCGACGCCATGGTGCCCGTCGGCCGCGGCCAGCGCGAGCTCATCATCGGCGACCGCCAGACCGGCAAGACCGCGGTGGCCATCGACGCCATCATCAACCAGAAGGGCACCGGCGTTAAGTGCATCTACGTCGCGGTCGGCCAGAAGAACAGCTCGGTGGCGGGCGTGCAGCGCAAGCTCGAAGAGCACGGCGCCATGGAGCACACCATCATCGTCCACGCCGGCGCCTCGGACTCGGCTGCCATGCAGTTCATCGCCCCCTACGCCGGCTGCGCCATGGGCGAGTACTTCCGCGACAAGGGCGAGGACGCGCTGATCGTCTACGATGACCTCACCAAGCAGGCCTGGGCTTACCGCCAGGTGTCGCTGCTGCTGCGCCGCCCGCCGGGCCGCGAGGCCTACCCCGGCGACGTCTTCTATCTGCACTCCCGGCTGCTGGAGCGCGCCGCGCGCATCAGCGCCCACGAGGTTGAGAAGCTCACCAACGGCAATGTCAAGGGCAAGACCGGCTCGCTGACGGCGCTGCCCATCATCGAGACCCAGGCCGGTGACGTCTCCGCCTTCGTGCCGACCAACGTCATCTCCATCACCGACGGCCAGATCTTCCTGGAGAGCGACCTGTTCAACGCCGGCATCCGCCCCGCCATCAACGCGGGTCTGTCGGTGTCGCGCGTCGGCGGCTCGGCCCAGACCAAGATCATCAAGAAGCTCGGCGGCGGTATCCGCCTGGCGCTGGCCCAGTACCGCGAGCTGGCGGCCTTCTCGCAGTTCGCCTCCGACCTGGACGAGGCCACCCGCAAGCAGCTCGAGCGCGGCGAGCGCGTCACCGAGCTCATGAAGCAGATGCAGTATCAGCCCATGAGCGTCGCGCAGATGGCCGCCTCGCTGTTCGCCGTCAACGAGGGCTACCTCGACGACGTGGAGGTCAAGAAGGTCGTCGACTTCGAGCGCGCCCTGCAGAGCTACATGGCCTCGGCGCACAAGGAGCTGCTGGACAAGATCAACACCTCCGGCGACTACAGCGACGACATCAAGGAAGCGCTGCACGCCGCGCTGAAGGACTTCAAGGCCAACAATACTTGGTAAGTGCCTCGCAGGAGCCCTCGCATGGCGCTCCTGGCAGGCTGCTGCCTGCACTGGCGCAAATCGCGAGCAGGGCGGAGGGCTGAGGGCCAAGGGCGCGGCCACGGAAAACCTCAGCCCTCCGCCCTCAGCCCTGACAAGCGTGCCGCTGTCGTGCCCCCCGGCATCGTGAGCGCACAGACGCAGCTTAGAACACAGATCGGAGCCCTCCATGGCAGGCGCCAAAGAAATCCGCACCAAGATCTCGAGCATCAAGAGCACGCAAAAGATCACCAAGGCCATGGAGATGGTCGCGACCTCCAAGATGCGCAAAGCGCAGGAGCGCATGCGTGCCTCGCGCCCCTACGCCGAGAAGATGCTCCAGGTCATTCGCCACTTGGCTAAGGCGTCGCCGGAATACCACCACAGCTTTCTCGCCACCGAGCGAGAAGTGAAGCGGGTGGGCTACATCGTCGTGTCCTCCGACCGCGGGCTCTGCGGCGGCCTCAATGCCAATTTGTTCCGCAAGCTGGTGGGTGAGATCCGGGTGCACCAGGAGACCGGCGTCGACGCCCTGTTCTGCACCATCGGCAACAAGGCGCTCGGGTTCTTCAGGCGCTTCGGCGGCCGGGTGGAGGCGCAGGTCACCCATCTCGGCGACACGCCCCACATCGAAGATCTCATCGGCACTGTTAAGGTGATGCTGAGCGCCTTCGAGCAGGGCGAGATCGATGCCATCTACATCGCCTACAACGAATTCGTGAACACCATGACCCAGCAGCCGATCATCCGGCAGCTGGTGCCCATCCAGGCCGACGACGACGGCCCCACGGGCCCGATCTGGGACTACCTCTACGAGCCCGACGCCCGCCTGGTGCTGGACAACCTGCTCACGCGCTACATCGAATCCCTGGTCTACCAGGCCGTGGTCGAGAACGGTGCCTCGGAGCAGGCCGCCCGGCGCGTGGCCATGAAGGCCGCCACCGACAACGCTGGCGGCCTCATCGACGAGCTTCAGCTGGTCTACAACAAGGCCCGCCAGGCGGCGATTACGCAGGAGCTCTCCGAGATCGTCAGCGGTGCCGCTGCGGTGTAGCAGCGCAGCCGGACCGACCGAATTCCCCATCCGACAAATCGATCCGTTGCGCGCTTGCGCGCGCAGCAGCAGACGAGGAAAACACTATGAGCTCCGGTAAGGTCGTGGAAATCATCGGCGCCGTCGTCGATGTCCAATTCCCCCGCGGCGAGATGCCAAAGGTCTATGACGCACTGATGATCGACCAGAACGGTCTGACACTGGAAGTCGAGCAACAGCTCGGCGACGGTGTTGTGCGCACCATCGCCATGGGCTCCACCGACGGGCTTCAGCGTGGCGTCGAGGTCACCAGCACCGGCAAGCCCATCAGCGTGCCGGTGGGCCAGCCGACCCTCGGGCGCATCATGGACGTGCTCGGGCGCCCCATCGACGAGAAGGGCGACGTCGGCGCCGAGGAGCACTGGTCCATCCACCGCAAGCCGCCGACCTTCGAGGAGCAGTCCGGTGCCACCGAGGTGCTGGAGACCGGCATCAAGGTCATCGACCTCATCATGCCCATCTCCAAGGGCGGCAAAGTCGGGCTGTTCGGCGGCGCCGGCGTGGGCAAGACCGTCACCCTGATGGAGCTGATCCGCAACATCGGTGTCGAGCACTCGGGCTACTCGGTGTTCGCCGGCGTCGGCGAGCGCACCCGTGAGGGCAACGACTTCTACCACGAGATGACCGAGTCCAACGTGTTGGACAAGGTCGCCCTGGTCTACGGTCAGATGAACGAGCCCCCCGGCAACCGCCTGCGCGTGGCGCTGACCGGCCTCACCATGGCCGAGTTCTTCCGCGACGAAGGCCGTGACGTGCTGATGTTCATCGACAACATCTACCGTTACACCCTCGCCGGCACCGAGGTCTCGGCGCTGCTGGGCCGCATGCCCTCCGCCGTGGGCTACCAGCCCACCCTGGCCTCGGAGATGGGCGCCCTGCAGGAGCGCATCACCTCCACCAGCACCGGCTCCATCACCTCCTTCCAGGCCGTGTACGTGCCGGCGGACGACCTCACCGACCCGTCCCCGGCGACGACCTTCGCGCACTTGGACGCCACCCTGGTGCTCTCGCGCCAGATCGCCGAGCTCGGCATCTACCCGGCCGTGGACCCGCTGGACTCCACCAGCCGCATCCTGGACCCGAATGTCGTCGGCCAGGAGCACTACGACACCGCCCGCGCGGTGCAGGGCACGCTGCAGCGCTACAAGGAGCTCAAGGACATCATCGCCATCCTCGGCATGGACGAGCTCTCCGACGAGGACAAGATGATCGTCGCCCGGGCGCGCAAGATTCAGCGCTTCCTGTCGCAGCCCTTCTTCGTGGCGGAGGTCTTCACCGGCTCGCCCGGCAAGTACGTATCGCTGAAGGACACCATCGCCGGCTTCCAGGCCATCGTCGACGGCGAGCACGACGCGCTGCCGGAGCAGGCCTTCTACATGGTGGGCTCCATCGACGAGGCGGTCGAGAAGGCGCAGAAGATGTAAACCGGCCCCGGGCAGGGCTGCCGGCGGCATCAGCCGCGGCCCCGCCCGCTGTCCGCTCGCAGAGATCATCGGAGCCCGCCAACATGGCAATGCAGATTCACGTGGACATCGTCAGCGCCGAAGGAGCCATCCACTCCGGCAGCGCGACCATGCTCTACGCCCCCGGGGAGATGGGCGAGCTCGGCATCGCCGCCCGCCACGCCCCGCTGATCACCCGGCTCAAGCCCGGCGATGTCCGGGTCGAGGACGAGCACGGGGAGATGGAGCACTTCTACGTCTCCGGCGGTATGCTCGAGGTGCAGCCGGACGTCATCACCGTGCTCGCCGACACCGCCATCCGTGCCGAGAACATCGACGAGGCCAAGGCCCTGGAGGCTAAGCGCCGTGCCGAGGACACCCTCGCCGGCCAGACCGCGGAGTTCGAGTACGCCAAGGCACAGGCCGAGCTCGCCGAGGCCATCGCGCAGCTGCGCGCCATCGAGAAGCTGCGCAAGATGCGGGGCAGCTGACGCGCCGCCCGCTCTTTGGCGGTGTCGCGTCGCCGGCGTTTATCCTTGCGCGCTCGAAGGCTTTTGAGCGGACGCGCGTTGAGCTATTCTCGGCGCTGTTGAGTAAGCCCAACATTGCCCATGTCCGCTCGCGCCTTCGCCGGTAAGCTCATCTCCGTCACTGACGGCATTCTCGATAAGGTTCCCGCGCCATGACACTCGGTGTCGTCATCCTCGCCGCCGGCAAGGGCACCCGTATGCGCTCGGCGCTGCCCAAGGTGCTCCATCCCCTCGCCGGTCGGCCGCTGCTGCGCCACGTGCTCGACGCCGCCGAGGCCGTCGGTGCCGCCCGCATCTGCGTGGTCTACGGCCACGGCGGCGAGCTGGTGCCCCAAGCCCTGGCCGATGCCGACTGCACCTTTGTGGAGCAGGCCGAGCGCCTCGGCACCGGTCATGCCGTGCAGCAGGCCCTCCCGGCCATGGCGGACGTGGACCGCGTCCTAGTGCTATACGGCGATGTCCCGCTCATCGAGGCGGAGACGCTGAACCGCCTCATCGCCGACAGCGGCGAGACCGCGCTGGGCCTGCTCACCATGACCCTGGCCGATCCCAGCGGCTACGGGCGCATCGTTCGAGACGACACCGGGCGGGTGCAGCGCATCGTCGAGCAGAAGGACGCCAGCGCGGCCGAGCGTGCCATCACCGAGGTCAACACCGGGATCATCACCGCCGAGCGCGAGCGCCTTGCGCAGTGGCTCGGGCGCGTCGACAACGACAACGTTCAGCGCGAGTACTACCTCACCGATGTCATCGGACTCGCCGCCGCCGACGGCGTCGAGGTGGTGACCGCCCAGCCCGAGACCCTGGAAGAAGTCGCCGGTGTCAACGACCGCCTTCAGCTGGCGGAGCTGGAGCGCTACCATCAGCGCCGCACCGCCGAGTGCCTGATGCGCCGCGGCACCAGCATCGCGGACCCGGCGCGCATCGACATCCGCGGCCGGCTGGAATGCGAGCGCGATGTGGTGCTGGATATCAACCTGATCTGCGAGGGCGAGGTGCGCATCGGCGCCGGCGCGCACATCGGGCCGAACTGCCTGCTCAAAGACTGCGACATCGGCCCGAGCGCGGAGGTGCTGGCCAACAGCGTCATCGAGGGCGCGCACGTAGGCGCCGGTGCCCGCATCGGTCCCTTCGCACGGCTGCGGCCCGCTGCCGACATCGGCCGCGACTGCCACATCGGCAACTTCGTGGAGGTCAAGAAGGCGCAGATCGCCGCGGGCAGCAAGGTCAATCACCTGAGCTACATCGGCGATGCCGTGATCGGCAGCGGCGTCAATGTCGGCGCCGGCACCATCACCTGTAACTACGACGGCGCCAACAAGCACCGCACCGTCATCGACGATGGCGCCTTCATCGGCTCCAACACCGCGCTGGTGGCCCCCGTGGCCGTGGGCGCCGGCGCCACCATCGGCGCCGGCTCCGTGGTCAGCCGCGACGCCCCCGCCGAGCAGCTCACCGTGTGCCGGGCCAAGCAGGTGACCATCGAAGGGTGGGAGCGGCCGCGGAAGAAGTAACGAGTAGCGAGTGGCGAGTGGCGAGTGGCGAGCATCGAGGGCCTTCGTTCGCCGTGTGGGCCTTTGTCTGGCTTTCGGCTAGCCCCTAGCCCCTCGATACTCGTAACTCGCCACTCGTAACTCGAAACTCTCCCCTAAACACCCAAAGAGACCTTCGCCTTATGTGCGGCATCGTCGGCGCCATCGCGCAGCGGCCGGTCGCGGCCATTCTGTTGGAGGGCTTGAAGCGCCTGGAATATCGCGGCTACGACTCCGCCGGCCTCGCCGTGCTGAGCACCGAGCGCGGCATGCATCGCCTGCGCACCCTCGGCAAGGTCTCCAAGCTCGCCGAGGCCGTCGCCGCCGAGCCCATGCCCGGCAGCATCGGCATCGCCCATACCCGCTGGGCCACCCACGGCGAGCCCTCCACGGAGAACGCCCATCCGCACCTCTCCGGTGAGCGCTGCGCCATCGTCCACAACGGCATCATCGAGAACCATGCCACGCTGCGCGCCGAGCAGCTCGCCGCCGGCCACACCTTCACGTCGCAGACCGATACCGAGGTCGTCGTCCACGCCGTCTACGACGCGCTCGCCGCCGGCCACGGACTCACCGACGCCGTGCGCCGGACCACGGCGCGACTGGACGGTGCCTATGCCCTGGGCGTCATCGACGCCGAAGACCCGAGCCAGCTGATCGCCGCCCGCCAGGGCAGCCCGCTGGTCATCGGCGTCGGCTTTCAGGAGCACTTCATCGCCTCCGATGTCTTCGCCCTGCTGCCGGTTACCAACCGCTTCATCTTCCTGGAGGAAGGGGATCTCGCGGAGCTGCGCCTCGACGGCGTCACCATTTGGGACCGCGACGGCCGCGTGGTGGAGCGCCCGGTGCGCGAGTCCTCCGTTGCCGCGGACTCCGCCGAGCGCGGCGAGTACCGCCACTTCATGCAGAAGGAGATCTTCGAGCAGCCGCGCGCCATCGCCGACACCCTGGAAGGCCGGCTCGCCGCCGAGCATGTGCTGCCCGAGGCCTTCGGCCCGGAGGCCGAGGCCGTGCTGGCGCGGGTGGAGGCCGTGACCATCGTCGCCTGCGGCACCAGCTATCACGCCGGGCTCGTCGCCAAGTACTGGATCGAGGCCCTCGCCGACCTGCCCTGCCGGGTGGAGGTGGCCAGCGAGTACCGCTACCGCAAGCACGTGGTGCCGGCGAATGCGCTGTTCGTCACCATCTCCCAGTCAGGGGAGACCGCCGATAGCCTGGCGGCGCTGCGCATTGCCAAGGACAGCGGCTATGCCAAAACGCTGGCCATCTGCAATGTGCCGGAAAGCTCGTTGGTGCGCGAATCCGACCTGGTGCTGCTGACCCATGCCGGCCCGGAGATCGGCGTCGCCTCCACCAAGGCCTTCACCACCCAGTTGGTGGCGCTGCTGCTGCTCACCGTCAACCTCGCCCGCACCCGCGGCATGGACGCGGCGGCCGAGGCCCACGCCGTCGGGCTGCTGCGCGGGCTGTCCAGTCAGCTCGAAGAGGTGCTGGCCATCGACCCGCAGATCGCGGCCCTCGCCGAGCGCTTCGTCGAGAAGCACCACTGCCTGTTCCTTGGTCGCGGCGAGGAATATCCCATCGCGATGGAAGGCGCGCTCAAGCTCAAGGAGATCTCCTACATCCACGCCGAGGCCTATCCCGCCGGCGAGCTCAAGCACGGCCCGCTGGCTCTCATCGACGAGGACATGCCCGTGGTGGCCGTGGCGCCGAACAACGCCCTACTGGAGAAGCTCAAGTCCAACCTGGAAGAGGTCCGCGCGCGCGGCGGCCAGCTGTTCGTGTTCGCCGACACCCAGGTCCCCATGCAGGAGGAGCCCGGCATCACCGTCATCCGCCTGCCGGAGACCGATGACCTCATCGACCCCCTGGTCTTCACCATCCCCCTCCAGCTCCTCGCCTACCACGTGGCCACCCTCAAGGGCACCGACGTGGACCAGCCGCGCAACCTCGCCAAGTCCGTCACTGTCGAGTAGCGCCGTCTGCGCCGGCGCACGAGCGCGCCGAGGCCGAGCGGGCGCGGGCCGACGCCGAACGAGAACGCGCCGATGACTGACCATCCGCGGCCGACAAGCCTTTGGCTTCCTGTCCAGCGCTGGCAACGCCGGTCAATCCCTGCCGCCGGCCTGCGACCGGCGCAGGCCGCGACTGAGCCGCCAGGCTGCCGCGGCGATCAGCGCCGCCCATAGCGGCAGCAGCGCGAGCAGGCCGGTGCTGCCCTGCCAGAGGGCGGCGGCCAGCGCCGTGCCTGCCGCCAGCAATTGCCCGGCCCGGACCCGCTGCACCGATAGCGGCTCGCCGGTGTCGTCGGCGACGCTCTGCAGCCCTGATTGCGCCTGGATCACGGGCAGGAAGGCCGCCGCCAGCACCAGGGCCACCAGCCCGGCGAGCAGCTCTGGCTGCGGCGCCGGGCCGTCCGGCATCAGCACGATCACCCCAGCGGCGGCGATGGCCCCGGCGCCGAGGCCGATGATCACTCGCCGCCGGCTCGGCGGCGAGATGATGCCGTCCACCAGCAGCGCCGCGCCGGCTGCGGCCAGGTACACCGGCTGACCAGGCAGCGCCACCACCAGGCCCAGCACCAGCAGCAGGCCGACGTCCAGCGCCGTGGCCGCCACACCCGTGGTGCGGTTCAGCACCCGCATGGCCAGCAGCACCAGAAAGAGCGCGCCGATATCCGGCAGTCCGGCCAGCGCCAGCCCCGGCAGCGTCAGCGCGGCCCCCGCCAGGGCGGCGGCGTCCTCGTCCGGGTCCAGCTCCCGGCCCAGGGCCCAGGCGAGAAAAAACGCCAATGCGGCCAGAGCCGCGGTGCCCAGGGCGCCGAGCCATTGGCCCGTGGCGATGCCGGCAATGAGCCAGACCGCCGCCAGCACCGCCGCACTGGCGCCGGCGATGCGGCGGTTGCTGGCATAGCCCGTGTCCACGGGACGGGCAAGCCCGGAGAAGCGTCGCAAGTCCATCAGTATTGCTCGTCGATCTGTGTTGTCCCATGGCCTTAAGGTCGAGCTGCATGCGCCGGACTTCCAGGGGCATCGGTGCCGTCGGGCAGGCCGCGGGTCGCACGTGAAACACATCCGCCGTCGCCTGAGTCCGGGCTGGTAGACGCATTGCAACATTTGTGCGCCGCCGCCGCCCCAGCGCGGCGGCCGTGGGTCCGGCTCCGGCGGGCGCCGGAGCGGGACGGCGCCGAAACCTGCCGGAGGCAGCATGTCCGACAAGGCCCCCGCCGCCGACGGCCCAGTTCGCGCTGCGCCAAGGACCGCAGGTGGCGCAGAACATCGCCCGGCAGGTAGGCGGCGAGCTCACCCGGCCCTTCGGCTACCACCCCAAGGGGCTCATGTCTGCCATCGGCCACAATCGGGCCGTGGCCCGCGTCTTTGGCTTGAACCTGTCGGGCTTCCTGCCCTGGCTGCTGTGGCGCGGCTTCTATCTGCTCTATATTCCCACGCTGGCGCGCAAGGTGCGGGTCTATCTGGAGTGGAACTGGGCTATGTTCTTCCCGCCGGACATTGCCCACCTGCGCTTTCGCCGCACCGGCGAGGATGCCGACTCGGGCCCTTGAGGTCGGGTCCGCACCCCGCTGGCGCCGGCTCAGCGCGGGCGCTCGATCACCAGCCGGGAATCCAGGTCGCGCACGCCGGGCACACTCGCGGCCAGGTCCTCCGCCACTTTGCGCTCCGCCGATGAGGTGACCGCGCCGCTCAGGATCGCCGTGCCGTCCCGGGCATCCACCTCGATGCTGTGGGCGTTGACCGTGGTGTCGAACTGCAGCAGCCGGCGTACTCGGCTCGCGATCCAGGCATCCGGGCGGTCCGCACGCTCCAGCTCGGCCTGAAGCTCGCGGATGGCCGGTATGTTGGCCGGGTCCACGCTGATGTAGTTGAACACCGCATCCACCCCCTCGGTGGTGGCGGCCAGGGTTGCGATGCGATCCTTGGTGGCGGTGGTACCCACTTCGCCGTTGAGCCGTACCTCGCCGCGGTTCACCTCCAGTTCGATGTCAAGGCCGGCCGTGTCCTGCTGCCAGCTCAGCGTCTGGCGCAGGCGCGCCGCGGTGGTCTGGTCTTCGTCCTCTTGGAACAGCGACCCGACTGCGTCCGGCAGGTCGGCGGCCACCGTCAGGGCGTTGTCGATCTCGGCGCCTTCGGCCACCAGGGCCGTCAGGGCTTCGGCGAGCCGCTGCTCGGCGGTGTCGGCCACGGTGCCCTCCAGGCGCAGCCCCGAATCGGCGGCCGCCACGCGGATATCGTGGCCGCTCAGGAGCGGATTGACGTCGATCAGGGTCTGGGCGCGGGCTTGGGCGTTGGTTTGGGCCGTTGCTGTGGCGGCGACGCTGCTGAGCAGCGACACCGCAGCGGCGGTGGCAGCGAGCCGGGCGAGTCTGGACTGCGGCATGGAAGACGCTCCTTCGATGCGTTGGTTGCTTTGGGCCGCGCGCTGGACTTGTCGCAGCTCGCCATGGCAGGCGCGGCGGGCGCTGAGATTCCGATGGTCGGCGAGTGCATCAAGGACCCGCCCGCAAGCTTGGTGCTGCCAACGGGCAAGTGCAACCCGCACGCGGCACGATGCGGGCTGCGCATGTTAGGCTCCCGCCCAGCGCCGCCGCTCCTGATCCGGCACACGCCGGCGCGCCGGATGTGTCGCCAGCATGACCAGACAAAAGCCAGATCCGAGCCCGCGCGACGCGCAAGACGAAGCCGCCCGCTGGGAGCTGGTTCCGCTCACCGACTACAGCCTGCCGCCAACGCCGGCCGCCAGTGCCGCCCGTGCGCGCTGGACGTCTCTGCGCCGGCTCTTCGCGCGCGGCAGTGAGCCCGCCGAGACGCCCGCCCGCGCGGAGGCCGATCTGCGCGGCCTACCCGAGCCCGTGCTCGACGCCCTGGTGGCGCCGGTGGATTGGTCCGGCCCCGCTGAGGCCCTGCAACAGCGGCGCGAGCAGGACGACGCCGCCGGCGCCCTGACCTGCGTCGTCGGCCCGCCGCGCAGCGGCCACGTCGCGCTGCTGCACCGCTGGGCCAGCGCTGCGGGGGCGCGGGTTCTCGAGCCGCCCGGCGCAGATGAGATCCTGGCGGGCGGGCGCACGTGGCTGGACGCCTGGCCGGAGGATGACCGCCCCTGGCTGCTGCCGCGCCTGGAGCACTGCTGGCTGCGCCACGCCGCCGGCCTGGCACTGGTGCGCGAGCTGCTGGAGCGGGTGCAGGCGGGGCGGCTCGGGCCCGGCGTCATCGGCTGCGACAGCTGGGCCTGGGCCTACCTGCGGCGGGTCGCGGCGCTGCCGACGCAGTGCGTGCTTACGCTCCAAGCCTTCGACGGCCCGGGGCTGGCCGCGCTGTTCCGGAATCTCCTAGCCCTCGACAATCCCCGCCCGGTGCAGTTTCGCAACGCGCAAACGGGCAAGCTGGTGCTCGCCGTCGACGGCGAGGACGACGGCGACGGCGGCGCCGAGCTCCAGCACCTCGCCGCCCGTGCCCGCGGCAATGCCGGTTTGGCCCGGCTGCTCTGGCGCCGCCGTCTGCGTGCCGAGCCGGACTCGGCGGAGGGTGCCGACGAGGCCGATGCCGCAACCGCGGACGACGAAGCCTCCGGCGCCACCATCTGGCTCGCGGCGCCGCCGACGGCGCCTGCGCTCACCGCGGATCTGGACGAAGCCGCCGCGCTGCTGCTGCACGCGCTGCTGCTGCACAACGGGCTGAGTGCGGCGCTCCTTGCCGAGCTGCTGCCGCTGCCGCCCTACCGCGTACAAATGCGCCTGCAGTGGCTCGCGGCCCTGGGCGCCGTTGTCGCCGGGGCGGATGGGCGCTGGCGCATCCACGCGGTGGCCTATAGCGCCGCCCGCGATCTGCTCCGGGCCCAGGGCTTTCTGCTCGACGACTTCTGAGCTATGGAGAAGGCTGTGGACCAGAACCTCTCGCGCCTGTTCGCGGACCTGGACACCGGCGTCCTGCTGGACCTCGGCATCATCCTGGCCGTCGCCGCCGTCCTGATCGTCAGCACCCAAAAGGCGCTGCCCTGGCTCGCCAACCGCTTGCGCGGGCGCCGGCGCTATCTGCTGCTGGCGCTGGTGCCCCTGCTGCGGCTCATCATCATTGTCGGCGCCTTCCTGTTCATGGTGCCGAAGATCATCGAGCCGTCCTTCCAGAACATGGTGGCGGTGCTGGGCTCCCTGGGCCTGGCGCTCGGCTTTGCGCTGAAGGATTACGCCAGCAGCCTCGTCGCCGGCATCGTCGCCATTGGTGAGGCCCCCTACCGCAACGGCGATTGGGTGGAGATCGACGGCATCTACGGCGAGGTCACGCATGTGGGCATGCGCGCCCTGAGCCTGGTTACCCCGGACGACAACCTGGTGACCATTCCGCACCTGAAGCTCTGGTCCGGCGCCATCAGCAACGCCAACAACGGCAGCCCGCAGCTCCAATGCACGGCGGACTTCCACCTGCACCCGGCGCACGACGCCGCAGGCGTGCTCGCCGCGCTGCAGGACGTAGCCCTCACGAGCCCTTACTTGGCGTTCGACCAGCCCATTGCGGTGGTTGCACAGGAACAGCCCTGGGGCACCCGTTATCGGCTGCGCGCCTATCCCATCGACGCCCGCCAGCAGTTTCGCTTTACCACGGATCTGACCGTGCGCGGCAAGGCCGAGCTGCGGCGCCTGGGCATCACCTTCGCCGCCAGCTCCACGGCACCGGACCCCGAGCCCACCGCAGGCTGAGTCCACCGCAGACTCAGACAGGACGACGCCGGTCCATCGAAGCCCGGCACGTGGGAGCGGCATCCCTGCCGCGACGCCCCGCCGCCGCTGCACCGGCAATCGGCAGGGCTCCCAGGCCGCTCGAACAAACGCGCGTTAGAAGCCCATTGCCAAGCTGATGCCGCCGCCGTAGGTCGTGGTGTTGGATGAAAAGCTGCCGAAGGCCTCGGCGCGCAGCGCCAGCGAGCCGCGGGTCAGCACGTCGAGCCGGGCGCTGACGTCGGCATGGGTGCGATCCAGGCTGGTGGCCGTGCGGAACGCGGGCACCTCGGCGCTACCGGTGGCGAAGCGGGCGTCCACCGTCGGGGTCGCATTGCCGATGAACTGAGTTACGCCCAGTGAGAGGTGTGGGCGCACCTGCACGCCGTCGGCGCCGACCCAGCGGCCGCCCAGCTCCACGGCCGGTTGTGCGAAGAAATAGGCGTCACTCGCATCGTCGATGCGAAGCCGAAACCGGCCACGGCGCACGCTCGATGTCGAAGCTGCCGTAGGCCAGGCTCAGGGCGCCCCCAAGCTCGGTGTCGCCCCAGCGGCGGGTCAGCGAAAGACCGCCCTGGAACTGGTCGCCCTCGCTGTTGGCGGCGCTGTCGTCGACGTCGAGATTCCGCCGCTCGTAGGCCAGCGCCCCGCCCAGCAGCCAGCCGGGCGCGACGGTGAGCCGGCCGCCGCCGGCGAGCTCCGTGGTGTCCGCGCCGAAGCCCAGATTGTCGGCGGTGGTGTCGCGGGTGAGCTCGCGGCGCTGAACATGCACCCAGCCGCAGGCCCTCGCCGTCCGGCACCAAGTTGTAGCCGGCCACGGCCGAGCGGGTCACCTGTGGGTCCGCGAGGGCGACTCCGCCGTCCGCGCTGATGACGCGCACCGATTGGGCCCGGCGCCGGCTGCCAAGGGTACGCCAGCACGATACGCACCTGTCCGCCCAGGGTCAGATCTCCGCCCACGTGCAGCCGGTCCGCTTGGTCGGACCGGCCGGCGCGCCGCGGGCTCAGGTCGATGGCGAGCACGCCGCTGCCTTGCTGCACCAGGTCCCCGGCGACCTCGGTGGCGCCCATGCGCCCGCTGCCGGCGACCGCGACGGTGCCATTGCCCTCGGGTCCTTCGCTCTGGGCGAAGATGCCCACCGAGCCGGCTCCGGTGGCGCTGATGCTGCCCTGCTGGCTGACCGTCACCCCGCCGCCGGTGCCCGAGTTGTCCGCGCCGGCCGCGCCGCCGCCGGCGAAGCTCTGGCCGCTCATGCCGCCGAAGCCGCCGCCGCCGATGGACTGGGCGACGATGCCGAAGGCCCGCTGCCCGGCGGTGTCGAGATCCGCGCCGAAGCTCAGCGTCACGCCGCCGCCATTGCACCCGTTGCCGCCGTCCCCGCCGAGCGCGTAGATCCCCGGTCGGCGATGCCGCCGGCCCCGCCGCCGCCGGCGTTGGTCTGGGCCAGCAGCCCTTAGGCGTGATCGCCGCCGGTGCTGTTGGCCTAGACGCCCGCGCCGCTGACCCCGCCGGCGGCGGTGAAGCCGCCGTTGTTGGTGATCTGGACGCTGTTGCCGTTGCCGCCGACGCCGCCGTGCTCGCTCGGCTCCTGACCGTCGCCGCCGCGGGAGAGGGCATACACCACCAACACCTCGTTGGCGGTGCCGGTGGCGCTCCAGCTGAGGGCGCCGTCGTTGACCAAGGTGATGTTGCCGGCCGAGCCGGCGGCACCGCTGTCGTCATCGCCCCAGCCGCCCTCGGTGTCGAGCTCGATGGGCTTTGCCGGGCCGCTGGCATCGTTGCTCAGGTCGGCGCTGCTGTAGACGTCGAAGGATGCGCCCGTGGCGCCGCTGTCGGGCTCGCTGATCTTAACGATGGTGTCGTTGCTGTAATCGCCGGCATAACAGGACCCGGCCGTGACGCCGCTGGGACAGGCTGACGACGGGACATCGGCGGGTGACAGGCTCGGCCAGAGGCTGCCCAGGAGGGCCACGGCCGATGGGAAAGGAAAACGCGAGCCGAGCATGAGAGGGTACCTCCTGGCTGTGGACATGGACGGCGCAGTGGTTGGCGCACGCTCGCCGGCTGCGGGCCGCAGCGGCCGAGCGCTGGGCCGCCCGGGCCCTGCAAGCGCAGCCGCCGCGCTGTCGTCAGGCGGGCCGCCGGCTCGGCCGCGGGGGCCGGTGCCGGCGCAGCCCAATATGGACCGCACTCCGATGGGGACGGAGCAGGCCGGTGCTGGCGGCGCATTGTCAGCGGCGCATCTTCCCACAAGCTCACACACTCTGTGTGGTAATGGGTCGGGAATGACCTGGTGCGTTCTTGGATGGACGCGGCGGCTTCGCGCTAAGCTTGAGTTTTGGCCGTCCGCGGGGGAAGCCTCACGCGGCGACGGTCGATCTGCCCGATGCCAACCGGGGGTCGCTGTGGACATCGCCGAACTGCTCGCCTTCAGTGTCAAGAACAAGGCCTCGGACCTGCATCTGTCCGCCGGCCTGCCGCCGATGATCCGCGTCGACGGCGACATGCGCCGTATCAACGTGCCGCCGCTGGAGCATCGCACGGTGCATGCGCTGATCTACGACATCATGAACGACAAGCAGCGCAAGGATTACGAGGAGTTCCTGGAGACGGACTTCTCGTTCGAGATCCCCGGCGTCGCGCGCTTTCGCGTGAACGCCTACAACCAAAAGCGCGGCGCCGCGTCGGTGTTTCGCACCATTCCGTCCAAGGTGCTGACGCTGGAGGAGCTGGACGCGCCGCAGATCTTCAGGGACATCGTGGATGTGCCGCGCGGCCTCGTGCTGGTGACGGGCCCCACCGGCTCCGGCAAGTCCACCACGCTGGCGGCGATGATGGACTACATGAACGACAACCACTACTCGCACATCCTCACCATCGAGGACCCCATCGAGTTCGTGCATACCAGCAAGAAGTGCCTGGTCAACCAGCGCGAGGTGCACCGGGACACCCTCGGCTTCAGCGAGGCGCTGCGCTCGGCGCTGCGTCAGGACCCGGACATCATCCTGGTGGGCGAGATGCGCGACCTGGAGACCATCCGGCTCGCGCTCACCGCCGCCGAGACCGGCCACTTGGTATTCGGCACCCTGCATACCAGCTCCGCCGCCAAGACCATCGACCGCATCGTCGACGTTTTCCCAGCCGCCGAAAAGACCATGGTCCGCTCCATGCTCTCGGAGTCCCTGCGCTCGGTGATTTCGCAGACCTTGCTCAAGAAGATCAGCGGCGGGCGTGTCGCCGCCCACGAGATCATGATCTGCAACCCCGCCATTCGGAACCTGATCCGCGAGGACAAGATCGCGCAGATGTACTCCGCCATTCAGACCGGCCAGGCCAGCGGCATGCAGACGCTGGATCAGAACCTGAAAGAGCTTGTGAAGCGCGGCCTCGTGACCAAAAAGGACGCCCGACTCAAGGCGCAGAGCAAAGAGACCTTCCTGTAGGCCCTGCTGCATCGGTCTGCTGACGCCGCCGCCATTGCCAACACCCAAGCGTCCGTCCGGCTGCCATGGACCTGAAGAATCTGCTCAACATGATGAACGACGAACGGGGCTCGGACCTGTTCCTCACCGCAGGCCGGCCGCCCAGCATCAAGATCGACGGCAGCATCCGGCCGGTGGGCCTGGAGACGCTCACGGCGGAGCAGACCATGCAGGCGGCGCAGGAGCTGATGACGAGCAAGCAGTTCGCGGAGTTCGAAGAGACCAACGAATGCCAGTTTGCCATCAACGCCCGCGGCGCCGGGCGCTTTCGGGTCAGCGCCTTCAAGCAGCGCAATCAGGCCGGCCTGGTGCTGCGGCGCATCGAGACGCGCATTCCCACCATCGAAGAGCTCCGTCTGCCGGGCATTCTGCGCGAGCTCGGCATGCAGGCGCGCGGCATCGTCATCTTCGTCGGCGGCACGGGCACGGGTAAGTCCACGTCGCTCGCGGCCCTCATCGGTTACCGCAACCGCATGACCACGGGGCACATCATCACCATCGAAGACCCCATCGAGTACATCCACGAGCACGACGGCTGCATCATTACCCAGCGCGAAGTCGGCGTGGACACCGCCTCCTTCGAGGTCGCCCTGCGCAACACCCTGCGCCAGGCGCCGGACGTCATTCTCATCGGCGAGATCCGCACCCGAGAGACCATGGAGTACGCCCTGTCGTTCGCCGAGACCGGGCACCTGGTGTTCGCCACGCTGCACGCCACCAACGCCTACCAGGCGCTGGACCGCATCATCAATTTCTTCCCGGACGAGTCACAGCGCCAGCTCTTTATGGACCTGTCCCTGAACCTGCGCGCCATCGTCGCGCAGCAGCTGCTGCCGCATAAGAGCGGGCGCGGGCGCCAAGCCGTCGTGGAGCTCCTGCTCAACACCCCGCTGGTGGCGGCTCTGATCCGCAAGGGCGAGGTGCACAAGCTCAGGGAGGTCATGGCCAACTCCAACGAGCTGGGCATGATCACCTTCGACCAGGCGCTGTTCCAGCTCCTGCAGGACGGCCAGATCAGCTACGAGGAGGCCCTCAAGCACGCGGACTCCGCCAACGAGCTGCGGCTCATGGTGAAGCTGAAGGGCTCCAAGGACCCCGCCCGCAGGCTCGCGGAGGCCGCCGACAAGATCACGCTGGTGGACGACAGGCCCGAGGAAGACAGCACCTTCATCCAAGACACCACCGAGGCGCCGCCGTCGGAAATTACCCAACCGGATAGCGACCAACAGCAGCCCGAGCCGCCATCGAAGGACCAGAAGCTGAAGCTCTGACGCCAGAGCGGCGCTGCGCACGCAGCCCAGTCCCTGGGAGCGGCATCCCTGCCGCGAAAACCCGTGAGCGCCCGATGCCGCAGTCGCGCCAAGGATGGCGCTCCCACAACCAGCAGGACCCGTGGGAGCGGCATCCTTGCCGCGACGACCCGAGAGAGCACTTCGCCCGCCAGTCGGGCCAAAGACGGCGAGTTTTCAGGGTCCGTCCGGGAATTCCGCGCCGGAGCGCCGCGAGTCGATGCCCGAGCGATCCTGGGTGGCCGTCGCAATCACTCGTGCGCCGCTCGCGGTTAACATCAAGCCCGCTGGACCAGCGCTGGAAGGCTCGCGAGGGTGCGTCAGGCACGAAAAAAGCCCGGCCCCGGGCGCCGACGCGATGTCGGTTGCCGGGGCCGGGCTGATTGCCCATCCAAGGGCCCGAGGCCGT
Organism: Thiohalocapsa halophila; assembly: GCF_016583825.1. Classification (GTDB taxonomy): domain Bacteria; phylum Pseudomonadota; class Gammaproteobacteria; order Chromatiales; family Chromatiaceae; genus Thiohalocapsa; species Thiohalocapsa halophila. The sequence continues at coordinate 15,805 of NZ_NRRV01000003.1, read as the reverse complement.
GAGAAGCAGGGAGCCTGTAACCGGGATCAGTCCCGCGGCGGTCTCACCGATGCTGTCCGTGCTGTCTGCTCAAGGGTGTCTCGGGCTCTGGGCTCTGGGGCTCTAGGCTCAGGGGCTCAGGGCTCACCAGCGGCGCCCGCCGCCGCCACCGCCGCCGCGCGGGCGGTCGCTCTTCGGCTTGGCCTGGTTGACGGTGATATTGCGGCCCTGATAGTCGGTGCCGTTCAGCGCCTTGATGGCGGCGTCCGCCTCGGCGTTGTTGCCCATCTCGACGAAGCCGAAGCCCTTGGATTCACCGCTGAATTTGTCGGTGATCAGGTTGACCTGGTCAACGCTGCCGTACTGGGTGAAGGTCTCACGCAGATCGCTGTCGGTGACGCTGTAGGGGAGGTTGCCAACGTAGATGTTCATGGAAGTGTCTCGCGGAAAGTGATGCTTGGGGTGACGTTGCCGCAACTGCGTTGGCGCGTGCTCGTGGCCCGGCCGTTCAAGGGCCGAACGAACGCGCGCACCAGCGCAGGCGCGGACCGCTGCCGACGCCCCGCTCGGGTAGTGACGCGGGGTGCTGGTGGCGGCGCGAGGAGACAGGGAGCTACGGATCTCGGGGGGAGTATGCGGGCTGGGTTGCGATGGCGGCCTGACCCTGTTCGGGGTCGGGTGCCGGCAACCGGCCGGGCGGTCTCGTCGAAACTGGCAGATGCCTTACGCCGGGCAGCTTGGGGCCGCCGCGGCTTATCCTCACGGCGGACAATAGCAGGTTTGCGACCGCCGGGGAGGTTTTTTTTGCGGGCAGTGCCCGCGCGCCGCGGGCTCAGTGCAGGAGGCCGGGCTTCGCTGCCGCTCAGCGCCGACCTACGGGGGGCACGTAGGTCGGTGCCGACGACAGGAGGCCCGACGCGTCCGCAACATGGGTCTTGGGTGCCCGGAGCCAGCCGCTTGCGTCGGGCTCGGCTGGGGGTCGGCCCGGCCGGTAGCCCCGTGCTCCCCCGGCTTGCGCCGGAGCCGGCAGTAGCAAGTGTCGCGTTGCAGCGTAATGCCACAGCGCAGGCAGGCCCGCGATTCGGGTGGCAGGGCCTGACGCCCGGCCCTCAGCCTTCGTGTACCACCCGGCCGGCGAGCAGGGTCCAGCGCACCCGGCCGGTCAGCTCGATACCGCGCAGCGGGGTGTTTTTGCCGCGGCTCACCAGGGTGTCCTCGCCCACCACCCAGCGGGCGTGTGGGTCGAAGACGCAGACATCGGCCACGGCGCCCGGCTGTAGACGGCCCAGCGGTCGGTCGAGGATGGCCGCCGGGTTGGCGGTGACGCAGGCGATAGCGTCGCACAGGTCCAGCACCTCGTCGCGCACTAGGCCGAGCACCAGCGGCAGCAGGGTCTCCAGCGCGGACATGCCGGGCTCGGTCTGCGGAAACGGGCTCAGCTTGGCGTCCGGCTCGTGGGGCTGGTGATCGGAGCAGATGGCGGTGATCTCGCCGGCGGCCACTGCTGCCCGCAGGGCGTCTCGGTCGGCGGCGGTGCGAAGCGGCGGGATAAGGTGCGCGTCGGCGTTGAAGCCGGCCACGGCGTCTTCGGTGAGCCAGAGCTGGTGGGCGGCGACGTCCGCGCTCACTGGCAGGCCGCGGCTGCGGGCCTCCGCCAGCATGGCCGTGGCCCTGGCCGTGGAGAGGCCGCGGAAGTGCACCCGAGCGCCGGTCTGCTCCGCCAGCGCCAGGTCGCGGGCGACGCCGAGCACCTCCGCCGCCTCCGGAATGCCGGGCAAGCCCAGCTGGGTGGCCACCAGGCCCTCGTGCACCATGCCGCCTTCGCTCAAATAGGCGTCCGCCGGGTGTAGGAAGGTGCCGAGGCCGTAGGTGCTGGCGTACTCCAGCGCCCGGCGCAGTACCCGGGTGTTGCGCACCGGGCGGTCGGCGTTGCTCATGACCGGGCAGCCCGCGAGCTTGAGCGCCGCCATCTCGCTGATGTGCTCACCGTCCAGCCCGCGGGTGAGCGCCCCCGCCGGCAGCACCCGGGCGTGGCCGCGCTCTTCGGCGAGCTGGCGGATCAGCTGGGCCACCGCCGGCGTGTCCACCGGCGGCAGGGTGTCCGGCGGGCAGCACAGGGTGGTGATGCCGGCGGCGGCGGCGGCGCGGGTCTCGCTGGCGACGGTGGCCTTGTGCTCCTGCCCGGGTTGGCGCAGCCGGGCGCTCACGTCCACCAGGCCGGGGCAGACCACGAGCCCGGTGGCGTCGATGACCTGCTGCGCATCGAAGCCCGCCGGGGCCTCGCCCAGGCCGGCAATGGCGCCGCCCGCCAGGTGCAGGTCCATGACGGCGTCGATGTCGGCGGCGGGGTCGATGATCCGCCCTCCGCGAATGCTGATGGGATGGGCGGCGGCGGACGTGTCAGACATCGCCGACCTCCGCCGGCGGCTGCTGCCCGGCGGCGTGCAGCCACAGGTTCTGGGTGCCGATGCACATGGACATCACCGCCATGCGCACGGCGAGGCCGTTGCTCACCTGCTCCAGGATCACCGAGCGCTCGCCGTCGGCGACGCTGGAGTCCATCTCCACGCCGCGGTTGATGGGCCCCGGATGCATGACGATGGCATCGGGCGCCGCCAGGCCCAGGCGCTTGTCGGTGAGCCCGAACAGATGAAAGTACTCGTGCTCGCTCGGCAGGAAGCCGCCGTCCATGCGCTCGTGCTGGAGGCGCAGCAGGATGATGACGTCCACGCCGCGCAGGCCGGCGCGCAGGTCGTGGAAGACACGCACGCCGAGCGCCTCCTCCGAGCGCGCCGGCACCAGGGTACTCGGGCCGATGGCGCGGACCTCGGCGACGCCCAGGGTGTTGAGCGCCGTGATCTGCGAGCGCGCCACCCGCGAGTGCAGCACGTCGCCGATGATGGCCACCGTCAGCCCCTCGAAGCCGCCCTTGTGGGCGCGGATGGTGAACATGTCGAGCATGGCCTGGGTGGGGTGCGAATAGCAGCCGTCTCCGGCGTTGATCACGGCCACCGGCGCTGCCGCATGGGTCGCGATGAAGTGCGCGGCCCCGCTGTCGGCATGGCGCACGACGAACATGTCCACGTGCATCGCCTCCAGGTTGCGCAGGGTGTCCAGCAGGGTCTCGCCCTTGGCGGTGGCCGAGGTGCTGATGTTGAGGTTCAGCACGTCCGCGGACAGGCGCTTGGCCGCGAGCTCGAAGGTGGTGCGGGTACGGGTGCTGGTCTCGAAAAAGAGATTGGCGATGATCTTGCCGCGGCACAGCGGCACCTTCTTGACCGCCTGCCGGGCGACGCCGAGAAAGCCCTCGGCGCGGTCCAGGATGTCCGTCAGCAGGGAGCGCTCCAGCCCGTCCAGGGTGAGGAAATGCTTGAGGTTGCCCTGCGCGTCCAATTGCAGCGCCGCGGCCTGCTCCTGCTGCGTGGGGGTCGGAGCGATCACGGCGCGGCATCCTCCGCAACGCTGCGGCCCCCCGGTGGCGGGCTGCCGCGGTAGAGCGTCAGTGGGTCGGGACCGGCGAGCTTCAGGTGCTCCCCCGGCGCGAGATCCGCGTGTAGGCCCACGACATTGGGCTCGACTGGCAGCTCGCGGCCGCTGCGCTCCGCGAGCACCGCCAGCAGCACCGAGGCCGGGCGACCATAATCGAAGAGCACGTTCAGCGCCGCGCGGATGGTGCGCCCGGACTGGAGCACGTCGTCCACCAGCACGATGTGACGGTCGTCCACGGCCACCGGCAGATGCGACGGGCGCACCCGTGGGTGCATGCCGATGCGGGTGAAGTCGTCGCGGTAGAAGGAGATATCCAGATGCCCCAGCGGCTCGGTGAGCCCGAGCAGAGCGTGCAGGCGCTCGGCCACCCAGACCCCGCCGGTGTGGATGCCGATCATCAGCGGCGCGTGAGCGCCGCGCGCCGAGAGCAGGGTATCCAGCGCCTGCGCCATGTCGGTGATGGCGGCCTCCACGGCGGCCGTGTCCCGATACAGGCTGGTGGCGGGGCCGGGACTGGGAGTGTCCGGAGAATCGGTGGCGGTCATGGGCGCGTGTCGGTGAGCCAGGTTTCCAGGATGAGCTTGGCGGCGTAGGCGTCGAGTGCGTCCCTGTCCCGGCTGCCGTGCTGCCGGCGTTTGCCGCGGCCGGCATTGGGCCCCGGGAAGCGCCCTTCACTGCCGAGGGCGCGCTCGGCGGCGATGGTGGTGAGGCGCTCGTCCACCAGGTGCACCGGCATGGCGAAGCGCCCCGTCAGCTGGCGGGCGAAGCGGCGCACCGGTTCCGCCAGGGTCTCTTCTTCGGTGTCGTCCATGTTGAACGGCAGGCCCAGCACCGCGGCCTCCGGGCGCCATTCGCGGATCAAAGCCTCGATGGCGGTCCAATCGGGCTTGCTGCCGCGGTGGCGCAGCGTCGTCAGCGGGCTGGCGGTGCCGGTGACCGTCTGGCCCACGGCGACGCCGATCTTGCGGGTGCCGAAGTCGAAGCCGAGCAGCGTGCCCAACGCATCCCGCCCCGGGGCGGCTCTAGGCGCTCCGGCCGGTGCTGCGGCGCAACCGCCTAGCCCCTAGTCCCTCGACCCTCGACCCTGCCTCAAGCATGCCCCGCCTCGCCGCTCAGTAGGTTCATGTCGATGCCGAGGAGCTGCGCGGCGGCAAGCCAGCGCTCTCCTGGGGGCCGCGAGAACAGGATTTGGGCGTTCGCCGGCCCGCTCAGCCAGGCGTTGGCGCTGAGCTCCTCCTCAAGCTGACCACCGCCCCAGCCGGCATAGCCCAGTGCTACCAGGCACTGCGCCGGCCCTTGACCGTCGGCGATGGCTTCCAGGACGTCTTTGGATGTGGTGACGCGCAGATCCGGCGTGACCGTCAGCGTGGAGTCGTACTCCGCCGGGCCGGGGTGGATGACGAAGCCCCGGTCCGTCTGCACCGGCCCGCCGAGGAAGACCTGGGCGTCGCTGACGCCGGCGACGCTGGGGGCGATATCCAGCTGCTCCAGCACTTCGCCGAGCTTGATGTCCATGGGGCGGTTGATGATGATGCCCATGGCCCCCTGCTCGGTGTGCTCGCAGACATAGGTGACCGTTCGCGAGAAGTTCGGGTCGTTCAGGCCCGGCATCGCGATCAGGAAATGGTTGGTCAGTGAAGTGGCAAAGCTCATGGTCCTAGTATCCTGGGGTGCCCGCTCGCTGGCAAGCGCGCGCGGCGGCGTGGGGTCAATCGTTCCAGCCGAGCCGATGATTGCGCTGGAATTGCCAGACGCGCGTGATGTCCAGCACGTCTGTCTCGGCCTCGATGTCGTCCGGGAAGGGCGCGAAGGGCGCCGCGAGGCGGACGATGTTAACGGCCGCGTCGTCCAGCACCCTGTGCCCCGAGGAGCGCACCACGCGCACCCCCTCCAGGCTGCCGTCGGCGCGCACCGCCACATGCAGGATCAGGCTGCCGAATAGGGCCTTTTCTTTTGCCTCCTGCGGGTAGTTCAGATTGCCGATGCGCTCCACTTTGCGCCGCCAGGCCTCCATGTAAGACGCATAGCGGTACTCCTTGGTGCTGGTGCTGATGGCCTTGCGCCGCTCGCGGCCGGCGGCGGCGTTGCGGGCGCTGATGCGGGCGTTCAGCGCCGCGATTTCGTCGCCGCGGCTGGCGAAGATGGCGCTGGCGTCCGGTGTGCGGGCGTCCGGTGCGCTGGCGGGCTCGGGTGCCGGGGCCTGCAGGTCCGGCAGGGGCACCGACTCGCCGAGGCCAGAGAGGATGCCGGCCATGGTCTCGGGGGTGTTCTCCAGCAGCTGCCGGGTGGGCGCCGTATCCGCCGGTGTGTCGGCGCCCGGCGCCCGCGGCCCGCGTTGGGATGCCGTGGGCTGAGTCTGCTGAGGTTGCGGCTGGGCAGCAAGCTCTGCTGCGTCAGCGGCTGTCGCGGTGTCTGCGGCGGGAGGCTCTTCATGGGCTGTCGGCGGGAGATCGGGCACCTCCGGCGGTGCCTCCGCGGTCGTGCCCGCGGCTACCTCCGGTAGCGGCACCGCGGTCTCGCCGGCCCGGTCTACTTGTGCGCGCACGACATCCGGCGGGGGCTCGGCGGCGACGCGCGCCAGCCGCTCGACGGTCATCAGCTCCAGGGTGCGCACCGGGGACGGCGGCGGCTCGGGCAGCTCGAAACCGATGCCGAGCAGCACCAGCACATGGACGGCCAAAGCAGCGGCCACGGCCCAGGGCATGGCGCCGCGCAGCCTGGCGGCCTTTCCGTCTCCATGACCAAGCGCCGTGCTGGGTGCGAGGCCCTGCATGGCGGGCTCAGGCGCCGGCGTCGCCCGTGTCCGTGGGCGTCTCCAGGCGTAGGAGGGCGACGTCGGTGCGCTCGTCGATGAGCTTGAGGCGCTCGGCCATGGCCGGCGTCATGTGCACGGTCCCGGCGTCGTCAATGAGCAGTACATAGCGCAAGTCGAGCCGCTGGGCGATGTCGCCCCAGGCCTTGAGTCCAGCCACCATCAGCGCATCGGCCGCAGCGTCGGCGACGGCGGCGGAGCCCTCGTGCATGACCGTCACGGCCTGCAGGCCTGCGGCGGGCCGGCCGCTGCGCGGGTCAATGACATCGTGATAGGTCTGGCCGTCGTAGATGAAGTTGCGCGCATGGATACTGCTGGTGAACACGGCCATGTCGCCCACCACGTCGATGATGCCGAGCACGCCGGCGCCGCTGCCGCGGCGCACCGGCACCCGCCAGGGCCGGCCGGCGCGGTCGCCCATGGTGCGCACGTCGCCGCTGCGGTTGAGCATGGCATGGCGGATACCGCGCTCGCGGAGGTTGCTCATGGCGAGGTCCATGGCATAACCGATTTCGATGCCGTCGAAGTCCAGCCGCACCGCGGCGCTGTCGCTCTGCAGCATGATGCCGTCGAGATAGAGGTCCGCCATGGTCGGCGCCTGGGCCACCAGGCGCTCGATGGCGGCAGCCGCCGGCGGCGGGCGGCATTCGGGCTCCGGCGCGTCGAAGCCCCAAAGGCGCAGCAGATGGCCGATGGCGGGGTTGAACAGGTCCCTTGTCTTCAGCGCCAGCGCTTGGCTCTGTCGCACCAGCGGCAGCAGCGACGGCGGTGCGGCGAAGGGCTCGCCCTTGGGTAACAGCTCATTGACCCGGGTCATGGGACCGGGGTCCCAGGCATCGGTGGCATAGTCCAGAAACAGGAAGTCCTGCTCGACTTCGGCAGAAGCCTCCTGGGCGTCTTCCTTCAGCTTGCCGACGATGCTCAAGTCCACCGCGGCGTCGAAGGCGACGAACTGGGTGGTGTAGACCGGCGTCTCGGCGCCCCGGCAGCCCACCAGCAGGGCCAGCGCCACTGCGGCGAGCAATGGCCCCGGCGGCGCCGGCGCAGCGGGAGGTACGGCCGAGCGGAGCATGGGGCCGGTGCGCGGGCGCTCAGCGCGCACCGAGTCGTGCCTCGATGCAGGCCATCAGATCGCCGGCGATGTCTGTGCCGTAGGCGCGGTCGATTTCGCGGATGCAGGTGGGACTGGTGATGTTCACTTCCGTCAGGTAGTCGCCGATGACGTCGAGGCCCGCGAAGAGCACGCCGCGGGCGCGCAGCTCGGGTCCGACCCGGCCGGCGATTGCGCGCTCGCGGTCGTTGATGGGTGCGGGCTCGGCCCGGGCACCGGCGGCGAGGTTACCGCGCGCATCGTCCGCCGACGGAATCCGCGCCAGCACATAGGGCACCGGCTCGCCGTCGACCATGAGCACGCGCCGATCGCCGCGGGTGATCTCGGGGATGTAGCGCTGCGCCATGCAGAAGCGCCGGCCGTAGTCGGTCAGGGTCTCGATGATGACGCCGGTATTGGGGTCGCCGGTGCGCACGCGAAAGATAGAGCGCCCGCCCATGGCGTCCAGCGGTTTCAGCACGGTGTCCTGGTGCCCGGCGATGAACTCGCGCAGGACAGCGGCGCTGCGGGTGACCGTCAGCGGCGGCGCGCAGTCCGGAAAGCGAGCCGTGAAGACCTTCTCGTTGGCGTCGCGCAGCGTGCGCGGCTGGTTCACCACCAGGCAGCCGGCCGCTTCCGCTAGCTCCAGCAGATAGGTGGCGTAGACATACTCCATGTCGAAGGGCGGGTCCTTGCGCATGAGCACGCTGTCCAACGCATGCAGCGGTCGGCGCTCCGGCTCGCCGAGGGTGAACCAGCCGGCCGCGTCGTCGGTGACCGCCAGTGGGTGCATACGCGCCTGGGCCGCGCCGTCGAGCAGGCACAGGTCCGCAAGCTCCATGTACCACAGGGACCAGCCCCGGCGTTGGGCCGCCAGCAACATCGCGAAGGTGCTGTCCTTCGCGATCTTGATGGAGCCGATGGGGTCCATGACGACGCCGACTTCTCGTTTCATCCGCCCAGTCTAACCCAAGCGTCGGGACGACTCAGCCCGCAGCGGCGGCGCCGCGCTGCGGCCGGAAGCGCATTGCGGCTCGTGACAGCCCTTGCTAAGGTCCTCGTCGGTGGTGAGGGTTTCCCCGACCTCGCGCCGGCGCCCGAGGTTAGCGCACTGGCGGCCATGGGCGCACCGCGTATTCCCGAGTCCCCCTCGATCCATGAGCCAGAACAGCGTCGCGGCGGCGGACCGCCTGAGTGCACACCTGCGCGAGCTCGAGCAGCGCGGCGGCGAGCGCGCGGCGGCGCTGCGGGCCGCCGACGCCCCGCCGCAGCGCCAGCACGGACTGCTGTTCCGGCTCGGCGACTATCGGCTGCTGACCCCCGTCGAGCGTCTGCTCGGTGTCTGGCCCTTGCCGCGGGCCGTGACCACCGTGCCGGGCACCGCGCGCTGGGTGCTCGGGGTCGCCAGTCATCGCGGCGAGCTCCTGCCGCTCTATGATCTGCGCGGCCTCCTGTTGGCCTACTACGCGGGCGTTCAGCGCCGCGGCATCGCGCTGATCGTGCCGGGCGCAAGCGCCACCTTCGGTGCGGTGGTGGACGCCGTCCTCGGGCTGCGGCGAACACTGCCGGCGTCGGCGGCGGCGCCCCGGTACGCGCCGGCGCTGTCGGCACTGGTCATCGGTGCCTGCGACTGCGAGGACGGCACCCTGGCACTCGTCGATCCGGCGGCCGTGGAATCGCTGCCGGCATTCGCGGCAGGCGCGCTCACCGGGTCCGCTGGCGCGCCGCAAGGGTGGGCCGCCGGGCGTGACCGCCGCGATGCGTGATCGGGGCACTCGCTCGCCGCCGACCGGCGGCGACCCGCTGGCGGGCGACGCGGTTGCGGCAGCGAGCTGGCCGCAGCACCTTATCACCGTTCTGCTCGTCCTTGGCATGCTGGTGGCCGTCGGATTGGCCATCACCAAGCTGCTGGAGCGTGAGCGCGGCGGCCCGCAGCTAGAGCGCGACCTGCGCGCGCTCGGTCAGGAGCGCCGCGTCGCCGGGCAAGTCGCCGACGCCGCCGCCGTTGCCGCGCGCGGCGAGGCGCCCGGCTTCCGGCGCCTGCGCGAGCACCGCGCCGCGCTGCAGGCGCTGCACCACGAGACCTTGACGTCGAGGGTTAAAGCACTCCCCGGCCCTCCTGGGGCGCAAATCCGGGCCCTAGCGGAGTCTGCCGACGCGGCCCGGATCAGGCTCAGTGCCGACGCCGAGCGCATGCTCGACGCGCGCGCGGCGGTGCTCGGCTTCTACGAGCGCGCCGGCGCCCTGCGCGCCCGTATCCGCGAGCTCGGCAGCGCCCTGCGGAGCGTCGCGGACTCCCTCGTCGCCGCCGGTGCGCCCGCGCAGCAGGTGCTGGATGCCGGCTTGCAGATGGCGCGGCTGCAGCGCATGCACGCTGCGCTGTCGGCGCTCCAGCGCGGCGGCGACGGCGCCGCGGCTGCTTTGGAGCAGGCCGCCGCGGCGGCCCACGAGATGGAGGTGGCCCTGGATGCCCTGCGCCGGGCGCAGCCGGCCGCGGATGCCCCGGAGGCTGATCAGCGACGCGAAGCGGTAAATACGGCGTGGCAGCTGTATCGCTCCCTGCGCGTCGATACCGAGCGCATGGTGGCGTCGGTGCCGCAGGTGCGCCCGGCATTGGCCGCCGCCGACGCCGCCGCGAAGGACGCGCAGGCGCTGCGCGCGTCGCTGGACCAGCTCATCGCCGGTCTGCACGGCGAGCCGGGTCCGGTGACTGTGACGGGCCTCGATGCCGGAATCGAATCGGCACTGGCCTTCGCGGCCGTGGCATTGGTCTTGCTTGGGCTCCTAGTCCTCCAGCAGCTGCTGCGAGCGCGCCGGCGTGTGCACGCTTTGCAGGCACAGAACATCGCCAACCGCCGCGCCATCGACGCGCTGCTGGACGAGATGAGCGGCCTCGCCGACGGCGATCTCACCGTGGAGGCCAAGGTCACCGCGGACGCCACGGGCGCCGTGGCGGAGACGGTCAATTACGGTGTCAGGGCGCTGCGCGGGTTGGTGACCACCATCAAGCACACCTCGGCGCGGCTGGACGATTCCGCGCAGCACACCCGCGGCGTCGCCAAGCAGCTCGCCGAGGGCAGCGACGCCCAGGCGTGGCAGATCGCGCAGGCCAGCGAGGCCATCAGCTCCATGACCGGCGCCATCGACACCATCGCCCGCGACGCCGCCGAATCCGCCGCCGTCGCCAACCGCTCCGTCGACGTCGCCGGCCGCGGCGCGCAGGCGGTACGCGACACCATCACCGGCATGAGCGAGATCCGCGGCCGGATCCAGGAGACGTCCAAGCGCATCCGCCGCCTCGGCGACAGCTCCCAAGAGATCGGCGAGATGGTGGAGCTCATCGACGACATCGCCGATCAAACCAACATCCTGGCGCTGAACGCCGCCATGCAGGCGGCCATGGCCGGCGAGGCGGGCCGCGGCTTCGCCGTCGTGGCGGACGAGGTGCAGCGCCTGGCCGAGCGCTCCGGCAACGCCACCAAGCAGATCGATGCCATCGTGCGCACCATCCGCCGCGATACCAACGAGGCGGTGCGCTCCATGGAAGCGAGCATGAGCGGCGTGGACAGCGGCGCCGGGGTCGCCGAGAACGCCGGCAGCGCGCTGCGGGAGATCGAGAACGTCTCCAGCTACATCGCCGAGCTGACGCGGCGCATCGCCGACTCCGCCGGGCACGAGTCCCGCGAGGCCGTCCGGGTCAACGAAACCGTCAAGTCCATCCAGGCCATCACCCAGGAGAGCACCCGCGGCAGCCGCGCCACCGCCGAGGCCGTGGAGGCCCTGGCCGCCCTGGCGCTGGAGCTGCGCCACTCCGTGGCCGGCTTCAAGCTGCCGCCGGCGGGCGATGACGGTTAAGGCCCGCGCTTGCGCAACCATAGAGCCCAGACAAAAGAAACCCCGGTGCTCGGGGGAGGCCACCGGGGTAACGTTTCCCGATTGCTCGGGAAAAGGTCCGCCGGGAGGGGGAAAGCCCGACGGACCTGCGCCGATCAGCGCCTGAATATTCAGACTCTGCTGTCGGGTATTTGTTCCAAGTTTTTCAAACGGGCGCTTGAATTATTGGTCCGCTCGTCGGCTGTGTGACGCCGCCTGTCATTGATCGTGCCCCGCTGCGGTGCGTAGAGGGGTTGAGCGCCGGCGAAGCCCGACACCGGCAACGACAAGGAGCAGGGCAGCGCAGACGGGAGGCGGCGTCCGCGATGGCTCGGTCGGGCGTGGAAGCGCCAGAGGCTAGGGCAGGACGACTTTGACGAATTCCGACGGTCGCAGGATCTCGTCCGGGCGGGCATCGAAGACGACATCCAACTCGTAGACGGCGCCGGCCGGGTCGATGCGCACTGCTTCGACGCCGAGGCTGTAGACCGCAGCCGGCCGGCGCTCACCGCGAATGATGACGGCGGCTTCTTGCCCCGGGCGATAGCGCCGCAGCACCTCGGAGGTCACCAGCGCCCGGGCGAGCATGCGGTCGGTGGGGGCGACGGCCACCAGCGGTGCCTGCTGCAGGCTGGTGTAGATGACGGCGCCGTCGTAGGCGTTGCGCTCGACGACGATGCCCGTGAAGGGAGCGCGCAGCTCGGTGCGCTCGAGCATCACCTCGGCGGCGGCGACGGCGGCCCGCTCGGACTCGTGCTCCGCCAGCGCGGCGGCGTGGCCGAGCTCGGCGTCCTTGAGCTCCTCTGTGGCAATGAGCCCGCGATCGAAGAGCTCCTGCGCGCGGTCGAGCTCGCGGCGGGCGTCGTCCAGTGCCACGACGCCCCGCGCGAGTTGCGCCTGGGTCTCCAGGAGGCTCGCCCTGGCCTCGCGCTGGTCCATGCGCAACAGTAGGTCGCCGGCCTCGACGTGCTCGCCCATGGTCACCAAGACCTTGTCCACCACGCCGTTGGCCACCGCCCGCATCTCGACGCGGTCGACCCATTCGAGCCGGGCGCTCAGCTCCTGCGCCGCGGCCGCGCTCGCCGAGAGCAGTAGCGCCAGCAGGGTACGAAGGGCGGCGGCGCGCAGGCTGTTGCGCGCGCTTGTCACTGGCCGTTCTCCGGCGTGCCGGCGGCGTCCACAACGCCGACCGGCTTGCCCTGCAGGGCGTCCAGCTGCGCGCGGGTCAGGGTGCGGCAGAGCTCCACGGCCATGCGCTCGCGGCGGGCCTTGGTCTGTCGGCTCATGGAAAAGCCGAGGTCGGCGGTTACTTCCATCTCGTACATGGTGCGGCTTTGGTCCAGCTTGAGGTCGCGCCAGTCGGCCTCGATCCGGGTCTGCTCGGCGGCCACGGCCAGAAGCTCCAGGCGCTCCAGCAGCTCCAGCGCCTGCTGGCGCACGGCCATGGTCACCAGGGTGGCCTGCGCGGTGTCGGCGCCGTCGCGCAGCGCGCGGACGCGGGGGTTGTCGGCGAGAGCCGTTTCCACCACGGTGGTGAGCTCTGGCAGCGGCGCGTCTGTCGCCGGCGGCGCGTCCACCAGGTTCTTCGGCAGGTCTTCGGGTGTGCCCAGGGCTTGTGCCAGCAGCGAGCGGGTCACGCGGCGGGCGGCATCGCTGGCCGCGCGGCGGCGGCGGATCACCTGATAGGCGGCCTCCAGCTCCGCCACCGACAGCGGTGAGTACTGGCCGAGATCCCGGCGATTCTCGGCGCGGTCGAACTGGATATAGGCGACGGCCATGGCCTCGTTGTCGCGCATGTAGCTGAGATCCGCCAGCAGCACGTCGAAGAAGCGCTGCATGATCTCCAGCCGCTGCGCCGCTGCCGGCGGCAGCAGCCGCCCCCAGGCCGTGTCCCGCTCGGCATCCGCAGGCCGTGCATTGGCGAAGGCCAAGGTGTGACAGGCCAGGTGCAGGGGCTGCGGGCGCGGCGGCAGCCAGGAAGCGTCCGCAGCCTCCACCCGCGGATGGCCGTCCGCAAAGTCCAGCGCATGGGCCAGGGTCAGGGGGTCCGGTGGAGCGGCGGCGGCGAGATCGGTCGCCGCCAGCAGCAGCACCAGCGTGCAGAGCAGCCGGTGGTGGCGGCGTGCGGCGCGGGTGAGCCGGTTGGCATGCTGCATGGCGTAGGTGAAAAGCGCGGCGATGCTGGTTGCGACTGCCGGTCTGCCACCCGCCATCGGGCTGGCGCAGCCACGGCGCGCGAATCTCAGCACCGCAGGCTGCGCATTGCAAGCTGTCCGAGATTGCCCGACCGTCCGCCCCCTGTCTTGCCTGGTGCGGCTGTGCGGTGCTGGCGCTAACGGAGCATTGCGTTATCATACGGAGGTTTATCGCGGTGATTTCCAGCCCATGGCACCGGATCCAGGCCTGCTCCCCCAGGGCCGCCTCGGCGTGCGGGTGTACTACGAAGACACCGACGCCGGCGGCGTCGTCTACCACGCCCGCTATCTGCATTTCATGGAGCGAGCACGCACCGAATGGCTGCGCGCGCTGGGCTTCGAGCAGGACCGCCTGCGCGACGAATCGGGTGTGCTCTTCGCCGTGCGCCGAATGGATATCGGTTTTCTGTATCCGGCCCGATTCAACGACCGGCTATTGGTGGAGACGGCGGTCACGGGCCGCGGGCGCGCCAGTCTGGACTTCGCTCAAGCCGTGCTGCGCGAGGATGACAATCACCCCTGCTGCCGGGCCGCCGTCAACATCGCCTGCCTGGACGCCGAGCGGCTGCGCCCGGCGCGCATCCCCGAGGACATCATGACCGCCATTCTGTCGGAGAGTACTGCCCATGGGCGCTGAGCTGTCACTGCTGGACCTGGTGCTGCAAGCCAGCTTGATGGTGCAGCTGGTGCTGGTGGTGCTGGTGCTCGCCTCCGTGCTGTCCTGGGCCGCCATTTTCGAGCGCTCCCGGGTGCTGCAGCGGGCGCGCAATGCCGCCGACGACTTTGAGGGCCGCTTTTGGTCCGGCGGTGACCTGAGCGCCTTGTACCGCGAGCTGGGCCAGGGAGAGGGCAAGGGGCTCACCGGCCTCGCCGCCATCTTCCGTAATGGTTTTCGCGAATACGCCCGGCTGCGTAAGAACGACCCCGACGACACCATGGCCGTGATCATGGGCGCCGAGCGCTCCATGCGCGTGGCCCTGAGCCGGGAGATGGACCGATTGGAGAACAACCTGCCTTTTCTCGCGACGGTCGGCTCCGTGAGCCCCTACGTCGGTTTGTTCGGCACCGTCTGGGGCATCATGCACGCCTTCCATGCGCTGGGTAACGTTCAGCAGGCGACGCTGGCATTGGTGGCGCCCGGTATCTCCGAGGCCCTGGTGGCAACCGCCATCGGTCTGTTCGCGGCCATCCCGGCGGTGGTTGCCTACAACCGCTACTCCAATCAGGTGGAGCGGCTGAACAACCGCTATGAAGAGTTCATGGAGGAGTTTTCGACGCTGCTGCAGCGCCAGGGCCGCGGCGCCTCGGCCACCACGGGTCAGGCGGCATGAAGCGCAAGGAGCGCCGCCAGCGCCGCAAGCCCATGGCGGAGATCAATGTCGTCCCCTACATCGACGTCATGCTGGTGCTGCTGGTGATCTTCATGGTCACGGCGCCGCTCATTACTCAGGGCGTGAAGGTGGATCTGCCGCAGGCGGACGCGGACCCACAGCCGGGCGAGGGGGCGCTGCCGGTGGTGATCCACATCGACCAGTTCGGCGATGCCTATCTGGACCTCGGCGACAACGAGCTGCTGCCGGTGGACCAGCAGCTGCTCTTCGAGCGCCTGGTGGACGTGCTGGACGAGGCCCCCATGACCCCCATCATGGTGCGCGCGGACCAGTCCATCGACTACGGCCTGGTGGTGGATGCCATGGTGGCAGCGCAGGCGGCGGGCGCCCCGAGTGTCGGTCTGGTGACCCAGCCGCCACCCGGCGCTGAGGCGGCCCGCGGGCCGGGCTGACCGGGAGCCATGTGGCAGATCTGGACTCAGTACCCGAAGGCCTTCCTGTGGTCGCTGCTCCTGCATCTGACGCTCGCCGCCGTGATGTTCTTCGGCATCGACTGGCTGGTGCGCAGTCAGGAGCTGGGCGCCTTCGAGAACATGGTGCAGGCGCAGATGACGGTGACACCGGACATCGAGCGCCGCATCGAGGAGCTGCGCGCTACTGCCGCAGGCCCGCAGCCGACGGCAACCGAGTCCGAGCCCCCACCGCCGCCGACACCTGAGCCGCCGCAGAGCGAGCGCACCGCTGACGCCAACCGAGAGGCGGCCATGGCGCAGGCGGCGGAGCGGGCGCGTCAGCGCCAGGCCGAGTTGGAACGGCAAGCCGAGCTAGAGCGCCAGCAGCAAGCCGAGCTGGAGCGCCAGCAGCAAGCTGAGATGGAGCGCCAACGCCAGGCCGAGCTAGAGCGCCAACGCGAGGCCGAAGCAGAAGCCCGCCGCCGCGCCGAGGATGAGGTGCGCCGCAAGGTGGCCGAAGAGGCCGCCCGTCGCGCGGCGGAAGAAGCCCGCCGCCGCGCCGAGCAGGAGGCCCGCCGCCAGGC
>NZ_NRRV01000002.1 GCF_016583825.1 Thiohalocapsa halophila | reverse complement strand
GCCAACGCAGGTGCTTGTCCTTGAGCTTCGGCGGGCGCCCCGGAATCGGCTTGGCCTTGAGCGCGTTCTGCCCACCCTCGGCAAAGGCCGCCAGCCAGCGATACAGCGTGCGCTCGTTCACCCCGAACGCCGCCGCCACTTCCGCCACCGGCTGGCCGCGCTTGACGGCGGCCACCGCCTGCATGCGCATGGTCTGCAATGACTGATGGTCGAGCTTGCGCCCGTCGGAGTCGCGTTTGCATTTCATGCCGCCATTATACCAGACCTGGCTTTACTTTCGAGCGGCTTAGTAGGCCATTCGGTCACTATTTCACGGCATGAGAGCAATTGGACCACAGTTAACCTCCGGCCTCCTTGTATCTGCCGGCAATATGTGTTGAAAAATATCGAGGTACGTTTTGCCTTCAGTGGACCGGGGAGATACGAGGTGCTTGATCGTAGGCACAAGTTTCACTGCGGCATTCACTATCAGTGGAACGACGTTAAAGAAGACTCGCTCTTCAGGAAGTTCGTACTTAGCCGCATAGTCTGCATAACAACTTGACCCCAAGTAGCTTTCGATCTTCTGCGCGAGAGCCGGGCGAATTCGCGTCTCTTTTTGCGGCATTGATAAGAGTTCTTTGAAATCTGCCCACGAAAGGTAGACGTCAAATGTATCTGCACCCTCTTCCAGGGCGGGGAAGTCCAGGAGGACGTACATCTCCATGTTTCCTATCTTATCCGCGGTTTGCGCATAGTAGCTGTGCATGGTGCGCACTTTCTTGGCGTGGTTGTGATGCCTCGCGTTCCTAAGTACCAATAGGAGGGCTAGTTCGGGCTTGTCGTACCATGGTACGAGCTTGGGATGTCCGTCCTTCTCTAGAGCGTCGTATAGACTGTGGAAAGCGTTTAGCACATTGGCTAAACCCATTTCAATGTTCCCCACGGCTTCCGCTCGATCGACCTGTAGAAGACCGCCGCCATGGGCATGGTAGTTCGCTTCCAGCAGCACGCGCAGAGCGTGTGCCAAGTCTTCGAAGGCATCAGTGGTTGCGTTCACGATGGGAAGGATTCGTTGGTCTAACAGTTAACTAGGCAGCACCCAGTGTGTATTGTGCTAGCCTGACGGCAGCCTAGCACAATATCGCAAGCCTTCAATGCGTCCTCGAACCGTTCGTCCGAACACGGCCAAGAATCCCGCGGGCAAGCCGACACCCCGGCGCGAATCCGGCCGCCCGTCCGGCTGGGACCGATACCTGGAGCTGCTGGTACGCGAGCGGGTGCCCGCGTGACACCGCGAACGCGCGCCGCTGGTAAGTGCAGCGGGCGGAGGGCTTCGTGGCTGCAAGGCGCCCGAGGCGGTTGTCTGCGCTGACGGTTGAGGAGGTCACGGCGTTCTTTCCTCGGTACGCTCGTGAGAAGCACCTGACAGACTGCCAGTGTCGCCAAACAGTGGATGCGTTGCAATTGCTGGTGGTTGACTTGGCGCAATCGGGGGCGGCCCGCGAGGTGGACCGGGAATATTTCTGAGGGTCTGCTCGGGCGCTCAAGGCCACACATCCGACCCGGACGGCCGCGCTGTCGCCCGAGGCGGCGGTGGCCGAGCGTTTGGTGTACCAGCGCGCAGCCGTTGCTGCAGCTGGCCCGCACGCTGTGGGCGGAGCGCTATGGGTCGCGGACCGAGCAGACCTATGTGGATTGGTGCTACCGGTTTCTGCTGTTCTGTGGCCTGGGCAACGGGCAGGAGGTGGACGCCGCGGCGCTGGGCGCGGCGACGTGGAGCGCTTTCTCGGCGACGACATCTGCACCATGCAGGCGCTGCTCGGCCACAAGAATGTGTCCACGACCAAGATCTATACGCACGTGATGAACCGGCCGAAGGTGCTGCCGGTGCGTAGCCCGTTGGATGGGTTTGGGTGAGCAGATTGTGGATCTGTGTGCGGCCGCAGGTGGATGACAGTGCTGATTCGGTCTTCTTGGGCTCAGGGGAAGGCCGCGCCGCGGTGGAGCGCCGCGGCTTGGGCGATGACGCTGGAGAGACTGGGCGCAAGCGTCCAACGGAAGTCGGCTCGCGTGATTCGCGGAGCCGGCAGGGGTTTTGCGCCGGTGGCTGGGGGTGTCGTCGGGATCAGTCGATGGGGTTTTTTGCGCGGCGCTGGACCTTTCGCGCTTTTCGCGTGTTTCGTAGTTGCTCTCTTGAGGCTGTGTGATTGTACGTGGGAGTGACGCGAGCTTTAGGGCGGGTATTGTTGGCGTGCTGACGCCGCGCGCCCGGCGTTGAGCCGGGCGCGCGGCGGGCCGACTGGAAGTCGGCGGTCCCGCGGGGAGCTGCCGGCGTTCGGCTCGGCGGTGTTCGCCCGCCGTGGTGCCGGCGACGCTCCGTGCCTGAGTGCGCGTTGGCGCCAGAGCAGCTAGATGGCCGGCCGCCCGCGTCAGCGGCGGCCGGCCGGCAAGCGCTCGGCCTGGTGTGCCGGCTGGGCGGCTGCTGGTGCGCGTCCCGTGCTCTCCGCACGAGAATGCATGGCATACCGGTACAAGGTTGTTGGCTCGATATCGACCATCCCGCCTTGAAATTGCAGGCAACCCCAGTCGGGATCGATCTCCGCTGATCCGAGCTCGTCAACCGAGATGTGGTCGCCGATCAGCGGCTCTAAGTCGACCGTCGCGCGATCACCGTTGTCGAAGGTAAGCGCGAACCTGAACCCATCGCGTTGTTCAAACGTGGCAAGCTTCATTCTTACTCCATACTTGATGTGGATGTGCCGAGGGGGATGCTCCTTGTCGATGAGGAACATCCTGATGATGAATCCGTAGAAACGGCAAATCTCGGGCATGCTGCGGTGGTTTCGGCTGCGTTTTCATCGCCCAGCACACAAGCATGTTCACCGGCGCGCGCTTCACAACACAGAGCTTGCCTCTTGCGCTGAGCGGGCCAGGCGAGCGTCGGTTAACTGTTGTTGAGCTCACCGGGGCCGGCGTCTGGCCGCGGCATGTTCCGCATGTGGCGTTGCCGACCGTAGAGGATTGTATTTTGCCGCCGGTAGCGTGGGCCAAGGCGTCGGCGACCAGAGGTGGGCGCCGGCGGGAGGCAGAGCGAGGCGGTGTGGGTGCCGGGGCGGGTCGCATGGTGTTTCGTCGTTGCTCTCTTGAGGCTGTGTGATTGTGCGTGGGAGCGACGCGAGCTTTACGGCGGTTCTTGTTGGCATGTCGACGCCGCGCGCCCGGCGTTGAGCCGGGCGCGCGGCGGGCCGACTAGAAGTCGGCGGTCCCAGGGAGGGGCCTTTAGGCCGTGCCCCCAGATGAGCGCCGCGCTCAGCCGGAGGCTGGGGAGGGGGTGCCCTGCGCGGTGGGGGAGCTGCCGGGGTCCGGCTCGGCGGTGTCCGCCGGCAGTGGCGCCGGCGACTCTCCCTGCCCCAGTGCGCGCTGGCGCCACAGCAGGTAAATGGCCGGCAGCACGAACAGGCTCAGCAGCGGGGCAGTGATCATGCCGCCCACCATGGGTGCGGCGATGGGCTGCATCACCTCGGAGCCGACGCCGCCCTGGAGCATGATGGGCAGGAGACCGGCGAAGATGGTGGCCACCGTCATGGCCTTGGGGCGGATGCGCAGCACCGCGCCCTCTTCGATGGCGGCCTTGAGGTCGTCGCGGGTCGCGAGCCGGCCCTCGGCTTGCCACTGCTTGAGGGCGTTGTCCAGGTACACCAGCATCACGACACCGAACTCCGCGGCGACGCCGGCGAGTGCGATCAGGCCCACGGCGACGGCCACCGACAGGTTGTAGCCCAAGAGATAAATGAGCCAAAAGCCGCCCACTAGCGCGAAGGGCAGGGACAGCATGACCATCAGCGCCTCGGTGGTGCTGCGGAAGGTCATGTAGAGCAGGATGAAGATGATGGCGAGCGTCAGCGGGATGACCTGATTCAGGCGCTCCTGCGCCCTTGCCATGTACTCGTACTGACCGGACCAGGTGAGCGAGTAGCCCGCCGGCAGGTCCACCTCGTCGCGCACCACCTGGCGGGCCTCTGCGATCCAGCTGCCGAGATCGCGGCCGCGGATGTCGACGAAGGTCCAGCCGTTGAGGCGCGCGTTCTCGCTCTTCAGCATGGGCGCGCCGTCGACGATCTCGACTTCCGCCACTTGGGCCAGCGGCACCTGGGCGCCGGTGGGGGTGACGATGGGCAGCTCGCGGAGCTTCTGCACATCGTCGCGCTGCTCCCGGGGGAAGCGCACGTTGATGGGGTAGCGCTCCAGCCCCTCTACGGTGCGGCTGACATTGATGCCGCCGATGGCGGCGGCCACCAGGCTGTTGATGTCGCTGACGTTGAGGCCCACCCGGGCGGCGGCGAGCCGATCCGGGCGGATCTCCACATAGCGCCCGCCGGCGACGCGCTCCGAGAAGGCCGAGGTGGTGCCATCCACCGTCAGCACGGCGCGCTCCACGTCCTGGCCGATGCGCTCGATGACGTCCAAGTCAGGCCCCGCGATCTTCACGCCCACCGGCGTCTTGATGCCGGTGGCGAGCATGTCGATGCGGGTCTTGATGGGCATGACCCAGGCATTGGTGACGCCGGGCAGGTCCACGGTGGCGTCCAGCTCGTCGATGAGCTTGTCCACGGTCATGCCGGGGCGCCATTCGGACTCGGGCTTGAGCTGAATCAGCGTCTCGATCATGGTCAGTGGCGCTGGGTCCGTGGCCGTGTCGGCCCGGCCGATCTTGCCGAAGACCCGCTCCACCTCCGGCAGGGTCGCGATGAGCCGGTCGGTCTGCTGGAGCAGCTCCTGGGCCTTGCCGATGGACAGGCCCGGCAGGGTGGTGGGCATGTACATCAGGTCTCCTTCGTAGAGGTCCGGCATGAACTCGGAGCCCAAGCCCCGATGCCAGTCCTCCAACACGGGCACGCCGCGGAAGGTCGCCTGCCAGGCGTCGGCGAGCCCCGCCTGCCAGCTCTCGATGACCTCGACGGGCGGCCGCCGCTTGGGCTGCGCGGGTAGGTCGGGCTGAGCGGCAGCGAAGCCCGACGCGGAAGTTGTATCCTCGGCGGCTGTCGCGCCTCCTGCGTTTGCCCCACCGACGAGCGACGTGACCGCCGAGGCCGCCTGGAACGGCCACTTGAGCGGCTCCAGCAGCCCGCCGATACCCGCCAGCGGGATCAGCATGCTCGCCATCACCAGGATGGACACGAGGATGGTGGTCCGCGGCAGCCGCAGCACCGCCCGCAGGAAGGGCCGATACAGCCAGATCAGGAAGCGGTTCAGCGGATTCTTGTGCTCGGCCGGGATGCGCCCGCGCACCAGATAGCCCATCAACACCGGCACCAGGGTCACGGCCAGGCCCGCCGAGGCGGCCATGGCATAGGTCTTGGTGAAGGCCAGGGGTCGGAACAGCCGCCCTTCCTGCGCCTGCAGCGTGAACACGGGCAGGAAGCTGAGCGTGATGATGAGCAAAGAGAAGAACAGCGCCGGCCCGACCTCCACCGCCGCGTCGCCGATGACTCGCCAGTGCGCCTCGCCGCGGGGGCGCTCGCCGTGCTCCGCCTCATAACGCTCCAGGTGCTTGTGGGCGTTCTCGATCATGACAATGGCTGCATCCACCATCGCCCCGATGGCAATGGCAATGCCGCCCAGGGACATGATGTTGGCGTTGATGCCCTGCGCCTGCATCACGATGAACGCCACCAGGATGCCGAGCGGCAGGGTGATGATCACCACCAAGGAGGAGCGCAGGTGGAACAGGAAGGCCACACACACCAGCGCGACGACGAGAAATTCCTCGATCAGCTTGGTCTGCAGGTTGTCGACGCTGTCCAGGATGAGCTGGGAGCGGTCGTAGGTCTCGACGATCTCCACCCCGTCCGGCAGGCTCGGGCGCAGCTCGTCGATGCGCTGCTTCACCGCATCGATGGTGGCCAGCGCGTTCTCGCCGGAGCGCATGACGATGATGCCGCCGGTGATCTCCCCCTCGCCGTCCAGGTCCGCGATGCCGCGGCGCATTTCCGGGCCGATCTGCACCCGCGCCACGTCCCGCAGCAGCACAGGCGTGCCGTCGGGAGTGGTGTGCACCGGGATCAGCTCGATGTCTTCGATGGACGTGAGGTAGCCCCGGGTGCGGACCATGTACTCCGCCTCCGCGAGCTCCAGCACCGAGCCGCCCACCTCCCGGTTGGCGTTCTGCACCGCTTGGATGAGCCGCTCCAGCGGGATGCCGTAGCCGCGCAGCTTTTCGGGGTCGGCGACGATCTGGTACTGGCGCACCATGCCGCCGACGGTGGCCACCTCCGAGACGCCGGGCACGGTCTGCAGCTCGAACTTCAGGAACCAGTCCTGGAGGCTGGTCAACTGCGCCAGGTCGTGCTGGCCGGTGCGGTCCACCAGCGCATAGCTGTAGACCCAGCCGACGCCGGTGGCATCCGGCCCGAGCCTGGGCTGGACGCCGTCCGGCAGGTCCGACGCCGCCTGGTTCAGGTACTCCAGCACCCGCGAGCGGGCCCAGTACAGGTCGGTGCCGTCGTCGAAGATGACATAGACAAAGGAGTCGCCGAAGAAGCTGTAGCCGCGCACCGCCTTGGCGCCGGGCACCGACAGCATGGTGGTGGTGATGGGGTAGGTGACCTGCTCCTCCACCACCCGCGGCGACTGCCCAGGGAAGCTGGTCTTGATGATGACCTGCACGTCCGACAGGTCCGGGATGGCGTCCAGCGGCGTGTTCTTGAGCGCGACGATGCCCCAGCCTGTCAGCAGTAGGGCGGCGATCAGGACCAGGAAGCGGTTTTTGATGGACCAGAGGATGACGTGGCTCATGGTCTGGTCTCCTGGGGCTTGGCGCGTTGGGGGTGAGGTAAGGAGTACGACGTACGGAGTACGGAGTCCGGAGTCCGGGAGTCGGCTGAACGCATCCCGCTGTCAGCGCACACCGACGAGAAACGCCGCCGGCGGCAGGATGGGTATGCCCCGCCAGGGATGCAGGTCGGTGAGGTGCGCAGCGCTGGCGACGATCAGCTCCGCGTCCGCCGTCTCGGCGAGGGCGAGAAACTTGTTGTCCTTGGGGTCGGCGCAGTCCGTGACGACTTCGGTGACTGCGAGCAGCGTGGCGTGCTGCCGGAAGCCGTCGACAAAGGCCTGGCGCAGGTCCCTTGCGGCGTAGCGGTCGAATTTCGAGCGCATCAGCACGGTGCTCAGCTCCGCCAGCGTTTCGTCGGACGCGCAGACCTCGAATTGCAGCAGCGCCTTCTCGAAGGCCAGCGCCGGTACCGATTCCGGGCGGATGGCGGCACTCACCAGCACGCCCGTATCGACGACGAGCCGCCTAGCGAAGCTCATGCACCAGGGCCGACACCTCGGCGTCCGTCAGGGCGTCGGCGTCGGCCGCCGGCGCCTGCTCGGCGACAGTGCGGCGGTAGCGCGAGTACCAGCGAGCGGCTTCCTCCCGCCGCTGCCGCAGCGACATCAGCTCCTGCATATCCAGCTCGGACACGACATAGGCGACGGTGCGCCCGCGGCGGGTGACCTCCACCGGCTCGCGCTGGGCGCGGTCGATGAGCTCACCGAAGCGGTTTTGGGCTTCGACGGAGGTGACAGTGATCATCAGTAATCTCCCTAAAATGGCCAATATGCCTAGAATAGCCGGTTCGTGACGGGCGGCAAGTGGCTTAGCGCTTACCGGCGCCGGTATTGGAGGCGGTGAGCCATGCTCCGGGGAACCGCTTTGCTGATCCCCCCTGGATGCTGCATCGGCGGCCTTGGTGCACCGGATCTAGGCGTTTAGGGAGGTGCGCAGTGCGCGGTGCGCAGTCCGGTCGTCGCGCTGATCGGTATGGGCGCCCCCGCACCGCGCACCACGCACTTCGCACTTTCTGATGCGATCAGTGCACATGCGCCTGCCCCCCACCCATGCCCTCGTCCTCGGGCTCCGTCTCCGCCTCCCCCATCCGCATGAAGCTCGCCTGGAGGTTGGACTCGGAGTCGATCAGGAACTGGCCCGAGACCACCACCTCGTCGCCGGCGTCCAGGCCCGAGAGGATCTCCACCTCGTCGCCGCGCTGCATCCCCGTGACCACGTCCACCGGTTGGAAGCGGCCGTCGCCGAGTGCCAATACCACGCTCTCGCGCTCACCGGTGACGATGACGGCCTGGGTGGGCACCTTGAGCACGTCGCGCTTGGGGCCGCCGTAGATGATCACGTCGGCGAACATGTTGGGCTTGAGCGCCAGGTCCGGGTTGTCGAAGACCAGCCGTACCTTCAGCGTGCGGGTGTCCGGGTCGAGCTCCGGGTAGAGGTAGTCCACCTCGCCGTCCCAGGTGCGCCCGGGGCGGGCGGGGACCGTCATCTCGGCGGTGAGTCCTTCGCGCAGCCAGTCGATCTGGTGCTCGTAGATGTCCACCATGACCCAAACCCGGGCGAGGTCGGCGATGGTGAACATCTCGCTGGACTCGGTGACGTACATGCCGTCCCGTGCGGTCATTTGTGTGACGATGCCGTCGATGGGGGCGCGCACCGGGATGCGGTTGCGGGGCTCGCCGGTGCGCTCGATCTCGCGGATGATGTCGTCCGGCACGTCCAGGAGCCGCAGGATGTTCCGCGCCTTGTCTTCGCTGACCCGGCGCTGGGCGCCAGAGCGGTCCTGGGCCAGCAGGAAGTCCACCTGCGCGGACAGAATGTCCGGCGCATAGAGCTCGGCGAGCTGCTGGCCCGCCCGCACCGGCTCTCCTTCGGCGCGCAGGTTCAGGTCTTCGATCCAGCCCTCGGCGCGCGGATGCACGTGGGCGAGCCTGGTCTCGTCGTACTCGATGCGCCCGACGGTCTTGATGTACTTCCACAGCGTGCCCCGCTCGGCCTTGGCGGTGCGCACGCCGAGCGTCTGGACGACCGCCGGGGTCAGTGACACCTCGGGCCGCTTGCCCGTCATCGGGTCCATCATCTTCTCCACCAGGTCCATGCCACAGATGGGGCAGGACCCGGGCTCGTCCTTGACGATCTGCGGGTGCATCGGGCAGACATACTTGGGGTCAAGGTGCTTGGCGGCGTGCTCCATGGCGGTATCGTCTGCTGCCTCGGCCATGGACTCCGACGGCGCCGGGTCGGCCGCGGGCGGTGGCTCCTGTTCCACCAGGTCCATGCCGCAGATGGGGCAGCTGCCGGATTCATCCTTGACGATCTTCGGGTGCATGGGACACACGTAGGTCGGGTCCATGTGCTTGGCCGCATGCTCCATGGCCGTGTCGTCCATGGCCTCGGCCAGGTCTTCGCTCGGTTGCTCGCCCTCGCAGCCGGCGAGCAGGAGTGGGATCAGCGCCAGGGCGAGCGCCCTGACTGCGGCGCCGCCGCGGCGCCCTCGGTTAGCAGACATCTCGGGACTCTCCGGGTCGGGCCCCGGGCGGGTGTCGCCCCTGGGCCAGGATCAAGCGTTTGGCGGCCAAGGCGGCCGCCGGCGGCATTAACCGGAGAGGGGGCGCGGGGGCCGCAGCAGGCCGTCGGGGGTATAGTGGGGTGCTCCGGCAACCGGATGCGACACCGGCAGCAACGCGGGCCGGGAGAGGAGCAGGGGGGAAGGCGCGAGTACAAGGTGCCAGGCGCCTGCGACCTTGCCGAGGTTGCATTTCTGGCAGGCGTCACCGGAGACGGAATCAACGCCGCCGCTCCCGCTTGCGAGCGGCGCAGCCGTGATGGCGCCCTCGGCTGCGGCGGCGCCGTTCGTGTGCGGGCAGTCGACGACGGCAGCCGCGTGATCGGGCTGATGCACGCAGCCGAGCGCGTTGGCTGCGAACAACTGCAGATTGAGCAGCAGCACGCAGGCGACGGCGGCGATGTGTCGGCGGTGCCTGGACATGCCTCCAATGTGAATGCTCTGGGGGCGCTGTGCAAGTGCCGGTGATCGCCGCACGGCTTTGATGCCGCGCGGGCCCTGTGGGAGCGGCATCCCTGCCGCGACGATGCAGGGCGCGGACGGTGCCGAACGCGTCGCGGCAAGGATGCCGCTCCCACGGCGGCGCGTTACTGCGCAGCCGTGTCAGCCTGGGCCGCCGGCGCAGCGGCCTCTGCGGTGGCGAAGCGCTCCCACAGCAGATGGGCCGACACCGCCAGCGACACCGCCACCAGCACCGGGCGCACCAGCCGGGCGCCGTGGCTCAGCACCAGGTGAGCGCCGATCCAGCCGCCGATGAATTGTCCGGCGGCCATGGCAAGCGCTAGCGCCCACACGACTTGACCGCCGGCGACGAACAGCAGCAGCGCGGCGAGGTTACTGGTGAAGTTCAGAAGCTTGGCATGGGCCGTCGCACGCCGCAGGTTATAGCCCAGCAGTGCGACATAGCCGATGGCGAAGAAGGTGCCGGTGCCGGGCCCGAAGAAGCCGTCGTAGAAGCCGACGGCGGTGCCGACGGTGAAGGCGAAGGCCCGATCGCCAATGCGCCGGCGGGAATCCAGATCCGACACCCTTGGTGAGAACAGAAAGTACAGGGCGAAGCCAATGAGCAGCACCGGCACGAGCCCGGCCAACAGGTCGCTCGCCAGCACCTGTACGGCCACCGAGCCCGCGGCGGCGCCGACGAAGGTGCAGGCCACCGCCAGTGCCGCCGCGCGCAGGTCGATGGCACCGGCCCGCACGAAGCGCGCCGTCGCCGCAAAAGAGCCGAACACCGACTGCGCCTTGTTAGTGGCGAGCGCCTGCACCGGTGTGAGGCCCGCCCAGAGCAGGGCCGGCACGGTCAACAAGCCCCCGCCGCCGGCCATGGCATCGATGCCGCCGGCCACGAGTGCGATGGCGAACAACACGAGAGCGAGCTCCAACACTTCCATGACAACGGTAGATCGCGGTGGCGATGGCGGGGGAGACGGGGCGGGTGCCCGCTGGCGACTGGTGATCTTCGACTTCGACGGCACCCTGGCGGACAGCTTTCCGTGGCTCGCCGGGGCGCTGAGCGCGGTGGCCGCGCGCTGGGGCATCCGGCCGATAGGGCCCGAAGAGATCGAGCTGCTGCGCCAAGCCGGCCATCGCGAAATCCTACGCCGTTTGCAGGTACCCAGTTGGAAAGCGCCGCTGGTGGCCCGGGACCTGCGCCGGCGGATGACCGCGGACATCCATCATATCCGCCCTTTCGCAGACGTCGACGCCCTGCTGCGGGGGCTCCACGGCGCCGGGATCGAGCTGGCCATCGCTACGTCCAACAGCGCCGACAACGTGCGGGCCGTCCTTGGACCACAGGCGTTGCGCCGTGTCCGCCATCTAGAGACCGGCGCGTCCATTCATGGCAAGGGCGCGCGGCTCAGGCGCCTGCTGCGGCGCACAGGCGTGCCGGCGGCGGCCGCGGTCTACATCGGCGACGAGCTGCGGGACATCGAGGCGGCCCGGGCCGCCGGCGTCACCGCCGCCGCCGTCACCTGGGGCTACAACCGAGCGGAGGCCCTACGCCGGGCGGGGCCGGACCTGGTCTTCGAGCGGATGGAAGACATCCGGGCGCGGCTGTTCGCGCAGCGGCATGTGTGATCCAAGTCAGAGCCAGCGCCCCAGGTGTACGCCGGTGTTGACCCGGACCGGCCCCAAGTCGACGCTGGGCCCGGCGACGCCGATGCTGCCGTAGATGCCGCCACTGCAGCCGGTGAGGGACAGGCACAGCAGCGCGCAGGCGAGGGCGACCAGCGCGCGTGGAGGGAGGCGGAGCTGAAGCCAGCGCAGATGCCGTTGTCCACGCTGGTTGAAGAAGCGCATTACCATAGCGTCTATCTCGGTACGGGGGTCAGCGGGCGGCGGTTTGCCGGGTCCATGCCGGGTCCCAGCTCTGCACCAGGAAGCCCGCGCCGGTGGGGTCATTCAGCATGGCCACCTGCCCGCCCAGGGGATTCTCCCGCGGCTCCAGCAGTACGCGGCCGCCCAGGCCCGCGGCGGCCGCCGCGACGGCCGTGGGGTCGGCGACGCGGACATAGGCCATCCAGGTATCCTTGATGCCGTCGATGGGCTTGGGCCGCACGCCCAGGCGCGGCTGCCCTTGGGAAGACAGATAGCGATAGCCGCCCTCGCCCGCGGTGCCGGCCTGGTAGGCGGGGATCAGCTGCTGGTAGAAGGCGACGGTGGCCGCCGGGCTCGAGCTCCAGATTTCGTTCCAAAGCCAGTCGCCGTCCTCGGGCCGGTGGTCCGCCGGGTCCCCGGTGCGTGCCTCGAGCAGCGTCAGCACCGCACCCTTGGGGTCCGCGGCGACGGCCACCTGGCCGCGCTGGGGGATGTCCACCGGCGCTTGGAAGACGGTGCCGCCGGCGGCTCGTAGGCTGGCCATGGCGGCGTCCATATCGGCCACCGACAGCACTGGGATCCAGCGTGAGACATTGACGTCCGCATTGAAGCCGCGGGCATCGACGAGGCCGCCGATGCCGCGCCCGGCGTGCTCGATGACCGTATAGGTCTGTCCGGCACCCAGATCCACAGGGCGGAAGGTCCAGCCGAAGAGGTCGCCATAGAAGCGCTTGGCGGCGGCCGGGTCCTCGGTCAGCAGGTCGTGCCAGACCACTTTCCCCGGGAGCCGGTCCGCGCCCGCGCCGTCGATGGGCGGAAAGCGCGCTGGATCGACCGCGGCACAGCCGGCGAGGCCGAGTAGGCCGCCGAGCGTGGTGGAGCCGAGGAGGGCGGCGGCGAGCAGCGCGGCGAAGCCGCGCCACGGACTGGGCTTGGGGGTGGACATTGCGCTTGGCGCTCCTTGGGTGTCTTCGGTTGCCGTTGCGTGGCACAGGGTCTTGCTGGGCGGCGCGCAGGCGCCGGGGCCCCGCACGGGGGTCGAGCCCGTGCTGGCCGGGGCGAGCGCCTCGGCTGATCGCACCCGGTCCTGTCGTGGGCAGCGGTTCTACCAGTTGGGCCCGCGGCTGTCACGGCCGGCGGCCACGTGCGATGGTCTGCGCCGGTATTTCGTGGACAAAAGGCTTGCCCAGCCGCACGCGGACCGATGCGCGACCGAGGCCTGCGCTCATCCGAGGTGGCGCTTGAGCCCGCTCTTGACGGCCGGGGAGGCCGCCGGATCCTCCGGCCAATGGTGCTTGGGGTAGCGCCCGCGCATCTCCTTGCGCACCTCGGCATAGGCACCCCGCCAGAAGCCGGCGAGATCTCGGGTCACCTGAAGCGGCCGGCCGGCGGGGGAGAGCAGGTACAGCGTGAGCGGCTGGCGGCCGTGCCAAATGGCCGGCGTCTCGGTGGCGCCGAAGAGTTCCTGCATGGGCGCCTTCAGCGCGGGCTCGCCGGAGGGGTCGGCATAGTCGATGGGGCGCTCGGTGGCGGCGGGGGTCATCAGCTTCGGCGGTGCCAGCGTCTCCAGCCGCCGGGCGCGCTCCCAGCCCAGCAGCGCGCGCAGCACCTCCACGAGATCCAGGGCGCGGGCGTCGGCGAGTCGGCTCTTGCCTTGGAGCCAGACGCCGAGCCAGGCGCTCGCGTCGGCGGCGAGTGCGGCGTCGGACAGATCCGGCCAGCCGCCCTCCGGCTCCAGCCGACGGGCCAGCGCGACCCGGGCCTGGAGCTGGCGGGCGGCGGGCGTCCAGTGAAGGCTTGCGGCGAGGTCTTGGCCGATTGCCTCCAGCAGCAGCGCCTGCGCCGCGTCGGCATCTTCGATGGCAGCGGGCTGGGATGCGAGCACGAGTGGACCGAGGCGCGTCTCGCGGCGGGCGGCGGCGGCGCCGCGCTCGGCGTCCCAGATCAGGCGCTCGCGGGTCTCGACGGCGTCCGCGAACAGGGTCTCGATCTCCGCGCGATCCGTCGCCAGCGCGGCGCGGATGCGGTGGTCGCCGCGGGCGGCATCCAGGTCGGCGACGACGAGGTAGTCCGCCGCCGCCAGCGGGTCGTCGGGCGGTAAGGCCGCACCAGTGCCGCTCGCCAGCAGAAAGCGCCCGTCGCGGCCCCGGTTTTGGGCGATGCGATCCGGATACGCCAGGGCCAGCAGCCCTGCCGCAGCGTTGGAGACGGGCGCATCGGCATGGCCTCGCAGCAGCCGTTGCAGCTGCCTTGCGGCGCGGTCGATGGCGGCTAGGCGCCGGGGCTCGAAGCCCCGCAGCGCATCCGCCCGGCGCTGCTTGTCGCGGTATGCCGCGAGGGCCGCGAGCCGGCGCGCCAGGTCCACCGGCCGCGACTGGCCGGCGCCGCCGATCCAGGGATCGCGCTCCGCGAGCAGTGCAGCGAGATCGCAAGCGCGCTGGAGGCCCTCGCCGCCGGCCCGGCAAAGCATGGCCGCGAGCCGCGGGTGCGTCGGCAGCGTCGCCATGCGCCGGCCCAGCGGCGTGATGGTGGCGTTGGCGTCCAGGGCGCCCAGGTCTCGCAGCAGGCCCAGCGCTTGGGACCAGGCGGGTGCCGGCGGCGGGCTCAGCCAGGCCACCGCATTGGGGTCGGACACGCCCCAGAGGGCCAGCTCCAGTACCAGCGGGGCCAGGTCGGCGTCCAGGATCTCCGCCCGGCGCTGGGCGGGCCGGCGACGGTGGTCCGCTTCCGTCCAGAGCCGCAGACAGTGGCCCGGGCCCAAGCGCCCGGCGCGGCCTGCACGCTGCTCGGCGGACGCCTGCGCAATGGGCTGGGTGACCAGCCGCGTCATACCGGGGCCGGGCTCGAAGCGCGGCTTGCGGGTAAGGCCGGCATCCACCACCACGCCAATGCCCTCGATAGTGAGCGAGGTCTCCGCTAGATCCGTCGCCAGCACCACCCGGCGGGGTCCGTTCGTGCCCCGGGGCCTTGCGGGACGCAGCGCGCGCTCCTGGGCGGCCAATGGCAGGCTGCCGTGCAGCGGCAGCACCTCGACCCCCGGCGGCTCGCCCAGATCTGCGGCGATCCGGTCGATCTCGCCGACGCCTGGCAGGAAGGCCAGCACGTCTCCGGCATGCTCGGCGAGCACGCTGCGGATGGCGGGCGCCGTGGCGGCCACGGCGTCGCGCGGGCTGCGCTCGAGGTGAAGGACGGCCACCGGATGGCTGCGGCCCTCGCCGCGGATGATCGGGGCGGGGCTGTGGGCTCCGCCCAGCAACGCGGCGACGGCGTCGGCGTCCAGCGTCGCCGACATCACCAGGATGCGCAGATCCTCGCGCAGGGCCGCGGCGTCCAAGGCCAGCGCCAGACCCAGATCGGCCTGGAGGCTGCGCTCGTGGAATTCGTCGAAGATGATCAGGCCAACGCCGGCGAGCTCCGGGTCCGCCTGGATGCGGCGGGTGAGGATGCCTTCGGTCAGCACCTGAATGCGGGTTGCGGGGCCGATGCGCCGCTCGAAGCGCACCTGAAAGCCGATGGTCTCGCCGACGGCCTCGCCGCGCACTGCCGCCATGTGCGCGGCAGCCATGCGCGCCGCCGGCCGCCGCGGCTCCAGCATCAGGATGGCCCGATCGCCGAGCCAGGGTGCATCCCGAGGCTGCTCCAACAGCGCCGGCGGCACCCTGGTGGTCTTGCCGGAGCCGGTGGGGGCGGTGAGCACCGCATGACCCGCGGCCAGGGCCGCACGCAGGTCCGGCAGCGCCGGCTCGATGGGCAGCGGTGCCTCTGCGCGCGGCACGGAACCGGCCGCCTGCGGCCGGGGGCGGGTCAGCTGTCGCCGGCGCGGCCGCGGCGGCCGTCGGCGACATTGGGTCCGCCGAGCTTGCCGGCTTTGGCGAGGGCGCGGCGCAGCTTGTCGCCGCTGCCCACGGGCACCAGCAGGCGGTGCGGGCCCCGCGCAGGGGTGCGGCCGAGCTTGAGGCCCGGATTCAGGTCCCGCAGCCTTTGCACGGAGACGCCGGCGTGACGCGCGGCCTCGTGCAGGTGGATGCTGCTTGCGGCGTAGACCACGTCCAGCGCCGGGCCGTTCGGCAG
Source organism: Thiohalocapsa halophila (assembly GCF_016583825.1). GTDB lineage: Bacteria > Pseudomonadota > Gammaproteobacteria > Chromatiales > Chromatiaceae > Thiohalocapsa > Thiohalocapsa halophila. The sequence continues at coordinate 142,880 of NZ_NRRV01000002.1, read as the reverse complement.
CTTGGGCAGGCGCATGCCGTAGCGCTCCGGCCGCTCCACCAGCTCGAGGACGGCCAAGAGCTTGGGCACATAGTTCTCGGTCTCGGCGGGCAGGCTGCTCAGGGACCAGAAGTCCCGGGAGCCGTTCACGCGCATGGCCCGGCGCACACAGCCCGGGCCGCAGTTGTAGGAGGCCAGCGCCAGCGCCCAGTCGCCGCCCATTTCGTCATAGAGCTGCTTTAAGTAGCGGATGGCACCGCGGGTGGAGGCGAGCACGTCGTTGCGGCCGTCGTAGGCGCCGTTTTGGGCCAGCCCCATCTCGCGGCCGGTGTAGGGCATGAACTGCCACATGCCCGAGGCGCTCTTGGGAGAGACCGCACGCGGATTGTAGCGGCTCTCCACTTCCGGCAGCAGGGCGAGGGCAGTGGGCATGCGGGCGCGCTCGAGTTCCTCGACGATCAGGTGCAGGTAGGGACGCGCCCGGCGGTTGAGGTCGGTAAGATAATCGGCGTTGCTCGCCATCCGCCGCACCGCACGCTCGACGCGCGTATGGTGCGCTATGCCGAGGCTCGGGCCCCGGCGCACCCGCTCCCAGAGGTCCTCGCCGCTGTAGGCGCGGGTGCCGCGGCCGGTGACCTGAATGTCCGCAGCGGGACGGACATAGCCGTACTCCAGGGCGGAGACCGTGCGGGGCCCGGTACCGGCCAGGGAGCCGTCCGTGGGGCCTGATGCGCATCCCGGCAGCAGGCAGGCCAGCGCCGGCAGCAGCAGCACGAGCAATGGCACGAAGGGCCGACGCGCAGGCTCGTGCTGCGGTTGGCAGCGGCGTCCGGCGGGTGGCTGCGCAGGGCGTCGGCACCAGCGTTGGGGCGCCGAAACACGATCGGGCTGCCCGTCGTCGAACGGTCCGGGTTTCGGTGAAAGCATGGCGAGTACTTGATCGGCGTGAGAGGTTAATGTTGTTAGTCATTGTTTTTAGGCTCACCCCAGTCTACGGGATTTCCCTCAGGATTGCCATGCCTGCAGACTCCCGCGCGGCGCCGGCCGTCGTCTGGCCGGCGCGAGCGGTAGGGCTGCGGGCTGGAGCGACGGCGGTTGAGCCCAGCGCATGAAGTCCTGCCCGCGCACCCCGGCCGACGCGCTGAGTACCCTTGGTCATTGGTATCGGACTCCCCTCGGGCGCTACGTGGCCCATGCCGAGGCCGTGTGCCTGGAGCGACTCCTCGCCGACAGCTTTGGCCACTACGTGGTGCAGTTCGGTGCCCAGGAGCAGTTCGCGGACGCCATCGCCACGTGCCGCATCCGCCAGCGGGTGGTGCTCGGTGAGGGCGTGGACGCCGCTGTCGCCGACCGTGCCGGGATCCGGGCGCTGCCACAGGCTCTGCCGCTGGATTCAGCCAGCGTGGACGCCGTGGTTTTGCCGCACACCCTGGATTTCGTCGCCGAGGCGCCGGACGTGCTGCGGGAGGTGGAGCGGGTCCTGATTCCGGAGGGACGGGTGGTCATCTATTGTTTCAACCCGCTCAGCACCTGGGGGCTGCTGCGTTGGTGGCCGCTTCGCGGCGGCCGCCGGCGCGTACCCTGGTGCGGGGCCCAGCTGACACCCTTTCGCATCGGCGATTGGCTGCGCCTACTGGGCTTCACGCAGGAGACCCGAGAGATGCTCGTCTTCCGCCCGCCCCTGCGGCGGGCGCAATCGCCGCGGCTGGACTGGCTGGAGACGGCGGGGGCGAGCTGGTGGCCGTTGCTCGGCGGTGTCTTCGTGGTGCGGGCGGTCAAGCGCGTGCCGGCGCAGACGCCGCTGCGCCCGGCCTGGAAGCCGGCGTCGCCGCTGTTGCCGGGGCGTCCCGCGGAGCCGACGGTGAGGCGCGAGCGCAATGACTGATGCCGGCAGCCAGAGGCCGGCGCCGCCGGTGGAGATCTATACCGACGGCGCCTGCAAGGGCAATCCGGGGCCAGGCGGCTGGGGGGCGCTGCTGCGCTGGGGTGCCCATGAGAAGGAGCTCTGCGGCGGCGAGGCGAACACCACCAACAACCGCATGGAGCTCATGGCCGTGATCCAGGCGCTGGAGGCGTTGACGCGCCCGGCGGCCGTGATCGTGCACGTGGACTCGCGCTACGTGCAGGACGGCGTGGAGCGTTGGATGCCGCGCTGGAAGCGCAACGGCTGGCAGACCCGCGAGCGCAAGCCGGTCAAGAACCAGGACCTCTGGACACGCCTGGACCAGGCGCTGGCCAGGCACGAGGTCAGCTGGCGCTGGATCAAGGGCCACAGCGGGCATCCGGAGAACGAGCGCGCCGACCGCCTCGCCAACAAGGGCATACCGGCTCGGCGCCCGGCCCGCAGCTAACCCCCCTGTCGCGATGCGCGGATGCCGCAGCCTTCGCCGGAGGCCGGGCGCGGAGCTGATATCATAGTGGGTCGCTCGGGCTTGGCATCGGGCCGCCGTCAGCGCCGACGCCGTGGCGCCGCCGCACACAGTTTCTCGCCAGCAGAGGTTGCAAGCTTGTCCAGACCCGCATCCACACGTGCTGATCTACCGCCGCTGAGCGCCCTGGAGCGGCGGGCCGCGGGTGGTCTCGCGGCCATCTTCGCGCTGCGGATGCTGGGGCTGTTCATGATCCTGCCGGTGTTCGCGCTCTATGCGCACGACCTCGCCGGTGCCACACCCCTGCTGGTGGGTCTCGCCATCGGCGCCTACGGGCTGACCCAGGCCCTGCTGCAGATCCCATTCGGGCTGTTGTCGGACCGCATCGGCCGCAAGCCAGTCATCTACGGCGGGCTGATGCTCTTCGCGCTCGGCAGCGTCATTGCCGCCCTTGCCGACTCCATCCAGTGGGTCATCATCGGCCGGGCGCTTCAGGGCAGCGGCGCCGTGGCGGCGGCCATTATCGCGCTGACCGCAGACCTCACGCGCGAGAGCGTGCGCACCCGCGCCCTGGCCGTCATTGGCATCAGCGTGGCGCTGTCGTTCGCGGCGGCGCTGGTGCTGGCGCCGGTGCTGGGCGAGCTCATCGGCGTGTCCGGCATCTTTTGGCTCACGGGCGCCCTCGCGCTGCTGGGCATGGGGCTTCTGGCGCGCGTGGTGCCTTCGCCGGGGCGCTCGGCGACGCACCGCGACGCGGAGCCGGTGCCGGATCAGCTGGCGGGGGTGCTCGCGGATCGCACCTTGCTGCGCCTGGATGCGGGCATTTTCCTGCTGCATCTCACCATGGTGAGCCTGTTCGTGGTGCTGCCGTTGTCGCTGGCGGAGGCCGGGCTGGCAGGGGCGGCCCATTGGCAGGTCTATCTGCCCGTGGTGCTCGCGGCCATCGTGCTCATGGTGCCCTTCATCATCGCCGCCGAGCGCGCCGGGCGGGTGCGCGGGGTGTTGGTGGGCTCGGCCGCGGCCCTGGCGGCTGCGCTGCTCGGCTTCGCGGTGGCGCCGGCGAACCTGTGGCTGTTGGCGGCCCTGCTGACGGTGATGTTCACGGTGTTCAACCTGCTGGAGGCGGTGCTGCCGTCACTGGTGTCCAAGGCGGCGGGGGCCGGTGCCAAGGGCACGGCCATGGGCGTGTTCGCCAGTGCCCAGTTCACCGGCGCCTTCCTCGGCGGGCTGCTCGGCGGCCTGGCCCACGAGCGCTTCGGGCCCGAGGCGGTCTATCTGGTGGGTGCCGGTGCGGCACTGGTCTGGCTCGCGGTGGCCTGGACGCTGCGCCCGCCCGGGCAGCTGGCGAGCCATCTGCTACCGCTCGGGGAGCTGCCGGCGACGGCCCTGCCGACCCTGCGCGAGCGGCTGCTGGCCGTGCCCGGCGTGGAAGAGGCCGTGATCGCCGTCGACGAGGGCGTCGCCCACTTGAAAGTGGACAATCGGCGAATCGATTGGGCAAGATTGACTGCGACTGCGGCGGAGGTGTGACCGTCCGCTGCGGTGAGCTTATTGATGGCCCGGCGCTTCGGGTCGATGCAAGGCAAGACAGACTCCCAAGAACGGGGCAGGATGGAGGCTCGCATGGCCGGTGGCGGCGTCAACAAAGTCATCATCGTCGGCAACCTCGGTGCCGATCCAGAAGTGCGCTACACCGCCAACGGCAGCGCCGTGGCCAATATCCGTGTCGCGACGAGTGAGTCCTGGAAGGACAAGAACACGGGCGAGCCGCAGGAGCGTACCGAATGGCACCGCATCACGCTGTTTGCGCGACTCGGTGAGATCGCTGGTCAATACCTGCGCAAGGGCTCCAAGGTCTACATCGAAGGCAAGCTGCGCACCCGTAAGTGGCAGGGCCAGGATGGTCAGGATCGCTACACGACCGAGATCATCGCCGACCAAATGCAGATGCTCGACAGCCGCGGTGGCGGCGGGCAGGGAGTCGCTCAGGGACAGGGCCCCAGCTACGGCACCGGCCAGCAGCAGCCCGAGCGCGGGCCGGAAACCGGCGGTGGCAGTGCGCCCGAGGGTGGCTTCCCCGGCGACTCCGGCTTCGACGACGATATCCCTTTCTAGGCGTTACTGCGCGCCGGAACGATACATTCGGCTGCGGCCCAGCCGGGCCCGCCGTCAAGCACACCGTATCCAGACCCCTATGTCCGACCTCCCGCGCATCCTCCTCATTGGCTCAGACGGCCAGGTCGGCTGGGAGCTGCGCCGCACCCTGGCACCCGTGGGGCAGGTGATCGCCGCGTCCATGCACGGACACGCCGGCCCCCCCATCGATTTGCTGGATGCCTCGTCCATCCGCCGGGTGTTCAACGACGTGGAGCCGGACGCGGTGGTGAACGCCGCAGCCTACACCGCGGTGGACAGGGCGGAGACCGAGCCGGAGCTGGCCCGTGCCATCAACGCCGATGCCGTGCATGTGCTCGCCGAGCTCTGCGCGGATGCGGACATCCCGGTGGTGCACTACTCGACGGACTTCGTTTTCTCCGGCGACACCGACCACCCCTACCGCGAAACCGACGAGCCGGCCCCCACCAGCGTCTACGGCGAGACCAAGCGCGCCGGCGAGCTGGCTTTGCTGGACTCCGCCGCCGATGCCTTGGTGCTGCGCACGGCCTGGATCTACGGCGTGCGCGGCCGCAACTTTCTGCTCACCATGCTGAATCTGTTTCGCGAGCGCACCGAGCTTCGCATCGTCGACGACCAGGTGGGCACCCCCACCTGGAGCCGGATGTTGGCGGAAGTGACGGCACAGGTCATGCACGCGGTGTTCACGGGTGCGGTGGATATCAAGCAGGTGCGCGGCCTCTACCATGTCACCGGCGGCGGCGCCGTCTCCTGGTACGGATTCGCGAGCGCCATCCGTGAAGCGACCGGCAACGACTGCGAGCTGACGCCGATCCCCACCAGCGAATACCCGGCACCGGCCCGCCGCCCGCCTTACTCGGTGTTGGACACCAGCAAGTTCCGGGCGACCTTCGGCCTGAAGCTGCCGGACTGGCGCCACTCGCTGGCGCTCTGCCTCGAGGATCTTCCCCAACAGCCGGCGCCGCGGGCCTGAGCGGGCAGCGGCGTAAACGCCCTCGGCTCGAGCGCATCCGGGCCGACGCGGCCTAAGCAGGGAGGGGCAATGCGCTGAGCGAGTGCGAGCCGCTGGCTTGTGAGTCGATGCTCCTGCGCGCGGCTTTTCTGACCGGCGCCTCGGAGCACAGTGTCAGTCGTGCGGCTTGGTTGCCAAAATGCGCTCGATGCGTGCGCCATAGACCTCCAGCGCCACCCGCTCCGCCGGCAGCAGCCAATCCGCCTGCGCCGGCTCCTCCGGCGCCGATTTGCCCACCAGCTCGCGGAAGGCGTGCAGTGCCTTGCGCACCGCCGGATGCTCGGTGCGCACCACCATGCCCCAGCCGGGCCCCATGTCCATGGCGAATGCGGCCATGGGGTCATCGCCGGCGTCTGCGGGTGTCAGCAGCCCGAGACGCCAGAGCACCCGGGCCGCGGCATCGCTCAGGTGGGTGGCGGGCGCTGCCTGGCCGAGGGCGATGAGCGCCGCGAGTCGGCGCTGGTAGTCGCGCGTTTCCCTCGCGGACAGCGGTGCCAGGATCTTTGCCCGCGGCAGCGCCAGCACCTCCTCGCCCGCCAGCTGTAGCTCGATGTCCGGACCCGGCCGCTGCGGGTCGAAGGTCCATTGCGGCATGTCGCCGCCGGGGAGCGCGAAGCCGACGCCGTACTTGGCGCGCACCAGCTGCGGCTGCCGGTCCGCCTGGACCCGGCGCTCCAGGTGGGCAAGGAGCTCGGCCCAGGTGTAGGGATCGCTGCGGCCTTGTCCGTCGCGGTAGAACATGCCGGCGTTGCCGGTGACCACCGGTGAGTCATGCGCGAAGCCGTGCGGCGCCGGCCAGTGCGCCATGGCGGTGCGCGCCGGCGGCGACTCCCCCGGCCGGCGAAGCACGGCATCGGCGGCGCGGGCGCCGGGCGCTGGGGCTGCGCCGGGCGTGAGCTGCTTGTAGCCCTTCGGGGCGAGCTCCAGCAGTAGCGCCGGGCGGCCGGGCAGGGTGTCGCGAATCCGTGTGCCAGCGCTCGCAGCGGTCGGCGCCGTTGGGTCAGGCAACGGCGGCGGCTTCACGGTCCGGGTGTGCTTGTCCTCGCCCCGGGCCAGGGTCAGGACGCGGCGGCCCTCGGCTGCGCCCAGAAAATGGAACAGATAGTCCTCCACCGGATCCTCGGCGCCGGAATCTTTGCTCAGCAGGTACTTGGCAATGGCCAACACGGTGAAATTGTGCCGCAGCAGCCTTAGCTCCGTATCCTCGGGGCCCCGCAATCCGGCCATGGTGTCGCGGACGATCATGCGCACATGCGCGTCACAGAAGGGACCAAAGCCCAAATCCAGCCGCCGGCGGCCGCGCGCCGGGTCGGCGGCGGTGAGCGCCAGCAGCTCGGCGCCGTAGAGGTGGATCACCCGCTCGAAGGTGCGCGGCTGGAACTGCCAGACACCGGCCGCCGACCCCAGCCGGCCGCCGTCCAGCGGCGGGCGTACGAAGTCGTTCCAGGTGTGCGCGCTCTCGTGCTCGCCGGTGGCCAGGAGCTGACCCAGGTTGTAGCCCGTGCGCTCGGCCACGTCCAGCAGCGTCAGCAGCTGGCTGGGGCGGATATCCTGGGTACGGTCGTAGCCGCGGGCACGCCGCTCGGCCCGGGCCTCGAAGCGCTCTAGCGTCTGCTGCCGGGCAATGGCCGCATTCGTCGGGCGCGGTGGCACAATGGGCGACGCAAGGGCCTGCGTCGCCAGTAGCAGACAAAAGGCCACTGCCGGCAGGAGTAACAGGCGCAGGGAGGCGACGGCGGTCGGGCCGCAGCGATGGCGTGTAAGAGGCCGATGGCGGCAAGGCTGTGCATGGGCCGTCGGATCTGGTGGCTGGCGATGGCTGCGTGCAGACGGCTCAGGCTGCATCAGAGGTCGGGCTCGCGGTTGGAGCGCCCCGGGCTTGGGTGGTGCTGAGCTGTCATTGTCGCACCCGCCTCTGGCAAGGCGATGCCGGCGAGCGGCCGACGGCGGCCGCGTCTCTGCCGGCCATGGGCCAGCGGCACTCTGGATGTGGCGCATTGCTTGCATGCACGGATCTTCGTGTTTTCCGCCAACCGGGCTCGGGAATCGCCCGCGTCGGCCTCGCGGGGCAACCGGCGCTTGCCCCGGATCAGCCCGGGCGCCCGTTGTCCAACAGGGCGGAGACGATCTCGGTAACCTGACTGGATTACTGGCACAAGCGCGAGTCCTCGGCCTCAACTCCGCAGCGGAGACTAGATCATGACCACCACCCATGACGGTGCAAGCCGCACCGCGAACCGCAAGCTCCTGGATTGGGTCGACGCGATGGCCCGGCTGTGCAATCCCGAGCGCATCTACTGGTGCGACGGGAGTCAGGCGGAATACGACCGGCTGTGCGAGCAGATGGTGCAAGCTGGCGCCTTCGTCAGGCTGAATCCGGACAAACGGCCCAACAGCTATTTGGCCCGCTCCCACCCGAGCGACGTGGCCCGGGTCGAGAACCGCACCTTCATCTGCTCGGAGCGCGAGGAGGACGCGGGCCCCACGAACAACTGGATGGACCCGACCGAGATGCGCGCCATCCTGCGCGAGCGCTTCGACGGCTGCATGCGCGGGCGCACTCTGTACGTGATCCCGTTCAGCATGGGGCCCATCGGCTCGCCCATCGCACAGGTCGGCGTGGAGATCACCGACTCGCCCTATGTGGTGGTGAACCAGCGCATCATGACCCGCATGGGCCAGCCGGTGCTGGACGCCCTGGGCGAAGACGGCGATTTCGTGCCCTGTATGCACAGTGTTGGTGCGCCGCTGGCCCCCGGCGAGGCCGACGTGCCCTGGCCCTGTGCCGGTAATGTCGAGGACAAATACATCACCCATTTTCCGGAAACGCGGGAAATCTGGTCCTACGGCAGCGGCTACGGTGGCAACGCCCTGCTCGGCAAGAAGTGCTTTGCGCTGCGCATCGCCTCCGTCATGGCCCGGGACGAGGGCTGGCTCGCCGAGCACATGCTGATCCTTGGCGTGAAGTCTCCGGAAGGCAAGAAGCACTATGTCGCCGGCGCCTTCCCGAGCGCCTGCGGCAAGACCAACTTCGCCATGCTGATCCCGCCAGAGGGCTTCGAGGGCTGGGAGGTCACCACCGTCGGCGACGACATCGCATGGATCAAGCCGAATCCCGAGGACGGCCGCTTCTACGCCATCAACCCGGAGTACGGCTTCTTTGGCGTGGCGCCCGGCACCAACGAGAAGTCCAATCCCAACGCCGTTGCGTCGCTGAACGCCAACTGCATCTACACCAACTGCGCGCTCACCGACGACGGCGATATCTGGTGGGAGGGCCTTACGGACGAGCCGCCGGAGCACCTCATCGACTGGCAGGGCAATGACTGGACCCCCGGCTGCGGCCGCCCGGCGGCGCATCCCAATGCCCGTTTCACGGCGCCCGCCGGCCAGTGTCCATCCATCGATCCGGAATGGGAGAATCCCCAGGGGGTACCCATCAGCGCCTTCTTGTTCGGCGGCCGGGTGAGCAAGAACTTCCCGCTGGCGTTTCAGAGCTACAACTGGGAGCACGGCGTGTATATGGCCGCCACCATGGGCTCGGAGGCCACCGCCGCCGCCATCGGCCAGGCCGCCATGCGCCGCGACCCCATGGCCATGCTGCCCTTCTGCGGCTACAACATGGCGGACTACTGGCAGCACTGGCTGCGCATCGGCCGCCGCCATGTGGCTACGCCGCCGCTCATTTTCCGCGTCAACTGGTTCCGCAAGGACGAGCACGGCAAGTTCGTCTGGCCGGGCTTCGGCCAGAACATGCGGGTGCTCAAATGGGTCGTGGAGCGCTGTGACGGTCGGGCCTCCGCCATCGAGAGTCCGCTCGGCTGGCTCCCCGGCTGGGACGACCTGCACTGGGAGGGCTTGGACTTCGCCCCGGAGAAATTCTTCGCCATCATGAACATCGACAAGGAGGTCGCGCGCCGGGAGACCGTCGAGCAGGAAGAGCTGCTGACCCGCTTCGGCGATCATCTGCCGCACGAAATGGAGCTGGAGCGCGAGCTGCAGCTCGCCAGGCTATATCACTCCCCGCCGCTCTGGGACCTCTCGCGCGCGCTAGCGCGCTGAAGCGGCCCAAGGCCGAGTCGCGAGCCCCAGCCAATAGACCCGACCCGCCGCTGGGCCGGCGGCGGGTCCGTGCACCGATCAGTGGCCATATGGAGCGGCGAGCACTGCCGCCGCCGCCGTGCGCATCCGTTAGACTGGGTGATTGCCGCCGGGCGCCCCCTGCCCGCAGCGCCCGCGCCCGAGAGATGTTCCGCCAGCATGTCATCCGCTGCCCGCCATGGATGGACCGCCCGGCTGTTGGGGATGCTGTGCCTCTGGGGTGTTGCTGCAATGGCGTCGGGGCAGGGCGCCGTTGTCGAAGTCTCCGCCCCGGCTTCGCAGCGGGTGCAGGCCGTTGTCGACGCCGTGCGCTTCGCCTTCGGCCTGGAGAGCGCCTATTGGGACGACCCCGCTGCCTTCCGCACCCATGACGCCGTCTATGACCATTTCCGCCAGGGCTTCAGTCCCGACCTCGCTGCCGCCATGACTGCCCATGTGCTCGGCGGCGACGGCGACGTCGCCACCTGGGTGCCGGAGCAAGTCCACGTGGTGGAGCTGGAGGCGAGCCAGGCATTGGTGTGGTTCCCGACACCCGCATCCTTCGGCAGGGCCGGGCTTTGGGACCTCGCCGACTACATGCACGTGCACCTGCGCCGCGAGGGTGCGCACTGGGTGGTGGACTGGGCCAAGGACCGCTCGGCGCCGCCCGTGCGTTGATGAGCCTCGGGTATTGAGGCGGGCGGGGTGAGCTGGGCGCCTGTCAGCCGCGTCCGGGTAGGCTCAGCGCCCGGCGGAAGTCGCGCTCGGCAGCATCGATGCGCTCGGCCAGCGCCGAGCGTGCCGGGCCTTCCAGGCTCGCGGCGTAGTCGCGCAAGCTGCCGGTCAAGGCTGCGAGTGCGGCGGCGACGTCCGCGACCGGAAGCTCCGTGCCGCCTTGCCGCGCCCGGGCAGTGTCTGCGGCGGCATCCAGCGGCTCGACTTGGGCACTGCGCGGGATCAGCTTCTGGCTCCCATCGCTGGCATGCGCCGTCATGGGGCCAGTTTTGCAGTAGCGCTCGCCCTGCCATCGAAAGTACTGACCGACTGGGATCTGCGGGAATTTCATGGCTCGCCCTCTGCGGTGTCGTCATGGCGTTCGAGCCAGACACCAGACATCCACCCGGCTCGCACCGGCCCGGCGCAGCGCTCGGGCCACCTCGTCGACGGTACTGGCGGTGGTGACCACGTCGTCCAGCACCGCCACATGGGCGCCGCTCAGGTCCGCGGTGGCGCGAAAGGCCCCGCGTAGGTTCTGTGCTCTCGCCTTGCCCTCCAGTGTGGTCTGGGGCGGGGTCGCGCGGGTGCGCTCGCAGGCCGCGGCGGCCACCGGCAGCGCCAGCTCGCGACCCACCACCCGTGCCAGCTCCAGCGCCTGATCATAGCCGCGCTCGCGCAGCCGACGCATGTGCAGCGGCACCGGGACGATGGCCTCCGGGCGCTGCGGCGCCGCGTCCCCCAGCGAGGTCGCCAGCAGCTCGCCCATGAGCCTGAGGGTATTGAGCCGCCCGTTGAACTTGAAGCCCGCCACCAGGGCCGGCAGCGGCTGCTCGTAGCGGAAGGGCGCGTGCGCCCGCGCGAAGGCCGGCGGCTTGCGCCGGCAGCGCCCGCAGAGGGGGCCGTCGTCGCCGGCGCCGGCCGTCACCGGCGCCGGCAGCGGCAGGGCACAGCGCACGCAGGCCAGCCCGAGGGCCGGCAGGTCGCCCGCACAGCCGCGGCAGAGGTCGCGCCCGTCGTCGCCGGGCGCACCGCAGAGGATGCAGGTGGGCGGGAAGACCAAATCCGCCAGGGCCCGGCGCCAGCGCGCAAGCGCCGGCTGGGCAGGCAGCGGACCCCGCCGGGGGGCGTCCTCGGGGTCCGGGTCGGTGCTGGTGGTGATGTTGGGCATGGCGGGTATGCAGCGCGGCCGGCGTGCCGGCATTGGTGGCTGCGCCGATGGTGCGGCCTGACGGCGGCCGCCGGCAAGCCTCGGCCTCGGGGCGCCGTCGCCGGCAGGCATGCCCGCCGTCGGTCGGCAGGCGCGGTCTCGCGATCCCGGCGGCGCGTGGCGGGACAAGCGCCCTTATTCCGGCTAACATCCACCGCGCGAATCAACGACATAAGCCGGCGTCACAAGCCGGCTCTCCCGGGGGAAATCAATGCGCCATTCACCGCTTCGCCTAACGACCTTATTGCTGCTGCCCGTGCTCGCCGGCTGCGGCACCAACCCGAGTGCCGATGCGCCGACGGCTAGGCTCGCCAGCGCCCACAACGCCGCGGCCGAGCGGCCCGTCGCCTTCAGCAGCACGCCCAGGCTCACCAGCGGACCCTATGCCGGGCGCGGCGACGTGGAGCGCTTCATCGACCGTATGCAGGCCAAGGGCTACACCCGCGCCGAGCTGGTGGGCATCTTCTCGCGGGTGCGCCCGGATGACTGGATCATCGAGTACATGAACCGCCAGTGGCGGCCGTCATCCGGCCCCAACGGCGCCTGGAGCCGCTACCGCTCCCGCCACATCACGCCCGCCATGCTGAGCCGGGGCACGGCCTTTTGGAATCAGCACGCGGTGGAGCTGCGCCGGGCCTCAAAGGAGTACGGCGTGCCGCCGGAGTACATCGTCGCCATCATCGGCATCGAGACCAAGTGGGGCGGCTATATGGGCAAGCATCGCATCGTCGATGCCCTGGCCACGCTGGCCTTCGATTATCCGCGCCGTGCCGAGTACTTCACCGGCGAGCTGGAGAACTACCTGGTGATGGCCCGCCAGGAGGGCTTCGACCCCTTCCAGCCGGTGGGGCCCTTCGCCGGGGCCATGGGCTACGGGCAATTCATGCCCTCCAGCTATCTCAAATACGCGGTGGATTTCGACGGCGACGGCCGTCGCGACCTCTGGAACAAGGAGGACGCCATCGGCAGCGTCGCGCACTATTTCAAGCAGCACGGCTGGCGCAGCGGGGAGCCGGTGACGGTGCCGGCCACCGGCGGGGCCGGACTGCCGCAGTCCATGGATGTGGGCTTCAAGAGCCGCTATCGGGTGCGCGATCTCGCCAGGCGCGGCGTGCGCCCGTCCCTGTCGCTGGCGGACGACGCGCAGGTGAGCCTGCTGCGGCTCGATGCCTCCGGCGGCTATGAGTACTGGATCGGTCTCGACAACTTCCAGACCATCACCAAGTACAACAAAAGCACCTACTACGCCATGACCGTGCACCAGCTGGCGCAGGCGCTGAAGGCCAGGCGTGGCGGCAGCGCGCGCTATGTGGCCGAGCCCGACGGCGACGGGGCGCCGCCGCCCGCGAGCTGAGCCGCGCCCGAGGCGGGGCTCAGAGGGCTTTTCGGGGTGTCGGGGCAGCGTCATGGGGCGGCGTGTCGGGCCGACGTGTCGGCGCGACATCGCGCGCCGGCGTGTCAGGTCTTGCCCTGCACCGTTACCACCACCTGCCGGCGCTGGGCGTCGGTGCGGTGCTCGTACAGGAACACCCCCTGCCAGGTGCCGAGCGCACAGCGCCCGTCCGCCACCGGCAGGGTGAGGTCCATGTTGGTGAGAATGGACCGCACATGGGCCGGCATGTCATCGGCGCCCTCGGCCGTGTGGCGGAACAGCGCATCGCCGTCCGGCACCAGCCGGCCGAGAAACGCCTCCAGGTCCCGGCGCACCGTCGGGTCGGCGTTCTCGCACAGGATCAGCGACGCACTGGTGTGCTGCACGAAGACGTGACAGAGTCCGGTACGGATCTCGCTGTCCCGCACCGCCTCCTGCACCTGGGCGGTGATGTTGGTGGTGCCGCGCCCGCGCGTGGCCACCTCGAAACGCTGTTGACTCGTCTGCATGGCCGCGCCTCCGTCCCACCGTGACTCGACTGCCCGCACCGCCGCCGACACGCCGGCGGTCGATGCCTCGCAGGGATTGGACCAGATCCCCGTCACCGGGCTCAAGCGGGTCGGACCCAAGCTGGCCGAGCGCCTGCGCAAGCTCGGCATCCAGACGGTGGCGGCTTTGTTGTTCCACCTGCCGGCGCGTTACCAGGACCGCTCCCGGCTGCGCGCGCTGACCGAGCTGCGCGACGGCGACGAGGCCCTGGTGGAGGGCGTGGTGGCCGATGCCCAGATCGCCCACGGCCGGCGCCGCTCGCTCAAGGTCTGGCTGCGCGACGACGCCGGCGGCGGTCTGATGCTGCGCTTCTTTCATTTCTCCCGTGCACAGATGGAAGGCATGGGCATCGGCAAGCGCCTGCGCTGCTTCGGCGAGGTGCGCCAGGGGCCGCAGGCGCTGGAGATGGTGCACCCGGAGGTGCAGTACCGTGTCGACGACGCCCCCGGCGCCGTCGGTAACGGCGCCGCGGTGGACGCGCCGCTCACCCCCATCTACCCCTCCACCGAGGGCATGCAGCAGATCACCTGGCGCGGTCTGACGGACCAGGCACTGGCGCTGCTCGCCGCCCACCCGCAGGCGCTGGCCGACCTGGTGCCGGCGGCCATCGCCGAGCCCCTGGGCCTGCCGGCGCTGCACCAGGCCATCCAGACCGTGCACCGCCCGCCGGCGGATGCGCCGGTGCAGGCGCTGGTGGAGCGCAGCCATCCGGCCTGCCTGCGCCTGGCCTTCGACGAGATGCTCGCCCACCAGCTCGCCCTGCGCCGGCTGCGCGCGGAGCGCCGGCACCTGGCGGCGGCGGCGCTGCCCGGCGACGGTGATCTGCGCCGGCGCTTACTGGAGACGCTGCCCTTCGCGCTCACCGATGCCCAGCGCCGGGTGGTGGATGAGATCCAGCGCGACCTCGCCGGCACCCAGCCCATGATGCGGCTGCTGCAGGGGGACGTCGGCTCCGGCAAGACCGTGGTGGCCGCCCTGGCGGCCGTGCAGGTGGTGGAATGCGGGCGGCAGGTGGCGCTGATGGCGCCCACCGAGCTGCTTGCCGAGCAGCATCGCAAGAGCCTGTCGGGCTGGCTCGAGCCCCTCGGCCTGACGGTCGCTTGGCTCTCCGGTCGGCACAAAGGCGCCGAGCGCGCGGCGGTGCTGGCGGGCATTGCCGCCGGCGAGTCCCGGGTCATCGTCGGCACCCATGCGCTCTTTCAGCAGGACGTGGCCTTCGCGGCGCTGGGGCTGGTGATCATCGACGAGCAGCACCGCTTCGGCGTGCACCAGCGCATGGCCCTGCGGGAGAAGGGCTCCGACGACGGCCGGCTGCCGCACCAGCTCATCATGACCGCCACGCCCATCCCGCGCTCCCTGGCCATGGCGGTCTATGCCGACCTGGACCTGTCCGTCATCGACGCGCTGCCGCCGGGGCGCACGCCCGTCACCACTGTCGCGGTGCCGGACAGCCGCCGGGACGAGGTCATCGCGCGGGTGCAGCGCGCCTGTGCCGCCGGCCGCCAGGCCTACTGGGTCTGCACCCTGGTGGAGGAGTCCGAGGCCCTGCAAGCCCAGGCCGCCGAGGACGCCGCGGCGGACCTGCGCGAGCGCCTCCAGGGCCTGCGCATCGGCCTGGTGCACGGGCGGGTCAAGGCCGGCGAGCGCGAGCCCGTCATGGCCGCCTTCGCCGCCGGGGAGCTGGACCTGCTGGTGGCCACCACCGTCATCGAGGTGGGCGTGGACGTGCCCAACGCGAGCTTGATGATCATCGAGAACCCGGAGCGCCTGGGGCTGGCGCAGCTGCACCAGCTGCGCGGGCGCGTCGGCCGCGGCGAGGTGGCGAGCTTTTGTCTATTGCTCTACCACGCCCCGCTGACGGCCGCCGCCCGCGAGCGCCTGGACATCCTGCGCCGCGAGACCAGCGGCTTCGCCATCGCCGACGCGGATCTTCGCATGCGCGGGGCCGGCGAGGTGCTCGGCACCCGCCAGGCGGGTACGGCGGCCTTCCGGCTCGCCGATCCACTGCGGGACAAGGACCTGGTGCGCGCCGCCCAGCAGGGCGCCGACCGGCTGCTGGCGGATGATGCGCCCGGCGGCGGCGAGCGGGTGACGGCGCTGATCCACCGCTGGCTGGGCCACCGGGAGGATTACGGGCATGTTTGAATGTCAATGCGTGCCGGTCGCCGCAGGCCAGACGCCGTCCAGGTAGCCGGCGCCGCCCAGTTGGCGCATCTGCCGGCGGATCCAGCGCACCCGGCGCTGCACATGCGCCGACGGCGCCTCCACGCGGTAGCCGTCCGGGTTCGGCAGGACGGCGGCGAGGCGGGCCGCCTGTGAGCTGCTCAAGGCCACCGCCGGGCGGTCGAAGAAGCGCCAGGACGCCGCGCCGACGCCGAAGGTGTCCGGGCCGAACTGGGCGACATTGAGATAGATCTCCAGGACGCGCTCTTTCGGCCACAGCGCCTCCATCAGCAGCGTCATCCAGGCCTCCAGGGCCTTGCGCAGCGGGTCCCGCCCCGGCCATAGAAACAGGTTCTTCGCCGTCTGCTGGCTGATGGTGCTGGCCCCGCGCAGGCGCCCGCCGGCCCGGTAGTCCGCCCAGGCTTGGCGCAGCTGCACCAGATCGAAGCCGACATGCTCGGGAAAGCGCTGGTCTTCGGCGGCCACGGCCGCTAGGGCCATCGCCGGCGGGATGGCGTCGGCGGCCACCCACTCGTGGTAGAGGCGGGGCTTGGGCGCACCGGACCAGGTGGCGCCGACCCAGTGGCGCACCATGAAGGCCGATGTCGGCGGGTCGATCCAGCGCAGCAGGCACACCAGCAGCACGGACGCGAGGGCGAGCACGCCGAGTGCCATACCGACGGCCCTGGCGACGGCCGTGAGTCCGCGGCGTCGCTTGCGCGATGAGCCCATGTCGCGCCTGCGCTTGGTCACGGGCTGGCCATGAGGGTGCGGCCCGCTGCGGGCGGGGTCGCCATAGGCGCGAGTGCCGGGGCGCGGCGCAGCGGCGGCGCGGCGGCGCGTGCGGCGCCGACGATCGCGCGTCTGGCCTGTGCGCTCACTCCCGCAGCAGGTCCGCGTTCACCTGGCGCAGCAGCAGGCTGCGGAATTTTTTGGCGCTCAGCAGCACCGTGTCGCTCCAGGGCTCGGCGTGTCCGGTCTTGGTCTCCAGCCAAGCGGCGAAGGAGCTGCGGGGCGAGCGCGTGGTGCTCTGGCTGTTGAAGAGCGTGCTCTTGCGCGGATCACCGGCCCAGTACACCGTCTGCGGTTGCTCGGGGCGAAACCACAGGAAACGGCGCTCCAGTCGCTCCTCGTCGCGATAGGCTCCCACGCGTACCGCCAGCAGACCGCTGGCCTCGCGCTGATAGGCCGCCGCCGGCGGATAGACAGCGGGCAGCGCGTCGGTGGCGAACACGGGCTCCGGGTGCTCGCGCGCCAGCCAGGCCAGCAGCGCCTGCAGCTGCGCCGGTGCCGGGGTGCGGCCGTAGGTGGCGAGCTCGCCGCCCTTGGTATCCGCGAGCACGGCGCCGTCGGCCTGCACCAGCTTGAGCAGCGCATCGGCGACATGGAAGTCGCGGTCGGCGCCGGTCTCGAAGGCGGCGATGTCCGCCGCCAGCCGCGCGATGTCCCGGTCGCTGTCGCCGACGGCGGCGAGCCGGCGGTTGGTCTGATAGCCGGACACGCCGAGGGCGAAGACCTGCACCAGATCGGCGCAGCGCTCGCGCATCTGCAGCGGCACCGCACGGGGCTCGTGATGATGGCAGGCGATCAGACCCCAGAGCGCCCCGCTCAGCACCACCGAGAAGGACAGGGACGCCGTCACCTCCATGTTGTGGAGGTATTCGATGTGCACGGGCGAGACGGCGCGCAGGTCCGACAAGGTCAGATCAGACTCGAAGCCGGCAAGGGCGACGATGGGCACCGGCTCGGCGTCCACGTCCGGGATCTGGCGGTGTCGGTTGGCGAGGTAGAGGTCCCGGGCGATCTGCGGGATGTCGGAGGCCGGGTAGCGCAGCCCGAGGTAGGGGGCAAGGCCAGGCTCGGCTGCCTCGGCGATGACCTCGCCGCAGCCGTCCGGCAGGAAGCGATAGACCATGACCCGCCCGAAGCCGCTCAAGCGCTGCATTTCCTCCGCCAGGAGCCGGCAATGGGCGTCCCACTCCCGCGCCGTATGGGGCATGCGGTAGAGGGCGTGGGGCACCGGCCGCAGGGCGTGCTGCTGTTGCTCGCTCGGTAGTGCCCGCTCCAGCTCCAGCAGCCAGCTCTCGGCGGTGCGCGAGACGATCGCGTCCAGGGGGCCGTGCGGACCAGTGCTCAGGTCCGCCAGCACGAGCTTCTCGGCGTGTCCATTGCGCGACTGCGGCGTACTGGCGAGCGCCTGCTCCAGTGTCGCCATCTGCTCGGGCCGCACCGCCGGCTCGCCGTAGGCGACGCCTGCCTGTTGCAAGAGTCCCCGCAGGGATTGGCCGAGGGCACGCTCGGCCGGCACCCCGAGCCAGGCCTCCAAGTGCGTACTGGCGCAGCGAATGCTGGGGTCACCGATGCGCCCGCCCAGCAGCGCGCCATAGGGCTGGATGGCCCCAATGCGGTGCAGGGCCTCGCGCTCACATTCTTCGATGAAGCCAGGGTCCAGATCGGTCATCCGCGTTCGGCTTGGATTTGGTGGTGTTGGCGTGTCTGCCGCCAAGTGCAGGCGCACTGGGTGGGTGGCAAGCCCGAGCTGCGCCCGCCGGCGCAGGCCGCCTGCCTAGCCGCCCGCCTCCGCGAAGGCGGCGTGCATGGCCCCGAAGATGCGCAGCGCGCCGTCCAGCACGGCGGGCTCGCTGCCGGGTGCCTGCGCCGCCCAGGCCTCTAGTGCAACCCCGAAGCGCCGCCAGTCACCGGTGCCCTGATAACTGCGAAACTCCAGGAATGCCGTGGGCAGCGGGGCCGGCGCCGGTGCCTGCGACACCTGCTCGGCTTGTGCGAGCTCCTGACCGGTACCCCACCCGCTGCCGGGCGCGGCGCCGGGCCAATTGCTGCGCAAGCGTCGGGCGATGACCTGCCCGCCCAGGGTGGCGCCCTCGAGCACGTAGAGCCCGCCCAGAGCCGTCGCCGTGCGCTGCGCCCCAGCGGCGGCCAAGAGCCGGTCTACCCGAGTGCGCAGGCCCTCGGCTGCCAGCGGCCCGGCGGCCGGCGGGCCGCGCGCGGCTGTCGGCGTCGTCGGCGGGAGGGCTTGTAGGTCCTGTTGCAGTGCCGGCAGCTTGGGTGCGATGCCAAGCTCGGCGACCAGCGCTGCCGGTACGGCCGCGTAGAGGGCGGGCTCCACGGCCGTGTAGACGCCGTGCAGCGTCAGCAGATAGCGCCGATAGCCGGCAGGGCTGGGCCGCGGGCTGAGCACGGTCTGCATCAGCGGCAGGGCCTCGGTGGCGGCATGCACGCCTGCGGTGTGCTCGCGCAGTTGGCGCATGAGTCCGGGTGTCGGGCGCCCACCGCTTGCCGGGGGCCGGCGGCCGCGCTGTGCGCTCGCCATCGCCATCATCGCGCAGCCCGCCTGCGCAGCCGCGATGCGGTGTGGGCGCTGGGCGTTCGGCTTGCGCTGAACCGCCGCGCGATGAGGCAGGTGCTTGAGGGAGACATCAGCTGGTGCCCAAGTTGTTCAGGATTGAGACGGCTGCTACCGGTCTCGCGTACCGCCGCAGAACAAAGGTAGTAGATGGCGCTTGCAACCCCATAACAGAGCCTACGAGCGAGGCCGACCCAGCGACTTCGCACCGCCGCGGCGGAGCGGCGGATGCCACTGTCGACACCTGTGACTGCGCGGGCTTTGCCGGGTCGGCTTGACGCGGCCGACTTGAGGCGCAGGCTGGGGGGCAGGCTCGGGCACATCCCCCGATGGTAGCCGCCTTGGTGCTCGGATTACAGCCTCGTAACGCTGCGGCAGCCCAGGGTTAACGGCGTCCATGGCACCCTGTAGAGCATCGGCGCTGCGTTGCGGCGCGTGCGCAGAGCCAACCACCGTGGAGGAACGCTTGCATGTCCCAACCAAGCCCAGAGACGACCGCGCGCGCTTCCAGGGTGCAGGAGAGCCCGGCGGCCAATCCTGCGTCAAGCCCGGATCAGGCCGCCTTCGCACGGCTTCGGGCGGATTTGCGCGGGCGCATCGTCGGCCAGGACGCCCTCATCGAGCGGCTGCTCATTGCGCTCTTGGCCGACGGCCATCTGCTGGTGGAAGGCGCCCCCGGGCTGGCCAAGACCACGGCGGTGAAGGAGCTCGCCGCGCGCATCGAGGGCGACTTCCAGCGCGTGCAGTTCACGCCGGACCTGCTGCCCGGCGACCTCACCGGCACCGATGTCTACCGCGCCGAGACCGGCAGCTTCCATTTCCAGCCGGGGCCGCTGTTCCACAACCTGGTGCTCGCCGACGAGGTCAACCGCGCCCCGGCCAAGGTGCAGTCCGCGCTGCTGGAGGCCATGGGCGAGCGCCAGATCACCGTCGGCGGGCGCACCTACCAGCTGCCCTGGCCCTTTCTGGTCATGGCCACACAGAACCCCATCGAGCAGGAAGGGACCTATCCACTGCCCGAGGCGCAGCTGGATCGTTTCCTGATGCACGTACGGGTGGACTATCCCGACCCGGCCTCGGAGCGCAGCATTCTGGATATCGCCCGGGCCGAGGCGCGCGGGCGCCTGCACCGCCCGGACACCGACGAGGCGTCGCAGATCGGCCACGCCCAGATCCATGCCGCCCGGGATGCGGTCATGGATCTGCACATGGCGGCGCAGCTGGAGGAATATCTGATCCAGTTGGTCCTCGCCAGCCGTGATCCGGCCCCCTATGACGCCGACCTGGCGCGGCTGGTGGACTATGGCGCCAGCCCGCGGGCCACCATCGCGCTGGACCGCTGCGCAAGGGCCCATGCCTGGCTGCGCGGCGCGGAGTACGTGACGCCGGAGGACGTGCACGCCGTCGCCTACGACGTGCTGCGCCACCGCGTGCTGCTCAGCTATGCCGCCGAGGCCGAGGGCGTGGACACCGACGCCTTCGTCGCCGAGCTGATCCGGCAGGTGCCGGCGGTTTGAAGTTGGAAGTTGGAAGTTTGAAGGGTGAAGTTTGAAGTCAGAGCGCTGCGTCGGGGCGGGGCGCCTGCGGGTATCCGGTATGCGGGGCCTGGCGCATGGCGGCGCCCTGCATCCATGCCCGGCGCGGGATTGATCGTCGGCTAAGCCATGTCTGTGCCCATCGACAACCCGGCCATTCGCGTCGATGCCGAGGATCTGATCGGGCTGCGCGCGCGGGCCGAGCGCCTGAAGCTCAAGCGCGCGGCCACGTCGCGTGCGGCGCTGGCGGGTGCGCACCGCTCGCGCTTTCGCGGCCGCGGCATGGACTATCGCGAGTCGCGGCACTACCAGCCGGGGGACGACATCCGCAACATGGACTGGCGGATCACCGCCCGCGCCGGCGACCCGCATGTGAAGATCTTCGACGAGGAGCGCGAGCGCCCGGTGGTGCTGTTGGTGGACTTCGGCCCGAGCATGTTCTTCGCGAGCCGCGGCGTGCTCAAGTCGGTGCAGGCGGCGCGTCTGGCGGCGCTCATCGGCTGGTCCGCCGTCAGCCGCGGCGACCGCGTCGGCGCGCTGCTGTTCAACGGCGGCCACACCGAGCTGCCGCCCCGCGGCGGGCGCCGCGGGCAGATGCGCCTGATCCGGGCGCTGGTGGACGCGGGCGACCCCCGGCGGCGCCTCCACGCGGTGGGGGAGGCGACGCCCGCCGAGCCGGGCGGCCTGGGCGACGCGCTGGTGCGCCTGCGCCGCGTCGCCCGGCCCGGCAGCCTGGTGTTCCTGCTCTCCGACTTCTACCGCATGGACGCCGACACCAACCGCCACCTGGGCCAGCTCGCCCGCCACAACGACCTGCTCGCCGTTCAGCTGCTGGACGCCCTGGAGCTGGCACCGCCGCCGCCCGGGCGCTACGGCATCAGCGACGGGCGCAGGCGCGGCGTCTTCGACGCCGCAGATGTCCGCGAGCGCAAGCGCTGGCGCAGCCACTTCGAGGCCCACCATGCGGCGGTGACTCGGCTCATGGAGAGCAACGGCGTGCCGCTGGTGCCATGCCGGACGGATGCGGACCCGGTGACCGTGCTCACCGAGCTGCTGCGGGCGCGCCCCGGCGCCGGTACGCCGCGGGGCCCGCTGGCGGCGGGAGGGTCGGCGGCATGACCACGCCCGCGGACAACCAAAGCGGCGGCCAGCCGGCGGCGGGGGCCCTGCCGCCGGCGCACCCCGCCCTTGGTACGCCGGAGCAGCTCCATCTGCGCGACATCCGCGAGCCGGGTGCACCGCCGGCCTGGCCGCCGGCGCCGGGCTGGTGGCTATTGGGCGTGCTGCTGTTGGCGGCGCTCCTGCCCGCGCTCTGGCGCCTGCGGCAGGCTTTGCTGCGCCGGCGCCGGCGCGAGCGGATCATCGGCGAGCTCGAGCGCCTGCGCGGCGCCGACTGCGGCCCGGCGCTGGTCGGCAGCGTCTCGGCGCTGCTGAAGCGGGCCGCGCTGAGCCGCTACCCGCGGAGCGAGGTGGCCGCGCTCACCGGCGACGACTGGCTCGCCTTCCTGGACCGCACCGGCGGCGCCGGCGGCTTCAGCGCCGGCGCCGGGCGGGTGCTCGCCGACGGCGCCTATGCGCCGCGGCAAGACTGTGATGCGAGCGCGCTCATCACGCTTGCGCGGCGCTGGCTGCGCCAGAATCTTTAGTGATATGGATCTCGAGCTCGCACACACCTGGGCCCTGGCCCTGCTGCCGCTGCCGTGGCTGGTGCGCCGCCTGCTGCCGCGGGCGGCGGCCGGCGGTGGTGCGCTGCGGGTGCCCTTCTACGCGGCCCTGGTGGAGGGCGAGCGCCCGGGGCTGGCGCTGGCGCGCTGGCCCGCGCTGCTGGGGCTCCTGGCCTGGGCCCTGTTGGTGCTGGCGGCGGCGCGCCCCCAGTGGATCGGCGAGCCGGTGGCCCTGCCGCTCGCCGGGCGCGACCTGATGCTGGCCGTGGATATCTCCGGCTCCATGCGCGAAGAGGACATGGTCATCGGCGGGCGCATTGTGGATCGGCTGACGGCGGTGAAGGCCGTCGCCGGCGACTTCATGGAGCGTCGCGAAGGGGACCGCGTGGGGCTCATCCTGTTCGGCCAGCAGGCCTATGTGCAAACGCCGCTCACCTTCGACCGCGACACCGCCCGCACCCTGTTGTTCGAGGCCGCCGTCGGGCTCGCCGGGCGGGAGACGGCCATCGGCGACGCCATCGGTCTGGCCGTGAAGCGCCTGCGCGACGCCGACACCGACGAGCGGGTGCTGATCCTGCTCACCGACGGCGCCAACACCGCCGGCACCATCCGCCCGCTCAAGGCCGCCGAGCTGGCGGCCGAGGCCGATGTGCGCATCCACACCATCGGCGTCGGCGGCGATCCGCGCAGCGCCTACGGCCTGACACTGGGCCGCAACCCGCTGGACGAGGGCACCCTCAAGGCCATCGCCGAGACCACCGGCGGGCGCTACTTCCGCGCCCGCGATGTCGACGAGCTGCAAGCCATCTACGCCATGCTCGACGAGCTGGAGCCGGTGGCGTCGGACCAGGCCACCTTCCGACCGGTGGACGAGCTCTATGCCTGGCCGCTGGCGGCGGCGCTGGTGCTGAGTGCCGTGGCGGCGGCGGGTCGCGCCGGGCTCACTGAGAGGTGGGTCTGATGGAGCGGCTGGCCGCACATGGCTTTCAGCCCGGTCCGGCGCCGGGACCCACTCCGGGAGGCGCCCATGCCCGATGAATTTCGGCTCCTGAATCCCGGCTGGCTTGTGGCGCTGGTGCCGCTGGCGCTGCTGTTGGTCGGCCTTGCCCGCAATGGGGGTGGCAGCGGCCCCTGGCGGCGCGTCATCGAGCCGCACCTGCTGGCGGCGCTCACCGTGGGTGCCGACGGCAGGCCCCAGCGCTGGCCCCTGGCGGTGCTGGCGCTCGGCTGGCTGGTGGCGGTTATCGCACTGGCCAACCCGACCTTCGAGCGCATTGAGGTGCCGGCGTTCCGCGATGCGGCGGCGCGGGTGGTGGTGCTGGATCTGTCCCAGTCCATGCTCGCCGACGATCTGGCGCCGAACCGCCTGGAGCGCGCCCGCTTCAAGGTCGAGGACATCCTGCGCCGCAGCCGCAACGGGCAGGTGGGCCTGGTGGTCTTCGCTGGCGATGCCTTCACCGTCGCGCCGCTCACCGACGACGGCGAAACCATCCGCAACATGCTGCCGGCGCTGTCGCCGGAGATCATGCCCGCGGCGGGCAGCCGGCCCGGCCTGGGCATTCAGGAAGGCCTCAAGCTGCTGCGGCAGGCGGGTGTGCGCGACGGCGAGGTCGTGGTGCTCACCGATGACCCGGGCGGCGCCCGCGCCCGCTCGGCGGCCGCGGACCTGCGACGCGCCGGCCACCGGCTGGCCGTGATCGGCGTCGGCACACCCGAGGGCGCGGCCGTACCCGGGGTGCGCACCTCCCGCGGGGCGGTCATCGCCCAGCTGGAGGAGGGCAAGCTGCGCTCCCTGGCGCGCCATGGCGGCGGCGACTATGCCCGCATCAGCGTGGACGACGCGGACCTGCGCGAGGCGCTGGCCCGCGACGAGAGCGGACGCGTGCGCGAGGACGAAGACCCCATGCAGGCGGATGTCTGGAAAGAGCTCGGTCCCTGGGTCACCCTGGCCGTGGTGCCGCTGGCGGCGCTCGGCTTCCGGCGCGGCTGGCTGCTGCTGCCGGCGGTGCTGGCGCTGAACCTAGGGCTTGTGACGCCGGCGCCCGTGCTCGCCCAGACGAGCGGCGGCGGGCCTGCCGATCCCGCTGCCAGCGCCTCTGCCGCACCGGAACCGGGCCTCGGCGAGCGCTGGCGGGACCTCTGGCAGCGGCCCGATCAGCAGGCCGCCGGCGCCCTCGCCGGCGGTGACTACGCGCGCGCGGCCCGCCTGGCGCAGGACCCGGCGCGCAGCGGTGCGGCCCGCTACCGGCTCGGCGATTTCGATGCCGCCGCGGAGGCCTTCGGCGCCGCGGACGACGCCCAGGCTCACTACAACCGTGGCAATGCCCTGGCCCGCGCGGGGCGCCTGGAGGCGGCGCTGGAGGCCTACGACCAGGCGCTGGCGCGCGCGCCGGACATGGCGGATGCTGCCTACAACCGCGAGCGGGTGCAGGAGGCCCTGGAGCGCCGCGAGCAGCAATCCCAGCAACAGCGCTCCGACCAGAGCCAAGGTCAGCAGCAAGACCAGGGCCGGCAGGGCGACGCCGGCGAGCAGTCCGGCGAGCAGTCCGGCGGCGATGATGCCGATGCCCAGGCCGGCGAGGGCGGGGGCGGCAGCGCCGGGGATCAGCAGCAAGGCGCCGCCGGCAGTGGCGGCGCCGGCGACTCCCAGCGCGATGCCCAGAGCGATGCTCGCAATGATGCCCAGCGCGATGACACCCAAGGCGCCGGCGGTGATGGATCCGGCGCGGACCAGGAGCGCAGCGCCGGCGGCGGCGCCGACCGTGACGCCGCTGAGGGCGCGGAGTCCGAGTCCAGGGCCGGGTCGTCCGGGATGCGCCGCAGCCATTGGTCCGCGGCCAGATGGCGGAGGATCCCTGGTGAGCCGAGCACGGAGAATCCGAGCATGAGCGCAACCGTCAAGCAGCCATGGCTCGCGGCTGTCGCGGCGGCGCTGCTGTTGTGGTCCGGCGGCCTGTGGGCCGAGGTTAGCGCGCGCTTCGATCGCAGCACGGTGCACGAAGGCGACACCGTCAACCTGATCATCGAGACCGACGGGCTGCGCGGCGGCCAGCCGGACCTGAGCGCGCTGGACGCCGACTTCGAGGTGCTGGGCACCAGCACCGGCAGCCGGATCCAGATCGTCAACGGCCGCCAAAGCGCCATGCGCACCTGGAAGGTGCAGTTGGCGCCCAAGCGCCAGGGCTCCATCGAGGTGCCGCCCATGCCGGTGGGCGACGAGCGCACGCCGGCCCTGCGCCTGACCGTCACCGAGACGCCCCGGGAGCCGGCGGGGGTGCCCGGCGACGATCTCTTCCTGGAGGTGGACGTCGGCGGCGACGGCGGGCCCGTTTTCGTGCAACAGCAGGTACCGCTGACGGTGCGCCTCTACAGCGCCCTGCCGCTGCGCGGCGGTGAGCTCAGCTCGCCGCGT
The DNA here is from genome assembly GCF_016583825.1 of Thiohalocapsa halophila. Lineage (GTDB taxonomy): Bacteria > Pseudomonadota > Gammaproteobacteria > Chromatiales > Chromatiaceae > Thiohalocapsa > Thiohalocapsa halophila. The sequence goes on along the minus strand of NZ_NRRV01000002.1, from coordinate 117,321 downwards.
CCGGACGGCGCGGTGCTGGAGCGCCTGGGCGAGGACGTGCAATACAGCACCAGGCGCAACGGCCGGCGCTACCAGGTCATCGAGCGGCGCTTCAGCCTGAGCCCGGAGCGCAGCGGCGAGCTGCGCATCCCGCCGGTGAGCTTCTCCGGTGATCTGCGCAGCGCCGACGGCGGCCCCTTCGGCGATGACCGGCTGGCGCATTTGTTCCGCGACCCGCTGTTCGAGCGCTTCAGCTCGGGGTTCGAGCGCGGCGAGCCGGTGCGCGCGCGCTCGCGGGCGGTGACCCTGGAGGTCGAGCCGCAGCCCGACGACTTCGACGGACGCTGGTGGCTGCCGGCGCGCGAGCTTGCCATCGACGACTCCTGGGAGCGCGACCCGCCGGCGCTGGCCCGCGGTGAGCCCGCCACACGCACTCTCACCATCACCGCCACCGGGCTGGCCGGCTCGCAGATTCCCGAGATCGCCGTGCCGGCGCCGGACTCGGTGCGGGTCTACGCGGACGATGTCGAAGCGGAGACCCGCACCGATGGTGAAAAGCTCTTCGGCGTCAGCCGCCAGCAGGTCACCGTCATGCCGACGGCGGGCGGCAGCGTCACCTTTCCGGAGATTCGCGTGCGCTGGTGGGACGTGCAGGCGGGCCGCGAGCGCACGGCAGTGGTGCCGGCGCGGCGCTTGCCGGTGGCGGGCGCCGCCGGCGGCGCTGCATCCGCTGGTCGCGATGCGCCCGCCGCAGGGAGCACGGCATCGGCAGCCGCGGGCCCGGCGGACGCCGGTGCTGGAGACGGCGCTGCGCCGGCGGATGCGCCCCTGCCCAACCGGCTTGCCGAGACGCGCCGGCCGGTGGGCTGGCTGCTGCTGGTGGCAGCACTCCTGGGCGGCTTGGCCCTGCTCTGGCGGCTGCGGCATCGCTTACCGCGGCCGCGCCTGCCCGGCGCCCTGCGGCCCGCATCCGGCGCGGCTGCGCCCGGCCTTACCGGCAACGGGCGGCGGGCGTCTGCGGTGCGTCCGGGCGGCGGCTCGGCGCAGGTGTCGGCGCTGCGTGCGGCGGCGGCCAACGGCGACGCCCGGGCGGCCGCACAGGCGCTGCTGGGGCTGGCGCGCCGGCACTGGGGTGCAAGCGCGCCGACGAGCCTGGGCGGCATCGCCGCTCGGCTCGCGGCGGACGGCACGGCCGCCGGCGAGCAGGCGGGTGCCGCGGTGCGCGGGCTGGAGGCGAGCCTGTACGGCCCGCAGGCGGGGGCTTGGGATGGCAGCGGCTTCGCCGAGCAGGTGCTGCCCCGGTTCACCAGCCGCGCTGGGGGGGCGGCGGGCGAGGCCGGCGACGAGGCCCTGGCACCGCTCTATCCCCAGCGGCGCTGACACGGCGACCGCATCAATTGCGGTTGCTACGGGGCTGCGGGCGGCCTCAGCAGCCGGCGGCGTCGCGGCAGCCGCGGTTGGCAACCCGTTCCGCGGCGGTGTGCTCGGTCGTCGGCCGCAGTCCGGTGCGCACCTTGGCCGTCAGCTGCTCGCTGCCGCGCCAGACGGCGAGCTCGATCGACCCGCCGGCACCCGCAGCGATGACGGCCTCCCGCAGCGCCGGGGAGGTGAGCACCGGCTCGCCGCCGGCGGCGACGATGACATCCCCGGTGCGCAGGCCCGCGGCCGCCGCCGGGCTCTCGGGCAGAACGCGGCTGACGAAGACGCCGCGGGGTGCGCGCACGCCGAAGCGCTCGGCCAGCCCAGGCTCCAGAGTGCGGGCCCCGATGCCGATCCAGCCGCGCTCCACGTTGCCGCCCTGCGCAATGGCTGCTACCACGCGCATGACCCGATCCGCCGGGATCGCGAAGGCGACGCCCTCGGAGTAGCCGCTGTCGGACATGATGGCCGTGTTGATGCCCACCAGCCGGCCCCGGGTGTCGATGAGCGCGCCGCCGGAGTTGCCGGGGTTGATGGCGGCGTCGGTCTGGATGAAGCCCTCGATTTCCGTCAGGCCCAGCTCGGAGCGCCCCAGGGCGCTGACGATGCCGAAGCTGACGGTCTGGTCTAGGCCGAAGGGATTGCCGATGGCGAGCACCACGTCGCCGGGGCGCAGCGCTGCCGGCTCGCCGACGTCGATGCCGGGGCCGGGCGCCTCGTCGATGCGCAGCACTGCCAGGTCCGTGGGGGCGTCGATGCCGAGCAGCTCGGCGTCCAGGATGCGGCGGTCCGGCACCTGAACGCCGATGGCGTCGGCTCCGGCGACCAAATGGCCGCTGGTGACCAGCAGCCCGTCATCGGACACCAGCACTGCGGAGCCGCGGCTCAGGCCGGGGATGGCGCCATTGCTCGGCGGCGGCGGGGCCTCGCCGGGCGCGCCATAGCGCTGGCCGAATACCCGCAGCACCGACGGCGCGGCGCGGGCGACGGCGTCGGCGTAGGAGCTCGCCGCGGTCGCTGGCACAGGCGCTGCTTGCAGCGGCGGAGGGTCGGAGCGCGCCAGCACCAAAACGGCGGCGAGCGCCATTGCGCCGGCGCCGAAGCCGCCCGCCGCGGCCGCGAGGATTTTGTACCCATGCGTCATGCCCGTTAAGCTAGCATGCGCTCGCTGCGCGCGCATGGGGGTACCCGGGATGGCGCGTCGGCGCAGCGGGCTTGAACGACATAGCGGAACGACAACGGAGTTATGACCGACAGCACCGAGATTGGCCGTTATTGCGATGAGCTCTTGGCGGCGAGCACTGTCGCCGACTACTGCCCCAACGGCCTCCAGCTCGCCGGTGCGCGGCCGGTGCGCCGGCTGGTGAGCGGCGTCACCGCGAGCCTGGCCCTCATCGAGGCGGCGCTCGCCGCGGATGCGGATGCCATCCTGGTACATCACGGCTGGTTCTGGAAGGGGGAGGACCCGCGCCTGGTGGGCATGCACGGCCGCCGCGTGCGCGCAGCGGTGCGCGGGGGCTTGGCCCTCTTGGCTTACCACCTGCCGCTGGACGTGCATCCAGAGCTGGGCAACAACCGCCAGTTGGCGGCCGTGCTGGACCTGCGGGATGCGGCGGCGGCCAGCGCCGATGGGCTCGTCTGGACCGGGACGCTGGCAGCGCCGCAGCCCGGCGCGGCGGTGGCGGCGCTGGTGGCGGAGCGCCTCGGGCGCAGTCCGCTGCATGTGCCCGTCTTGGAGCGGCCGGTGCAGCGCATCGCCTGGTGCACCGGGGCGGCGCAGCGCTTCATCGACCAAGCGGCGGCACTGGGCGCGGACCTGTACCTGAGCGGCGAGGTGTCGGAGCCCACGGTCCACCAGGCCCGCGAGCTGGGGCTGGACTACATCGCCGCCGGTCATCACGCCACCGAGCGCTACGGTGTGCAGGCCTTGGGCGAGCACCTCGCCGGGCACTTCGGGCTGGGCCATGGGTTCATCGATATCGACAATCCGGCTTGACCGTGTGCGGGCCGGAGCCGAACCGGGCGGCGGCAAAGCCGCAGATAGCAAAGGGTTTTGCGCTTTGTCGTGGCTCGGTGGTGCACTTTTTCGTCCAATGGGGGTCTCTTTGGGCTGGGCGCTGCGGCAACGCCATCGGTGCCGTCAAAACCGCAGTGAATTAGGGATATCCTTGACCCGGCCTGGATCGATCACGGACAATGTGCGATTCCTTGAGAAGAGCTTTCCGATATTCTGATTTTCTTTTGACCGCCCGACGTTTTCGCGGCCCCGGCGTGTGTGAGCGGCGGGTCGTCAGGCATCGGGCCCAGCGGGGGTCGACCAGACAATGAACGCAGAAGGCGTGGATCAAAAGCGCAGACGGGTGCTCGTCACTGCAACGAGTGCCGTCGGTGCCGTGGGCGTGGGCTTCATCGCCGTGCCCTTCATCTCCTCGATGAACCCGAGTGCGAAGGCGCGCGCCGCCGGCGCGCCGGTGCAGGCCGACGTCAGCAAGCTGGAACCCGGCGCGCTGCTCCGCGTCAAATACCGCGGGCAGCCCATCTGGGTCGTCCGGCGCACGGACAAGATGCTGGAGGCGCTGCCTACGCTGGAGCCCAAGTTGGTGGATCCAGACTCCGAAGTGGAGTCCCAGCAGCCGCCTTATTGCGCCAATCCGACGCGGTCGATCAAGCCGGAATACTTCGTCGCCATCGGCATCTGTACCCACCTCGGCTGCTCGCCGACCTACCGGCCGGAGTTCGGGGCGGACGACTTGGGTGCCAACTGGAAGGGCGGATGGTTCTGTCCCTGCCACGGCTCGAAGTTCGACCTTGCCGGAAGGGTGTACAAAGGCGTGCCTGCACCCACCAACCTGGTGATTCCAAAACACAAGTACGTCAACGAGAACACCATCCTCGTCGGCGAGGATGAAGGAGCGGCCTGATGAGCTCAGATACCACGGCTACCGCTGCGGATCAGGCCCCGGGGGGCTTCCTCGGCTGGCTTGACAAGCGCTTCCCGGTGATGGCGGTCTGGAATGACCACCTCGCCCAGTACTATGCACCGAAGAACATGGGCTTTTGGTCCTTCTTCGGCTCCCTTGCCCTTGTGGTGCTGGTGCTGCAGATCGTCACCGGTCTGTGGCTCGCCATGTCCTACAAGCCCTCCGCCGAAGAGGCCTTCGCGTCGGTGGAGTACATCATGCGGGATGTCAACTGGGGTTGGCTGATCCGCTACATGCACTCAACGGGCGCATCTTTCTTCTTCATCCTGGTCTACCTGCATATGTTCCGTGGGCTCATGTGGGGTAGCTATCAGAAGCCGCGCGAGCTGCTGTGGATCATCGGCGTCGTCATCTACCTCGCCATGATGGCCACCGCCTTCTTCGGCTACCTGCTGCCTTGGGGACAGATGTCCTACTGGGGCGCGCAGGTCATCGTGAATCTGTTTGCAGCGGTGCCTGGTGTCGGCGAGGAGCTGTCCACCTGGGTGCGTGGTGACTATGTCATCTCGGACACGACGCTGAATCGGTTCTTCGCGTTCCACTTCGTCATTCCCTTCGTCCTGGCGGCGCTGGTGTTCCTGCACATCGTGGCACTGCACACCGTTGGCTCCACCAACCCCGACGGCGTGGAGATCAAGAAAGGACCGAAGGGCAACAAGTGGAGTGACAGTGCGCCGTCGGACGGCATTCCCTTCCATCCGTATTACACGGTGAAAGACATCGTCGGCCTCACGGTTTTTGCGGCGATCTTCTCCTTGGTGGTCTTCTACGCGCCCGAGCTTGGCGGTCTGTTCCTGGAGGCGCCCAACTTCCAGCCCGCCGATCCGCTGAAGACACCGGAGCACATCGCGCCCGTGTGGTACTTCACGCCCTACTACGCGATGCTGCGTGCCGTGCCTCCCATCGGCGGCTCGCAATTCCCGGGCGTGGTGGTGATGTTCGGGGCCATCCTGATCCTGTTCCTGATGCCCTGGCTGGACCGCAGCCCGGTCCGCTCCATCCGCTACAAGGGCATGCTCTCGAAGATCTTCCTGGGCGCCTTCGCCGTGTCCTTCGTGGTGCTGGCCTACCTCGGCCTGCAACCGGCGACGGAGCTGTACACCTTGATGTCGCAGATCTTCACCGTGGTGTACTTCGCGTTCTTTCTGCTGATGCCGATCTACACCAAGCTCGAGAAGACCAAGCCCGTGCCGGAGAGGGTCACGACATGAACAAGCTCCTGATCGCCGGCATCCTGCTGCTGCTTCCCTTCACCGTCGGCGCCGCCGGCGGCCACGGCCCGGAGCTGGAGGATGCCAACATCGACTTGAAAGACAAGGCATCGCTGCAGCGCGGCGCCAAGTACTACGCCAACTACTGCCAGGGCTGCCATTCGCTCAAATACATGCGCTACCGGCGTATGGCCGAGGATTTGGGCATCCCGGAGGACGAGCTTCGCGAGAACTTGATCTTCGGTGACGCCAGGCCAACGGACATGATGACCAACGCGGTGCGGCCCGCGGATGGGGAGCAATGGTTCGGCACCGAGATTCCGGATCTGAGCCTGGTAACGCGTTGGCGTGACCCCGACTGGGTTTATACCTATTTGAAGACCTACTACGTCGACGACTCGCGGCCCTACGGCGTCAACAATCTCGTGTTCCCCAAGGTGGGTATGCCGCATGCTCTGAGTAATCTTCAGGGTGTCCAAAAGCCCGTCTATGCAGAGCATCACGGCGATGGCGGCGGCGAGCCGCGGGTGGTGGACGTTGAGCTGGTGGAGGCTGGCGAGCTGACGACTGAAGAGTACGACACCATGGTCCGGGACATCACCAACTTCCTCACCTATGTCGGCGAGCCCTACAAGCTCGAGCGTCGCAGCCTGGGCCTCTATGTGCTGCTCTTCCTGGGCCTAATGTTCATTCTCGCCTACTACCTGAAGAAGGAATTCTGGAAAGACGTGCACTGAGGACCGCGCCAGGCACGCCTGGCAGGGCCCCCCCTGGCAGGGCCCCCCTGGCAGGACCCCTTGGCAAGACCCAGGCGGCCGGCCGATGCGACGCAGCCCGAGCGTCGCTGATTGCCGCCATCAGCGCCCGCGCTTCCCCGGCCACCACGTCGGGGGCCGCGGGCGCTGACGTCTGTGCAAGGCGCCGAACATCGGGTCGGGGCCGGCGGCAGCGGGCTCTTGCCAGCCCTGCATAGCAGCCTTGCGTCCGGGAAATGGACAAACCCGATTCGGTGTATCCTAGCGGCTCGGATGTCGATATCTGCCGCCGTGCAAGTTGCCGGCGCGCCACGCTTCCGTAGGACACACGCCCCTGGATTGCCGGCAGCCAGGCGGGCGTCGCCGATGTGCCATGCCGGCGGCTGCCGAGAGTTGAGGTGTGATGACGCTCTTCTCCGATCCGAAATGTCCCTACTGCCACCGCGTGCGCATGGTGCTGGCGGAAAAAAAGATCAACATCACCATCGTCGATGTGGATGCTCAGGACCTGCCGCCCGAAGTCCTCGAGGCGAATCCCTATGGTACCGTGCCCACATTGGTGGATCGCGACTTGGCGCTTTATGAGTCCCAGATCATCATGGAGTATCTGGACGAGCGTTTCCCGCACCCGCCGCTGCTGGCGGTAGATCCGGTGGGGCGGGCGAACGCCCGCCTGCTGATGCACCGAATCGACCGGGATTGGTACTCGCTCGTGGGCCAGATCGTGCACGGAGACGACGCCGCCGCCACGGCGGCCCGCGACGCGCTGCGCGATAGCCTCACCACATCGGCGCCTATATTTGCCGCGAGCGCCTTCTTCATGAGCGACGAGTTCTCGCTGGTGGACTGCTGTATCGCACCATTGCTGTGGCGGCTGCCGGCGCTGGGCGTGGATCTGCCGGCCGCCGCCGTCGCCGTGACGGAGTACAGCACCCGCCTGTTCGAGTGGCCGTCTTTCCGGCGCAGCCTGTCGGAAGCCGAGCGCGAAATGGTTGCCGACCTGGCCTGACGCCGCATCCGATCATCCTCCTGAGCCGCCGCATTGCCAGCACCGTTCATCCGGTGACCGCCATGACCTCCAACCGCCCCTATCTGATTCGCGCCATCTACGAGTGGATCATCGACAATGACATGACGCCACACCTGATGGTGGACGTTGAGCACCCCAGCGCGATCGTCCCTATGGAGTTCGCGGAGAACGGGCGTATCGTGCTGAATGTGGCGCCGCAGGCCGTGCATGGGTTTCAGATCGGCAACGACCTGATCCACTTCTCCGCCCGCTTCGGCGGGCAGCCCTTCTCCATCGAGCTGGCGCCACAGGCCGTCGTTGGCCTGTTCGCCCGCGAGAACGGCCAGGGCATGCTGTTCCCGGATGAGGAGCCGACCGAGGACGAGGCGGCCGACGCCGACGCGGCCGGCGGCGGTGAGGACGTCGCCGGCGATGACGACAGCAAGAAGCCCTCGCGCCCCAATCTGCGCGTCATCAAATAGCCTCCACAAGGCTCGGCGAAAGCCCGATTCAGGGCTCGAAGCGCCCGCGCGCCGCCCCGTCGTCGGGCCCGCCATCTGGGTTGGTATCATCCGGCTCCAGCCACAGGGACTCCAGCCGCAGCCCGAGCAGTGCCAGCTGGCCGGTACGTCGCTCCACGCCGTCGCTGCTGAACTCGAAGCGATAACGCCGGCGCAGCCTCACGCCTCTGGGCGTCCACACGAGCGCCATACCGCGCAGCGCCACGGCTTGATCCAGCAACTGCACATCGGCCCGCTGGCAGGCGCGGCGCGCTTGCGCGAGTGCCAGCTCGCGGGCTCTGAGCGTATTCAGCCATAGCCAGCTGACGAGCAGCACCACCAGCAGGGCGCCCAAGCTATCGATGGTGAGGCTCACGGCATTGCCAAGGGAGCGGGCAAGGACATTGGATTGCGCGGCGGAGGCTCAGGCTCCGGGATCCAGCTCGCCGGCGGCACTGTCCTCGGGGGGTGTCAGCGGCAGGGAATTGCTGCGACCCGCGGCCACCAGCGCACGGGCCTCGTCGGCTGGGCCGAGCATGACTGCGATGGGGTAGGTCTGGGTATTCGCGCCGAAGCCGATCTTGAGTGCCATGGTCAGGGGTACCGACAGGAACATGCCGGAAGGCCCGAGCACCCAGCCCCAGAAGATCAGCGACAGAAAGACCACCAGTGTGGACAATCCCAGCCCCTGACCCATGACGCGCGGCTCCAGGAAATTGCCGATGGAGACGTTCACCACCATGTACCCGATGGTCACCAGCAGCGCGTCCTCGACACCGAGCTGGATCAGGGCCAGCATGATCGGCGGTACCCCGGCGATGATGGAGCCGATGGTGGGCACGAAGTTCAGCAGGAACGCGAGCATGCCCCACATGGCCGGAAAGTCCACGCCAAGGAAGCGCAGCCAGGCCCAGAGCAAAACGCCGGTGAGCACACTGGTGCAAAACTTGAGAAACATGTAGCGGTTGATGGTGTGCATCACCTCGTGCAGGTGGCTCAGCGAAGCCTCCGGCTGCCGCAGGGCCGCACGCAGCTTGCTGGGCAGGCTGTTGGCCTCGAACAGGATGAAAATCACCGTCAGCAAAATCAGGAAGGCGTTGGTCAGCACGCCGCCGATCCCTCGGATCAGCTCCGTTGCCATGCCGAAGATGCGGCCTGGGTCGATGATGGAATTGACCGCCTGGCGCGAGACATGGATGCCGACGTTGTCGAGCCAGGTGACGAGCTCTCCGGTCAGGCCCTTCACCCGCTCCTGATAGCTCGGCAGGCTCGCGTTGAAATCGTTGAGCGAGCCGCTGAACAGCCCCACGACGGCGCTCCCGGCCCCGACAAGTGTCGCCACTACCACCAGCATTGCAGCCCACGCCGGCAGGCCGTGGCTGCGCATGTATTGCAGCGGCGGCACCACCAATACTGCGATGAACACCGCCAGCAGGAAGGGGGTTACCAGGTTCGACGCCGATTTCAGCCCGGCCACCACCACCACGAAGGCGCCGGCCACGAGCAGAAAGCGCGCCGCCGGAGTGAAGCCGTTTTGCTCTGCCATGGACATGCGCAGCGTTTAGAAGGCCGGCAGCCCGCTGTGCAGTAGCCAAGCCGCGAGGCTGTCGTCCCAGCGCCAGTCTTGGCGATCCAGCACCCGCTTCACTCGCTGCTCGTCCTCCAGGACATAGTCGATCTGCACCAGTCTGAGCGCCTTACCGTCGGGCGTGATGCTCATGGGGCGGACCACTTCGAGGCTCGTGACACGGATGTTCTCCAGCGGCTCCAGGTCCAGCTCTTCGCGCGCGTCCGGGTGCAGCAGCTCGACGGCCGCGCGCCAGTAGCCCCAGCGCAGTGCCTCGCGGTAGGCGTTGGTGCTGGCCTGGAGCGCGCTGGCTTTGCGCTCGCGCTCCATGTTGGCGCAGCCGGGCAGGGCGAGCACGGCGGCGAGCCCTAGGAGCAGCGCCGGCAGCAGCGCTGGTGCGACGGGAGCATAGCTGGGCATGGCAAGGGACTGCGTACGGAGGGGCGGACTTGGCGGCCGGTGTTGGCCGACCTGACGCAAGATCGGCTCGGCTGCATCATAAACCCCGCTTCGGCGCCGGCCAATGCCGCCGCGGCCACCGGTGGGCGCAGGGGTTGCGCTATCATGCACTGTTTGACCCCAAGGAGCCCGTCGCCGCCGTGACAAGCCCCCCGGAGAACCCGCAGCCCAGCCCCCAGCCGCACCCCCAGCAGGATGCCGCCGCGGGCGCGGCGGCCCCGGAGCCCGTCAAGGAGGTCCATCTGCACGGCGCCGAGATCCAGCTGCTCGGCACGGCACATGTCTCCCGCGCCAGCGAGGCGCAGGTGCGCAAGCTGCTCGCCGGCGCCGGCGCCGGCTCCGGTGTGGGCTTCGACGCGGTCGCCGTGGAGCTCTGCCCGAGCCGCTTCGAGTCCCTGACCGACCCGGATCGGCTGAACCGCATGGACCTCTTCGCCGTCGTTCGCGAGCAGCGCGTCTATGTGGTCTCCGCGAGCCTAGCCCTGGCCGCCTACCAGCAGCGGCTCGCCGATCAGTTCGGCATCGAGCCCGGGGCCGAACAGCGGGCCGCCATCCAGCTGGCGCACGAGCGCGGCCTGCCGGTGCTGCTGGTGGACCGCGATATCGGCGTCACGCTGCGCCGCGCCGCGGCCAATCTGGGCTGGTGGAAGCGCCTCAATCTCTTCTCCGGGCTCCTGGCGGGTATGCTCTCGCGGGAATCCGTCAGCGAGGAGGAGATCGAGCGGCTCAAGCAGGGCGACGTGCTGGAGACCACCTTCGCCGAGTTCGCCGCGGACCGCGCAGACCTCTTCGAGCCCCTCATCACCGAGCGCGACCGCTACATGGCAGCCCGCCTACGCCAGGAGCTCGCCGCCGGCGGCCACCAGCGGGTGCTGGCGGTGCTCGGTGCCGGTCATCTCGCTGGCGTCGCCGAGCAGCTGACGGCGCCGGGTGCACTGGCCGCGGATCCCGCCGAGACCATCGCCGCCCTGGATCGGGTGCCGCCGCCGTCACGCTTCTGGCGGGTCTTTCCTTGGGTGGTGGTGACCGCCATCCTCGGCGTCTTCGCCTACGGCTTCACCCGCAGCCAGGAGCTGGGCTGGAATCTGATCTGGGACTGGGTTCTCATCAACGGCGGGCTGTCGGCACTCGGCGCCGCCGTCGCCGCCGCGCACCCGCTGACCGTCCTGGTAGCCTTCTGCGCGGCACCACTCACGTCTCTGAACCCCACCATCGGTGCCGGTATGGTCACGGGCGCCGCTGAGCTCATGCTGCGCCGCCCGAGTGTCGGCGACTTCGGCGCGCTGCGCGACGACGTCACCACGCTGCGCGGCTGGTGGCGCAACCGCGTCTCGCGGGTGCTGCTGGTGTTCATTCTCGCGAGCCTCGGCTCCGCCGTCGGCACCTATATCGCCGGCTTCCGCATCGTTGGCCGGGTTATCGGCGCCGGCTAGTCACTCATCCTCACCGGCATCGGCGCAGGCCCCTAGCTCGACTCTGACCGACGCAACACCCGCCAGCGCTTGCTGTCCTCGCTAGGCGCCTAGCCAAGCTACGCCTGACAGAGACGGTGAGCTAAGCCAAAGCCTCGGGCGTGAGCGCATCCCTGATCACATCCAGCACCTCGTCCAGGTGCTGGAAGCCATGGTCGCCGCCGGGAAAGGCCAGCACCCGGGCACAGCCGCGGTAGAGCGCCGCCGCCGCCCGGGTGTCGATGATCTCGTCGTCCAGGTCCAACAACAGCGTCGTGGGTGCTGACAGGTTGGCGCAGGGCCGGGCGGGGGCATAGTCGCGGGTCTGATCCGCCAGCTCACGGGTGAGCCGATAGCGCTCGCCGGTGGCCGTCACCTGCTCGCCGAGGTGCCCGCGCAGCTGTGCCCAAGGCCGCAGCGCCGGGTTGATCATGAACAGATGCGCACAGGGTAGGCGGGTGATGAGCCAGCGCCCGTAGAAGCCGCCCATGGAGCTGCCCACCAGCACCGGCGGCCCATGGTCCGCGACCACCTGCTCCAGCACGGCCGTGAGCTGGGCCGCGGCCTCGTGCGGGCGGTGTGGGGCATAATCCGGCGCCAGCACCGGCAGCGGGTCCAGGGCGTCGCGCAGGCGGTTCGCTTTGTCGGAGTTGCCGGAGCTGTTCAGGCCGTGCAGGTAAATGAGCATGGGTCGGTTGGCGCCAGTCGCTTTTGATGCAGCGCAGCATTGTACAGTCTCGCGTCGGCGCGCGGCAGCCGCCGGCTGGCTCGCGCGTCTTGATCTGCGGCCCGCCTACGCAATCTTCTCCTAATCACCCGGGCCGCCGCGCCCGCCGCCTTTTGAGGGGCTGCCATGTCCGACTCCGTGCTCCCCGCGCTGCTCCAGTCCTATCTCGACGAGCTGGTGCCGGACCGCCCGGCGGAGCTGCGCGCCATGGAGGCGCTCGCCGCCGCCGAGGGGTTTCCGATCATCGGTCCGGCTTGCGGGCAGCTGTGCTACCTGGTCGCCCGCATGGTCGGCGCAAGGCGGATCTTCGAGCTGGGCTCGGGCTTCGGCTACTCCACCGCTTGGTTCGCCCGGGCCCTCAAGGAGACCCATGGCGATGCCGGCGAGGTGCATCACACCGTCTGGGAGCAGGACCTATCGGAGCAGGCCCGCCGGCACTTGGCGGCGCTGGGGCTGCTGGACCTTGTGCGCTTCCACGTGGGTGAGGCCGTGGCCGCGCTCTCCGCGCAAGCCGGTGGCTTCGATCTGATCTTCAGCGACATCGACAAGGAGGACTATCCGGCGTCGCTGCCGGTGATCGAGCGCCAGTTGCGCCCCGGCGGCGTGCTCATCGTCGACAACCTGCTCTGGGGCAACCGCGTCCTCGATCCTGCCGCCGACGACCCGGCCACCGCCGGTATCCGCCGCTTCACCCGCCTGATTGCCGACAGCCCGCAGTGGACCGGCAGCATCCTGCCCATCCGCGACGGGCTGCTGCTGGCGCTGAAGCGCTGATTTGCGGCCGCGCTGGCGCAGCGTGCGGCGACCCTCGCCCGGCTATACTGGCGGGCAAAGTGTTTCAGCCGAAGGTCCCCGCGCTATGTCTGCCAAGCAGCCGAGTCCCACCGAGCGTGTCGAGGCGTTGTTCGAGGCGCTCACCAGCCATTACGGCGACGGCGACGATCGCGAGCTACGCGCCGCCGCCAAGCTCTTGTTGGTGGCCCTGGACAAGATCCGCACCCACGGCGGGCGCAACTGGCCCTCCCTGCTGGACGAGTACATCCAGATCGTCAAGCATGACCCGGAGCGCTTCGCGCGCATGCTCCAGTCCAACAGCAGCAGTTCTTCCGATGAGCTGTTGGCCTAGCTGTCCGCACCGACGGCTTTACCGGCGCTGCGGTCGGCGGCAGGCGGCCTCCTGCGGTGTGCGCAGCTTCGGTGAGTGCCTGTGCCGCGTCGCTTGGCTTTGACTTGGCGGGCGCCGACTTGCAAGCGGCCCGTCGGGCGGTCGGGCTGCAAGCCTCGGTGTCTGCGCTGCGCCTGACCCCGGCGCTTGTCGTTATACTGGCGGGCGCGCGCGGCGCGGCTCGCGTCGGCGCCGATCGCCCCTATTGTCCGCGGTAACGCGCAGCAACCAAACCGGCCGCAGCGGCCGTTCAGGAGCCTCTATGGACATCGGCCAGGCGAACGAAGAGTTCGGCATCGCCGGCGTGCTCAGCATCTGTGCCGGCGAAGGCGGCTTTCCGATCATCTGCATCGACAACGAGCACGCCCGCGCGGAGATCTCCAGCTATGGGGGGCAGGTGTTGTCCTTCCACCCGCAGCGGGCGGCGCAGGACCTGCTCTTCGTCAGCGAGTATGCCTACTTCCAGCCTGGCAAGGCCATCAAGGGCGGCATTCCAGTGTGCTGGCCCTGGTTCGGGCCGGACCCGGAGGCCAAGGGCCGCCCGGACCACGGCTTCGTGCGGGCGCGGCAGTGGCGGCTGCTGGGCACCGAGGCCATGGTGGACGGCAGCACGCGGGTGCGCCTCGGCTGCCGCGACGACGAGGCCAGCCGCGCGCTCTGGCCGCACGCCTTTGCGCTGGAGGTGGAGGTGACCGTCGCGGACACCTTGGGCGTGGCGCTCACCACCCGCAATACCGGTGAGGCGCCAATCACCGTCACCCAGGCATTGCACAGCTATTTCAAGGTGGGCGACGTGCGCCGGGTGCAGGTGCTCGGCCTCGCGGGCTACGAATACATCGACAAGGTCGCTCGCAGCGAGCCGGGCGCGGCCGACCCCGGGCAGGTCGACGTGCACATCACCCAGTCCGGCCCCATCAACTTCGACGGGCCCGTGAACCGCATCTATCTGGACACCGGCGAGCGGCTGGTCATCGACGACCCTGCGCTGAGCCGCCAGATCCGCATCGACCGCGAGGGCAGCGGCTCCGCGGTGGTGTGGAACCCCTGGATCGAGCAGTCCAAGCAAATGGGCGACTTCGGCGACGACGAATACCTGCAGATGGTCTGTGTCGAGACCACCAATGCGGCCGCGGATGCAGTCACCATTCCCGCCGGCGGCAGCCACCGCCTCGCCAGCCGCTACGGACTGGTGCATGACTGACGCGCGTGCCGACAGCGCAGTGGCCGGCGAGGGCCCGGCGGCGGGGCACTGGGCGCAGTGGCTGGACTGGGCGCAGGAGCAAGGGTCGGCGGTGCCCGAGGATGCCGCCTTCCAGCATGCGCGTGCCCAGGTCTGGGCCGCCAGCGAATTCGCCGCCCTCACCGCCGCCCGCAGCCCGGAGACACTGGCTCGGCTCATCGCCGAGGACGCCCTGAGCCGCGCACCGGAGGCCGGCGAGCTGGATCGCCTGCTCGCCAAGGAGCTGGAGCACCTGTTCCCGGACGCCCCGGACGAGCCGGGCCTGGCGCGCTGTCTGCGGCGCTTCCGCCGCCGGCAGATGCTGCGCATCGTCTGGCGGGACCTCGCCGGCTGGGCGAGCCTGGACGAGACCCTGGAGAGCCTCTCCGCGCTGGCGGACACCTGCATCCAGCGCGCACTGGAGCTGCTCACGGCCTGGACCGAGGCCGAGCTCGGCGTACCCGAGGACGCCGAAGGCCGCCGCCAGCGCCTGCTGGTGCTGGGCATGGGCAAGCTCGGCGCCCGCGAGCTCAACATGAGCTCGGATATCGACCTGATCTTCGCCTTTCCGCACACCGGCGAGACCCGCGGTGGTCCCCGACAGCTCACCAACGAGCAGTTCTTCACCCGGCTCGGCCAGCGGTTGGTGCAGGCCCTGGACCAGGTCACCGTGGACGGCTTCGTCTTCCGCGTGGACACCCGGCTGCGCCCCTTCGGCAGCGCCGGGCCGCTGGCCATGAGCTTCGATGCCATGGAGGGCTACTACCACGCCCAGGCGCGGGAGTGGGAGCGCTATGCCATGACCAAGGCGCGGGTTGTGGCCGGGCCACCGGGGCCGGCGGCGGCGCTGATGGCCATGCTGCGCCCCTTCGTCTACCGGCGTTATCTGGATTTCGGCGCCATCGAGTCGCTGCGCTCGCTCAAGGTGATGATCGCCCGCGAGCTCAAGCGCAAGGGCATGGAGCACAACATCAAGCTCGGCCCCGGCGGCATCCGCGAGATCGAGTTCATCGGCCAGTCCTTTCAGTTGATCCGCGGCGGACGCGAGCCGGAGCTGCGCATCCCGGCCATCCAGCCTGTGCTGACGCGCCTCGGCGAGAAGGATCTGCTCACCGCCGCCGACGTGGCGGCCCTGACCTCCGCCTATCGCTTTCTGCGGCTCACCGAGAACCGTCTCCAGGCCTGGCAGGACCGCCAGACGCATGTGCTGCCGGAGAAGCCGGAAGCCCGGCAGCGGCTCGCGCAGAGCATGGGCTTCGACGACTGGCCGGCCTTCGCGGCGGTACTCGACGACCAGCGCGAGCGGGTGCAGCGCTGCTTCGAGGCCATCTTCGCCGAGCCCGGCGGCGGCGAGCACCCCCTGGCCGCGCTCTGGAGCCGGAAGCCGGACAGCGACGAGATGGAGCGGCTGCTGACCGAGCACGGCTTCCGCGAGCCGGCGGCGGCCGCGGCGGCCATTGCCGACTTCCGCGAAGCCGCCACCCGCCGGGGCTTGAGCACCCGTGCCGCCGAGCACCTGGACTGCGTGGTGCCGGCGCTACTCGCCGCCGTCGCCGAGAGCGATGTTCCGGACCTGGCCCTGCCGCGGGTGCTGAGGGTGCTGGAGTCCGTGCTCGGGCGCACCGCCTATCTGGCGCTGCTCGCAGAGCACCAGGACGTGCTGCGCCAGCTGGTGGTGCTGAGCGCGAAAAGCCCCTGGTTCGCGGAGCGCACGGCCAAGCAGCCGCTGCTGCTGGACGAGCTGCTGGACCCGCGCCGGCTCTACGAGCCCCTGCGCCGCGCGGACCTGGAGCAAGAGCTGGACGTGCTGCTCGCCACCGTCGGCGAGGACGACCTGGAGCAGCGCATGGAGCGCCTGCGCCAGTTCGTGCAGGGCAATAAGCTGCGCACGGCGGCGGCGGACATTACCGGCGTCATCCCGCTCATGGTGGTGAGCGACTACCTGACGGAAATCGCCGAGGTGGCCACGGAGCGCAGCCTGGCCATCGCCTTCTGCGATCTTACCCGGCGTCACGGGCTGCCGCCCGGCACGGCGCTCACCCAGCCCGGCCTGCTGGTGCTGGGCTACGGCAAGCTCGGCGGCATCGAGCTCGGCTACAACTCGGACCTGGACCTGGTGTTCCTCTACGACGAGGCCCTGACGGAGGCGTCCACCGAGCCTACGGCGGCGGACCAGCGCGTCGTCAGTGGCAGTCAGTTCTACGTGCGCCTGGCGCAGCGCCTCATCCACATCATGACCACGCCGACCTACTCCGGCGTGCTCTACGAGATCGACACCCGCCTGCGCCCGGACGGCGACAAGGGCATGATCGCCCGCACCCTGGCCTCCTTCGCCAACTACCAGCGCGAGGAGGCCTGGACCTGGGAGCACCAGGCGCTGGTGCGCGCCCGCCCGGTGGCCGGCGATGCCCGCCTCGGCGAGCGCTTCCAGCAGATCCGCGCCGAGATTCTGCAGCTGCCGCGCGACCCGGCTGAGGTCCGCAACCGCGTGCGGGACATGCGCGCGAAGATGCGCGCGTCATTGGACAAGAGCCGGGAAGGCCGCTTCGACCTCAAACAGGGCCGCGGTGGTATTGCCGATATCGAATTCATTGTTCAATATTCGGTGCTTCGCTGGGCCGCCGAGCACCCGGAGCTCACGGTCTGGACGGACAATGTGCGGCTGCTGGAGACCCTGGACCGGCTCGCATTACTGCCCGGCCTCGCCGCGCAGGAGCTCACCGACGCCTACAAGGCCCTGCGCACCGCCTACCATCGCAACGCCTTGCAGGATTCGCCCGGGCTGGTATCGGACAGCGAGCTGGTGGCCGAGCGCGAGGCCGTCGCCGGACTCTGGCAGCAGCTGATGGACTGACGCGCTCAGGCGTGTCTCGGTGCGCGCCCCGGTCAAGCCCGCCCGCGAGCTTCGACAGCGCAGACCGCAGGGCGTTGTCAGCCGACCCCATGCCGCCTCCCCAGCGCGCTGTAAACCCTGTCTCAACGGAGAACGACAATGAGCATGGCCGACCGCGATGGCGTGATTTGGCACGACGGCGAGCTCGTGGACTGGCGCGACGCCAACACCCATGTGCTGACCCACACGCTGCACTACGGCATGGGGGTCTTCGAAGGGGTCCGTGCCTATGCCACCGAGCGCGGCGCGGCCATCTTCCGGCTCCAGGACCACACCAAGCGGCTCTTCAACTCCGCCCACATCCTGGGCATGCGCCTGCCCTATGACGCCGACATACTGAACACGGCCCAATGCGCCGCCGTACGCGAGAATGGGCTCGAATCCGCCTATATCCGGCCCATGCTCTACTACGGCCCCGAGGGCATGGGCCTGCGTGCCGACAACCTGAAGGTGCACTGTATCGTCGCCGCCTGGCATTGGGGCAGCTATCTGGGCGAGGAGAGCATTAAGCACGGCATTCGCATCAAGGTGTCGTCCTTCACCCGCCATCACGTGAACATCACCATGTGCCGGGCCAAGGCCAACGGCAACTACATGAACTCCATGATGGCCTTGCAGGAGGCCGTGCGCGACGGCTACGACGAGGCCCTGCTGCTGGACGCCGAGGGCTATGTCATGGAGGGCAGCGGCGAGAACGTCTTCGTCGTCCGCGACGGCGTCATCTACACCCCGGACCTGACCTCCGCGCTGGACGGCATCACCCGCAAGACCGTCATGGCCCTGGCCGCGGACATGGGCTTAGAGGTCATCGAAAAACGCATCACCCGGGACGAGGTCTACATCGCCGACGAGGCCTTCTTCACCGGCACCGCTGCCGAGGTGACCCCCATCCGCGAGGTGGACGGTCGCGCCATCGGCAGCGGCACCCGCGGACCCATTACCGAGCGGCTGCAGACCAAGTATTTCGACGTGGTGCACGGGCGCAGCCCCGAGCACCTGCATTGGCTGACGCTGGTCTGAGGCGCGAGCCGAATCCATGCTGTACACCGTGAAGGAGCCTCATCCATGCTGAAGTCGCGACGCGACCGGCCCTCCCAGCCCGCCGCGAGCCCGCCGCCAGCGGCCGAGCCAAACGTACGCACCGTCACCCGCAAGGACCTGCCCCTGTCCTGCCCGATGCCGGATGCAGAGGTCTGGAACATGCACCCACGGGTCTATCTGCCCATCGAGGATGATCCGAATCATGAGGCGATCTGTCCGTACTGTGGGGCGAAGTATAAGTTGAGGGACGAGTGACGAGTGACGAGTGACGAGTATCGAGGGCTGAGGGCTGAGGGCTGAGGGCTGAGGGCTGAGGGCTGAGGGCTTGAGTGCCTCCTCTTCCCTCGAAACTCGACACTCGCCCCTCGAAACTCGAAGCTCGCCCCTCATCAATCCATGAGCACTGAGCCAGACTCCTCCGACAGCTGCGGCTTCGCGTCGCTCGACCTCGTCGAGCCGCTGCTGCGCGGCATCGCCAAGGCCGGCTTCGAGACGCCGACGCCGGTGCAGTCCGCCGTGATTCCGCCGGCGCTGGACGGCCGCGATCTGATGGCCGCCGCGGCCACCGGCTCCGGCAAGACGGCGGCCTTTCTGCTGCCCATCATGCAGCGGCTGCTGGCCTCGCCGGCGCCCCGGGCCGGCACCCGCGCGCTGGTGCTGGTGCCGACGCGGGAGCTGGCCTACCAGGTGCTGGACCATTTCCACGCCCTCGGCAGCTACTCCCGGCTCACGGCCGCCGCCATCGTCGGCGGCGACCCGCGCAACCACCAGGTCAACGCGCTGCGGCGCAACCCGGAGATTCTCATCGCCACGCCGGGGCGTTTCTTAGAGCACCTGGAGACGGGCGAGGTGGACCTCACCGACCTGGTCTTCCTGGTGCTGGACGAGGCGGACCTTATGCTGGACATGGGCCTCGTCGAAGACGTTGTCGCCATCATCACCCAGGCCCCCGCTGCGCGTCAGTCCCTGCTCTTCTCTGCCACCTTGCACCGGCGCGGCGTGCCGGAGCTTGCGGCGCACCTGTCGCGAGACCCGCTCACCGTCACGCTGGATCATCATCGCAGCGCTCACCCGGACATCGACCACCAGCTGATCCTCGCCGATGACCCGGCGCACAAGGCGCGGCTGCTGCATCGGCTGCTGATGGAGGCGGACTACGAGCGCGCTCTGGTATTCAGCAACACCCGCGCCGGCGCAGAGGCGGCGGCGGCTCGGCTCGCGGATCTCGACATCCGCTGCGCCGTGCTGCACGGGGAGCTGGACCAGCGCGAGCGCAAGCGGGTCATGGGCCTGTTCCGCGACGGAACTGTGGCGGTGCTGGTGGCGAGCGACGTTGCCGCCCGCGGGCTCGACGTGCCCGGTGTGGAGCTGGTGGTCAATCTGGACGTGCCGCGCAGCGGGGACGACTACCTGCACCGCAGCGGGCGCACCGGCCGCGCCGGGCGGTCCGGGCTCACGGTGTCGCTGGTGAGCGCGCCGGAATGGAACCGCATGGCGGGTATCGAGCGCTATCTCGGGCTCCATGTCGAGCAGCGTACGCTGGACGGGCTGGATGCGCTCTTCCGGGGCGCGCCGAAGCGGCGAAAGCCGGCCAAGAAGGCGGCGGCCCGCCCGGGAGCCAAGCGCGCTGCCGGAGCCGCCAAGGCGAAGCCCAAGGCCGGCGCTAAGGCCGGCGCCAAGTCCAAACAGCGACTGCGGGATCGCAAGAACATCGGCAAGCGCCGCCAGCCTGCCGCCAAGCCATCCGGGGACGGTGTCGAAGCCGGCTTCGAGCCGCCGAAGCGGCGGCATTGACGCCGGCCAAGCCGAGCGCCGGCGCGTGCGGCGAAGCCGCTGCCCGCACAGCTCGCCCCATACGAAAGAAAGGACGCAGTCCTATGGCCCACAGCTTCGAATCGAACAACCGCGTCGCCGGCAAGCTCATGCAGCGGCTCACCGCGCCGATGCGCCTGGCACTGGAGGCTCGCGCCCCGTGGGAATTGGGCGCCAATATTGCCGCGCAGCCGCTGCTCGCCACCGCCCCGAAGGGCGACGGCCATCCGGTGCTGGTGCTGCCGCTCATGTTCGGCAGCGATCTGAACACCCTGCCGCTGCGCGGCTTTCTCTCCGGCCGCGGCTATGCGGTCTCTGCCTGGGGGCAGGGCGTGAACCTGGGCCCCCGCGCCGGGGTGTTCGACGCCTGCCGCCGCCGCCTGGCCGAGCTCGCGGAGGGCTACGGCCGAGCGGTGAGCCTGGTGGGCTGGAGCCTGGGCGGCCTCTATGCCCGGGCGCTGGCACTGGCGGCGCCCGGCGAGGTGCGCCAGGTGCTCACCCTGGGCACGCCCGTCGACGGCGAGCCCCGCCCCGCCGACCTGTGGCGCGGATACGAGCGCCTCACCGGCCATCCCATGGGTCTGCCGGCGGAGCTCGGCGACCTGCACGGAGCGCTGCCGGTGCCCACCAGCAGCCTTTATAGCCGCAGCGACGGCATCGTGCCCTGGGAGCACAGCATCATCCCCAGCGGACCCGAGGCCGAGAACATCCAGGTGGAGTCGAGCCACCTCGGCCTCGGCGTGCATCCGCTGACCCTCTACGCCATCGCCGACCGTCTCGCCCAGCCCGCCGACGCCTGGCAGCCCTTCAGCCGCGAGGGCTTGCGGGCCTGGCTCTATCCCGAGTAACGGCGTTCTGGCCAGACTACGGGAGATACGCCCTTGAAGACCTCGGTAGAGACCAGCTCGCTCGGCGTTGCCTAGACGGCTCCCATTGGTCTGCCAGCATTGCAATCATTGTCTTAAGTGTAGGGCCGGGCCTTGGCCAACCTGCTCGTCAGAAACCTCGATCAGCGTATCGTCGATGCGCTCAAGCGCCGTGCCGCCGGCCATGGCCGCAGCGCGGAGGCCGAGCATCGGCTGATCCTGGAGCAGGCGCTGCTGTCCCCGCCCAAGCGCAGCTTCGCCGAGGTCCTGGCCTCCATGCCCGATGTCGGCGAGGACAGCGACTTCGAGCGCGCCGAGACCAGGGAGCGGGCTGCGGGTGTATTTGATTGACATCAACGTCATCAGTGAAGGCGGCAAGGGCGAGAAGGCGGACCGGGGCGTCCGTGCGGTTCTTCCAGAGCGCTCGCAACGACGGCCGCAAGCTGTTTCTATCCGCCGTCACCGTCGGTGAGCTGCGCCGCGGCGTCGAGCTGATCCGCCATCGCGGCGACACGGATCAGGCGGAGCGACTGGCACGCTGGCTCGAGACCGTGCTGCAGGACTACGCCAGCCAGATCCTGAGCCTGGACGCCGACGTGGCGCAGGTCTGGGGCCGGTTGCGCGTGCCCCACCATGAGAACGCCCTCGACAAGCAGATCGCGGCCACCGCGCTGGTCTACGACCTGACGCTGGTCACCCGCAACAGCAACGATTTCACGGCCACCGGCGTGCGGTTGCTGAATCCGTTTGGGCAAGCGACCACACCGTGACCGAGAAAGTCCCCATGAAGGAGTCCCAGGATCGCGTTGCCGAAGCCCCCGAGGCCTTCGAGCCGCCGGCCAAAACTGACGCTGCCGTGCCGTCATCCCCAGACGCGACGAGCCAGGACCAGGCCACGACCCTGGAAGACGGCATGCTGCTGGACTACATCAGCAACCAGCCGGTCAAGGACACAGCCAAGGAGCAGGTGCGCCAGCGCATCGCCCGCGATCGGTCGCAAGGGCGTGGTCAAGATCCGCTCGCCGGAGGAGGCCGAGAAGGACTTCGCACTGCTCAAGGCGGCAATGGCCGAGGCCGACAGCTGTCTCTGGGGCCTGTGGACCAACGGCCTGGACTTCTTCTACTTCGAGAAGGAAACCACCCGCTTCGACGTCAAGTTCCGCTCCATGGGCGACTGGCCCCTGGCGGACGAGACCATCGGCACGCGGCTCTTGGCCTCCGGCGCCCGGCTGCGCAAGGCCGAGCCGGAGATGCTCAAGGCCGCTTTCCGGCGCTGCCACAACTTCATCCCAGGAGATCGTCGGCGACAACCTGCGCGGGGATCGCGGCCAGTACTTCACGCCCCGTGGCGCGGTGAAGCTGATGGTGCGGATGCTGGACCCCAAGCCGAATGAGCGCGTGCTGGATCCGGCCTGCGGCACCGGTGGCTTCCTGGCGGCCACTGTTGCGCACCAACTCGCCCGCTACAAGCGCGACACCGTAAGCGGCGCCGACGGCGCCGAGCCGGACACGGCCGATGCACTGAGCGCCGCCGATGCGGTGCGTCGCTATGTACAGACCAACCTGTTCGGCTGCGACTTCGACCCGGCCTTGGTGCGTGCGACGACGATGAACCTGCTCATGGCCGCCGGCGACCGCGGCCACGTCTTCCACCTGGACAGCTTGAGCTTCCCGCAGGGCCACCTGGACGGCCTGCCCGCGGCCAAGAAGGAGATCCCCTTCGGCACCATCGATGTGCTGATGACCAACCCGTCCACGACCTCTATGCGGCAGGGCGGCGCCGGGAGATCGTGCAGGGGTTCTACTTCAACAGCTGGATGGGCGGCGACGAGCCGAACGCGGACCGGCTGCTGCGGCTGTTGGCTGAAGTGGACCCGGGCTTCGCCACCGATCCGCGGCTGGACCGGGCTCTGGCCTTCGTCGGGCCCGCCGCGGACACGGGCGGGGCGACCGCCGGTTTCGGCCCCTTTTCCTTCGCCGGCCGGGGCGGGTATGACCGCGACATCCTGCAACGGCTGTTCGACGACCTCCCGCGGGACCTGGGCGGCCAGCCGGGCGGCGAGACCGCCGCGGCCCATCGGCACTTTTTGACCATGGCCCGCCGCCGCGCCTTCTTCGAGCGCCGCGACGGCGGCTGGCGCACCATGCTGCCGTATCGCTCGAGCGAGCGGATGCTGGCGGCGATGACGGCCGGGACAGAGACCAACGGCGAACGGCAGGCACTGCTCGCACGGTTGCTGCCCGATTTGATCACCGGCATCAACCGCGGCGAGGGCTTGAGCGAGCCGGCGCGGCTCGGAACCGCCACCGGCACGGATCCCAATGCCGGCGGCAGTCTGGCACTTCAGGTGCGGGAGGTGGAGAACGGCACCATCCGCAGCTATCGGCTATTTCCGGCGGCGCGCTTCTCGCTGGCCGTGGAGGACGCGGCGGTGGGCTTGCGCTTCGTCGAGCACATGCCGAATGCGCTGTTGCTGCGCTACCACGGCCCTGCCGGCGATTCGGACCCTGCGGTGAATCGAGATGCCGCCGCGCTCACCATCGACCTCGATGTCTTCGAAATGCTGATGCGGCTCAACGCCGGTTATCGACCGACGGTGGAGGAGCAGCAGGGCCATTACCTGAACCTGATCGTGTTCAAGAACCTGTTGGGCTCCGAGCCCTATCGGGAGGTGCTGCTCACCACCACCGGGCATGACTTCTTCCGCGTGCAGCGCGAGGACGATGGGCGGTTGACGATGGAGCGCCTGGGCGCAGGTTTCGCCGCCGGGCGGGCACCCGGGTGAGCACGTTGGACCGGGGCCAACTGGACCAGCATTGCGCTTCGTGTTGGGTACGCGGCTCTTCATGACTTGCCCCGTCTACGGGTATCCCGTACATTCTGGTTTGTGAGAACAGTCATCGAAACGCCGACATTTTCAACCTGACGGCCGAGGGCGTTGTCTATCTGATTGCGCTCTACGGCAAGTCGCATCGGGACAACATGCAGGCGGAAGCCATCAAGAGGGCGAAATCGTGAACGTCGACAAGATTGCCGAGGCCATCGAGCGCGATGCCGGCGGCGAAGTCCCGGGGCTGCGCGACGGATTGGCGGAAATGGCGGCCGGGCGCGCCGGCCGCGCCTACACGGCTGAGCAGCTGTTGGTAAAGGCCGCCCGAGAACGCCTGGGCCTGTCTCAGCAGGCCTTTGCCGATCTCATCGAGACGCCGGTGGCGACGCTGCGCGATTGGGAGCAAGGTCGATACGCCCCGCCCGGCGCGGCGCGATGCCTGTTGGAGATTGCGCTGCGGCATCCGGAAGTGCTGAACGAAAGGGCGGCTTGAATCGCAACCACCCACGCGCGTCAGGGGAGAAGCAGATGGGCCTATCCAAGCGCGACACGGAGATGGGGCTGCACAAGATCAGCTACCTGGAGTTTAAGTACCTGGAAATGGATCGGGTGCTCACGGCCTTCTTCGCGCGACTGGCGCACGATGGCTTTCCGAGCCGGCTGCGGCGCAAGTTCGAGCTGTCGGTGGAGGCCTTCACGGACGAGCTCCTCGCGCATCCGGAGTGGTTCAGCGGATTCCAGGGCCACCGCAAGGTGTTGGAGCGCTGGATCGAGACTCACCTGCTGGACCTGGTCAACCGCGGCAAGGCCAACCAGGCCGTCGCCGCGCCGCGGCCGCTGCATGGTTTCACCTATCGCTTCCGCAATCCCAGGCACGCACGGGACTACGGCGCTGCCCAGCACTTGTACGAGATGCTGTTCTACGCCCGGCACGGGGCCGGGCAAAAGGCCATCGATCACTTGAAGCGGTTCTTCTTTCCGGGGCAGGACCCGGGTACCGGGTGCACCGACGACGCGCTGCTGGACGTGGAGACCCAGGCCTTGAGCCGCCTGCTGAACCAGGTGGAGGACGCCCCGGACTCCCGCAATGACCGTGACAGCTGGCCGCCGCTGTGCATTGGTGCAGCAGACCTGCTGGCGGACGACGTGCAGCGGCTCTTGTTCTACGAGCGCTTCATTCCGCGCTCGGTGATGGTGGACTACCTGAAGACGCTGCTGGCGTTCCACCTCGCCTTCGATGCCCCGAGTATCGATGACCGCCGCGCACTGCGAGAGAACCAGCGCGCCTTCGTCGCGCGCCTGCGGGAGATCGGCTTCTACCGTGATTTGTCCGATGCCTATGTCGCGCAGACCGTTACGCCGCGCTACCGCATTGGTGAGGCACCATCTACGGGCGGAGCGAGCGGCGGATAAGGAGACATGATGCGCGGACTGCGGCCACTGGAGCCCTATGAGCTGGCGCTGGCGGTGGAGGAGACGGTGGCCCCATTGCTCGCCGAGACGGTGCGTGGGCGTGGCGCTGGCCACTGCATGCGGGTGTCCGATCTGGACCGGGACCTGATGCTGCGGCTTTGCACCCGGCTGCGGGAGGAGGTCTCGGAGGCCAATATCGTCATCCTCAGCGACGGTCGGGACCCGTCCATCCCACCGGCCCTCGGCGTCAGCGCCACCAAGCTGGTGGAGCTGCGCAACCCGGAGGCCGACGGCCGCCTGCGACCGCCGCTGCTGGCATTCGTGCCCTCGGAGCTGCGCACCGCCGCGGAGGATTCCTTTGGTACCGCGACCTTCGAGGAGCTGACCCTCGGCGAGGTGCTGCCACGGTTGCGCACAAGCCTGCTGGAGGAACTGCCGACTGCGCTGCGCGGGGCGCTGACCCAGGGCCTGGGTCGCCTGCGCGACGGTGATGAGCCCTGGCCCTTTGCGGACGATGCGTCCGTAGTGCGCTGGCTGCTCACGGCCAAGGCGAACGGCGCAGATCCGGAGAGCTACGGGGGGGCGCTGTACGAGATCGGCCTGGTCCCGGACTTCGAGCTGTTCGCCGATCCGGCAACGGCGCCGGGGCGATTGACCCGCAATCGGGACTGCATGCGTCGGCTCACTTGGTCCGAGGGCTCGGAGCGGGCACGGGTGTCGGCGCTGGGACTGGCGGAGCGGGCCTTCCGCAACCAGCTCGGGGAGTACCTGGCCGATGCCGGGCTGCTCGATCCGCGCGGTTGGACCCGACAGATCGTGCTGGACCGCAACCTGTGGCCGCTGGCCTTTCATCGCTGGGCCTTCGAGGATGGCGGCACGGAGCCGGAGGCGATCTGCATCCAGGAGGTGACCACGGATCTGCCGGTCGTTCCCGAGGACGAAACGGACCCCAAGCTCTCGCAACTGATCGGCCAGCAGATCCTTCCGCTCGGCGGCACCGGCAAGCCGGGCGGGCTGCGCAAGTTCTCCGTGGGCTTCGCGGTGGACCCGGCGCCGTCGCGGGTGCAGGGACTGGCGCGGTTCGCGGCGCAAGTGATTTCCCGCGACCATGGCCCGGTGGGGCTGGTGCGCACCAAGCAGGCATGGAAGACGGGCACGCTCAGCGCGCGGATCGGCTTCACGCGGCTGACCAAGGTGGACTGGGAGGAGGGTTGGCACTTTGTGCGCGTGCTGGCGCAGACCGAGGACGGCGAGCTGGTGCCACTGGCGGATATTGACGGCAATCCATTGCCCTGGGCCGCAGACAGTGAGCTCGGGGTGCCGCACCCGAACGAGAGCGAGCTGTTCTACGTGCTTCCGGAGTCCGAAGTAGACGTGGAGCCGCCGCAACGTGCGACGCCGAAGGCAGTCAGCGTGACCCACGCGCAACGGCTGCTGCAATTCACCGCGATCAGCGAAGGCCGCCACCCGCACGCTATCCAGCCCACCGAGGTGCAATGGGCCGAGCGCCGCACCGCGAGCCGCGTCGGACACGGCAGCGAGACCATCGAGGCGCATTTTGGCCGCGATGGGCGGGTGCAGGTGCCGGTGTCGCGGGTACTGAAACAGGTGGAACAGAAGATCCTGGCGGCGCCGGACGGGCCCGTGTCCTGGCGGCTCGCCGTTGTGCTGGGCGAGGCCGGCGACAGTACGGGCGAGGTGAGCCGTTGGCCGTCCGGTCCGGAGTGCAGCGCTTTTCTTCAGGCTCGGGCGGCCTACTTCGCGGCACTGCGGGCCGACACCCGGGAGCTGATCACCCAAGGGGCGGACTTGAGCGCCCTGCGGACCGAGGTCTTTCGCTACGCCAGTGCCTACGTGGAGCTGCTGCAGACCCTTGCTCGCGGCGCCGGCGCCCATGAGCCCGCGACGCGCTCGCGGGCGCTGTCGGACCTGAGGCGTGTGCTGACGGTGGATGCCGTGACCCTGGCCATCACGGACCACCGCGACCGGCAACGCAACGCCGTGCTGATGGCGCCCACTCATCCGCTGCGCGCGCTGTGGCTGGTGGTTTGGGCGGAGCTGGGTCGGCGGTGGCTGGATGCCGGCATCCGCGCGCCGAACGAGTTTCTGACGAGCACGCGCGAGGCCCTGCTCGAACAACTGGGTCCGGTCGCCTTTCCGCCGATGTTGCCCAACGCGGTCGGCAGTGTGCTGACAGCGGTGGAGAATCTGAGCCCGTTCTGGAGCCTGTATGCCCGAAGCTGCGGCTCGCGGTGCTGCCGGCAGCGGCGTTTCGTGCCGAGCCGGAAGCCCACGCGGCTCATCTGACCTTGCTGTTCGATCTATTCCCGGCGGAGGAGGTGGGTGCGGCCAGGGTAGACCCACGAGAGGCGGTCGCACCGCTCCACGGGTTGATTCAGGATTTTCATGTCGAGTACGTAGAGGACGCGACAAACGTGTCCTGGCATCGGCAGCCGCGGCACGGCTCCGCGCTGCCGCTGGTAGACGCCGAGGAACTGACCGATCTGCTCGCAATCTTGTCGGAGCGTCTTTCCGCTGCGGCGGCGACAGTAGCGACCGGGGAGACCGGCCTGACGCTGCGACCGGTCGTGACGCTCGCTCTCGGCGGGGAGGAGCGGGCACTGCTGCATCAGGTGCACGAGGTCAGCGACTGGGTGATGACGCTTGACCGGAACCTGGGCATCGAGTTCTTCGACCACGGGCGCATGGTCAATCGGCCGGACTATCTGATCGACCATTCACCGGCGGGGCTCGAGCTCTCGGGGCACAAGCTGGTGATCACATCCCGCTCGGTGACGGAGCTGGAAGCGATGTTGCGGCCGGTGTTGCGGGACTATCGGCTGGATGCCGACGGGCGGCATGCGGTGGCGATTCTGGAGCAGTTGCGCTCGCTGTCCGGACGGCTGGCGCTGAAGCTGATTTCGGCGCCTACACAACGGGCCGAGGCGCTCGGCCTGGCGCTGTCGCGGATGTATCTGGAGCACCAGGGGGCATTCGAGAACCAGATCGTGATCCCGCTGGACGCGCACCTGGACCTGTACCGGGCGCTGAAACAGAAGGCGGACGAGCTCGGGGAAGAGGTCAGCTTCAAGCGGACGGACTTGGCGCTGGTGGACCTGGACGCGGCGGCGCGCGTGATCACCTGCCGCCTGGTGGAGGTGAAGTGCTGGAGTCAAGTCGGCGACCTTGCTGCCTTCAACCAGCTCAAGACCAGCGTCGCGGCGCAGATTGAACAGAGCCAGATGGTACTGGCCCATCACTTCGATCCGCACCACACCCCGGCGGACCGGCCGGATCGGCTGGTGAAGACACGCGAGTTGACCGCACTGCTTGAGCTCTACCTCGATCGCTCCGAGCGCTATGGAATCATCGCACCGGCCGCCGCCGACGAGGCTCGGTTCCTGCTGCGCACGCTGGAGGATGGCTATCGGCTCGCGTTCACACGGAGCGCCGTGATCTTCGACTTCGAAAAGCCTGGCACCGAGGCCCCGGAGATGGACCAGGGCGTCGAGTACCACCGCATCGGCGTGGATCTGATCCGCCAGCTGGTGGAGGCGGCGGCGCCGTCCCCCGAGACGACGATCGCGCCGCCGAGCGATTTGGTGATGGCGGCTCCGGAGCCGGAGCGTGCACCGCGCGGCCCGGAGCTGGATGAGCGTCGCGAGCGCGCACCGTCCGTGCCGACGTTGACCGATGCGGCTTTCATGAACCGCATGCGGGATCGCACCGTATCGTGGGAGCGCATGGAAGCGGGTACTGGACCCGATCGTGCGTACCGTCCGGACGAATCGAGCGGGTCGCTGACGTCCAAGGTTGCCGATGATGATGGCTCCGAGGGGAAAGCACCCCATCGGCATGCAGCGGGAAGGGATGATGATCCGCCTGCGGCCGATCGAGAGTGCGTCTCAAGGCTCGACGAAGGCCACCCGGATGTGACGGCGGAGTCTCATGCGACGCCGACCAACCACATCGACGAGGTCGCTGGGACGTCATCACCGAGGCAGGAAGCGGCGCATCCTGACAATGGGCCAGACTACGATGTGATGCTGGGCGTCACCGGCGACTCACCGCAGTACGGCCTGCTCGGCGAGTGCAACAGCCGCAAGGTGGCGTTGGACCTGAACCAAACCCACACCATCAGCCTGTTCGGCGTGCAGGGCGGCGGCAAGAGCTACAGCCTGGGCACGACTGCTGAGATGGCATCGCTGGTGATCCCGCGGATCAACCGGTTGGTGCAACCATTGGCAACGGTCATCTTCCATTACAGCCCGACCATGGACTATCGGCCCGAATTTACGTCCATGGTGGACCCGAACGATGACAACGAACAGCTCGGGCGACTACGCGAGCGTTATGGTGCAGAGCCAGCCGCCCTGGAAGATGTCCTGCTGCTCGTGCCCAGCGACAAGCTGGAAGAGCGGCGCGGGGAGTATCCGGGACTGACGGTACTTCCGCTGAAGTTCTCCGCCGCCGAGCTGCAAACCGCTCACTGGCGCTTCCTGATGGGCGCCGTTGGTAACCAGGCGACGTATCTGCGGCAACTGAACCGGGTCATGAAGTCGATTCGCGACGAGGTCACGCTGGAGGGCCTGCGGGCGGGCATCGACGCGTCACGGCTGCCCGATCATCTCAAGGAGCTGGCCCGCATGCGCCTGGACCTGGCGGCCGAGTATATCGACGACGGCGAGCGGCTTGCCGAGCTGATTCGCCCCGGCCGGCTGATCATCGTGGACCTGCGCGATGAGTTCATCGAGAAGGATGAGGCGCTGGGGTTGTTCGTCGTGTTGCTGCAGCTGTTTGCCGACGCCCGCTACGATGGCAGCAGCTTCAACAAGCTCGTGGTCTTCGACGAGGCCCACAAGTACATCGACAGTCCGGACCTCGTCGCGGGGCTGGTGGAAGTCGTTCGGGAGATGCGCCACAAGGGGACCAGCATTCTGGTGGCCAGCCAGGACCCGCCTTCGGTGCCGGTGTCGCTGATCGAGCTCTCCAGCCAAGTCATCCTGCACAAGTTCAATTCTCCGGCCTGGCTCAAGCATATCCAAAAGGCCAATGCCGCATTGGCCGGGCTGACCCCGTCGCAGATGGCCCACCTGAAGGCGGGTGAAGCCTACGTCTGGTCAAGCAAGGCCTCGGACGATGCCTTCAGCAAGGGTGTGGTGAAGGTCCGCATGCGTCCACGGGTGACGCGGCATGGGGGTGGAACCAAGACAGCCATGGGTGTTACAGGCTTAAATCCTGGTCCACAGCAATAAACGAGGTCTCACGCACCCCGTGAAGGCCATGGGCGTCGCGGTTGAGCCGAGCTCCCGCGCGCGCTCAGGTATGTCCGCGTCGGCCGCAACCAGAGCGGCCAGGCCCCGCCGGCTCGGGGCCCAGATGACGCCGCCGCGGGCAGGGGCTCAGCCGGGGGTGTCCGCCGGCGTCTGGAGCAGGATATCCACCCGCCGATTGCGCCGGCGGCCCTCGGCGCTGGCGTTGTCGGCGATGGGCTCGGCGGCGCCGACGCCTTCGATGCGCAGGCGCTCGGCGCTCACGCCGAGACCCACCAGGGCCTCGCGCACCGCCGCCGCCCGCTCTTCGGACAGCTGCTGATTCGCCGCGGCGGCGCCGGTGGCATCGGTGTGTCCGCGCAGCACCACCTGCTGCCCCGGATGCCGCTTGAGGAAGGCCGCGATCTCGGCAAGCTCGGATTCGGCGGAAGCCGGCAGCTCGGCGGTGCCGGGGGCGAAGGCGAGCGCCGCCTCGTCCAGGCGGATCAGCACGCCGGCCGGAGTAAAGCGGGCACCGAGCCGAGCATAGTCCGCCGTCAGGCTGCCGTAGCGTTGGGCGACGTCGGCGGCCTGCTCGGCGGCGGCATCCGCGGCTGCCCGGGCGGCGGCGACGTCCGTCTCCAGCGCCTCGATGCGGTCCGTCGCGTCGGCGAAGGCGCTCGTGCGCGTGGCGAGGGTGTCGAGCCGCTCGCGGGCCGTCTCCAGCTCGGATTCCAGGGCCTCGACGCGCGCTTGCAGTGCCTCGACATCGCCTGCGCGGGCGAGCTCGGCGGCGGGCTCGGGCTGAGCTGTCGACGCAGCCGCAGCCGCCGGCGTCGGGGCCGGCGCTTGTGCCGGCCCTGCGTCGGGCGCCTGCGGCGATGCCGGCGCCGTGAGCGCTGTCTCTGCCGCCGTCTCCGGTGGCGGGTCCGCGGGCTCTGCTGGTGGCGCCGAGGGGGGCTCTGGCTTTGACGGGCTTTGGCCAGCGGATGCGCGCTGCTGTGCCAGCGGCACCCGCTCACCGTCGGTGAGGCTGTAGAGGAGGAAGAGGCCGCCGGCGAAGAGCGCGGCGAGCACACCGAGCACGATGCCGTTGCGCAGCAGCGCTCGGCTCGGTTTGACGGTGGCCGGTGTCGGGCTGGGGTGATTCATGGCTTTCTGTCTCCGTGCTGAGTGTTGGCTGGCGTGACGGCTGCGGCGGGTCCGATGCTGAAGATCAGCCGGCGCGCCGGCGCGCGGCTCACTCCGGCAGGCAGATGCCGCGCTCGTAGACGGCGCGTGCGGTCTGCACCAGCAGCAGCACGACGATGCCGGACAACATGGTCAGCAGCCCGAAGCCGAGATACAGGAAGCCGATCCGGCCCGTCTGCTCAGCCATCAGCATACTGGCGATGGCGATGGCCGCCAGCGGAAAGGAGTAGGCCCACCACGACAGGTAGAAGCGTATGCGCAGGAAGCGCGTCGCCTGCGTGGCCAGCACCACGGTGAAGAAGAGCGCCGAGAAATACAGGATCTGCGCGAAGACATCCAAGCCGCCGGTGAGGCGAACATAGGCGATGAAGCCCACCGCCGGCGGTGCCACCAGGATGAACAGCGTCGGCACCAGCCGCTCGGGCAGGGCCTGGTGGAAGAGCACCCGGTAGAAGACGATGGTCAGCAGCACCGGCCAGAGCAGAATGCCGACGCTGAAGAAGAACCAGGACACCAGGTCGTAGCCGAGCGGCACCCCTGCCACCGGCACCAGCACATTGCCCACGGCCGGAATGAACCAGGCCGGGTTCATATGCTGGACCTGAAAGTGCTCGTGGTGCATCCAAGCGTTGAACACGAACAGCGTGAAGCCGAGCTGTAGTGCCGAGCCGGCAATCCACAGCCAGCGGCTCGCCTCCGGCGCTGTGTGCAAATAGACGATGGCCAGCAACAGCAGGCTGATGGCCATGGTGGGCATGAAGTGGATGCGCACCGGGTGCTGGACCTCCGCGCGCACGGCGGCCGGATAACGGATCGTCTTGGCGACATAGACGCCGGCGAGGGCGACGAAGAGCACGCTGACGCCGCCGATGAGCCAGGGTACGAAGGGGAAGTGCTGGCCCAGCACCGACTGCGCCTTCTCCCAGCCGATGGTGAGGCCGGCGAGGCCCATGACCATGGCGAAGAAGGCGGCAGGGAAGTGCTCCAGGCGACTGCCGGGCATCTCTAGGTTGGGCGGTGCGGCGCGGGTGGGCGCCGCCGGGTTGGGCGGTGCGGCGCCGGCGGGCGCCGCCGGGCTGGTAGCGTCTGTCGACATGGTGCCTCCAAGAATCGGTTCTGCGAGGCGCCGTCTGGCCGGTTGCGTCGCGGCGGGCGCCAAGGGATGTCTAGCAGTCTAGGCAGCGCACCGGGGCATCGCATTGACAAATCTCGGAGCGAAGCACTGGGTTAAGACCGGTGAGCCGCGGATCTCCCGGCGATATGCCGGGCCTGATCCATGGTCTCAACCGGGGATTGCCGATCCGCAATTCCTTAGAAATTAGAAAACGCTAATGTACTTGCCGATAGGGTCACACCCGGCGCTTTGGCACCAGTCGATGTCCGCGCGCCGCCGGCCAAAACCTCTGGAGGCAGGACCATGAACGATTTCTCGACACAGCCGCTGGCGGTGACCGCCCGAGCCGCGGCGCGCAGCGGGCGGCGACGGGCCGGCCCGGCCCGGGCACTGCGCTGGGTACTTGGGGCGCTGTTGGCCCTATTGCTGCTGAACCTGGCGCTGATGCTTTACTGGGGCCGGCAACCGCCGGTGTTCGACGTGGTCGAGCGGGCGCAGGCGGAGGTCGCCGCGGCCGGCGGCAGCGAGACCCCGGCGGGGGTGGCGACCACGGCCGCCATCATCGGGATCGGCGACACGCTGCTGAACAAGCCGGGCGGCTTTCTGCACAATGATCGCCTGCCGCCCGGCGCCATCATGGACAACTGCCCGAGCTGGGAGTGCGGTGTGGTGATGGCGCTACGGGATGCCGTACAGGCGCTGCGCGACGATTTCACCCGCGCGCAGACCCAGTCGGTGGAGAACTTGGACGTGAAGCGCGCGGACATGAAGCTGGCTATGGACCCCAAGGCCTGGGTGCTGCCGGCGGCGGAAGATGCCTACGCCGAGGGCATTGCGGCCCTGCGGGCCTATCTCGGCGATCTGGCCAAGGGGCAGGCACGCTTCTACCCGCGGGCGGATAACCTCGCCGACTATCTGGGGCTGGTCGAGAAGCGTCTCGGAAATTTCGGCGTGCGCCTGGGGGCCGCCGCCGGCGCGACACTGGACTTGGACCCCATCGCCGGACACATCGCCGACGACGCGCTGCCGGCGTCCGGCATGCCGCTGGACCCCGCCGGCAGCGCGGTCTACGATCCCGCACGCGTCGACGACGTCTTCTTCTGCGCCCGCGGCTACAGCTGGGCCTTTTTGCACGTGCTGCGCGGCATCGAGCGGGATTTCGCCCATGTGCTGGCGGACAAGAACGCGGACATGCAGATACGCCGGATCGTCCACGACCTCGAAGGCGCCATCAAGCCCATGCGCAGCCCGGTGGTGCTGAACGGCGGCGGCTTCGGCCTGCTCGCCAACCATTCCATGGTGGCGGCGTCCTATGTGGCGCGCGTGAACGCCGCGGTGATCGACTTGGGGCTGCTACTGGAGCAGGGCTGAGGCCGCGGTCAGATCTCGGAGACCACCTTGTCGTAGAAGGCGACGAAGTCGTCCCGCTGCGGACCCTCGCGCCATTCGATGGCGGCGCGCGGGTGTTGGTTCAGCTGGCCGGTAATGTTGTAAGGCAAGAGCGGCCCCCATTCGATGTCCTGGCGCAGTGGCACCAGGTGGCTCTGGATGACCTCGATCACCGGGCGCAGGTCGAATTTGGGGTTGCGCAGGAAGCCGAGCAGCAGCTCGGTGTGGCAATTGCCGGCGCCGCGGCCGAAGCCGAGCATGGTGGCGTCCACGCGGTTGCAGCCGAGGATGATGGCCTCGATGGTGTTGGCGAAGGCGAGCTGCATGTTGTTGTGCGCATGGATGCCGATGTCCTTGCCCGTGCCCGCCAGCGCCTCCGAGTACCGGCGATAGAGCTTATCCACCTGCTCGCGGTAGAGGTGGCCGAAGCTGTCGACGATGACCATGGTGCTGGCCGGCGTCTCGGCGATGCCGGCGAGCACGGTATCGATCTCGTCGTCGGTGATGTTCGACACGGCCATCAGGTTGGCCGTGGTTTCGTAGCCCAGCTCCGCGGCATGGCGGATCATGGCCACGGCCTCCGACAGTTGATGGGCATAGAAGGCCACGCGGATCATGCTGAGCGGGCTGTCGCCGGCGGGGACGAGGTCCGTCTGCCAGTCCGACTTGCCGGCATCGGCCATGGCGGCGAGCTTGAGACCGGTGCGCTCGGCGTCGTGGTCGCCCACCACGCGCTGCAAGTCTGCCTCGTCGCAGTGGCGCCAAGGGCCGAACTTCTCGACCGGGAAGGTCTTTTTCGAATTCTTGTAGCCGATCTCCATGGCGTCGATGCCGGCGGCAACACAGGCCTCATAGACGGCCCGCACGAAGTCGTCGCTGAAGCGGTGGCCGTTCACCAGCCCGCCGTCGCGCACGGTGCAATCGAGCACCTTGAGCTCCGGCCGGTAGGTAATCCAGGGGGCTTTGTCTTCGGCCTTCGTCTCCGCCATGGTGCTCGTCTCCGCTCCGAGTTGTGTCGATCCGCCATTGTGCGCCGCAGACCGTCGCTCGGGCATTGGCATTGATCAGCTTCCGCGGTCTTGGGCGGTGCCGGCGCCCGGCGCGGTTGTTGCGCTGTGGGAGCGGCGTCGCCGTCGCGACCGGCAGGTGGAAGGCGAGGCGGGAGGCTTGCTCGGTAGGCTTCGGGCCGTGCCAGCCAGCGGCATCCCGCTCGCGCTGGGACGGCACTCCCCGGGGCGCTATCTGCACGGCACGGGCCGAAGCGTCAACAAGCGCAGGCGGTCAGCTACCAGCCGACGCGGCTGCGGCTTCTGCTCATTTCAAACTTCACCCTTCCAGCTTCATTCAAACTTCGCGATCACTCATCCCGCCCCATCTGCTCCTTCAGCAGATCGCCGAAGGTGCCCATGCGATCGTCGGGCTCCGGGGCTTCGTCGCGACGCCCGCGGCCGCCGCCGGGCTTGCCTCGGCGCTCCTGGCCGTAATCGTCCCGGGCCTGTGAGGCGTTTGTGTCTTCAGCGAGGGAAAGGCCGATGCGCTTGCGCTCGGGCTCGACCTTGAGCACGGTGGCGGTCACTTCCTGGCCGGTGCTCAGCACCTCGTCCGGATGGTTTAGGCGGCGGCCGGCGCCGAGCTCGGAGATGTGGATCATGCCCTCGAGGCCCGGCTCCAGCTCCACGAAGGCGCCAAAGGGCTGGGTGCGGGTGACGCGTCCGTCGACCCGGCTCCCGGGGGCATAGCGGGCGGTGACGTCGGACCAAGGGTCTTTGGCCAACGCGCGGATGGACAGCGCGATCTTCTGCGGGCGCTTGGGGTTACCGGTGTCCTCGATGCGCAGCACCTGGACTTCCACGTCCTGGCCCAGGCTCAGCACTTCTTCCGGGTGGCGGATGCGCGTCAGCGACATCTCGCTGATATGCACCATGCCCTCGACGCCGCCCAGATCCACGAAGGCACCGAAGTCCTTGAGGCCCACGACTTTGCCGTTGAGCACCGCGCCCTCTTGCAGCTGCTCCTTGAGGGCCTCTGCCTGGGCGGCGCGCTCGGCTTCCAGCAGCGCGCGGCGGGAGACCACCAGGTTCAGGCGTTTGCCGGCCTCGAGCTTGGTGATGCGAAAGGCGTGGTGCTGCCCGACCATGCTGGACAGGTCCTCGACGAAGCGGATGTCCGCCTGGGAGGCCGGGCAGAAGGCCCGGTGGCCGGCGATGCGCACCTCGAGCCCGCCCTTGGTGGTGCCGGTGATACTGCCCTCGACCGGCAGGCCCTGCTGGTAGGCCGCCTCCAGCTCCTCGGCGCCGTGCAGTTGCTTGCCGTGCTTGCCGCCGAGGCTGACGGCGCCGGTGTCGGCATCGACCGCGGCCACCGTGGCCTCCAGCTCGTCGCCGACGGCGACGCTAAGGTTGCCTTCCTTGTCCTTGAGGTTACCGATGTCTATGGCGCCCTCGGCCTTGCCGCCGAGGTCCACGAAGACCTGCTCTTCGCCGATGGCGATCACCTGGCCCTTGACTCGGTCGCCGGGCTTGGGCCGTTCGGCGACGGCCTGCTCGGTTTTCTCCAGCTCCCGTAACAGGGCCTCGAACTCACTCTCGTCTGTCATCTCTCTTGGCCTGTCTGGGGGGCCGGGCTGGTCTCTACGGCGCGCCGGTTGATTGTCGGCAGTTGCGCTAGTGGTGATGGTCGTGGCCGTGCGGGCACGGCTCACTGGTGGGCAGACCACCGCGATCGGTCACTTCGTCGCGGTAGTCGATGAAATCCTGTAGGTGGGCGACGAGCCGCTCGGTGAGGGCGGCGTCGTCGGTGTGCCCATGGGCGTGGCCGTCGGTGCCGTTGGCGTGGCTGCCCCTGGCCTGAGCCTGCGCCTGAGCGATGGCGAGGTCCGGTGCGACCATTTCCAGAACCACATAAGCCAGCAGGCCTTCGGCGATGAGCTGCGCCGCCTGTGCCCGCCATTGCGGCCATTCCGCGTTCAAGGCGCTCGCCTCGGCGGAATCCAGGCGGCCGACTTGCTCAGCCACCCAAGCGTTGACGAGGCGGCGTGGCTCCGGGCCCGGCTCGGGCGAAGCGCTGGCGTTGGGGGTGGACATGGGGCTGGCGCTGAAGGGCGGTGGGCCTGGCGCTGCGGGATCGGCACGGCGACGATTGTCTGTGAATTCTAACCATCCCGGACGGCGGGAGCTAGCGTTTAGCCGTCATCGGTTGACCAGTATCCAAAGATCGGGGCGGGCCCGAGGCCTGCGCAGGCGAAGCGCTGCTTCCTGAGCTAGGAAATCGGTTGCCGGTGCTCATCCGCATCAGCGCAGCGAGGCGGCGAGGCGCAGCATACCCTTGAGGTCGATTGTGCCGACGTGCCGATAACCCACGCGCAGCTTCGGCAGCACCGCCACCTTGCCCTCCAGACGGTAGCGCCAGGGCTGCGGCGTCAGCGCGAGCTTCGGCAGCGTGCGCGCCAGGTGACGGGCGTCACCGCTGACCATGACTTCCATGTCTGCTTCGCCCCGCGCCGGCACTCGCCGCCGCAGGTCGGCGTCGCCGGCGGCGATGTGCTGCTCTTCCAGCCAGAGCCTGTAGGTCATAGCGAAGACGGGCAGGGGGATGGGATTCGGGTTCTGCACCCGCAGACCCACGCGCAGGCGCTGCTCGCCGGCGCTGAGCTGATCGGGGCGCACGGCGGTGAGCTTCACGTCGGGCGGCTCCAGGCCGCGGATCAGCCAAGCCAGTGCGGCAGCCGCCAGGAGCAGGACGATGCCGATCAACAGCCAGCTCAGCACGATGCCATTCCTCTCGCGTTCGTGTCAGCCGGCGACATGCAGGTGGACCTCGCACAGCGAATGGGTGATAAGGGCGCGAGCCGCAGCGCGGCCTGTTCGGCGGCCACCTGCAAGGGCACACTGGTAGCGGCCGCGGCCGTTACCAGAAGCCGGTCCGACTGCGCCGTGGCCGCGATGCCGACGGCGTCGGCGAGGGCCGGCAGGTTGGCCATGGCCGTTTGCGGATAGCTTACCCGTTTCGGTCAGGGTTTTCCGGTCGTGGAGGACGCCAGCCTGGGCAGACACTGCGCTGGATCATGGCGGCTCGCAGCCAAGCCTCTAAGGTCGGTGAAAGATTTGCTGGATCAAGGCAATACAAGTATATTAGAAAAGTCTAATACATTTTCGGGAAGACGATGCCATGAATGTGCAACCACAGACACCGCGCCTGCTGGCGCTGCTGGCGGTCGTTTTCGCACCGCCGGTGCTCGCGGCGGGCGATGCGCCGCCGGCCGCCGCAGCGGCGGAGCTGGAGACCGCGGAGGTCAGCCACCGCACCGTGCCGCGGGAGTATCGGCTCGACGGCGTCGTCGAGGCGGTGAACCGTACCACGGTCTCCGCCCAGACCCAGGGGCAGGTGGAAGAGATCCTCTACGACGTGGACGACTTCGTCGAGAAGGGCGAGATCCTCGTGCGCCTGCGCGACAACCAGCACCGTGCCCGGGTCGCTCAGGCCGCCGCGGAGCTCAAGTCGGCGACGGCGGAGCTTGCGCGCGCGGAAGACGCCTACGCCCGCGTCGAGGGGCTGTACAAGAACGAGAACGTCTCCGAGTCGGAAATGGACCGGGCCACGGCGGAGCTGGCCAGCGCCGAGGCCCGGCTGGACGCGGCCCAGGCAGCCTTGGAGCAGGCGCGGGAGCAGCTTCAGTACACGCGCATTCGTGCCCCCTACTCCGGCATCGTCACCAACCGCCACGTCGAGCTGGGCGAGATCGCGAGCCCCGGCCAGCCGGTCATGACCGGCATCTCGCTGGAGGAGCTGCGGGTCACCGTGGACGTGCCGCAGAGCGTCATTCCGGCGGTGCGCAAGATCGGCGAGGTGAACGTCTACCTACCGAACGGCCTCCAAGAGACCGAGCCCGATGTCACTGTGGTGCAGCCCGAGCGCATCACCGTCTTCCCGTACGCGGACATGGGCTCCAACACCTTCAAGGTGCGGCTGGATCTGCCCTCGGATCTGGTGGATCTCTTCCCGGGCATGTTCGTCAAGACGGGCTTCGTCACCGGTAAAAAGGATGAGCTCACGGTGCCAAGGGACGCCGTCGTCTATCGCTCCGAGGTTACGGGTGTCTATGTGGTGGACCCGGCAGGCAAGGTGCACTTCCGCCAGATCCGCGTCGGGCGCAAGCACGGCGACGAGCTGGTGGTCCTGTCCGGCCTGATGCCGGGTGAAACCGTGGCGTTGGATCCCATCGCCGCCGGTGTCGCGCTGAAGGCCCAGGCCAGAGCCCAGGCCCAAGCGCAGGCGGAGGGCAACCAGGATGGCTGACACCGAGACCCCGGCTGCCGGCGACAGGGACGCCGGCGGCGGCCACGCCGACAGCGGCGGGGGCGGCGGCCTCGGCCTGTCCGGCCGCATCGCCGCCCAGTTCCAGAACACCGAGATCACGCCCTTGCTGGCTGTGGTCGGCCTGCTGCTCGGCCTGTTCGCCATCCTGGTAACGCCGCGGGAGGAGGAGCCGCAGATCAATGTCACCTTCGCCGATGTGTTCATCCCGTTCCCGGGGGCGTCGGCCACGGAAGTGGAGCATTTGATTGCCGGCCCTGCCGAGCAGGTGCTCTCCGAGATCAAGGGCGTCAAGCACATCTACTCGATCTCGCGCCCGGGCATGGCCGTGGTGACGGTGCAGTTTCGCGTTGGCGAGGACCGCACCGACGCCATTGTGCGCCTGCACAGCAAGATCCAATCCAACGAGGATTGGCTGCCGCCGAACCTCGGCGTCGGACAGCCGATCATCAAACCCAAGGGCATCGACGATGTGCCCATTCTGACGGCGACCCTCTGGTCCAAAGACCAAGCCGTCGGCGCCTACGAGCTCGGTAAGGTGGCGCATGCCATCGAGCAGGAGATCAAGCGCGTCGAAGGCACCCGCGACGTCTACACCCTGGGCGTGCCGGAGCAGGTG
Organism: Thiohalocapsa halophila; assembly: GCF_016583825.1. Lineage (GTDB taxonomy): Bacteria > Pseudomonadota > Gammaproteobacteria > Chromatiales > Chromatiaceae > Thiohalocapsa > Thiohalocapsa halophila. The sequence continues at coordinate 77,145 of NZ_NRRV01000002.1, read as the reverse complement.
GTGCGGGTGATTCTTGACCCCCAGGCGCTCGCCGCCCACGGCATCGACATCACCGACCTGCGCCGGGCCCTTCAGGCCAGCAACACCATCCGCGACGACATCGGCGTCGTGGCCGACAACACCGAGGTGCTGGTGCAGGCCGGCACCTTCTTGACCGACCCCCAGGGCATCGGAGAGCTGGTGGTGGGCCTGCACGGCGGGCGGCCCGTCTACCTGCGCGACGTCGCCCGGGTAGAGCGCGGCCCCGAGGAGCCCGAGACCTATGTCTGGATGGGCATGGGCCCGGGCGCCGCCCGCAGCGACGGGGACGCTGGCGAGTGCGCACTCGCCATGGGCTGTGCGACGCCCGCCGTGACCATCGCCGTGGCCAAGAAGGAGGGCGAGAACGCCGTGGACATTGCCGCGCGCGTGGTGGAGCGCTTCGGCCAGCTCCAGGGCACCTTCATCCCCGAGGGCGTCGAGGTCAGCATCACCCGCAACTATGGTGAGACCGCCGATGCCAAGGCCAAGAAGCTCATCACCAAGCTGGCGTTCGCCACCACTAGCGTCGTGGTGCTGGTGCTCTTGGCCCTCGGCTGGCGCGAAGCGCTCATCGTCGGTGCCGCCGTCATCGTCACCTTGGCCCTGACGCTGTTTGCGAGCTGGGCCTACGGCTTCACGCTGAACCGGGTGTCGCTGTTCGCGCTCATTTTCTCCATCGGCATCCTGGTGGACGACGCCATCGTCGTCGTCGAGAACATCCACCGGCACATGGCGCTCTGGCCGCGCAAGAGACTGCTGGAGCTGATGCCAGGCGCCGTGGACGAGGTGGGCAGCCCGACCATCCTGGCCACCTTCACCGTCATCGCAGCATTGCTGCCCATGGCCTTCGTCACCGGGCTGATGGGGCCCTACATGAGCCCCATCCCCATCAACGCCTCGATGGGCATGCTCATCTCCCTGGTGGTGGCCTTCGTGTTCACGCCCTGGATGAGCAACTTCCTGCTCGGCAAGCGCCACGATGCCGCGGCAGCGTCCGGGGAGCCCGCGCACGGGCACCACGAAGAAGGCGGCAGCGATGTCTTGAAGCGCCTGTTCAACACCCTCATCGGCCCCTTCCTGGCGGGCGGCCGCGGCAAGCTCAACCGCTGGCTGTTGCTGGCGGGCCTGCTGCTGCTCATCGCGGGCTCGCTCCTGCTCGCCGTGAACCGGGTGGTGATCATGAAAATGCTGCCCTTCGACAACAAGAGCGAATTCCAGGTGGTGCTGGACATGCCCGAGGGCACCAGCCTGGAACAGACCGCCCGCGTGCTCGGCGAGATGGGCAGATACCTGAGCACCGTCCCCGAAGTGGCCAACTACCAGGTCTACGCCGGCACCGCCGCGCCCATCAACTTCAATGGCCTGGTACGCCAGTACTACCTGCGCGAAGGCCCGCACCTGGGCGATATCCAGGTGAACCTGGTGGACAAGCACCACCGCGACGACAAGAGCCACAAGATTGCGCTCAAGCTGCGCGAGCCGCTCCAAGAGATCGCAAGGCAATACGACGGCAACGCCAAGATCGTCGAGATCCCGCCCGGTCCGCCGGTGCTCTCGCCGCTGGTGGCCGAGGTCTACGGCATCGACTACGACGGCCAGATCGCCATCGCCAAGCAGGTGCGTGACGTCTTCGGCGAGACGGCCGACATCGTCGACATCGACGACTCCGTGGAATACCCGTCCGAGAAGGTGCTCGTAGTCGTGGACCGCGCCAAGGCCGCGCGTCTGGGCGTGGAGCAGGCCAGCGTCGCCCAAGCCCTGTCGACGGTCTTGGAAGGCGAGGACATGAGCTTCCTGCACGGCGCCAACGTCAAATACGCCGTGCCCATCCGCGTCGAATACGCCGCCGCCGACAAGGCCGACCTGGAGCAGGTGCTGGCCCTGCGGGTGCGCTCCCGGGGCGGGCAGTTAGTGCCCCTGTCGGAGATCGTCGACGTGGTGGAGACCACCCGCGCCCACAGCATCTATCACAAGGACCTGCTGCCCGTGGTCTATGTCACCGGCGACATGGCCGGGCCCATCGACAGCCCGCTGTACGGGCTGTTCGCCATCGCCGGGCAGCTCACCGATGACCTTGGCCTGCCGCAGTGGTACATCCAACAGCCGGACAATCCCTATGAGTTCAGCGTCAAATGGGACGGCGAATGGCAGATCACCTATGAGACCTTCCGCGACATGGGGCTGGCCTACGCCATCGGCCTGCTGCTGATCTACCTGCTGGTGGTGGCCCAATTCCGCAGCTACCTGGTACCGCTGGTGATCATGGCGCCGATTCCGCTGACCATCATCGGCATCATGCCCGGCCACGCCCTGCTCGGTGCCCAGTTCACCGCCACCAGCATGATCGGCATGATCGCGCTCGCCGGCATCATCGTGCGCAACTCCATCCTGCTGGTGGACTTCATCAACCAGCAGGTGCGCGCGGGTGACAGCCTGGAGCAGGCCGTGGTGGACTCCGCCATCGTCCGCGCCAAGCCCATTGCGCTCACGGCGCTTGCCGCCATGGCCGGCGCCGCCTTCATCCTCGACGACCCGATCTTCTCGGGCCTGGCGGTGTCGCTGCTGTTCGGCCTGTTCGTCTCCACCGTGCTGACGCTGGTGGTGATCCCCGTCGTCTACTACGGGGTGATGCGCAAGCGGGTGGAGTGGATTAGGACGGCGACTGGATGAGGTTCAGCGTGCCGGCATCGGACCGGCAGGACCGAGATCGCAGCCGCCAGGGATGGCGGCGCATGTGCGGACAAAACGAAAGCGCTTGGCGCCGGGGCATGGCCCGGCATGGGCATGTCTTGATCTCCAATCCGGGCTCCAACTGCATCAGACCGCGCAGCGCCAGCGCATAGGCAGCGATGCGCTCGCTCCTGGGAGATAAGTATACCGTCCCTAAAATCTATGACGCAGCGGAGGCTCAGCCGTGCTGACTGCTGCGGCTGTTTGGGCGCCTCGTCAGCAAAGGGCAGGCTCGACACCTATGTTGTTGCGCCCGTGGCCCGCCTTCAGCGCAGGAGGTCTTCGATGCTGTCTTCGGTGAGAGTCCGCTCGGAGCAGAGCAACAGGGTGTGGGGGCCTGCAGCTGCGCCCCGTGGGAGCGGCGTCCTCGCCGCGATTGGCCTCGATCGCGCCGGGGACGGCGCTGCCAGAGCGTTGGGCGGCCTCACGATCAGCGCCGAGCGGTCATCTCTCACCAGGGAGGCCAGCCCACTGGCCAGGGCCACAGCGGTGTGCTCTTGGCGCTGAGCAAGAGCACCGCGGCCAAGCCCACGGCCACGGCTAGCAGCAGCACCGGCAATTGGCGGCGCAGCCAGCCCTCGGCGGACGTCAGCGCATCCAGGCCGGTGGCGCCGTCGTGCTCGCGTGCAACCCACCAGGCGACCCAGGCCGCTTGCCAGGCGGCGAGTCTGCGCAGCAGGCCGTGGATGAGGCGCCCCAGCCAGCGCCCGGCGGCGGCCAAGGGCCACCAGAGATCGCCGGCGGGCAGGCGTTGGCTGAGCCATGGTGCCACCCGGCGCAGGCTCCAGCCGAGGATGCAGGACAACAGCAGCCCGAGCCCGAGCGGCCAGAGCAGGGCGGGTAGGGCGCTCAGCGGAGGCCAGGCATCGCCACCGGCGCGCTCGCCGGTGAGCCAGCCGGCCCAGAACGGCAGGCCGAGCGCGGCGAGCACGCTCAGCAGCCAGGCCATCGGCATCGGCGCGAGCGACGGCCCATTAGCGGCGTTCGCTTGCGAGCGCTCAAGCCACTGGCGCCATAGTGCCCGCACCATCAGCGCCGTGGTGCCCGCGGCGGCCAGGCTCAGCCAGAAGGCGACGGTCTTCTCGCCAGCCGTGTCCAGCGCCGTCTTGGCACCCCACTTGGTGATCAGCCCGGAGCCCAGTGCGCCGCTCAGCGACAGCGCCGGCAGCGTCAACAGGGACCACAGCAGCCAGGTTGGCCAGGGCGGCGCTCGCTCGCTGATGCCGACACCGAGAAACAACGCGCCCTTGGTCAGTCCATGGTGGGCGGCGAACAACACCACCAGTGCGCCGACCGCGGGCCAGCTGTCCGGCTGCAACAGCCCCAGCGCCACCAGCGCCGTGATCATGCCCATCTGGCTGACGCTCGAATAGGCCAGCACCGCCTTCGGTTTGGGCTGTGCGACGCCCCACAACGCCGCCGCGAACGCACCGAGCAGGCCGGCCCAGAACATCGCCAGCCCCAGCTCGCGAAAGGACCCGTCGACGCCGGTCATCCCCAGCGGCAGCGTGCTGAGCCAACCCACCAGTCCCGCCTTGATCATGACGCCGCTGAGCACGGCGCTGGCCGGTGTCGGTGCCACCGGATGCGCCAACGCCAGCCACAGGTGCAGACCGATGACCCCGGCCTTGACGCCGAAGCCGAGCCAGAGCAGGAGCCCCATCCACACACCCGCGTCGGCCGTCGCCAGGGTCGTGCGCAGCTCAGACAGGGTGAGTGCCGAGCCGCTGCCGGCAGCCCAGAGCAGGCCGGCCAGGAGCACGCCCTCGCCGAGCACGGCCATGACCAGATAGGCCAAGCCGCCGGTGCGCGCCGCGCGGGTGCCGGTGTGGATCACCAGCGGAAAAGCCGCAAAGGTCATCAGTGCGAAGCCGAGGTAGAAGCTGGCGATATCCTCGGCCACGAGCAGCAGCAGATTGCCGCAGAGCGTCAGCGGCCAGAACAGCGCGAACCGCAGCAGGCGCGAGCGGCTCTCCTGATCGCCGGCCAGCGCGCGCGTCTGCTCGCCGGCGAGGTAGCCGCGGGCATACCAGCCCGAGAGTCCCCACAGCAGCGCCGTGAAGGTCAGCAAGAGTCGGCGCTGCTCATCCAGCGCCCAGTGCCCGCCGAAGAGCCAGGCCTCGAGCCAAAGGCTGCCTTCCGCGCTCAGCAAGGCCAGCAGCAGCGCCGGCGCGGGCGCGCTGATCCAGAGCCAGTCCAGGTGCGCCCGTGGCCGCTCGGGGGCGATCAGCGCCCGCAGCAGCACGCGCACCGCCAGCAACAGCGGCCACAGCAAGGCCGCGACGAGCAGGGGCGCGAGCAGCTGGGGCGCGAGGTGCAGCGCAGTCATGGCGCGAGGTAATTCTGATTCGCCACCCGGGTCGCCCACTGCAAGGGGCTGAAGGGTAGGCCCGCCAGCATCCCGCCCAGTAGACTCAACAGCGCTGTGACCAGCGCCGGCACCAGCAGCCAAGCGCTGGTCTCCAGCCGGCTCGGCGCGCGCTCCGCCGGCCACGCGCCGATGCCATGGGCCGGTCCGCGGCGGAACCAGAGGCGATCGACGATGGGCAGGAAGTAGGCCGCGTTGAGCAGGGTGCTGGCCACGAGCACGGCGATGACCCAGGGCATCTCGGCCTGCACAGCGCCCATGCCCAGCGTCCACTTGGTGATGAAGCCCACCAGCGGCGGCATGCCGATCATGCCCAGCGCGCCGACGGTGAACGCCAGGCTGCTCAGCGGCATGCGCCGGCCGACGCCGTCCAGCTCATCGATGCGATGAATGCCCAGCTCTTCGGCGTAATTGCCGGCGCAGAAGAACAGGGTGACCTTCATCAGCCCCTGATGCAGCAGATGGGCGAGCGCGGCAATGGTCCCCAGCGGTCCGAACAGACCGATGCCGAGGACGATGTAGGACACCTGGCTCACCGTGGAAAAGGCGAGCCGGGGCTTGAGCTCCTGCTGGGTCAGCGCGCGCACTGAGCCATAGACGATGGTCACGGCGGCGATCACCACCAGCCCATCGAGCACGCCCAGGGCCGCGCTGAAGCCGATGCCATAGACGTCGTAGACCAGCCGTACAATGCCGAAGGCGCCCGCCTTGACCACCGCCACCGCATGCAGCAGGGCGCTGACCGGTGCCGGCGCCACCATCGCCCGCGGCAGCCAGCCATGCAGCGGCACCAGCGCCGCTTTTACGCCGAAGCCCAGGATCAGCACCCAGAACAGACCGATCAGCAGGCCGTGATGGCTGGGATCGAGCGCGGCCAAGGACTCGTACTGACCGAAGCGCTGGTCACCGGCCAAGATCTGCAAGGCGACCATGCCGATCATCAGCACCAGCCCTGCGCTGAGCGTATAGCGCAGGTAGACGGTGGCCGCGGCCAGGGCCTGGGGCGTGCCGCGATGGGCCACCAGCGGATAGGTGGACAGCGTCAGCAGCTCGTAGAAAATCAGCAGGGTGAACAGGTTGCCGGCCAAGCTGATGCCGAGGGTGCTGGCGACGCACAGGCTGAAGAAGCCGAAGAAGCGCCGGCGGTTGGGTGAGTCCTCGAGGTAGCCAATGGCATAGATGGTGGTGAACAGCCACAGCAGCGAGGACAGCCCGGCGAAGGTGAGCCCGAGCGCGTCCACCCGCAGGACGAAGCTCAGACCCTCGGCCACCGGAAACTCGACCGCGTAGACCTCCCCGGCGATCAGACCCCGCGCCATCCAGATCACCAGCACCAGCTTGACCAGTGCGGCAGCGAGATTGAGCACCGTCCGGGTGCGCACGGCCCCCTCCGGCAAGACAAAGATCACCGCCGCGGTGAGCAGGGAGCTGGCCAGCGTGGCCAGCGGCAGGAAGGCGCTCATGGCAGCCCCGCTGGAGCCAGAGCAGCGAGCGGCCAGGCGGCCGCCAGACCCAGCCCGATGGCGGCCAGCGCCAGCGCCAAGGCGATGAGCTCCATTGCCAGCGGCAGCTCGCGGAAAACGGGCTCGGGGACATCCTCGACGAACGAGCAGCGCAGCACCCGGAACACATAGGCGGCGCTGAGCAGCGTGCCCAGCGCCAGCACCAGCACCCAGGGCCATTGGCCCGCGGCCAGCGAGGCCTGCAGCCACAGCCACTTGGCGGTGAAGCCGGCGCTGGGCGGCAGCCCCATGATGGTGACCGCCGCGAGTCCGAAGGTCATCAGCGACAGCGGCAGCCGGCGGCTGGTCCCCGTCAGTCCCTCCAGACGCTGCGCGCCGGTGGAGAGCAACAGATTGCCCGCAGCCATGAACATGGCCGCCTTGGCCAGCGCATGTCCGGCGAGCTGCACCCAGGTTGCCTGCCAGGCCATCGCCGCGACGCCCGCGCTGGTGCCGGCCAGCAACGGGAAGGCCAGCATCAAGTACCCCAATTGGCCGATGGTAGACCAGGCCACGAGCTGCTTGAGCCCCGCCGCGCGACAGGCCTGCACCCCGCCCCAGAGCACCGCCAGGCTGCCGAGCACGCCCAGCGCCCAGGCACCGGCGATGGCCTCCGGCAGCAGGAGCCGCCAGAGCAGCAGCAGGATGAAGAATGAGGCCTTGACCACCAGGGCACCGTGGATTGCACTGACTGGGGTCCAGGCGCTGCCATGCACCGGCGCCAGCCAGCTGTGCAGGGGCACGATCGCCGCTTTCAGCAGCAGCCCGCTGGCCAGCAGCGCAACGGCGATCTGGGTGACCGGGTCGGGCTGGGCCACCGCCCCCAGCCCCGCCAGATCGAGCCGGCCCCAGGCGCCGAGCAGCAGGGCGATGCCGAGCAGCCAGGTGAGCGAGCCGACCAGCGCGAACAGCAGATAGCGCAGACCCGCGCTGAGGGCTTCGGCGCTGCCGGGGAGCAGCATCATGCCGACGGCGCAGAGTCCCATCAGCTCCAGTCCGACATAGAGCAGCAGGAGATCGGCCGCGATCCAGATCAGCCCCAGCCCCAGCCCCAGGCCGCCCAGCAGGGGCCAGAGCCAGGCATAGGCGCGCCTGCCGAGGATGGTGGCACGGGCATAGCCGACGGCATAGAGGGCGCTGGCCAGCAGCAAGAGCTGCGTCAACAGCCCTAACAAGGCGGCCAGTCCGTCCAAGCGCCAGTGCAATGTGAGTGGACCGAGCGTCAGGCGTCCTGCCATTGGCCCCGCCTCGATACCGAGTAGCAGCCAGAGCGCCATCAGCGGTAACGGCAGGACAACGAGCAGCACCAGGCCACTGTGACGCGGGGGGCTGGCCCAGGCCAGCAGGCCAAGGGCCAAGGGTGCGAGCAACAGCCAGAGCAGGTGCAGCGGCAGTGGACTCATGGACCCGAGCCCGAGCCAGCAGGGGAAGCGCCACTCAGGGTGATCTGGCCTGCCTGTGCATGCAGGCGCAGCAGCAGAACGGCGCCGAGGATCGAGCCGAGCAGCGCCACCACCAAGCCCACCAGGATCAGCCCCCGCACCTCGGCCACGGGCCCGGCGAGCCCCGCCAAGAGCAAGAAGACCCCTGAGCCGAGCAGATTGAAGGCCAACAGCCGGCGCAGCAAGTGGCGCTGAATAGTGAAGGCCCAGAGCCCAAGGCCCATGATCAGCACACCGGTTGCGGCCAACAGCGTGGTCGCCGACGCCGGCGGTGTCAGCGCGTCAACGCCGAGCAGCCAGATCAGGGCGATGCCGGCTAGACCCAGCCAGCTCAGGATCAGCAGCCAGCGCAGCGGGGCGGTGGAGCGTGCCCGCTGCGGTGTCTCATCCACTGGCGCCAGGCGCGGCAGCGCGCCGCGACCGCGCAGTGTCCACAGCAGCGTGCCGCCGGTCAGGAGCGCCCCGAGCAGCGCCTCGGCCAGCGCGAGCCACGGCGCCCCGAGCAGCAGCCAGGCCAGGGCCATCAGCAGCGCGAAGGCCACGAGCCCGAGGCAGGCACGCCACAGGTGCCGCTGCAGGAGGCAGAAACCGGCCGTCAGGAGCAATAGCCCCGCCAGTCCCCAGGCTTCGATTGGAGCCATGACCACTGAATGCGCCCCGTGACGGGTGGGTAGAGATACTGGGGATCAGAGCGATGTCGGGGCTGCGATCAAGGAATGAGGATGATACGGTGACAGTATACTTATTTTGTCGTACCAGCCGCGTGCCGACATGGCCGTTTCTCTCAAGATGGAAGGATTCGCCGGGGCAGTCTACTCGTCTCGGTCGCCGGCAGACGCGGACCGCTCGGGATTGATACAGCCTCGGTGCGCGCCGCGAGCGCCGACGCCGGCTTCCTTATCTCAGCCCGAGCGATGCAGGGGTCCTTGTTCAAGGCCGCGGGCGCCCGGCCCGGTCGTCATCACTTGCGGGCGAGGTGGGCCTGTACCATCTTGAGCTCGCCGTAGGAGCAATCGTCTCCAAGGGCCTGCTTGGCGGGGCCGAGCGTGTCGGTCCCCGTCTCGGTGAGGACGGCGGACATCCGTGCGAGCTTCTCGTCGCCGATGAAATCCGTGACGGCCAGCTTACCGGCCCGGATGAAGTCGGCTAGGTGGCCCTCGATGGTGGTGGGCTTGAGCGAGCGGCGCTCGGCGATCTCCTGGATGCTCAGGCCCTCGCGGTGGAGGCGGTAGCTGGTGAGCCGGGTGTCGGTGTCCTGCGCGGTTTCTGTCGGGTTGCGTGGTTTGCCGGGGCGCGCAGCGGCTTCGGCGTCGCTGGCGGCGGGTTGGCGATGCTCGGCGACGATGGCGAGGATCTCGGCGCCGTAGCGCTCGACGCTGCGCTTGCCGATGCCGTGGATGGTCTTCAGGGCCTTCCGGCTGTTCGGGCGGGCTTCCGCGATGCGGCGCAGCACCGCCCGGGTGAGCGTGTGATGCTGGGTGCTGCCGTCGCGCGCTTCGGCTTCTCCCTTGCGCTTGCGCCACGCCTGCAGCGCTGCGAGGAGGTCGTCGGGGCCTTCCGCCGCGCCGGCGTCGGGCTCGGGCCTGTTCCCGGTCTGCGGCGGGCGGGCGTCGAGATCGATGCGTGCCTTGGACGCCGCGTCGAGATAGGCGCTGGTGGCGAAGCCCTCGCGGCAGCTCTCGATGCAGGCGGTCTTGATGGCGAATGCCTTGCGCAGCTCTTCGACGGCCTGACCGAGCGACTTGCGCAGCGCCTTGTTGTCGGTCTCGAAGCCGAAGGCATTGAGCCAGGGCCGCAGCTGCGCGTCGAGCCGCGACCCGAAGTACGCGGACGCCTTGCGCACGCGCTCTTGGAGATGGGCGTCGTCCTCCGGTACCTGGTCCTCGCGGTACAAGCAGCGGAGCTGGTTGCGGAACTTGCCGCCCACCTCGACGACCTCCCGGCGCATCTGCTGCTCCAGCTCGTCCATGCTGTCGGAGCCGTGGGCGTCGATGACGCTCGCGTTGTCGCGCAGCAGCCCGAGCAGCCGCCGCAACCGGGCGCCGAGGTCGTCGAAGCTCCAGCATTCCTGCAAGAGGCGCTGCTGGTAGGCGATGCGGGCGCGATCGAGCTGGGTCCAGGTCGGCGGGTTGCGGGTCGCCGCGCCGACATAGTGGGCGACCCGGCGGTCGGTCATCACCGCGCGGCGGGGGATGGGGGTGCTCAGCACCAGGCCCTCGAAGGTCTTGCAGCGGCTCAGGGCCACGTAGACCTGGCCGTGGGAGAAGGCGGCGCCGGCGTCGATGACGGCGCGCTCGAAGGTGAGCCCCTGGCTCTTGTGGATGGTGATGGCCCAGGCGAGGCGCAGCGGATACTGGATGAACTTGCCCACCACCTCCTCGGTGATCTCTTTGGTCTCCGGGTCGATGCGGTATTGGACGTTCTCCCAGGCGACGGGCTCCACGTCGATCTCGGTCTCGGGGTGGGTGCCGTCGGGCGGGCAGCGCACGACGATGCGCTCGCGCTCCAGCTCCGTGACGGTGCCGATCTTGCCATTGAAATAGCGCTTGTCCGCCGAGCTGTCGTTGCGCACGAACATCACCTGGGCGCCCGCCTTGAGCGTGAGCGTTTCAGCGGTGGGATAGGCGTGGGCCGGGTAGTCGCCCTCGATGCGCGCCGTGAAGCTCAGGGGCTTGGCGTCGAGATCGCGCAGGCGGGTGTCGTTGATCCGATCGGCGCTGCGGTTGTGGGTGGTCAGGGTGATGTAGCCGTCCGCGTCATCGGGGGTGAAGCCGGGGATATGTCGGGCATTGAGCTGCGCCAGCGCGGCATCGTCCAGCTGGTTGTCGCGCACGCGGTTCAGCAGCGCGATGAAGTCCGCATCGGACTGGCGATAGATATGCTCCAGGGCGATGGGCGTCACATCGGTCGCCGCGAGCGCCCGACTGCTGAAGAAGTAGCCCGAGTCGTAGAAGTCCCTGAGGATGGCCCAGTCCTTGTCCGGCACCACCGGCGCGAGCTGGTGCAGGTCGCCGATCATCAGCAGCTGCACGCCGCCGAAGGGCCGATCGGTGCGGCGCTGGCGGCGCAGCACGAAGTCCACCGCGTCCAGCAGGTCGCAGCGGACCATGCTGATCTCGTCGATCACCAACAGGTCCAGGCCCTGGATGATGTCGCGCTTCTGCCGGTTCAGGCGGTGTGCCGCCGCCTGGCGCTCGGCCTCGCCGCCGGGCACGAAGGGCCCGAACGGGAGCTGAAAGAAGGAGTGCAGCGTGACGCCGCCGGCGTTGATCGCCGCCACGCCGGTGGGAGCCGTGACGATCATCTGCTTCGGCGACGCCTGCTTCAGCTGGTGCAGGAAGGTGGTCTTGCCGGTCCCCGCCTTGCCGGTGAGAAAGATGCTGTGGCTGGTGGTGGCGACGAACTCCCGCGCCAGTTGCATCAGCGGATTTGACTCGGACTGCGCCATGCTCGGGCACGCTCCGTGACTGTCCAGGCCGGTCCGCATTATCCATTCTTTGCGTGTTTTCTGTCACGAGACAACGCCCGTTGCGGCAACCGGACGGCGCGGCAGTGCCGGTGCACGCCGCTGCGTAACCCAGTACAGCGCCGGTGGCGGGGCCGGTACCGCCGGTAGATGTCGGCGCGAACAGGCTGCCAGCCGCTACTTGTGCAGGAAGCTCATAAACTCCGAGCGGGTGCGCGGGTCGTCCTCAAAGGTGCCGCGCATGGCGCTGGAAACGGTGGTGCTGCTCTGCTTCTGGACGCCGCGCATCATCATGCAGGTGTGGCTCGCCTCCATAACCACGGCGACGCCGTGGGCGCCCAAGTGCTCCATGAGGGCGTCGGCCACCTGGTTGGTAAGGCGCTCCTGCACTTGCAGGCGGCGGGCGAAGACATCCACCACGCGGGCGACCTTGCTGAGGCCCACGACCTTGCCGTTCGGGAGATAGCCGACATGGGCATGGCCGAAGAAGGGCAGCATGTGGTGCTCGCACATACTGTAGAACTCAATGTCGCGGACGATGACCATCTCTTTGACGTCTTCATCGAAGACGGCCTTTTTGATGATCTCTTCCGCAGAGAGCTCATAGCCGCTGGTGAGGAAGTCCATTGCCTTGGCGACACGCAGCGGCGTGCGGCGCAGGCCCTCGCGCTCAGGGTCTTCGCCGATCTCCTGCAGCATCTGCCGTACGAGACGCTCCTTGGCCTCATCGTAGACCTCGTTCTCGGCGTCGGCTTCGAAGCTGTCGGCGTAATGGCCGTCGGTGGCGATGCGCGCTAAGCGCCCTTCTGCTGCCATGGTCGTCTTCCTGCTGGGTCGGTCGCGGGCGGCCATGCGGGCCGCCGACTGCGTTTTGTGGAGTCGCAGCCCGGCCCGAAGCATGGCTGGGTCTGCGCTGGCTGGCGCAGAGAATAGGGGCTCGCGCGGCGATTCCCATCAATAGGGGTGCGCCGCGACATCCCTGCTGACATTGCGTGCTTGTGCTGTAAGGAGTTGTCGTTGGTCGCTGAGCGCGGCGTGATGCGCGGGCATGCAGGGCTTCAACGGCAGGGCAGCGCGGTGTGACATTGATCGAGATCCTTGTCGGGGCGCTGCTTTCTGGCAGCGCTATCCGGCTTCCGGTAGCATAGACGACCGTAACGCTCGGCCGCTGTCCACTCGAACGCGCGAGGGAACCTGTCTCCGGCCGACAGCTTTTGCGCGCAGGACCCAGCCGGCCGCGATCCACGCGAGCATCCGCAGCGGAGGCGCGCATTTTCGCCCCGACGACCGGGAGCCCGATCCTCATCGACACCGCGCTCGACGCTGGCATCGGGTCGCTGCTGCGGCCGCAGCCAGTCGGTCCCGTGACCTGTGCCCGCCCGGGGCGCAGGCGCCGGCGCCTTAACGCCGTGTCTTCATCGGTCGCTGTGCCGCTCGCCCTGCCCGCCGCCCCAAGCCCGAGGAAACAAGCATCATGTGTGGATTCTGCGGTGAGATCCGCTTCGACGACCGCCCCATCGATCTGGCCGCGCTGGCCGCCGTCAACGCCGTCATGGAGCCCCGCGGTCCCGACGCCAGCGGCCTGTTCCAGCAGGGGCGGGTGGCGCTGGGCCACCGTCGGCTCAGCATCATCGACCTCAGCACCCACGCCGGCCAGCCCATGGTGGACAGCGACCTGGGGCTGACGGTCGCCTTCAACGGCTGTATCTACAACTACAAGCAGCTGCGCGAAGAGCTCGCCGGCAAGGGCTACCGCTTCTTCAGCCACGGCGACACCGAGGTGGTGCTCAAGGCCTTCCATGCCTGGGGCGCGGACTGTGTGCAGCGCTTCCACGGCATGTTCGCCTTCGCCGTCGCCGAGCGCGACAGCGGACGCCTGACGCTGGTGCGCGACCGCCTCGGCATCAAGCCGCTGTACTTCGCCGAGCTGCCGGGGGGCCTGCGCTTCGCCTCCACCCTGCCGGCGCTGCTGGCGGGCGGCGGCATCGACACGGACCTGGACCCGGTGGCGCTGCATCATTACATGCACTTCCACGCCGTGGTGCCGGCGCCGTATACCATCCTGCGCGGCGTGCGCAAGCTCCCGCCGGCGACCATCCGCGTCATCGAGGCGGACGGCACCACCCGCGAGCACGGCTACTGGGCGCCGACCTTCGAGACCTTGCCGGAGGAGCAGGGCCTGAGCTTCGACGACTGGCAGGACCGCGTGCTCGGCGCCCTGCGCACGGCCGTGGAGCGCCGGCTGGTGGCGGACGTGGACGTCGGTGTGCTGCTCTCGGGCGGGCTCGACTCCAGCCTCATCGTCGGCCTGCTGGCGGAGGGCGGGCAGACCGGGCTCAACACCTTCTCCGTGGGCTTCGAGAGCGTCGGCGACGAGGCCGGGGACGAGTTCCAGTACTCGGACATCATCGCCTCGCACTACGGCACCCGCCACCACAAGATCCACGTCGACTCGGCCTCGCGGCTGCTGCCGAACCTGCCGAGCTGCATCCGCGCCATGGCCGAGCCCATGGTGAGCCACGACGTCATCGGCTTCTTCCTCCTCTCCCAGGAGGTCGCCAAGCACGTCAAGGTGGTGCAGAGCGGGCAGGGCGCCGACGAGGTCTTCGGCGGCTACCACTGGTACCCGCCAATGCAGGAGAGCACCGATGCGGCCATGGACTATGCGCGGGTCTTCTGCGACCGCGGCCACAACGAATATCTGCGCGCGGTGCACCCCAGGCTGCACGGCGACGACTACAGCCGCGACTTCATCCGGGCCCACTTCGACATGCCCGGCGCCGAGGCCGCGGTGGACAAGGCGCTGCGCATCGACCAGCTCGTCATGCTGGTGGACGACCCCGTCAAGCGCGTGGACAACATGACCATGGCCTGGGGCCTGGAGGCCCGCGTGCCCTTCCTGGACCACGAGCTGGTGGAGCTGGCTGCGCGCATCCCGGCGGAGCACAAGCTCTGCGACGACGGCAAGTGCGTGCTGAAGGCCGTCGGGCGCCGTGTCATCCCCAAGGAGGTCATCGACCGGCCCAAGGGCTACTTCCCGGTGCCGGCGCTCAAGTACCCGCGCGGCGAGGTGCTGGACATGATGCGCGACGCCGTGACCTCCCAGCGCGCCCGCGACCGCCAGCTCTTCCAGCCGGAGTACGTGCAGGAGCTCCTCGCCGACCCGGAGTCGCACATCACGCCGCTGCGCGGCTCCAAGCTTTGGCAGGTGGCGTTGTTGGAGCTTTGGCTTCAGGAGCACGGCATCTGAAAATCAGTGCGTAGTGCGAGACGTGCGCAGTGCGGTTCTGCGCCAGCATCGCGAGGATGCGCCCCGCACTTCGCACCGCGCACCGCGCACTCGACCCCTAGGACGAAGCTCGCCCAAGCAGTAAACGAAACCGGGACGAGAGGACAAACCATGACCACCCGCGACAACATCCACCACCGGCTCGAGCGCAAGCGCGGGCCGTCGGTGAGCAGTTGGGACAACAAGCCCCGCAGCGACGACGAGAGCTGGTCCGAGACCGTCATCGATTGCGGCTGGGGACGGCTCATCTTCGGGCAGACCTTCAACGACCCCCAGCGTCTCGCCCGCTGCCTACAGGACGAGCAGCCCGGGCGACGTGATGTGGCCCTGTACCTGCGCGACCCGCACGTGGTGCTGTCCTATGCGCCGCAGGACTTGTTCTTGGACCCGTCCCACACCTTCCGGCTGTGGTTCGAGCGCTACCAGTTCACCCAGCGTCGACCCAAGGGCTTCGTCGTGCGGTTGCTGACCAGCCACATGGATGCGGAGGCGGCGACTCGGCTCTATGCCGCACGCAAGATGGTGCCGCCGGACCCGGACTTCATTTTTCAGCAGCGCGCCTCGCGGGTGCTGCATTACTGGGTGGCCGAGGACATACAGGACGGCGCCATCCTCGGCGTCGTCTGCGGCGTCGACCACGTCGAAGCCTTCGGCGACTACGAGCGCGGCGCCAGCCTCTGGGCGCTGTGTGTGGACTCACAGGCGCCCTACCCTGGTATTGGTGAGATGCTGGTGCGCCAGGTGGCGGAGTTCTATCATGCCCGCGGCCGCGCCTTCCTGGATTTGTCGGTGATGCACGATAACCGCGGCGCCATCCGGCTCTACGAGAAGCTCGGCTTCGAACGGGTGCCGGTGTTCGCGCTGAAGAACAAGAACGCTTATAACGAGCCCCTGTTCATCGGCAAGCAGCCAGAGACCAACCTCAATCCGTATGCCACCATCATCGTCAACGAGGCGCGCCGCCGCGGCGTCGGCATCGAGGTCATCGACGCTGAGGCCGGCTACTTTGCGCTGAGCCTCGGCGGTCGGCGGATCGTCTGCCGGGAGTCGCTGTCCGAGCTCACCACCGCCGTGGCCATGAGCCGCTGCGACGATAAGGCCGTCACCCAGCGCCTGCTGCGCCGCGCCGATCTCAAGGTGCCGGAGCAGTGCGAGTTCGAGGCCCTGGACCAGGCCGAGGCCTTCCTCACCAAGCACAAGCGCGTGGTGGTCAAGCCCGCCCGCGGCGAGCAGGGCGCCGGCATCAGTGTCGATATCCGCTCCGTGGCAGACCTGGAGCGCGCCATCACCGCCGCCGAGCGCATCTGCGAGACGGTGATCCTAGAGCAGTTCTGCGAGGGGGACGATCTGCGCATCATCGTCATCGACTTCGAGGTGGTGGCTGCCGCGGTGCGCCGCCCGGCGCATGTGATGGGCAACGGTCAGAACACGGTGAACGAGCTGATCCAGATCCAGAGCCGGCGCCGCCGCGCCGCCACCGGCGGCGAGAGCTCCATCCCCATGGACGACGAGACCGAGCGCTGCGTGGTCCAGGCAGGCTACCGCATGGACCAGGTGCCGCCGGAGGGAGAGCTGCTGTGGGTACGCAAGACCGCTAACCTGCATACCGGCGGGACCATCCACGACTGCACCGACCAGCTGAGCTCGACCCTTGCGACCGCGGCAAAAAAGGCCGCCCGGGAGCTTGATATTCCGGTGACGGGGCTGGATTTTCTCGTTCCTGAAATCAGTGGCGCCGAGTACGTGATCATCGAGGCCAACGAGCGCCCCGGACTCGCAAATCACGAGCCGCAGCCAACCGCCGAGCGCTTCGTGGATCTGCTGTTTCCGCAGACCGCGACCCGCCACCCTGCCAACCGAGAGACCCGGGTTTGAAAGCCGTTCCCATCGATCACGAGTACCTGCTCGACATCCTGCTGCGGCTGCTGTTTACGCCCAGCCCATCCGGGTACACCGACCGCGTCGTGCACCTCGTCTGCGAGGAGCTCGAGCGCATGGATGTCCCTTTCGAGCTCACCCGCCGCGGCGCCATCCGCGCCACGCTGAAGGGCGAGGCGGAGCGGCCCAACAAGGCCATCGTGTCCCACATCGACACCCTCGGCGCCATGGTCAAGTCGCTGAAGCCCAACGGGCGGCTGCACCTGGTGCCCGTGGGACACTGGAATTCGCGCTTCGCCGAGGGCGCCCGTTGCACGCTCTTCACCGACCACGGTCAGCACCGCGGCTCCATCCTGCCGCTGAAGGCGTCCGGTCATACCTTCGGCCCGGAGATCGACTCCCAGCCGACGGGCTGGGACTACGTGGAGCTACGCATCGACGAGCGGGTGTTCGACCTTGAGGGCTTGTTGCGGCTGGGCGTGCACGTGGGTGACTACGTGGCCATCGACACCAACCCAGAGGTCACGGCCACCGGCTTCATCAACTCCCGTCACCTGGACGACAAGGCCGGCGCCGCACTGCTGCTCGCGGCCACCAAGGCGGTAAAGGAGCAGGACGTGCCGCTCCCCGTGGACTGCCATCCGCTGTTCACCATCTCCGAGGAGGTGGGCTCCGGTGCCTCGGCGGCGCTGCATCAGGACGTGGCCGAGATGCTCACCATCGACAACGGCACCACTGCGCCCGGGCAGAACTCCAGCGAGTTCGGCGCGACGATTTGCATGGCGGACATGGGCGGGCCCTTCGACTATCACCTGACCCACCGCATCATCCAGATCTGCCAGGAGTTCCAGATCCCGCACCAGCGCGACGTGTTCAAGTACTACCGCTCCGACAGTGCCGCCGCGCTGGAAGCCGGCAACGACGTGCGCACGGCCTTGGTGACCTTCGGGATCGACGCGAGTCACGGCTACGAGCGCATCCACCAAGAGGCGCTGGAGTCCATCGCCGAGCTGGTTGCCATCTACATGCAGTCGCCGCCGCTCTATGCGCGTGATCGCTTCGAGATGGGCCCGCGGGCGGGCTTCCCGACGGTGCCCGGCTGACGAAGGGGGGAGGGACAAGAGGCGAACGGCTTGCCCTTCCTCGCTCGCCCTGCGCGTGACACCGCGCCGAGACTGGACAAGCATTCCAAATAGGCCGATGTTCCCAGGCTACCCCGCCGGCACT
The DNA here is from genome assembly GCF_016583825.1 of Thiohalocapsa halophila. Taxonomy (GTDB): domain Bacteria; phylum Pseudomonadota; class Gammaproteobacteria; order Chromatiales; family Chromatiaceae; genus Thiohalocapsa; species Thiohalocapsa halophila. The sequence goes on along the minus strand of NZ_NRRV01000002.1, from coordinate 59,222 downwards.
GGAGTGGATGTATGTCAACGGTCACTTTCGACACGCTGGAGCTTGTGGAGAAGCTCAAGACCGCCGGCTTTGCCCAAGAGCAGGCGGAGGCGGTGGTGCGCGTCATCGCCGATGCCCAACAAGAGCTCGTCACCAGGGAGTACCTCGACCACGCCCTGAAACGCGAATGCGCCTCGCAGCTCGGTCCCATCCGCACGGAGTTGGCCGTGCTCAAATGGATGATGGGCGTCGTCATCGGCGGCCTCGTTGCACTGATCATCAAGAGCTTCTTTGCCTGAGCCCGGTTCTGCTTGCTGCCGAAAAGCTCGAGTGCTTTGCGCAAGTAATGGACGAGCACTTCTACAACGACCTTGACGCGACGTTGGAGCAGGTGTGGCAGCGCCTCGGGCGCGGGGTGGCGGACCGGCGCTCAGGGATGCACACGGTGCAGCTGGCGAGCCTCGGCCCGGATGGCACGCCGCGCGTGCGCACCGTAGTGCTGCGGGGTATGGACCGCGGGGCGCGGTTGCTGCGGGTGCATACGGACCGACGCTCGGCGAAGTTTGCGCAGATCGCCGAGCGCCCGGCGGTGGAGATTTGTGCCTATGATCCGCGGGCGAAGATCCAGATCCGCGCCCGCGGATTGGCCGAGGTGGTCACCGCAGACGGGGCCGAGCCCGCCTGGGCCGCCACCGGATCCGGTTCGCGCGTTTGCTATCGGGCACCGGCCGGACCGGGAACGCCGCTGGCGGATCCCGCCGCGGCGGACCCGCAGCCAACGGCGCCGGCGCACGCCGACGCGGGCCGCGAGCACTTCAGCGTGGTGCTGACGACGGTGGCGCGCTTCGACTGGCTCTACCTTGCCGCTCGCGGCCACCGGCGGGCCTGCTTCGAGTGGCGTGAGGGTGGCTGGCAGGGCACCTGGCTGGTGCCTTGAGACTGTACCGCCCGGCTCGATCGAAGGGCGACAGGCACTCGGCACGCACACGGCTGTGGTCCTGGATCGGGCAGTGGGCCCGGGTAGCGCAGGCGGCGCACTGCGACCAAGCTACACCCCCCCGGTGTGTGCGCGAGCGCGCCCGGGGGTGATGGCACCACGGGACCCGTCAGCCGAAGGCGAGGCGCTGCTCGGTGCCGTCGGCGGCGCGGGTGATTACCTCGAAGCCCGCGGTGGCGAGATCCGCCCGCAGGGTTGCGGTGTCAGCACCGTTGCGCCAGGTGAGCTCCAGCTTCGGATCTGCCGTCTCCACGACCGTGAGCTCGCCGGCGAAGGCCGGCGTGGTGTTGCGCAGCCGGATCAACGCCAACTGGTCGCGGACGACGGGCTGGGCGAGACCCTCTCGCACGTCGTCCATGGACAGGTTGGTGCGGTTGATCTCCTTGTGCCCGGCGGCACCGCCGGCGTCCGCGGCGGCATAGTCGTTGCGGCCTGCGAAGAGGTCCAGGTACCACACCTGCGGGATGCCCGGCATAAAGAGCTGGATTGCCCGGGCCAGCAGGAGCTTCTGCTCGTCTTCGCCGAGGGCGCTGAAGAAGGTGGCGTTGACTTGGTAGTAGGCGATTTTCTTGCCGTCGGTGCCATAGAGGTTCTTGACTCGGCCGCCATGATTGATGATGGCCTCCATGACGGCGTCGATACGGGCGTCGTCCAGCAGGCCGGCATGATGCACGCCGTCCACCACCACGCCGCGCAGGTCCAGCACGGGGATGCCGTCGTGGCAACCGAGCATGTTGATGGTCTCCAGTCCGCGGGTCTGGATCTCGCCGATCCAGCGCTTGAGCGGTGTGCCGGTCTGGTACTCGAGGGCGTCGATGACCAGCCCGGGGAAGAAGAAGTCGTAGATGGGATAGCCCTGCGCGGCGACCTCTTCATGCAGCTCCTTGCCGTATTCCGCGTGGACCTCCGGGAACACGATGAGGTCGTGCTGGCGGGCGATGTTGCGCAGGCGCCCCAGGTATTGCCAGGTGCCCGGCTTGTTGAAGAAGTTCGGCTTGCCCGGCTCCTTGTGCAGGTAGGCGAAGGCGTCCAGACGGATGATCTTGGCGCCATAGCTCTTGAGCTTGCCGAGAGTCTCGTCGTAGAACTGCCACACCCGCTCGGAGCGGGCGTTCAGGTCCATCTGGCCCAGGTATTCGCGCTTGCCATCCACCACGGCCAGGGTTTCGCTGCGGCAGTGGTTGTAGCCATCCAGGTCGATCTCGTCCGGTGTCACGCCGTTCTCCAGTGCCCCATTCACCATCATTGCAATGGAGGGCGCGACGGATTCGTCCACGCCGACTTCGATGAGCTCGTCCGGGGCGACCGGGCGGTAGGTCACCTTTTGGTAGAAGGTGTTCCAGTAGGGGCGGTCGGTGCCGTCCGGGAAGCGCACATCCAAGATAGGCAGACCCGGTTTGCGCAGGAAGAGCTTCTCCAGGTGCTCGGAGTCTGGAATCACATGGCCGTCTGGGCCCATCTCGCCATGCTCGTGCCAAAAGGCGTTCCAATCGACGAAGAAGTCCTTGTACTCAGAGTCATCGCCGTTGCGCAGCAGGTCTTGGAACTGCGGTGAGGCCACCGAGAGGTGATTGAGCACCAGATCGAACTTGAACTGGATGCCGCGCTGCGTGAGTGCCGCCAAGTCATCCGGCGTTACCAGCTCTTCGTTGAGGTCGTAGTCGATGACCGAGAAGCCACGGTCGAGGTCGCTGTGAAAACAGGTGGGCAGGAGGTAGAGCAGCGAGAAGGCGCTGTCGAAGTCCGGCTGTTGGAGCAGCGAGACCAAGTCGGAGAGTCGGTTACCGATGCTGTCCGGATAGACGTTGAGCATCACGCCGTTCGGCAGGGTCTGAACGGCGGCGTCCGCATGATGTGCCATAGCTGGTTTCCCCCTAGCTGGAACCGGCAGCGGTTGGGTTGGGCCTGAAGTCGAGTGCGGGAAAAGGTTTTGGGGCCGCGCGACCCGGAGCTGGCGTCGGCGACGTCTTGGTGAGCATGATGGACGCCTGCCAGTGGCGACGACAAGCCGAGCGCTTGACTTCGGGCAAGGCGCGTGGATACGAAAACCGCTAAGGAAACGAGGAAGCTGTGTAATGTGCGCCGTGATGATCTAGGACAAGGCCGATCGCGCCAGCGACATCCGGCGCGCGCGGCTACTCAGTGGGCGCCGGGGTATTCTGCGGCGACAGTCGCGACATGAGGGATCATGCTAAGCAAAATCAAGTAACCACCGAGAGCTTGACGGGCCGGCGGTAAATCCACTGCGCGGCAGCGGGGCTGGGCTCGAATTCCTTGACCCGCCGTCGCCGCTATGGATTGCGGCTCTTGTCCTTCAAGCTTGGTACAGGTGCGGCTGCTTTTCCAGGGCGGGGATCGCTGATGTGTCCCGTTCGTCACTCCAGCCCGGGTGACAGGCGTCATCGCTCGACCGCCCGCCAGGGGTGGCGTCGGCGTGGTACCCGAGACCGCGGCCATGATGCTTGCGGTTGCGTGCCGCGGGGCCTAGTCTCGCGCTGGCCAATCGCACAAGAACGAACCCACGAGGAACGAGGGCCATGTTGCTGAACCTTCCGGGCAGCGTTTGGGGCATGCTGATTGCTCTGGTGGCGGTCCTGATGCTGCCGCTGCTCATTATCTGGGTCGCCTACCGCTACTTGCGCTGACTGCCGCGGGCCTGCCGGCCGCGCGGTTGACGCCTGCCTACGCCGGCGCGGGCGCGGTCCCGTGTCGGGAGAGGGCGCCACGGGAGAGGGCGACATAAGCGGCTGCTGAACACTTGACATAATCCTACGCCAATAATACTTTACATAACGCAGGCGCTCACCGAGGCCTGCCTGACGTGCGGTTCCTAGAACGCACACCTGTCACATGTTGCTCAACTGGAGGATATGTCCATGACGACTATCGACTTTTCGCCCCTGTTCCGGTCCATGATCGGCTTCGATCGGCTGTCCAACGCCCTCGAGTCGGCGTACCGCACGGAGCCCGGCGGCTATCCGCCCTACAACGTCGAAGTGCACGGCGAGAACGATTACCGCGTGACCATGGCGGTCGCCGGTTTTTCGCCGGAGGATCTGGAGATCGAGGTCACCGAGAACGTGCTCCGTGTCTCCGGGGCCCGTGCCGAGCAGGATAAGGAGCAGGACACCAAGTACCTGTACCGCGGTATCGCCAACCGTAGCTTCGAGCGCAAGTTCCAGCTCGCCGACTATGTTCGGGTGGTGGATGCGCGCCTGGAGAACGGCCTGCTGCACATCGAGCTGCGCCGGGAGATTCCGGATGCCATGAAGCCCCGGAAGGTGGAGATCCGCAGCGATGACGCGAGGCTGATCGGCGGCTCGTCCCAGAAGGCCGAGGAGAAGGTCGCCGCGTAACCCCTCGGGTCAGCGGCACACCGCAGGGATGCGGTTCTTGCGAATGCCGCCGATGACGATCAAGGCCGGGCTGATGCCCGGCTTTTTTGTGCTCGGCGCGCGGACGGAGCCGGCCGCCGTTGCGGCCGTCGTCAAGCGCGGGGGGCCGGCGGGACGCAGCTTCCGCCGGGCGCGCGGCGCAGGCCCTCAGGGGTCGCTGCGCAGGGCCGAAACCTGGTCCGGGGTCACCGGTGCCGCATCATTCCCCCAGTTGGCGCGGATGTAGCTAGCCAGGGTGGCGATCTGCTTGTCCGTGAAGATGCTGCCGAAGGACGGCATCACCACATGTGGGGAATAGGCCTCCGAGGGGTCCGAGGGCGCTCCGAGCAGTAGCGTCTTGATGACATCATTGGGCTGTCGCAGCGTGACCACTTCGTTGCCGGCGAGCGCCGGAAAGTAGGGCGGCAGACCCTGGCCGTGACTCTGGTGGCAGCTGGCGCAATAGCCGCTGTAGAGCTTGCGACCCTTGACGTAGGTCTCTTTGCTCAGCTGGTGCGGCACCGGCGGTGCCGTCGGCGGGGCTTCTTTCGGCGGGCGATCCTTCAAGTAGACCGCCATGGCCCGCAGGTCGGACGCCGCCAGCTGCGACAGGCTCTGGTGGACGACTTCCGCCATCGGCCCCAGCGCCGCCGTTGCCGGCCCGCCGCCGGCCGTGGCCGGCGGCGCCTCCCCGGTGGCCAGATAGGTGGCGAGCTCGTCGACGCTCCAGTCTCCCAGCCCCGCGGTGAGGTCGTCGGTCAGGTTGGGGGCGTACCAGCCGTCGACGATGGCGCCGGTGAGGGCCTCCTTGTGCTCCTTGGCACCGGCGATATTGCGCGGCGTGTGGCAACTGCCGCAGTGGCCCAGCCCCTCCACCAGGTAGGCGCCGCGGTTCCATGTCTCGCTCTTGTCGGGGTTTGGCTGGAAGCGCTCGTTGTCGAGATACAATAGCTGCCAGCCGAACAGTAGGTCGCGCATGTCGAAGGGCCAGCGCAGCTGCGTCTCCGGCGGCTGATAGCGCGAGGGCTCCAACGAGAACAGATAGTCCTTGATGGCCAGCAGATCGTCGTCCTTGACCTTGGTGTAGGACGGATAGGGCAGCGCCGGATAATAGGGCTTGCCGTCCGGACGGATGCCGTGCTGCAGGGCGCGCAGGAAATCCTCGTCGCTGAAGCCGCCGATGCCGTAGCCCTTGGCCGGCGTGATGTTGGGCGTATAGATCTTGCCGAACGGGGTGTCGAGACTGCGACCGCCCTCGAAGGGTTTGCCGTCGTCGCGGGTGTGGCAGGCAGCACAGTCACCTGCCAAGGTCAGATAACGGCCGTAGGTCACCCGTGCCTGGGAGAGGCTCCCGTAGGCCTTGGCTGGCGGCAGCAGAGACTTCTCGGCGGGGGCGGACTGTGACTCAGCGTCCGGCTTGGCCGCACCGGACGGCAGGGTATCCGCATCCGGTGCTTGCTCTGCGCCGACGACTGGGGCGGCCGCGCCGATAACGCCGCAGGCGAGCAGAGTGGCGAGGACGACGACTCGGTGGTCCATGGTGCGCTTCTCCAGAGGTAGGGGGTCTAGCTGTGAGGCGGGAATTGTGCCCCAGGCACCCGCCGACTTCACGGTTGGGATTTTGCGGTCACCCGGCTGGCGTGTGCGCAGCGTGCAGTGACCGCTAGCCGCGGCCTCGCGCAGCGAATCCTTCCCCGCCGAGTGCAGCGACCGCGATCTAGTGCGGCAGGCGTGGCGGGCACCGACGAGCCGCTGCGGGGCGTGTTGCCTATCTCGGGGATCGCAGCAGTTGTTATGTATACTGTCACCAGATTGGGTGAGCATCGGGTCGCGCCGCCTTTTTTGGCGGGGTTAGTAACAGACTGAATGGGCGAGCATTTTCCTCGTATCTGCTGGGGTCTTGCCAATTCGGGGTCGTTTTAGCCCCCATGTCATGGCATGGTAAAGGCTTGTGCGGCACGGTTGCATGCGCCAAGCCGTGTCGACAATTGGACCTGAACAATCCGCGAGGATAGCCATGACTCACTACACCGACGAGCGCACGGCTAAGGAGAAGCGCGCACTGGCGAAAAAGCTCAAGCAGGTGGAGCGGGAAGCCCGCCGCAAGGCCATTCGGGAGCGTGACCGCTTCACGGGCCTGCAGATTTCCCCCTCCGCCTCTTACGAGGACGACGCCCCACGCCGTGAGCCCGGGGACGACAATTGGTCCGGCTTCGGCTTTGACCTGCATCCGCATGTGACCTTCGTCTCGAGCTTCGTGCTCATCGTTTTCATCCTGCTGACGCTGATGTGGCAGGAGGAGGCGGCCGCCTTCTTCGACGGCGCCATGTCGCTCATCACCGGCACCATGGGCTGGTTCCTGATCCTAGTATCCAACCTCTTCATCTTGGCTGCGCTCTACTTCGCGCTCAGCAAATTCGGGCACATCCGCATCGGCGGTGTCGACGCAAAGCCCGAGTTCACGCGGCTTGGCTGGTACGCCATGCTGCTCAGCGCCGGCATGGGCATCGGTCTCATGTTCTGGAGCGTTGGCGAGCCCATGTACCACTACCAAACGCCATCGCCGATGTTCAACGGCATCGACGCGGAGACGCCGGAAGCCGCACAGGCCGCCATGGGCGTGACCTACTTCCATTGGGGCATCCACCCCTGGGCCATCTATGCCATCGTCGCGCTCGGTCTCGCCTTCTTTGCCTACAACCGCGGTCTGCCGCTGACGATCCGCTCGGTGTTCTACCCGCTGCTCGGCGACAAGATCTACGGCTTCTGGGGCAATGTCATCGACATCCTGTCGGTGTTGGCGACCCTGGTGGGCCTGGCGACATCGCTGGGGCTCGGGGTGCAGCAGGTGAACGCGGGCCTCAATCACCTGTTCGGCGTCGGCCTCAACACTCAGAACCAGGTCATCTTGATCGCCGTGATCACCGGCTTTGCGACCATGTCGGTGTTCGCCGGGCTGGACGCAGGCGTCAAACGCCTGAGCCAGCTCAACATGATCATGGCCGCAGTCCTGATGATCTTCCTGCTGGTCGTCGGCCCGACGGTCTATATGCTGAGCGGCTTCAGCCAGAACCTGGGCTTCTATCTCACCATCCTGCCGGAGATGTCCCTCTGGACGGAGACCTTCAAAGAAACCAACTGGCAGGGCAGCTGGACGGTCTTCTACTGGGCCTGGTGGATCTCCTGGTCGCCCTTCGTCGGCATGTTCATCGCCCGCATCTCCAAGGGGCGCACGGTCCGGGAGTTCATTTTCGGCGTCATCGTCATCCCGACGCTGCTGTCATTCCTGTGGATGTCCGTCTTCGGCGGCGCGGCGTTGCACCTTCAGGCCAGCGGCGTCGCCGACATCGCGGCGGCGGTCAACGACGACGTCGCCAAGGCGATGTTCGCCATGCTGGACAACTTCCCCATCGCCGAGGTCCTCTCGGGCGTCGCCGTCATTCTGGTGACTGTGTTCTTCGTCACCTCGTCGGACTCCGGCTCGCTGGTGGTGGACCACCTGACCTCCGGCGGTAAGCTGGATTCGCCGACCACCCAGCGTGTGTTCTGGGCGATCATGGAGGGCGTGGTCGCCGCGGTGCTGCTCATCGGCGGCGGGCTGGCAACGCTCCAAACCGCGGCGGTCAGCACGGGCTTGCCCTTCGCTTTGGTGCTGCTGGTGGGTGTCTATGCACTCTATGTCGGCTTGAACGAAGAGCTGTACGTCGAGACAGCCGTCACCAAAGCCGTTACCCAGGCAGAGGACGACCACAAGCTCCAAGAGGTTGTGGAATCGGTGGTGCAGAGTACCACCGAGGCCGCCGGCACCGAGCCCGCGCGCTCCGGCTGATCGCGCGACAACCGGCGCCTGCGTCTGCACGCCCATGACGGGCGTGCAGACGCTTCCTCCTCCAGCCCTCCTCCAGCCGTGCCCCTGATGAGCGCAGGTATGAGCGCAGGCCTGAGCGCAGGCATCAGCGCAAGCGCCTGCTCGGCGCCGCACGGGTGACGGCCCACTCTGGGCTTTGGCTCAAATCCCCCTCGGGCGGGGCATCGCAGCCGTTGCGGTCCGCCGCCTGCCGCCGTCGCGAGCGGCGCAAACCATCCAACCCAACGCTGGTCCATGCCGCCTGGCGACGCGGCCATGGGCCAGATTGCGCCGGCTGCTGCGCGCCTCGCCGCGGATGCTGCCCGCAAGGGTCGAGGTCTGCGCATCGAGCGCGATACAGATCTGGCCCGGCTCCTGCTTGCCGCTCTGGTGACGAGGATGGCTGACGACGAGCGAAGCGCCGCCTATGCGCCACCCTGCACATGGCCATCGAGTGCGGCGGACGGGCGGCTGCCAAGTCTCTGCGCTGCAAGGCCAGCCATCGAGCCAATCGCCGGACCGGGCAGCGGCACAGGCAGGGCGATGCGCCGCGCAGCCGGTCCGCCAACCGGAGGACCGATCATGCGAGATCAGCGCAAGCAATTCAGACTCATCGTTACCGCCATCGCCGCCGCCATTGCGCTGGCCCTGCCGCTCAGCGCAGTCGCAGAACGGGGCGACGCGGTCTACTACGAGCCGCCTGACTTCGAGGACATGGACATCAACGATAACGACCTGCTGGCCCCGGCAGAGGTTCAGGGACGCTCACCGCTAGCCGGCCAATGGCAACGCTTCGATACCGATGGCGACGGCCGCATCGACCGCGAGGAGCTCGCGGACTTCCAGGTCTATGAGGGCGAGACCCCGGACAACCTGCCGCCCATGCCGCCCGCGGCGGCGGAGACTCGCCCGGATACACCGGCCTTGGGACCGGAAATCAACGCACCGGACTTTGCCGAGCTCGACATCAATAATGACGGCGTCCTCTCCCAGGGCGAGGCCGGCGGCCGCAAGGGCCTGCTGGATGAATTCTGGCAGGTGGACGGCAACCGCAACAATGTCATCGAGCGGGACGAGTTTTCGGCATTCGAGGCCTATCCGGGCTCGACGCTGCCGCCGGACGCGGGCCCCCTCCCCTGAGACTCGGGTCCTGAGGCTCGCACAGGCTGACTGACGCCCCTGCCGCAGACAGCCTGCGGCGCGGGGGATGTGCATCGCGCTGCCGCAGGCTCCCGGCGCTCAGCCCCGCCGGCGCCCGGTGAAGTCGCCGATGCGCCGGCGATCGCGCTTGCTGGGTCGGCCGCGCTCCGGTGCCGGGGTCCGCCCTGCCTCGCGGCGCTCGCGCACTTGCTCCTGGCGCTTGCGGTGGCTGTGTTCGTCTTCGCGGTAGAGCAGGGCGGCCTCGGTGGCGGGCCGGCGCTGCTTGGAGAGAGCCTGCACCTCGATACGCCACTCGTACTCTCCTTTGTGGATGGTGAGGCGGTTGCCGGGGCGGATGCTGCGGCCCGGCTTCACGCGCTGACCGTCCACCTGGACCTTGCCGCCGTTGATGGCCTCGACGGCCAGCGGCCGTGTTTTGAAGAAGCGCGCCGCCCACAGCCACTTGTCCAGCCGCTGCGCGCCGGCGGCCTCAGCGGCGGCTTGCTTCGGGGCACCGGTCATCGCGGCGCTCAGGCGAGACCCAGAAGCGGGTCCAGCTTGCCGGCGCGCTCCAGTACAGCCATGTCGTCATAACCGCCGACATGCAGCTCGCCGATGAAGATCTGCGGCACCGTGGTGCGGTTGGCGCGCTGCGTCATCTCCTGGAAGCGCTCGCGGTCGCCGTCGACGGAGATCTCCTGCCACGCCACGCCCTTGCGCTCCAGCAGGCTGCGGGCGCGCACGCAATAGGGGCAGAAGGCGGTGGCATACATCTGTACCTGGACTGCGCCGGCGGCGGTGTCCGGTGCCGCGGCGGTGTGCTCCTGCTCGGTCTCCGGCTGGCGTTGCTGCGTGCTGCTCGGGTACATCTGGCTCCTCGTCTTGTTGGTCTGGGGGACGGTAGGCCCGGCCGCAGCGGCGTGCTGCGCGCGTCGCGACGACGGCTTGAAAAGGCTGCGCCTTGGCCGGACAAGCCAAAAGACTGACACACGGGGCCCGAGTGCGCCAGACTGCGCGCCGGAGCCGCAGCGCCGCCGCCCGGCAGCGCGCCGACAGCAGTGAGCTAGCTGCGCAGTGTACGACAACCGCCGAGATCGCCGCCCTATGTACCGAACGACGCCTCCGGTCATCCACCTCAAAGACTACCGCCCGCCCGAGTTCCTCATCGACCGGGCCGCGCTGCACTTCGACTTGGGGCTGGAGGAAACGGCCGTGCACGCGGAATTGGATCTTCGCCGTAATCCGGCGGCCAAGCGCGGCGACGGCGACCTGTACCTGGACGGCGAGCACCTGGAGCTGCTGGAAGTGGCGCTGGATGACCGCACCCTGCCGCCGGCCGAGTACGAGATCCGCGAGGATGCCCTGGTGGTGCACCGGGTGCCGGACCGCTTTCGGCTGCGCACCCGCGTGCTGATCCGCCCGGCGGACAACACGGCGCTGGAAGGGCTCTACGTCTCCGGCGACATGCTCTGCACCCAGTGCGAGGCCGAGGGCTTCCGGCGCATCACGTACTTCATCGACCGCCCGGACGTGATGACCCGCTTCTCGGTAGCGCTGGCGGCGGACGCCGAGCGCTTCCCGGTGCTGCTGGCCAACGGCAATCCGGTCGGCGAAGAGACGCTGGAGGATGGCCGCAAGGTCGCGCGCTGGGACGACCCCTTCCCGAAGCCGAGCTATCTCTTCGCCGTGGTGGCCGGCGATCTCGCCGCCGTGTCGGACCGCTTCACTACCCTGTCCGGCCGGGAGGTCCCGCTCAACATTTATGTCGAGCCCGAGAACACCGACAAGTGCGACCACGCCATGCGCTCGCTGAAGGCCGCCATGCGCTGGGACGAGGAGCGCTATGGGCGCGAGTATGACCTGGACGTGTTCAACATCGTCGCGGTCAGCCATTTCAACATGGGCGCGATGGAGAACAAGGGCCTCAACGTCTTCAATGCCAAGTACATCCTGGCGCGGCCGGACACGGCGACGGACATGGATTTCGCCGGCATTGAGGGCGTCGTCGCCCACGAGTACTTCCACAACTGGACCGGCAACCGCATCACCTGCCGCGACTGGTTCCAGCTGAGCCTCAAGGAGGGCTTCACCGTCTACCGCGACCAGGAGTTCAGCGCCGACCAGAGCTCCCGCGGCGTCAAGCGCATCGAGGACGTGCGCATGCTGCGCGCGCGGCAGTTTCCGGAAGATGCGGGCCCCATGGCCCACCCGGTGCGCCCGGACTCCTACATCGAGATCAACAACTTCTACACCGCCACGGTGTACGAGAAGGGCGCCGAGGTGGTGCGCATGCAGGCCAACCTGCTGGGCCCGGAGCGTTTCCGCAAAGGCACCGACCTCTACTTCGAGCGCTTCGATGGCCAGGCCGTCACCACTGAGGACTTCGTGCGCTGCATGGAAGAGGCCGGCGACATCGACCTGAGCCAGTTCCGCCGCTGGTACGCCCAGGCCGGCACCCCGGTGCTGGAGTGCGCGGACAGCTTCGACGCGCACACCGGCGCCTACACCCTGGAGATCCGCCAGCACACGCCGACCACCCCCGGCCAGTCCACCAAGCTGCCCCTGCAGATCCCCTTTGCCGTCGGGCTGCTGGACGCCGCGGGGGCGGATTTGCCGGTGCAGCTGGACGGCGAGACCGAGGCCCCGGCGCCCGGTACCCGCATGCTGGCGCTGCGCGAGGCGGTGGAGCGCTTCACCTTCGTCGGACTCGACGCCGAGCCGGTGCCGTCGCTGCTGCGCGGCTTCTCGGCGCCGGTGATCGTGCGCTACCCCTACACGGACGCCCAGCTCACCTTCCTGATGGCCCACGACAGCGACGGCTTCAACCGCTGGGACGCCGCCCAGAGCCTGAGCGTGCGGCTGCTGTTGGAGCTCGTCGCCGAGTCGGACAAACCGGTGCCGGAGGCCTACATCGAGGCCGTCGGCCGGGCGCTGAAGCAGGACGACGCCGACGCCGACCAGGCCCTGCTTGCGGAGGTGTTGACCCTGCCGTCGGAGAGCTACCTCGGCGATCAGATGACCGTCGTCGACGTGGACGGCATCCACCGCGCCCGCGAGCAGCTGGCCGCCGCCATCGGCGAGCAGCTCCGGGACGCGCTGCTCGGTGTGCTCGAGCGCAACCAGGAGCCCGTCGAATACGACCTCTCGCCCGCCGCCATGGGCCGACGGGCGCTGCGCAACGCCGCGCTGGGCTATCTCATGCGCGCGCCGACGCCGGACATCGTCGAGCGCTGCCGGGCCCAGTTCGAGGCCGGGCACAACATGACCGACGTCATCGCCGCGCTGCGCTGCCTGGTGGATGCCGACCCCGAGCACGTCGGCGATGCGGGGGAGCAGGCTCTTACGGCCTTCTACCAGCGCTGGGCCGAAGACCCGCTGGTACTGGACAAATGGTTCGGGCTCCAGGCCCAGAGCAGCCGCCCGGATACTCTGGAACGGGTGGAGGGGCTCTTGGAGCACCCCAAATTCACGCTCACCAACCCCAACCGGGTGCGCGCGCTCATCGGCGCCTTCGCCGTGGGCAATCCGCTGCGCTTCCACGCCGTCGACGGCGCCGGCTACCGCTTCCTCGCCGACCGCATCCTGGAGCTGGACCCGCTGAACCCGCAGATCGCCTCCCGCCTGCTCTATCCCATGACCCGCTGGCGGCGCTACGATGAGATCCGCCAGGCCCTGATCCGAGCCCAGCTGGAGCGCATCCTGGAGGTGGAAGGCCTCTCCAACGACGTCTACGAGGTGGTCTCCAAGAGCCTGGGGCAGGAGCAGGACTGAGCCGCACCGTCGGGCGGCCGCCCGGCGGCAGACGGGCAGCCGGAGCACGGACGCCTCACGGGAATCCAAGCAACCGTCCCCGAAACCCAATTCTAGGGACGGTAACCTTAACTCCCAGATTGCGCCGTTAGATGGAAAGGCCGCAGCCGCAGGCGAGTGTGATCTGCTGGGGTGCGACGCTGCGCGTGGCGCCGCCCTGGCGGACATGCAGCACCAGCAGCGTACGCGGGTCGAACACGATCACGTCCTTGACGCCCTGGGACAGATAGAAGGGCGGGCCGATCTCCAGGTCCTTGGCCTCGTAGTTGGGGCTCACCACCTCCACTACCGCTTCTGGGATCAGCGTCAGCGCGCTGTCTTGCTCCTCGTCAGCGGGTTCGCGGCAGAAGATGGAGATGTCCGGGCGCTTTAGGCCATTCGGGAATTGGATGTAGACATCCAGTGCGTGCACGCAGTCACAGGCGGCGCTTCCGACGGCCGGCTCGATGGTCTGCGCGATGCGCTCCACGTGCTTCTGGTGCCGATAGAGCGGTTGCGCTTCCCAGATGGCGAGCCCGTTGACGATCTCGAGCCGAATGCCGAGCTCGTCGGCGCGCAGGAACTTGCTGTCGATAGACATAGATCACCGGCGACCTCGCTGCGGCCGACTCCGCCGCCTCAGGCCCGGATCATAGCCGACACCCCGCCGAGCCCGCCACCAATGCCGGGACGGTATACAGAACGATCCTCTCAAGCCCGCGGGTCTGCAATATGGCGACGGTATGCGGGATTATCCGCAACGCGGGTCCATTCGATCCCCGCGACCAGCCCCGTCAGTGCCGTCGCCGACCCTGTGGGCGCGAGCCGAGCTGGTCGGAGATCTCCTGCCCCGCCGCTGTCAGCGGCTCAATCCAGTCCATCTGCCGGCGCTCGATGGGGGCGGACACGGAAAGCCCGCCGGCGACGCGGCCCGTGGCGTCCGTGAGCAGTACGCCGATGCAGCCGACGTCCATCTCCGCCTCCTGGTTGTCGAAGGCGTAGCCGGACTCCAGGACCTGGGCGCACTCGGCGATGAGCCGCTCCACCTTGGTGATGCTGTTGCGGGTGTAGGCGGGCAGGTTGGTGCGCTCGGCGTAGGCGCGGATGGCCGCCTCGCCGCCGGCGGCGAGCATGAGCTTGCCGACGGCGGTCACGTGCAGCGGGGCGCGGGAGCCGATGAGCTGCTGGACATGGATGCTGCGGTTGGGCGTCGCCTTCTCGATGTAGACGACCTGATCGCCCTCGCGGATGGTGAGGTTGATGGTCTCGCCGAGCCGGTCCCGTAGGGCCTCCATCACCGGCCGGGCCAGCGCGCGCATGTCCACGTCGCCGTGCAGGCGCACGCCGAGCTGAAGCAGCCGCAGCCCAAGGCGATAGTGCCCGCCGGCGTCGCGCTCCACGAAGCCGTTGTCCGCCAGCGACGCCAGGATGCGGTGGGCTGTGGACGGGTGCAGTCCGGTCTCGGCCCCGAGGACCTTGAGGCTCACGGGCTCTGAATACCGCGCGATGGCGTCCAGCAGCGCCGCCGCGCGGTCGATGACCTGGATGCGGTTGCCGGTGCGCTCGGGGTCGCTGCCCATGGCCGTCTGTCCGTGCGCGCGTCTCGGTCCGCCGTCAAGCCCTGCCGGCGGCGTCGAAGCGGCTGTCCAGCGCCGGCAGCAGGCGCTCCACCGCCATGCCGCGGGAGCCCTTGATGAGCACGGTCGCGTCCGCTTCCAGGCCGGCAGCGATGTCCGCCGCCAAGGTGTGGGTCCATTCCGGATACGCGCTCACCGCGCGCGCGTCCAGCGCCAGCTGTGCCGCGGCGGCTGCGAAGCGGGGGCCGATGAGCACGCAGTGCTCGGCGGTGTCCGCCGCCAGCGCGGCGATGTCGCGGTGGGCGGAGGCGGCGACGGGGCCCAGCTCCAGCATGTCGCCGAGCACCGCCAGGCGCGGCGACGGGTATTGGCCCAGCACCGCGAGCGCCGCGCGCATGGAGGTGGGATTGGCGTTGTAGGCGTCGTTGATGACCGTCGGCCGGGCGGGGTCGTCGGCATGCAGCAGCTCGCCCCGCATGGGCGCATGGCCGGCGGCGGGCCAGGCGGCCGCAATGGCCTCGTCGCCGATACGGAAGCAGCGCGCCACGGCGGTGGCGGCCGAGGCATTGAGCCGATTGTGCTCACCGGGCAGCGCCAGGCCGGCGGCGACGGGGTCCAGGTCGAAGTGCGTGACGGTGAAGGCGGGCTCGGGCGGCAGGGTCAAGGGCACCGGCAGTCGGTCCTCTGCCGGCAGCACGGCGCCGCCGCCGGCGGCGATATGTGCCAGCACCGCCGACTCCTCCCGGGCGACGCCGTGCAGGTCGCGGAAGAATTCCAGGTGCTCTTCGCCGATACTAGTGACCACGGCAATGTCTGGGCGCACCAAGGCGGCGAGGGCATCGATCTCGCCGGGGTGATTGGTGCCGATCTCAGCCACCAGGAAGTCATCCCCCGCCTTGGCGCCGAGGAGCGTCAGCGGCACCCCGAGGTGGTTGTTGAAGCTCTTCGGGCTCTGACTGCCGGCGAGCCCGGCATGGCTGAGCACATGGTGGATCAGGTGGCGGGTGGTGGTCTTGCCGTTGCTGCCGCAGACGCTGATGATCCGGCAGCCGGCGGCGCCCAGCACCGCCCGCCAGCGCGCTGCCAGGGCCTGCAGCGCCGCCACTGTCGAGTCCACCCGCAGCAACGCCAAGCCGTCGTCCGCATTGTCCGGCGGCGCCATATCCCGCTCCACGATGGCGAGCGGCGCCCCCGCCGCCTGTGCCTTGTCCAGGAAGGCGTGGCCGTCGAAGCGCTCACCGGCGATGGCGACGAAGGCCTCGCCGGGGGCGAGGGTCCGGCTGTCGATGCCGACGCCGGTGATGGCCGCCGCTGGGTCTTGTGGCGGCACCAGCCAACGGCCCCCAGTGAGCTCGGCGAAGGCGTCGGGGGTCCAGAGGGCGTCGGGATCGATCATGGGCGGGCTCGATGAGGCGGGGCTCGGCTTCAAACACCGCTGTGCAGCATAGCAGCAGGCGGTGCCTGTTGCGCTTTTCGGGGCCCTCTGCGGTGGCTGTATCTGCCCCTCACGCCGTCTGGCAATGGCGCTTCACCGTGCGCCGGTCGAAACCGGTGACGCGCGCGACGGCCTCGTAGGTGCCGAGGCGCTGGTAGAGCCGCTGACAATAGCCGCCGAGCAGTGCTGGTGCGTCCAGCCGGCCGGCCGCTGCGGCCTCGAGCCAGGCATCCTGGTCGGCGCGCTGCGGCAGCGGGTCCGGCGCATAGCCGCCGGTGAGGATGATCCGCCGAACCGCTTGCTCCAGCTCGCGGACATTGCCGGGCCAGGGATAGCCCCCAGGTAGTTGTCGCAATGCGTCGAGCACCCGCGCGCGCAGCGCCGCCGCGGCGTCGCCGGCGAGACGTACCAGCAGGGCATCCACCAGCTCCTCCAGCTCCGCCGGGTCGGCATCGAGGCGCTCGCGCAGCGTTGGCAGCGTGATGATGTTCGCCGACAGCCGATAGAACAGGTCGAGACGGAAGCCGTCGCCGCCCAGAAGCGCCGCCAGCGGCCGGTTGGTGGCCGCCACGATGCGTCCGGCGAAGCGCCGCTCCTCGTGGCTGCCCACCGGCGAGAAGCTGCGCTCCTGGAGCAGGCGCAGCAGCTTGGTCTGGACTGGCAGTGAGAGGTCGCCGATCTCGTCCAGGAACAAGGTGCCCTGAGCATCGCAGCGGGCGAACAGCCCCTCGTGATGCTCCACGGCGCCGGTGAAGGCGCCCTTACGGTGGCCGAAGAGCTCGGATTCGATCAGGCCCTCCGACAGCGCCGACAGATTGGTGGCGATGAGGCCGTCGGCGATGGGCCGGCTGAAGCCGTCGCCGGCCTTATTGAGCACAATCACGCCGGAGCGGCCGATGGCCGCCGCCGCCTGGCCCTTGCCGGTGCCGGTCTCGCCGAGCAAGAGCGTCGGGAAGTCCTGCAACCGCTCCCACAGCAGCAGCGCATAGCTGGCGAGATCCGCCGTGAAGACGCTGTTCCAGAGCGCCTGGCGCAGCGCCCGCATGGGCGCACTGCGGCCCACCAGCGCCTGGTCGATGAAGAAATAGGCCCGGCGCAGCTGGTAGTAGAGTGCGATCCAGCGCCGCTGCTCGTTGGGCTCGAAGCCGCACCCCGCCAGCGCCTCCGTCAGCTCCCGTGCCAGCCCGCGGCCCAGCCCGCCGCTGCCGCCGCGGGCGATGAGCGGGTCGAAGCGCTCCGCGAAGCGCTGGTAACAATGGAATAGAAACACCCGGCGCATCAACGCCCGGTCCTCGCCGGCGAAGTCCTGGAGCCGCGCGAGCCCGCCCACCGCGAGCTTGCCGAGCCGCGCATCCAGACCGGGCATCAACCGGTGGTATTCCACCGCCTGGGAGACCAGCTCTGCAGACGGCGCCGACGCGTCGTTGCCGAGCAATCGCGCGAGCCGTCCGCGGTCCGCCGCGAAGGGATTGGCGAACACCGTCTCGCACAGCAGGCCGAAGTAGGCCCGGTCGTCGGGGCTAAGGTGGCGTTTGGGGCTCAAGGAAGGGGGCAGGTCACGCGCAGCAACCGATCAGAGAATGGCACGGTCGACGCTCATCCTTACGGATCATGCTCGTCGCTGCAAATCCGGCCGGCGCTGTGTGTAGCCACCGATTCGTGATCGCGACGACGCTCTGCGTCGTCGCGCGCCGCTCCCGCGCCGCGTCAGGGACAGGCCGATCTGCTGCCTTGCCCGCGCGACAGGCCGCGGGAGCGGCGCAACGAGAGGGGAGGCGGGCTTGCGGCGGCTATGTCCGCAGCTGCGCCATCCACCAATCGCACAGCGGATCGCGCCCACTGGGCAGGAAGCGGGCTCGGTCGCGGATGGCCGTGAGCGCGGCGCGGAGGTCCGCTGCCGAGGGGTCGAGCTGGTCGGCCCAGCGCCTGACCACCGTGGGCGTGGTCAGCACTGGTACGCGCGCGTCGTCGGCCAGTCGAATCGCCTTGCGGTCATCGGTGGCGAGCTGCCAGCCGCGGCGCTGGGCGATGGCGAGCGCCATGGCCTCGCCGTCGTCCAGCTCGCGGGCGAGGTCGACATAGGCGGCGAGCTCGGCATCGGTCTGGGGCTGCACAATGGTGAGCAACCCGCCCGCGATGTACGGCTCGAGCATGAGGCGCTCGCGGACGGGCTCGGTAGCGTCAGCCGTTTCGGCTTCGCCGGCGGCGGCGTCGCCGCCACGCAGGAACAGCGCTTCGTGCAGCACCGCCTCCGGCAGCATCCAGGCGAGCCCAAGACCGCCGAGCCAGGTGTCCAGCGCATCGGCGGCGGCGAGGTTGATGAGGCAGCAGGCGTCCAGAACGACGGTCTCTGACATGGCCGACGCAGCCTTCAGAACGCCAGATCGAACAGCGACAGCTGCTCCGGCATCTGCACCGATTGCTCATGCCCTTCCGCGTCCAGGTCCCTGGAGGTCAGGGTCGCATCGACCATCTCCCGGGCGGTCACCCGGTCGGTGCGCAGGAATCTCGAAAGCTGACCCTCGCTGATGGCCTCCTTGAGGTACGCCTGCACCGCGAGGTAACGGTAGCGTTCGGGATAAGGGTCCTCGGACGGCGGGCGGGTGGGCAGGCCGAGCAATTGACGCGCGGCGCCGGGCTTGAAGCCACGCTCGGTCAGTGCGTCCCAGGTGCCGCGGGTGAGCAGCCCCAGGTCCTCCAGCCGCAGGGCCGCCGCGTGCACGGAGACGTAGAAGTGGTGGGCGAGGCGGCTCAGGTCCGCGGTCTGGAAATCGCCCGTGCGCTCGGTGACGGCCAGAAAATATCGGCGCACAGCCGTCTCCGGCATCAGAAAGCTGGCGGCTAAGGCATCGGCGAAGCGCTCCGACAGCGGTTTCCGCTTGGGCGTCTGGACCGTGTCGACACCGGGCTTGTGCCGGTCCGCGAGGAAATGGGCGTACTCGTGCGACAGCGTCCAGCGGCGGCGCTCCGGCGGGTGCTTGCGGTTGATCAGGATGCAGTAGCCGAGGTCGGCCACGAAGGCATAAAGGCCCGCGAGTCGCGAGGGCAGGCCGCCGTAGAAGACATGCACACCGGCCTGCTCCACCAGGGAGCGCAGCTCGTAGACGGGTTGATCGCCCAGGTGCAGCCGGGAGCGCTCGCGGATCGCCACGTCCTCCGCGAAGGCCGCCACATCCACGCGCTGCGGCACCGAGACCTCCGGCGGGAAGCGCCGGAACGGCTCGCTGCCGGTGAGCTGCTCCAGCGTCCGGTAATCATCTGCGAAGGCGGTCAGCTCGCCGATGACGGCTTGCAGCTCGGCATCCATGTCGGCGCGCAGGGATGCCCGCAGATGCGGCTCGATGGGCTGCGGCTCGGCGCCCGGGCGGACCAGCTCGTTGACCGTGCGGCCGTACAAGCTCGCCAACTTGACCACTTCAGCGGGCTTCGCCGCCCGCGTGCCCTTCTCGATCGCGATCAACGTCGGCCGGCTCACGCCCAACTGGCCTGCTGCCTCCTGCTGCGTGAGTCCGGCGGCCTTGCGGGCCTCCAGCAGGCGTGCGGCGATGACGCCGGTCTGCGCTTCAGAAACCTGATGCATCGGCATGGTGGTCAGTGTCTCGAAGCAGTTCCGGAGCAAGCTCATCCGGGCTCGCTCCCGCTTGAATGAGACGGCGCGCCTGATTCCACCGCGGGCTGCTTCTTAGGTCCAGGGTCTCGTTCTCGGCCATATGGGACGGTAGCGATAGCGACGGGCGTATCGCTCGCTTGGCTTCCACTGCTGGCAAGAATAGCGATTTCTTTGACAATGTCAAATATTGCGCCTGCCTGAAATCCTATGTCGTCAAATTGCTTGTCGTCCGGCCTCGCCGAGTCAGGCCGCTACGGCGGCTCCGCGGCGGAACCATGCAGCAACTGCATCGATGTCTTTCGCAAGATCAGGTCCGCGAGCCAACAGCGCTGGATGCCGGCGCGGGCGTACTTGGCGAGCTTGACGGTGCCCTCGAGGGTCAGGCCGGCGTCGGCGACTTCGATCAGGAGCAGCACGTCGTCGCCGACGGGATTGGCGCTGCGGTAGCGGTCGTCGCGCAGGCGCAGCACGCAGAGGTCGGGATAGAGCTCGGTGGCGTCGTCCAGGATCAGCGCGCCTTGGACGCGGACGGTGGCCTTGCCGACGAGTGCCGGCGGTGATATCGCGCCACGACAGAGACGGGCGTCAGAGGCTTGAGCGCCGCGTCCATGAGCTTGCCAAAAGGCGTGTATCCGGCAGCGTTGCGGCCGGGTGTGACGGGCGCGGTGATGGCCGGCGAAGAGGGCGGGCGGCGGCCGGATGCCGCCGCCCGGGGAGCGGCGTGCGGGCTCAGCTGAGCTCGTCGGCGCCGATGTCCTTCATCAGGTTGAAGCTCTTCACGAAGGGGCCGGCCATGCGCGGGTCCTTGATCATGGCGGCGTAGTCACCGTGCTTGAACTTGAGCTTGCCGGTGGCGTAGGCGGTGCCCATGCCCATCATGCCGATGCCCTTCTTGACCCACTTGAGCCAGTCGTCCATGTCCGCACGCATGTCCCAGTCCGGGGTTTCACCGTTCCAGCTGCCGGCGCGGGTGCAAATGCCCTTCTCGACCACGAAGACCCCGACCGGGTCCTCTTGGTCCTTGAAGCCGCAGGTGATCACGGAGTCGAAGCCGATCTCGGCGAGCTTGCCGCTGACCTCCGGGTCGTTGTTCCAGGCATCCTTGAGCTCGTTCATCCACTCGGCGGAAAAAAGCTTGGCCATGGTTGTTGCTGTCCTCCTTCGTCGGTTGGCGGGGAGCCGCGCAGGACGCGCGGACGGATCGCTCGAACGGAGCCGATTTTAGCAGCAACGCGCGGCTGCGAGGTTACGTCTCCGTACGGGCGTTGGGGCTTTGGCGCGCACCGTCGATGGCCCGTATCGGGGCCCGTCCCAGGCACTCCTGCGTTGTCTCCCTAGCCAAACTCAAGCCCGAAGCCGCCGGCGAGCAGCCGCGCGGCCTCTTCTTCGAGCTCCAGGCGGGTGAGCGGGTGCTGATCCAGCCAGCCATCCGGGAAGCGCAGCAGCAGGGTATCACCGTCGGCGCCGAGGTCCGGCTCCGGGATGCCGTCCGGGCTGCGGCCGCGGCGCAACAGCACCGCCAGACGCAGGATCACACAGAGCCGGCGGGCACAGTAGCGCACGCTGCTCGGCAGCTGAAGGAAGGCGTCGATGGGCAGCTTGCGCCTGTGTCCGAGGATCAGCGCCGCCAGGACCTGCTGCTCCTGGCGGGTGAAGCCGGAGAGGTCCGCGTTGCCGATGAGATAGGCGCCGTGCTTTTGATAGTGGCTATGGGAGACGGCGAGACCGATCTCGTGCAGCTCCGCCGCCCAGCCGAGCATGGGCGCATAGTCGGGATGGCTCAGCTGCCAGGGCTCGCGCAGCTGCGCCAACAGGTGCAGCGCGGTCTCTTTCACGCGCGCGGCATGGGCTTGGTCGACGTCGAAGCGGCGGCTGAAGGTGGCGACCGTACGCTCGCGCACGTCTTCGTGCTCCAGACGACCCACCATTTCGTAAATCAGGCCTTCCCGCAGGGCCTGATCCGAGACCCGCATGTGCTCGATGGCCAGGCTGGAGAAGAGCGCCCGCAGCACCGCGACGCCGCCTGCGAAGACCGGCCGCCTGCGCTCGCTCAGGCCCTTGAAGTCGAGCGCGGAAGCCTTGCCGGCATCGAGGATGGCGGCACGCAGCCGGCCGAGGGATTCCGCCGTGATGCCGTCTTCGCTCCAGCCCTCAGCCATGACCACCGCGGCGATGGACTTGATGGTGCCGGAGCTGCCGGTGGCCGTGGCCCAGCCGGACTGGCGGAAGAGCTCGCGCACCGGGCGCACTTCCAACGCACCGTAGAGCTCCGCCTTGTCCATTTGCTTGGCGGTGATCTTGTCGTTGCCGAAGAAGCGCCGGGCCATGCTGACACAGCCCATGTGCAGGCTCTCGCGCAGGGTCGGCTGGAAGCCCTGGCCGACGATGACCTCGGTGCTGCCGCCGCCGATGTCGATGACCAGGCGCTTCTCGTCGCCGATGGCTAGCCCGTGGGAGACGCCCAGGTAGATGAGCCGTGCCTCTTCGCGCCCGGCGATGACCTCGATGGGATGCCCCAGCGCCAGCTCCGCCCGCTCCACGAAGTGCGCCTCCGGGCGGATTTGGCGCAGGGTGTTGGTGCCTACTGCGCGCACTCTCTTCGGCGGCATGTCCTTAAGCCGCTGACCCATGCGCTCCAGGCAGGCCAGCGCGCGCTCGGCGACGTCTTCGCGCAGGTGCTTGTCGCTGGTGAGCCCCTCGCCGAGGCGGACCATCTCCTTGTGCCGGTCGATGACCTGAAGCGTGCCGCCGTCCATGCGCGCGACCAGCAGGTGGAAGGAGTTGGAGCCGAGATCTACGGCGGCCAGGGTGTCGCCGGCGTCCACCGCGCGGGCGACCTCCGGGGCGACATCTGGGGTGTCAGCTGGGCCGACCTCGGCGGTCGCTGCTGCTGACGGGGCCGTTGCGGCGGGATCTGCCATCGCCTGCTCCGGTCGCTTGCAAGGGTCGGGGCACCATCGGCCCCACAGCTGGTCGCGCAGTATAGCGGGGCGCCGCGGCCGGGGCAGGGGCAATATCAAGGGGCGTCAGTGGCTGGTGCTGAGGGGCGAGGGGCGTACGCAGGATTGCCGGGGCCGGTGGTGCCCGAGGCGAGCCTGTCACCGGGGCCGAGCCAACGATGGTTTCGCTGCCGATCGCGATCCCGATCCGGATAGCGATGACGGGAATCGCTCAGCGCTGGCCGCTCATCCAGTAGGCGACGCGGTCCCGGTTTTCGGCAATGAAGTCCCGCACCGCCCGCTTGTGGCCCTTGGCCCAGGCCGCGGCCATCATCGCCTCGACATCGGCGAGCTCAAGCGAGAAGCGGCGGACGAAGCCGGCCACGGCGGGGAGGCCGCTGTTGCTCCACAGCGCTTCGGCCTTCGCCGCCGCGCCGCGCTCTCCGAGCAGGGCCTCGGCGACGGCGGACCAGTCCACCAGCTGCTTGATGACGTCCTCGCGCAGGGTCTCCTCGGCGGCGAACAGGGCCTCCACCAGGGCCTCCGCCAGGGGCTTCACCTGTGCCGGGTCGGCCGCGAGGTCATCGCGGCGGACCACCAGCGCATTGGATCGGTATCTCCCTAAAACCATCCCTTGCGCCGCAGCAGCCACAGCTGCACCAGGGCCACGAGCAGCAGGAACAGGCACAGAATCAGGAAGGCCAGCGGGTCGTTGGCGTCGGGGATGCCGGCGAGGTTCACGCCGAGCAAGCCGGTGGCGAAGCTGAGCGGCAGGAAGATCGCCGTGATGACGGTAAGCGAATAGACCCGGCGCTCGGTGGTCTCGGAGGAGCGCTGGAGGATCTCGTCCTGGGTGATGGCGGTGATCTCGCCGGCGGCGGCGAGGCCTTCGGCGGCATGGTGGCAGCGGTCGGCGATTTCCCGTACTAGATGGCGGGCGTCGGCGTCGATCCAGGGGTGGCGCACGGCGGCCAGCTGCGCAAGGGCGCGGCGCTGCGGCGTCAGGTGAAAGCGCATCAGGATCATGCGCCGGCGCAGGGTGGCGAGCTCGGCCACCAGGTTCTCGGGGTGGCGGGCACGGTTGCCGGCCTGGCCGAGGCGGCGGGTGGCGGCCTGAAGCTCCTCCAGCACGTCGTCGATGTGGGTCATGAGTCCGTCGGCGAGCTCCGCAACGACGGTGCCGATGCCGGCGGGCCCCATGCCCCGGCGCAACGCCGCGTGCAGGTCCTCGATTGCGCGCACGCGCCCGCGCTGACAGGTGATGAGGCGCCGGCCGTCGGTCCACAAGCGTACCGTCACCATGTCGCCCAGCGCTGCCGTGGAGCGTTGGTCGATGCCCTTCAACACCAGGAGCAGCCCCTCGCCGCCGCTCGCCAGCCGGGGGCCGGCCGTGAGGGTGGAAAGGGCTTCTAGGGTGAGGGGATCCAGGGCGCTGTCCTCGCGCAGCCAGCGGTGGGCGTTCGGATGACGCAGATCAAGGTGGACCCAGGTCTGCGCTGCCGGCGCCGTCTCGACGAGGTCCGCCCAGCCAATAGGCGTGCCGCCGCCTGCGCCATTCAGTCGGTAGCCGAAGGCAAGGCCGAACCAGTTGTGCAGTCGATCGGGATGCGGCATGGCGGCGCGGGCAAGACAAGGTCAGTCCGGTGCGGCGGCGGCTGTGCCGGGGCCGCCGACCGGCGTTTGGTCGCGGCGCAGGTGCACCTCCAGCGGCTGCACGGAGCGGATATGCAGGTCGCGCTGCGGGAAGGCGATGCCGATGCCGGCGGCGCGGAACCTGTCGTTGATGGCATGGTGCAGGGCGGTGATGGTGTCGAGCCGGTAGTCCATGTCCGCGAGGAAACAGCGCAGCACCAGGGTCAGGGAGTCGTTGCCGAAGCCCTCGAAGGTGATGATCGGCGCTGGGTCTTCGAGCACACGCTCGTGCTCCCGGGCAACGTCGGCGAGGATCTCCAATGCCTTGTGCGCGTCGCTGCCGTACTCGACGCCGACGGGCACCACGATACGGTTGATCTGATCCGACAGGGTCCAGTTGGTCAGGCGCCCGGTGATCAGCTCCTTGTTGGGCACCAACAGCTCCTGTCGATCCCAGTTGCGCACTGTGGTGGCGCGGATCTCGATTCGGGTCACCACGCCGGTGGTGTCGCCGATGGTAACGATGTCGCCCACGCGCACCGGGCGCTCGAACAAAATGATGAGGCCGCTGATGAAGTTGGCGACAATCTCCTGCAGGCCGAAGCCGATGCCGACGCCCAGCGCCGCCACCAGCCATTGCACCTGCCCCCAAGACAAGCCGAGGGCACCGAAGACCAAGAGCGCTCCGATGGCAGTGATGGCATAGCCCGTCAGCGTGATGATGGTATAGCGGCTACCGGCGCTGAGATTGCTGCTCTGCAGCAGCAGGATCTCCAGCAACGCCGGCAGGTTGCGTGCTGCCGCGACGGCCGCGGCGATGATCACCAGCACCAGCCCCAAGTCCGCGAGGGTTACCGGGATCGACTCCTCGATGCCGTCCACCTCGCCGGTGTAGGTCCACAGGGTCACCCGCTCGAACAGGTTCAGCGCCGGCAGCACGTCCGACCAAATGAGCGACAGGCCGACGGCGGCGGCCACGAAAATGGCCAGGTTCAGCAGCCGTCGGGTCTGGGCGTCCAGCGAGGCCAGGTCCACGGCCTCCTCCTGCACCGCCAGGGCCTCGGCGCCGGCGGCGTCGGCCGCCTTGGCGGCCTCGCGCTGGGCACGCCGCTCCAGGGCCGCGCTGAGGGCCAGGCGCCGCCGTGCCACGAGCAGCCAGCGGGCGATGAGCTGATGCACCACCACGAGTCCGAGCGCGAGCCAGAGCTCGTTCACCAGCGAGCGCAGCAGCACGCCGGAGGTGTAGAGAAAACCGGCCATGGCGAGGAGTGCCAGCGCCGCCGGCACCGCGACAACCAGTGGATACCAGAGCATGCGCAGACGCGCATACCAGGCCTCCGGGCGCTTCGCCAGCACATGCTGGAGGGCACCGCGACTGGGGTGCAACACCACGGCGGTCGCCATTGCGAGGCCCAGGTTAAATAGCGCCAGCGACAGCCGGCCCAGGGTGGCCGTGAACATCGGCTCTTGCTGGTTGTGGATCATCGCGGCCACGAACCCCAGCGGCATCAGCAGTGCGATTGCGACGAGGCTCGAGCGGCGCAGCAGCACCAGGGTGTCGCTCTGCCAGCGGAAGTGGCGGTCGGCGACCCCGCCGCGCAGACAGAGCATGCGGAAGGCGAGCAAATAGTACAGGGCCGGCACAATGGCCATCAGCGCCGTACCCACAGCCTTGACGAACCCGTCTGCGGCGACTGAGCTCTGCAGCACTTGCCCGAGCGTCAATGCCAGTACCGGCCAAGGGGCGGCGGCCAGCAGCGACAGGCCCAAGGCGGTGATGGTGTAGCGAAAGCGGTCCGTGCTGATGCGCCGCAGCGGCTCGGCGCTGGCGCGGATGGCGCGACGCAGGGCCGCATTGCGCCAGAACAACAGAGCCACCGCCGCCAGGCCGAGCCAGAGCACCGGCGAGCGTGTCGCCTCCACGGCTAGCGTAGTGCCGACGGCGGCCCAGTTTTGCGGGCTGAGCACCCAGGCGACGGCCGCCGGCAGGGCCGCGAAGGACTGCTCGGTGACCGGACCGATACTGCGCACCCACAGCAGCCGCTCCGAAAGGTAGCGGTCGTAGCGCTGCACCAGCTCGCGCAGCTGCTGCCCCGCGAAGTCCACCTCTCCCAGGGACCGGCGATAGCTCTCCTCCAGCTTCAGCGCAGTGGTGAGCAGCTTGCGGCGCGTCTCGCCCTGGGCGCGCAGCTCCTCGCGCAATTGGGCCTGGTCGACGTCAGCGCGCTCCTGCGCCGGCAGCTCGGCAACTGCGGCATCCACCCAGGCATCCAGGTCGTCCAGCCCGCGCAGCTCCTCGCGCCAGCGCACGCTGCGCAGCGTGCTCTCGGCGATCTGGTCGGCGCGCGCCGCGGCGTTCTTGCGCAGCTGGCGGGGGTCCGGCAGCTGCCCGCGCTGCTCGATCAGCACCTGACCCTGGGCGCGGTTCAGGCCGGCGGCTTCCAGGCGCTCGCGGGCATTGACGAAGTCTTCCTTGATGCGCGCGCGCTGCTGCTCCAGCTGGGTGCGTCGCTGGTCGAGCTGCGCCAGCGCCTCCGTGGTTTCGCCGACGGTTTCGGCGAGTGCGGCATTGCGCTTGGCGAAGGTCTGTATCAAGGGGTGGGCGCCGGCGGTGGCGGCACGCTCGGCGTCCATCAGTTCCTGGACTTCTTGGGCGGTGCGCCGCCGCAGGCTGTCGGCGCGGCGCTCGAGCAGCCCGCGGCGGGCCTTGGCCGCCTCCAGCTCCTGGCGCGCCAGGTCGCGCTTGGCGAGGGTCAGCTCGCGGCGCGCGCTGGCGCTCAGCAGTTGCTGCTCCAGCATCTCCTGCTCGGCGCGCAGCACGGCACGCCGGGCCTGGCGCGCCCAGGCGCTGATCTCCTGCGCCTGGGCGGAGACGGCGTCCGCCTCGCCAGGAGCAGGCGCCAGCTCAGCCAGCCGCGTATCGATGGCGGCAATGCGCTCGCGGATCTGGCCGGGATTCTGGTCCCCGGCTTCCAACGCCTCCGACAGCCGCGTGATGCGTGCCTCGATGGCGGCGATCTCGGCCTGCTGAGCGCTAATGCGCGACTCGATGGTCGCCAGGTCCGCATCCGCCGGCAGGTCCTGGGTCGGGGCTTCGGTCGGTGCTTCGGCCGCCGCCGCGAGCTCGCTGCGGATCGCTTCGCTCTGCGCCGGCGCCTGCGTGATGGCCGCCGCGTACTCCGTGGCTGCCGATCGCATACGCTCGGCATCGGCGAGGTCCTTCAGCACGGCGGTTAGCTCGCTGATGAGCCGTGTGCGCTCGGCCTCGGGCAGGTCGGCGCTCTCCTCGACTTGCGTCAGGCGCTGCTCCACCAGCGCTTGACTGACGGGGGGCTCGCCCGCCACCGCGCCGGTGGTCGCCGGCGTCTGCGGCGCGGCCGCAGCGGCGGCACAGACCAGAACGAGGGCCGCCCAAAGCCGTGGCCACAAACGAGCGGCGCTAGGCGCCTGAATGGGCGCCTGAACGGGATGGGGCGTCACGATTGGGTGCGCCGCTGGCTGCCCTTGTCGGGATTGCGCAGCAGCACATAGACCGCGCCGGTACCACCATCGCGACGGGTGGCTGAGACGAAGGCAAGCACGTCTTCGCGCAGGCGGAGCCAATAGTTCACCTTGCACTTCAGCACGGGCTGGCGGCTGTCCGAGCCGCGGCCCTTGCCGTGGATGATGCGCGCACAGCGCACGCGCCGATGCCGGCAGTCGGCGAAGAAGTCCTTGAGCAGGGCTTGGGCATGCGCAACCCGCAGACCGTGCAGGTCCACTTCGAGCTCGGGCTGGATGCGCCCGCGCTGCAGCTCCGCGACGACGCGCTTTTGGATGCCGGGCCGGGCGAAGATCAGGTAGTCGTGTGTCTCCACTTCGCTTTCGGCCAGGGGCTCGGGGCGCTCGGCGGGGTCCTCCTCGGGCTGCGGGCGCGGCACCGGGGGCGGGCGCTCGCGGTAAGGCTCGGCACGGTTCGCCTCGAGCGGCTCGACGTCACCCATCGCCGTGCGAAATATTTCTGAATCAGAGTCGTGGAGCTGCTTGTTCATCTGACTTATGATAAGCGATGGGTCGCCGGCGGGCTCGGACCACCTGCTCGCGTTGGCTGTATCATGCCGCTTGAGCGCCGGCGCTGGGCGGCGCCCTCGACGCGGATGTGCGCTGAGTGCGCACGGCAGGGCAGCGAAAGCGCCTTGCCTGGCAGAGGTCTGCCGCGGCGCGCGCTCGCTGCCGCCCGTGTCGGAAATGTTGGGTCTCGATGCAGGGCCCGAAACCGCTGGTCTTGGCGTCCTATTGTGGCATCGTGTGCCCGACGTTGCGGGCGCCGTCCGGTCAAGCGCCTCGCCGCAGCTGCAACAGCATGAACATACTCATCAGCAACGACGACGGATACCGGTCTCCAGGCCTACATGTGCTCGCCGACGCCCTGGCCGCGCTCGGTGAGGTCACGGTGGTGGCGCCGGACCGCGACCGCAGTGGTGCCAGCAACTCCCTGACGCTGGACGTGCCGATCCGGGCGGAGCGTCTGGAGTCCGGCATTATCCGGGTCAACGGCACACCCACGGACTGCGTGCACCTGGCACTCACGGGTCTGTTGGACGCGGAGCCGGATCTGGTGGTGGCCGGCATCAACCACGGCCCGAATCTGGGCGACGACGTCATCTACTCGGGCACCGTCGCCGCCGCCACCGAAGGGCGTTTCCTCGGCTTGCCGGCCATCGCCATATCCATGGCAGCCCATCAGCCGAAGCACCTGGAGACCGCGGGAGCGGTGGCGGTGAGGCTCGTCTCCGGCCTGCGCGACGCCACGCTCAGTCCGAGCACTATCCTGAACGTGAATGTGCCGGATGTTCCACTGGCCGAGCTGCGTGGGGTGGCTGCTACCAGGCTCGGTCACCGGCATAAGGCGGAGTCCGTTTCGCGCATCCAGGATCCCCGCGGGCGGCCTATGTATTGGATCGGTCCCGCGGGCCCCGAGCAGGATGCGGGCGAGGGGACCGACTTCTTTGCGCTGCGCTCGGGGCAGGTGTCGGTGACGCCCATTCAGATCGATCTCACCCGCCACGCGGCGCTCGGTCCCGTCGGTCGGTGGCTGGACGCACTGCCTTGAAGGCCGGCACGCTCGCCCCGGAGGCCGCTTCCGGCCGGGTGCCGGGCCACGGCCGTGCCAGGCTGCGGCTCGCCACGCGGCTGACCGCCGCGGGTATCGGCGATGCCCGCGTCATTGGCGTCATGACCCAGGTGCCGCGGCATCTGTTCGTGGACGAGGCCTTGGCCACCCATGCCTACGACGACGCCGCTCTGCCCATCGGCAGCGGCCAGACCATCTCGCAGCCCTATACCGTGGCGCGCATGACCGAGGCGCTGCTGGCGCCCGGGTGCTGCTCGACGGTGCTGGAGATCGGCACGGGCTCCGGCTATCAGACCGCCGTTCTGGCGGCCCTGGTGCGCCGGGTGTACAGCGTCGAGCGGGTCGCTGTCCTCTGGCAGCGCGCCCAGGCGAGGCTGCGGGCGCTGCAGTGCCGCAACGTGCGGCTGCGCCATGGCGACGGTGCGCTGGGCTGGCAGGAGTACGCGCCCTTCGACGGCATTCTGATCACCGCGGCGGCGCACGGCGTGCCGCGTCAGCTGGCAGCTCAGCTCGCCCCCGGCGGACGCATGGTGCTGCCGCTGAACGGCGGCGACGGCCAGGTGTTGTTGCGCCTGACCCGGACGACGGTCGGCTTCCGGCATGAGGTGCTGGAGCCCGTCACCTTCGTACCCTTGCTCGCGGGGGTGGCCTGATGCAGGCGCCGATGCCGAAGCTGCTGCGGCTGGCGGCGTCACTGGTGCTGGCGGCGCTGCTCGCGGGCTGCGGCGCGGGCGGCTTGGCGCCGGTGGACAGCCGCGACGGCTATGGCCCCGCGCCGCCGGGCTACTACCGCATCCGCAGCGGCGATACGCTCAGCGAGATCGCGGAGCACAAGCGCATGTCTATGCGCAAGCTCGCGGCCTGGAACGATTTGGCTCCCCCCTACAGCATCTTTGCCGGCGACCTCCTGCGCGTGGAGCCGCCGGACGGGCGCTCGCGCCGGGGCGGCAGCGGATCGCGGCGGGCGTTGGCGCGCACGTCGTCGCCTGGGCGGGCGCGTACCGTGAAAACGTCGGCGCGCACCACGGCTGCGGTCGCTGGAGCGGACGCCGCGAGCTCCGGCATCACCTGGGACTGGCCCGTGCAGGGCCCGGTCAAGCAGGGCTTTCGCACCGGCGACAGGACGCGGCAAGGCGTGCGCATCGCCGTCAACGAAGGCACGCCGGTTGCCGCCGCAGCCGACGGAACAGTGGTTTACAGCGGCAGTGGACTCAAGGGTTACGGCAACCTTATCATCGTGAAGCACAATTCCCGCTATCTGAGCGCATACGGCTTCAACCGCGAGCTCCACGCCCGTGAAGGCGATCGCGTCAAGCGCGGCGAGCGTGTTGCCGTCGCCGGTCGAGCGGCCAACGGCGAGGGCTTGCTGCACTTCGAGATTCGTCGCAACGGCGTCGCTGTGGA
The DNA here is from genome assembly GCF_016583825.1 of Thiohalocapsa halophila. Taxonomy (GTDB): domain Bacteria; phylum Pseudomonadota; class Gammaproteobacteria; order Chromatiales; family Chromatiaceae; genus Thiohalocapsa; species Thiohalocapsa halophila. The sequence continues at coordinate 28,386 of NZ_NRRV01000002.1, read as the reverse complement.
TCCGCTTCGCTTCCTCCCGCCGTCGCGCTGAGAAGGCCACACCATCACAGGGTTGCGCCAGTCGCCCAGGCCGCATCCCGAAGCCGCTTGAGGGGTGTCCCATGTCCACGCAAGAACGCGATGACGAACCGGACACGGAAGAGGTGCCGGACGAGGAGGACATGCTGCTCGAGGGCGGCGACGCTGATCCGGCCGCCGACGACGATGCCGACGGCGCCGAGACCAGCGATGACCATGGCGGCGAGCGCGCCGCAGGCCACCGGTTTTCCGCCGGCGACAGCGACTTCGACGCCACGCGGCTGTACCTGAACGAGATCGGCGAGTCCAAGCTCCTCACCGCCGAGGAAGAGATCCACTACGCGCGCCTCGCCCAGCAGGGCGACGAGGAGGCCCGCTCGCGGATGATCGTGAGCAATCTGCGGTTGGTGGTGAAGATCGCGCGCCGCTACTTGAACCGCGGGCTGCCTTTGCTGGATCTCATCGAGGAGGGCAACCTCGGGCTCATCCGGGCGGTGGAGAAGTTCGATCCGGAGCGGGGCTTTCGCTTCTCCACCTATGCCACATGGTGGATCCGCCAGACCATGGAGCGGGCCATCATGAACCAGACGCGCACCGTGCGTCTGCCCATCCACGTGGTCAAGGAGATCAACGTCTACCTGAAGGCCACACGGATGCTGGCGCAGCAGCTGGACCACGAGCCGAGCACCGAGGAGATCGCAGAGCTGCTGGACAAGCCCATCGGCGAGGTCAAGCGCATGCTCGGCCTGAACGAGCGCATCGCGTCGGTGGATACGCCCTACGGCAAGGACGCGGACAAGCCGCTGGTGGATATGCTGCCCGACGACAGCGCCCAGGACCCGAGCGACGACATCCAGGATGCCGACATCCACACCAATCTGGACCATTGGCTGGATAAGCTGAACGACAAGCAGCGCGAGGTCGTCGAGCGGCGCTTCGGACTGCACGGCTACGAGCACTCAACCCTGGAGCGCGTCGCCAATGAGCTCGGCGTCACCCGCGAGCGGGTCCGCCAGATCCAGATGGACGCCCTGCGGCGCCTGCGGGACATCCTGGAAAAGGAGGGCTTCTCCGTCGAGGCCTTCTTCAAGTAGCCCGAGCCCGGCCCGCCGGCGCGGGCCGCCACTCCGGCCGCGCGGCGACCGCCGCGCGCCACCGGCTTCGCGACGCCGCTCGCGCGGCTCGACCCGTCGTGACCCGGGCCGCGGCCGACCGGCCCCGTCTGCGCAGCGTGCTCCCGACCCGCGCATGGGGCTCGGCTTGCCCGTGGGGCTCGGCCTACAGGCGCCCACCGTGCCCAGCGGAGGCCTCTCCAGAGCCTCGGTGTGCGGCGCTGTCGCACGCCTGCGCTACCCGTCCCGCTCAAAGCAAGCTCCGAGCCAAGGTCGCCGGTGCTCGCCGTGCGCGGCGGGAGCCTGTCCCGACGCCCCCGCCAGGCCGAAATATGCCAGAGAAATAGAGGGTTACGGCGTCAGGGCTATTCTTCTAGACGACTGTTCGGGATCAAGAAAACCGCGATTCCCGCCGGCGTCACCCAATCCCGAGTGTTGTCCTCAGCTTGACTTTCGCCCGGTGATCAATTGTCATTGCGCGGTCTAGGCGTTGTGGTTACAGCGCATGATTTCCAGGGTGGAAAACAGCAAGCGAAAGTCCTTTTTTCTCTAGTCCGTTAGAGGGTCCTATGGAAGCCACAGCCGATCGGCTAGCCGAGCAAAAATACAGTTTCGACGTTGTACGCTGGTTCACGATCATGGCGGTCGTGTACCTGGTCGTGGGCGCGGCCGTCGGCGTCTACATCGCCGCAGAGCTCGCCTGGCCGTTCCTCAACTTTGACAGCCCCTACCTGTCGTTCGGGCGCCTGCGCCCGGTGCACACCAACGCCGTCATCTTCGCCTTCGGCGGCTGTACCCTGATGGCGACCGCCTTCTACACCGTCCAGCGCACCTGCGGCGTCCGCCTGTGGAGCGAAAAGCTCGCCTGGTTCACGTTCTGGGGCTGGAACGCGATCATCGTGCTGGCGGTCATCACGCTGCCGCTGGGACTGACCCAGTCCAAGGAATATGCCGAGCTGGAATGGCCCATCGATATCCTCATCGCCGTGGTCTGGCTCGCCTTCACGGCCAACTTCGTCATGACCATCGCCATCCGCAAGACCTCGCACATCTATGTGTCGAACTGGTTCTTCCTCGGTATGATGGTGATGATCGTCTACCTGCACGTGGTGAACAGCCTGTCCATTCCGGTGGGTGTGTTCAAATCCTACAGCCTCTTCTCCGGTGTGCAGGACGCCATGATCCAGTGGTGGTGGGGCCATAATGCAGTCGGCTTCTACCTTACCGCCGGCTTCCTCGGCATCATGTACTACTTCGTGCCGAAGCAGGCGAACCGTCCGGTCTACTCCTATCGCCTCTCCGTCATTCACTTCTGGGCGCTGATGTTCGGCTATGTCTGGCTCGGTGCGCATCACTTGCAATACACCGCGCTGCCGGACTGGACCGGATCCCTCGGGGCCGCGGTCTCGCTGGCCATGATCATTCCCTCCTGGGGCGGCGCCGTAAACGGCATGATGACTCTCTCCGGGGCCTGGGACAAACTGCGCACCGATTACGTGCTGCGCTTCCTGATCATCGCCCTGGCCTTCTACGCCATGTCCACCTTCGAGGGTCCGGTCATGTCGCTGAAGACCGTGAACGCACTGTCCCATTACACCGACTGGACCATCGGCCACGTCCACTCCGGCGCACTCGGCTGGGTCGCGGGCATTTCCATCGGTGCCATCTACCATCTGATGACCCGCCTGTGGCACACCGAGATGTGGTCCGAGAGCCTGGTGAATGTCCATTTCTGGACTGCCACCATCGGTACGGTGATCTATGTCGTCGCCATGTGGGTGGCCGGCATCATGCAGGGCCTGATGTGGCGCGCCTATGACGAATACGGGACCCTGGCCTACACCTTCGTGGAATCCGTCGCGGCAATGCATCCGTACTACGCCATGCGCGCCGTGGGCGGCGGCATCTTCCTCATCGGGGCCGTGATTATGCTGTTCAACATCCTGATGACGGTGCGCAAGGCCTCGACGCAGGGCAGCCTGCGCGACGCCCGCGGCACCCTCACGCCGGCCGCAGCCTGAGCGCACGGGGCCTAGAGACGACGAATCTGGAGTACTGTAATGTCCGACAGCAACACCCCTCCGAAGGGGATTCAGGAGCGCATGGAGCGCAACATCTGGGGCCTGCTCATCGTGCTGGCCATCGTGCTCTCCATCGGTGGCATCGTCGAGATCGTGCCGCTGTTCTATCTCAAGAGCACCGAGGAGGCGAACCGCTTCCCCGAGATCGTGTGGAATAAGGAGAGCCCCGGCGCGGAGCCCATCGTGACCGTGAGCGCGGAAGGCAAGGAGCAATGGAGCTGGGAGCCCGGTGACGGTGTCCGTCCCTACACGGCGCTGGAGCTCGCCGGCCGCGACATCTACCAGCGCGAAGGCTGCTACCTGTGCCATTCGCAGATGGTGCGCCCGTTCCGCGATGAGCGTGAGCGCTACGGCCACTATTCACTGGCGTCGGAGTCCATGTTCGATCACCCGTTCCAGTGGGGCTCTAAGCGAACCGGTCCGGACATGGCCCGCGTCGGCGGCAAGTATTCGGATGAATGGCACCGTCAGCACCTTGTGGACCCGCAATCCGTGGTGCCGGAGTCCATTATGCCCGCGTACCCGTGGCTGCAGGAGCGCATGGTGAAAGGCAAGCGGATGCAGCGGCACATGAAGGGCCTGCGCGCCATCGGCGTGCCCTACAACGATGCGGACATCGAGAACGCACCCGCCCTCGTGAAAGGCAAGACCGAGATGGATGCGATGATCGCCTACCTCCAGGTCCTGGGCACCATGGCGAAGCTGGAACCCGGCGTGGATTACCGCCAATAAGATGTCGGACTATTTCAAGACTGACTGGGGCGCGATGACGCCGACCGATTGGGTCGGTCTGATCCTCACTGTCGTCATCTTCGTCCTGATGGTGGTCGCCTATTTCCAGGTGTTCCGGCCGAAGCATCGCGACAAGCTGGAATCCAGAAAGCACATCCCCTTCGACGAAGACCTCGAAGATCTCGGAGACAACGATGGCGGAAAATAACCCTTTTCCCGGTGAGCAAAACACCGGGCACTTCTGGGATGACAACCTGCGGGAGCTGAAGAACCCGCCACCGCGCTGGTGGATGATTGCGTTCTGGGCCTCGGTCGCCTGGTGGGTACTGTACGCAATCCTCTATCCCATGTGGCCGGCGCTGCCGGGGCAGGCCGAGGAGGGCGAGGACTTCACCCCCGGCATCCTCGGCTGGAGCTCCATCAAGGAGTACAAGCAGGGCGTGGCACAGGTCGAGGCGGTACGGGCGAAATACGACGAGCAGATCGCCGACATGACGCCGGCGCAGGTCGTCGATGATCCGGGGCTGCTGCAATACACCCTGGCGTCGTCGAAGGTGCTCTTCGGCGACTACTGCGCCGGCTGTCATGGCAGCGGCGGTCAGGGCAATCCGGGCTATCCGGTGCTGGCCGACGATGACTGGCTCTATGGCGGCTCGCTGGGCAAGATCAGCGAGAGCATCACCAACGGTCGCAAGGGCGCGATGACGGCGCACGCCAGCATCCTCAGCGACGCGGAGATCGACCAGCTCTCCAAATTCGTCGTCGAGCTATCCGAGGGCGGCGAGGGCAGTGAGGCCGGCTGGGCGCTATACAACGAGAAGGGCTGTCAGGCTTGCCATGGCCCCAAGGGTGATGGCGTGCTCGCTGAGCTCCCCAACGGTGAGATCGTGACAGTCGGCGCGGCGAACCTCACGGACAGCATCTGGCGCTTCCGGCCCGGTGGCTACGAGAGCGCCAAGCACACCATCAAGTATGGCGTGAACCAGCCCGGGGTCGAGCAGACGCGGGATGCGGTCATGCCCGCCTTCTCCGACGTCGGGCAGTTGGAAGGCAAGCTTACGCCGCAGCAGATCAAGATGCTGTCGGTATACGTCCACCAGCTCGGTGGCGGACAATAGGCACCGCCCGACGGGCCGCTGCGCGACGTCGTCGGCGGCCCCGGCCGGGGCTCAAATCGGGGAGTCGAGGAGGATAGCATGCACTTCGACGCGGTTTTTTGGGGCTCGATCATCAGCGTCATCATCGCCGTTGTCATCTTTATTTACCTGGCTTTCAAGGTGGTGAAGCTGATGAACGAGGACGCCGAGCGACACAAAGGCGGTGGAGAGCAGTCTTAACGGAGATAGCGATTGAGCGGCCAGCCTGGCCAGAAACCCGAGGGATCCAAAAAACGCGGTTTCCAGGCTCCTCCATTGGTAAGCGCTTGCGAATGGCGGTGCAGCAAGGCCCGCAGGGGGATGCCGAATAGTTGCGGCATTCCCCTGGACTAAGGCAAGCGGGGGATGAGAGGCGGAGCAATGGGGATCGCGCAGATCCCCTTTTTTTTTGGCGAATGTTATTGCGGGTCCGTGACGGCTATCGTTCGCGTCATCGCGCAGCGCAAGCCCACCAACGCCGACGGCCGTGTGGTCGCGGCCCGCAACTGAACGACGGTGGACCCGATGTCTGAGAGTACTTCCGGTGGCGCACAGACGGCGGGCATGGACGAGATCTATGCCGAGGCCGAGCAATGGCACGTCAATACCGGGAACGAGACCATCCATGCCAAGCGCGTCCCCGGGCGCTGGCGCACCATCAAATGGCTGGCGGCCTCGGTTTGGCTGATCTTCTTCCTTGGCCCTTATTTGCGCTGGGACGGACGGCAGGCGGTGCTGTTCGACATCCCGAATCGCCAGTATCACCTGTTCGGCGTGACCGTGCTCCCGCAGGACTTCTGGATGCTGTCGTTGTTGCTGTTGTTCTTCGCCATCCTGCTGGCAGTGGCTACGGCGCTGGCCGGACGGGTCTACTGCGGCTACTTCTGCTTCCAGACCGTGTGGACGGATGTTTTCACACTGATCGAAGAGAAGCTGGAAGGCAATCCGGCCCAACGCCGCAAGCTGGAGTCGGCACCTTTGACCGGCCGCAAGCTCCGCGTCAAGGCGCTCAAGCACCTCGCCTGGGTGCTGATCGGCTTCGTGACCGGCTTCAGCTTCGTCGCCTGGTTCTATGGTGCGGGGAAGCTCTGGCAGGACTTCTTCGTCGGTAACGCCAACGCCGCCGTTTACGCGTCGGTGGCCTTGTTCACCGTGGGCACCTATGTGCTTGCCGGCTGGCTGCGCGAGCAAGTCTGCTTCTGGCTCTGTCCCTATGCCCGCATCCAAGGCGTGATGCTGGACCGCACCACCGTGGTGCCCACCTATGACGAGCGCCGCGGCGAGCCGCGCGGGCGCATGCAAAAGGGTGAGACGGAGGCAACGCGCACCACCGGCGACTGCGTCGACTGCAACCAGTGTGTGGCGGTCTGCCCCACTGGTGTGGATATCCGCCAAGGTCAGCAGGAGGGGTGCATCACCTGCGGGCTCTGCATCGACGCCTGCAACGCCGTCATGGACAAGGTGGGACGCCCGCGCGGACTGATCCGCTATGCCTCCCTGGACGAAATCGAAGGCAAGTCCGCGCCGCCCATGATCGCCAGACCACGGGTTTGGGTCTATGGGGCCATTCTGGTGCTGGCGCTCTCCGGTATCATCTATGGGCTCTCGTCGCTGTCGGCTATCGAGCTGAAGGTCCTGCACGAGCGCGCGCCGCTGTTCGTGCAGCTGAGCGACGGCTCCATCCAGAATAAATACACCCTGAAGCTGCTGAACAAGACCAGCGAAGACCTCATGGTATCGGTGTCTGTTGAGTCCGAGGTGCCGGTGACCCTGAGCGGTGCCGAGGAGCCCATCGCGGCCAAGCACGGCGAGGTCAACCCCGGCATCGTCTTCGTCAAGATGGATCGGGAGCACCTCGATGCCGAGCGCATACCGTTGACCTTCGTCGCGGCCGCCACCCTGCCGGACGGCACCGAGGTCGAAGCGACCCGTGAGAGCGCCTTCTTCGGACCCAAACCCTGACCCGAGCCTTGATCGAGACCGCCGATGCAGAACCCGACCATGACCGCTGCCGAGGGCCCGCCTATGGACAACGACGCCGAGCCGCGCCCATCCGCGCGGCGCTGGACCTGGAAGAACCCCTGGGTGCTCGGCTGGATCGGTGCAGTCGTGGTGGTGCTCGGCGTCAACATCACCATGGTGACGCTGGCCATTACGACCAATCCGGGCCTGATCCGCGACGACTACTATGAGCGCGGCCGAGACGTGGAGCGCACCATCCAGACCCGGTTGGCGGAGGGGCCGCAGTGGACTATCCAGATCGACACGCCGGCGGACATCCGTGCCGAGCAAGCGAGCCGGGTGCGTTTTGCCGCCGTCGACAAGGTGGGCCAGCCGGTGGGCGCTGATCGGGTCAAGTACTTCGCCTATCGTCCCTCGGATGCGGACCGTGACTTCTCTCTGCCGATGACGGAGGTGGGCCCCGGGCTGTTCGAAGCAGAGGTGACCTTTCCGCTGGGCGGGATTTGGGACACAGTCGTGTCGGTGCATCACGGCGAGGGCGCCCACAGCTTCGCCGCGCGCATCAGTGTCGGTCAGCCCTAGTCACCAGCCGGCTGCTCCAGCCGGCCGCCCCAACCGGGAGACTCAGCCGTGACCGCCAGTGTTGGCCAGTAGCGCCCGCCGCGGCACAGGCTCAGCCCATGCCGGATCCCGCCCCGAACCGATCGCGCCCGAGACAACCGCTCAGCAACCTCCACCGACGCAGTGACCGCCTTCCAGGACAGCGCCCGATTGGCGCAGGGCGAGCCGGCCCCGGCGCCGTGCTATCACTGCGGCTTACCCGCCGAGGCCGGTATCAGCGCGGAGGTGGGCGGCGGGCTGCGTCACTTCTGCTGCCAGGGCTGTCGGGCCGTCTGCGCCGCCATCCACGACGCCGGCCTCCAGGGCTTCTACCGGCGGACGCCGGAGGGCCAGCTCCTCGGCCCGCCGCCGGAGCCGCCCAAGGACTTGGCGCTCTACGACCTCGACGAGATCCAGCAGGAGGTCGTGACCGGGTCCGCCGACGAGCGCGAGGTCAATCTGCTGGTGGAGGGCATCCACTGCGCCGCCTGTGTCTGGCTCATCGAGCAGGGCCTCGGCGGCGTCGACGGCGTGCGCGAGGCCCGGGTCAACCTCACCGGGCGGCGGCTGCGGGTCAAATGGGACAGCACCCGGGTGCGGCTGTCGGCGCTGCTGCAACGCCTCGCGGACCTCGGCTATGCCGCCGTGCCCTTCGACCCGCAGGCGGCAGAGGGGAGCATCCAGCGCGAGAACCGCCGGCTGCTCTACCGCATGGCCTTCGCCGGCTTTGCGGCGATGAACCTGATGTGGATCTCCATCGCCCTCTACGCGGGAGCCGACCAGGGCGAGTACCGCGGCCTCTTCCATTGGATCGGGCTGCTCATTGCGACGCCGACGCTGGCCTACTCAGGCTGGCCCTTCTACGCTGGCGCCTGGCGCGGGCTGCGCCGGCTGCGCCTCGGCATGGACCTGCCCATCGCCATCGGCGCGTCCATCACCTATCTGTATTCGCTCTACGTCACCGTCGGCGGCAGCGGCCATGTCTACTGGGACACGGTGGTCAACTTTCTGTTCGTGATCCTCGTGGGCCGCTATCTGGAGGCCATCTCCAAGCGCCGGGCGGTGTCCGCGACGCAGCGCCTACTGGACCTCCAGCCGCGGGTGGCGACCCTGCGCAAGGACGGCGAAGAGTCCATCGTGCCCATCTGGGCGGTGCGCCCGGGCGATGTCATGCTGGTGCGCCCGGGCGAAACCATCCCCGCCGACGGCGAGGTCATCCGCGGGCGCAGCCGTGTGGACGAGTCCATGCTCACCGGCGAGTCCACGCCGGTGGCCCGGGCGGTGGGCGACAGTGTCTCCGCCGGCACCCTCAATGGCACCGGCAGCCTGGAGGTGCAGGTCGCCGCGGTGCTGCGCGACAGCGCACTCGGGCGCATCGTGGAGCTGGTGGAATCCGCCCAGGCCAGCAAGGCGCCCATCCAGTGCACGGCGGACCGCATCGTGCCCTGGTTCGTCGCCGTGACCCTGGCCCTGGCGGCCGTGACCTTCGGCTTCTGGGTGCGCCAGGATGCCGAGACGGCGCTGATGGCCGCGACCTCGGTGCTCATCATCACCTGCCCCTGTGCCTTCGGCCTCGCCACGCCCATGGCCATCGCCGTGGCCTCCGGCACCGGAGCCCGTCACGGCATCCTGGTGAAGAACGGCGCCGTGCTCGAGACCCTGTCGTCCATCGGCCACTTCGTCTTCGACAAGACGGGCACCATCACCGAAGGCCGCCCGCGGGTCATCGCCGTGCGGGATGTCGGGGGCGAGTGGCCGCTGGCGACGCCGGCGGCCTGGAGCGAGCCCCGCCGACGGCAGCTCGCGGTCGCAGCCGCGCTCGAAGGGCACTCGGAGCATCCGGCGGCGCGTGCAGTGGTGGACCTCGCGGAGGCGGCCGGCGTCCGCCACAAGGCGCTGGCGGTCGATGACTTCGCCGCCGAGCCCGGCCATGGCGTCAGCGCCCGGGTGGACGGCAGCGCGCTGGTGATCGGCACGGCGGACTGGCTCGCGCGCAACGGCATCGCCGTGACAGCCGGCCTCGCCGACGAGGGGGCAGGCGCAGACGCCGGCGATGGGACTGTCTTCTGCGCCATCGACGGCGCGGCAGCCCTGCGCTTCACCCTGCGGGATCGCCCGCGGGCGGATGCCGCCGACACTATCCGCGCATTGCGCGCCGACGGGATTCGCGTCACCCTGCTCACCGGCGACCGCCGCCGGGTCGCCGAGGCCGTCGCCGCGGAGGTGGGCGCGGATCAGGTCATCGCCGAGGTGCTGCCTGCGGACAAGGATGCCGTCATCGGCGGACTGCGGGACGCCGGACAGCGCGTGGCCATGGTGGGCGACGGTATCAACGACGCCCCGGCATTGGTGCGCGCCGATGTCGGTATCGCCGTGGGCAGCGGCACGGATGTCTCCATCGCCAGCGCCGACATCGTGCTCATCGCGAGTGAGCTCGACCGGGTGCGCGATGCGGGCCGCCTCGCGCGGCGCACGCTGCGGGTCATCCGCCAGAACATCGGCCTGTCCATCACCTACAATGTGATCATGGTGCCGCTGGCGATGGCGGCCCTGATCACGCCGCTGGTGGCGGCCGTCTCCATGCCCTTGAGCTCGCTCGCCGTGATCGGCAATTCGGCCCGTATCCGCGGCTTCGTCGACGCCGACAGGCCGCGCCGGTCCCGCGGCGGCGCCTGATCCCGGCGGTCCCCAACAACGGGCCGCCTATCAAGCGCTCGGCCAGCGAACGGTCCCCCAAGCAAGAACCGGCCCCAAGAAAGAACCGGCCCTAGCCAAGCGGCGAGCCGGTATTCCGAACACCCCTGCGGAGGCAGCGATGGAAGTCATCTACGGCCTGATCCCCGGCATGCTGGTGCTCGGCCTGGTCGCCGTGGGCGTGCTCTTCTGGGCCGCCCGCAGCGGGCAGTTCGAAGACCTCGACGGCGACGGCCAGCGCATTCTGATGGACGACGATGTCGACGAGCGCGACCCGCGGCGCTTTCCGGACGCGGACGACTGAGCCCGGATTCGGTCTTCGTTTCTCAGACACCGGCTCTAGATTAACTCGCCTGCACCCGATGCGGAGCTGATCGCCATTGTGGCGGCGCGTCGATGCCGCGGCGATATCAGGATCCGGTGCGCTCGCTGCTCCCCCGCATGGTGCGCCGCAGTATCGGCAAGCTCTCCCACAGGTACCAGGCCAGCGCCAGCCCGGGCACCAGCCAGCCGCTGCGCACCAAATGGCGCGCCAGCAGCAGCAGGAACAGCGTCAGCGCAAGGGTGCGTCGGTCGGCGCGCAGGCCGGTCGCCGCAATCGGCTGTGGCGGCGGGGTGCACTGGGGATGGTGCGCCGCGATCCGGGGCGAAGGCGAGCCCACCAACCGAATACCAGCGGTCCTCAGCGCCGGTTGCGCCAGTGCAGCGGCGCTGCGCGTCTGCGCTGCCAGATGCAGTGTGAGGCAGGCCGTGGCGGCGCAGCTGCGCACCGACGTGATGCCCGGCGCCTGTCGTAAGGCGATGGCCGCGGTCTCGAGCCAAGGCCCATTGTGCCGGCGTGCAGGCACCCGCAGCCGCAGCCGGGCGCTACTTTGGTGCACCACGTAGGCGGCCTCCATGAGCGAGTGACCGCGCAAGCCCGCCGCCTCAGTGGACGGGGGGCTCGCCGATATGGAACGAGAGCCAGGCGTTCAGCACGAAGAGTCCGATGAGGGCCAAGCTCGCCCAGCTGCCGATGCCGAGGACTCGGATTCGGGGTCGGTAATAGATGCCGGCGACGACGATGCCGGTCATGGCCACGGCCGTGAAGGCGGAGACTAGGTGGCCCTCGGAGATGTCGGCGAAGAACGAGCCCTGGGTGTAGACCAGGTCATCGATGGCCAGCACCAGGATATTGAACAGGTTGCTGCCGAGGACGTTGCCTGCGGCCATGTCCACGGCGCCCAGGCGCAGCGCTGCTAGGGTGACCACCAGCTCCGGCAGCGAAGTGCTGAGCGCCGTGAACAGCGTGCCCGTAAAGGATTGGTTCCAGTCCATCACCACCGCCAGATCCTCGGAGACATAGGGCAGTGCGATGCCCGCCAGCACCACCACCGAGGCCGCGATCCCGTAGCGCCGCGCCACCCACTTCAGCGAGTGCTCCGCGTAGCGGTCCGGCTCCTGGTCGGCGAACTCTTCGACCTCCTCTTCCTGATAGCCGTGCAGGGTGCGGATGGCCACCGCATAGACCACCAGGATTGCCGGGGTGCCCCAGGACAGGTGGCCGGCCAGTGTGGACAGGCCCGCCTTCGATGCCAGCAGCGCAAGGCCGGAGATGCTGATCAGCAGGATGCCGAAGCCGGCGGTCATCACATGCTGGCGCTGCACGCGTGAGAGGATCGGCCCACGCCGGCTAAAGAGGTCCAAAACCGCCAGCAGCACCAGGTTGTAGACACAGCTGCCATAGATGTCGCCGGCCGCGATGTCCGGCACCATGGCGACAGTGGCGGCCGTGATTCCCGTCGCCAGCTCCGGCAGTGAGGTGACGGTGGCGATGAGCACCAGCCCGACCCAAGACCCCCCCATGCCGGTCTTGTCGGCGATGGAGTCGCCATAGTCGGTGAGCTTGACACCGGCGATACCGATGGCCAGGACGCAAAGCCCGTACTGGGTCCAGACGACGGCGGCTGTGGGCTCCATAACGACTCCGCGAAGCTCTAGGGGCCCCTTAGGCGGGCCGTGGGTGGCCGGGTGCTGCGCGGCCGGATTGGGTGACGCACTATTGTGCCTGAAGCCAGGCTTCGCTCAACGTCGACGACAGCCCGGCGGTATCACCGCGGCTTCGCGATCGAATCAGACATGTGCATCCGCCCGCTGCACCGGGACAGTCTCAGCCGGCTGCGTCGGTGGCGGCCTGTATGCTCGCGCGGGCCGCGACCTGCGGATAGCGCGGCGGTTTGTCCGGGAAGCCGGCAGACGACACCTGGAAGCGATAGAACTCATCGGTAACGTCCTGCGCGTCGCCGAGGCGCGCGCGGCTGTAGCGCCGGCCCATGCGCAAGCACACCAGGGACTGCTGCCAAAGCCCCTCCGCCGGGGGCGTGATAATGCCCCAGCCCTGCTGCGGGTGGTGTGTCAGCAAACATGTCAAGGGCTCGTCCATGAGGTCGTCTTCGGTGACAGCCGCCGCGGTGACGTCCCCGCTGGCCGCCGGCGTTGGCGCTGGCCGGCAGGCGAACAGGCGCGCGGGCGCGGCGAAGCTCGCCAGATAGTCGATGTCGAGCATGACGATACCCGCGACAGGCCGGTAGATGCGGTTCACCTTGCCGATGCGCGGCGCGTTCGCCACCTCGTCGCCGAAGCCGTAGGCGAGCAGGTTGCCGACGAACATCCGGTTCGTGAAGCGCGTCTCCTGCGTCCTGATGCGCATACCGTCCTGACTGTCGCGCAGGACATACCACAATGTCCGTCGCGTCGCGGAGTCATCCTCGCCAATCATCGCCGAATGCTTCGCAAACAGGTCCGTGAGCTCCCGTGAGCGCTTCAAGCGGCTGTCATGGTCGCGCCGGAAGACCGTCCGCAGGTGGTTGCGAACCTCCTCGAAGCCGACATAGATGCGCAGGTCCCGATGCTCCTTTGCCTCCTCCGTCGCGTCCGCCCAGTCGTCCGGCCAGTCTTCCGGAAGGCGCAGGTTGCGCTGCAGCAGATAGGCCACGGCCATGCGTTGATCGGCATCGACGCGTGCCAATCGCGGTGGCATGCGGAGGTTCTCGCCCTTGGCGACGGCGCCCAACAGGCCGCGCGCGTCCGCGCGGATATGGGCGGCGAGCTCGTGATGGTCGAGGAGCAGCGTGGGGCCATGGCGCTCGTCCTCGGGCGGATGGCGCGCCGGTGGACCCTGGTCGTAGCAGCTTGCGAACTGATGCCAGGGCTTTATCTCGCGCTCGGGGTCGTAATCGAGCACGCGGATTGCGTCGGGCACGGCGGCGCTGTAGCGGTCGATGGCGAGCTGCTCGTGCTCCGGCCACGCGGAGTAATCAAGGATGCCGTAGGTTGCCAGCGCCGTGTAATGCTGACGCAGCGAGGCCTGGGTGCGGTGATCCAGGGCCTGGTTGCGCAGGGATAGGGCATCCAGCGTCTTGTCCGCCGGCTCGCAGGTGCGCATGGCAGCGAACACTGTGTGCGCAAGGCGCCAGGCGTCGGATTCCAGCTCCATGTAGCGCACGCCGGCGATGCGCTGGCGCAGCTTAATGAGCTCCAGCAGTCGGCAGGCACTGCGGTAGACGCGTGCACGGGCCCGGCAGTAGGAGAAGTTGCTGGCCTGATAGCCGGCGCTGAAGACGATGCGATATCCCTCCACCAGCGCCGTTGCGCACCGATCCTGCAGCTCCAGTGTCTCGCGGCGCAGCGGCGGCTCCGGGATGCCGCTGCCCTGATGGAGCAATTGCACCAGTGCCGGCGCCGCCGCCACATAGAACCACCCGGTCAGCGACTCCAGCAGGGCCATGCGCCGCTTGGACGACAGCGGCCAATGGTTGCTGCCGGCGGCGATGCTCAGCAGCTCGGTCAGGTATGCCTCTGGCGTCGTGCTGTGGCGCCCGAGGGCTTCGTGTGCGGCCTCCGGGGTCAGCGGGGGGCGGCGCCCTTGTCGGCGCTGCGATGTCGGCGCGAAGCGTAGCTCGAGCGTGCGCGGCGGCAGATCGCGGCCGAGCCAACGCCTGACCCTCGCCAGGAGCCCTATCACCGCGTCCGGTGCCTGCATGCTCCGCGCCCGGCGATCCGTTTGCTGTGGGTCCAAGGGGTGCCTGCTGGTCCAGCGCCGGCGGTTGTGCCCCGCCGTTACGCTAGCCGAGCTCGCTGGCTTGGGCTACTGCACGCTGCCAAAGGAGGAGTCCACCGACCCGGGCGGAGGCTCCAGACCCGCCAAGCGCGAGCCCTGAGCCACCGGACCGCCCGGGAAGATCTCATACAAGTACTTGATGCCGCCTTTGCCGTGGAAGCGCTCGTCCAGGGCATCGTGCACGGTGCGGACGCTTGGCGCTTCGTCCTCGGCAAAGAAATGCTGGAGTGCGCGGATCACGGCCCAGTGGTCGTCCGTCAGCGTGATGCCCTCGTCCTTGGCGGTTGCCGCGGCGCTCGCGCTCGTCCAATCCGCCGGTGCATCCGGGAAGTCGGGGTCATGGGTCCGGGCACCGGGATTCAAGATGTCTTGCATCGTCTCTGCCATGGAAGTCGTCCTCGTCGGTTGTCGGCCCGTCCCGCGCTGCGCTCGCTGACGCGGTGGGCCAATGGCAGTGGTACTGGACCACACGTCGGGCGTCAAGCGCCCTGTGCCCTGTGGCCGCGCCCTATCACCGTGTCAGGCCGCCGCGACGGCTCACCGACCGCTGCTCCCGCGTGCTTGCCTGATTGGTTTTTCAGGGCGCCAGCATCGCCGTGATCCAGAGCCCGAGCAGCAGCCCGAGGAGCACGCCGGCGAGCACCTGACCGAAACAATGCGGGACCAGCACGCCCCGCTGCGCTGGCGCCGCCGTTGCGCTCGCGCCGGCGGTGCTCGGGAGCGATCGCTCGCCCATATGATCCGGCGGCTGCGACATCCGCGCCGGCGTGCCCATGGTGGCCGCGACAGCGGATTGCGCCGGGGCACTGCCCGCGCGCAGCCAAGTCGGAAGTCCCTGCGCGAGCGCGCCCGAGCCCACCACTGCGAGTGCACCGCGCTGCAAGGCCGCGTCGGCCAGCGGCCAAGTCTCGTCACGGCAATGAATGACAACGGGTGCGGCGCCGGCGCCGTAGCGCAGGCGCAGCAGCTCCAGCAAGTCCAACGCGTTCATGCCGGGCAGCGACGGAGCGCAGATGATGAGGTCGGGCTGGCGTTCGCCCACGAACGCCAGCGCCTGCTCGACGCTGTGTGCCTGGCGGACTTCGGCACCGAGCGGCTTGAGCTCCAGGCGCACGGCATAACGCCTGGCGTCGCAAGCCTCGATGAGCAGGACCATGGGTGGGGACATACGGGAGTTGGGGACGTGCAAAGGGTGGGGACATGCAGGCGCGCCTGTAGCGCAGCCGGTGAGGGGCGTTGCTCCAGCTGGCAGCGGGGCGCAGTGTAGGCGCAGCCTGGGCCGTTGCCCAGCCTGCCGGCAGGCCCGTCTGGGTGCAGCGCCTCGGCGCACAGCCGCGGTGACCCGGCTCCCCGCTCGGCCTGCCCGGGCGGCCGGAGCATTGACTGCCCTAGGCCATACCGCACATAGCCCGTACCATAGGACAGCGAACGCCGTGCGACGGGCCGAGCGCAGGGGCGCCCGGCGCCACGGCATCTGGCAGGCCGAGCCGGGAGGCAGGATCATGATGCAGCTCACTGGTGTCGAGACACAGGTGCTGGCGGACACCGAGGCCGTCGCCGCCGAAACGGCGCGGTTGATTCTGGATGCCGCCGCCGATGCCATCGCTGCGCGCGGTGCCTTTCGGCTGGTGCTGGCCGGGGGGTCGACGCCGCTTGCGGCCTATCGACTGCTGGCGCAGGCGCAGGCCGACTGGGCGCATTGGCACCTCTACCACGGCGATGAGCGCTGTCTGCCGCCGGATTCGCCCGAGCGCAACAGCCGCGCCGCCGACGATGTCTGGCTCGCGAAAGTCCCCGTTCCGAGGGAGCAGGTGCACCCGATACCCGCGGAGCAGGGCGCGGCGGCCGCCAGCGCGGCCTACGAGCCCGTGGTGGCTGGGGCGGTCCCCTTCGACCTCGTGCTCTTGGGCATGGGTGAAGATGGCCACACCGCGAGCCTTTTCCCGGGCCACGAGATCTGCCCCGGTCCACTGGTGATGCCGGTGCACGATGCCCCAAAGCCGCCGCCGGATCGGGTTTCCCTGACGCCCTCGGCGCTGTGTCGCTCGCGGCGGATGCTGGTGCTGGTCACCGGCGCCGGCAAGCAGGCGGCCGTGGCGCGCTGGGCGGCCGGAGACGGCTTGCCTGTGGCGCGAGTGGCGGTCGGTGGCAATGCGCTGGTGCTGCTGGACCGGGTCGCGACGCCATCCATGCCGCCGGAGCCGGATCTAGGCTGATCCGCTGCCGCCGATCGGTCCCCTGATCGGCTTCACAACCGGGCGGGCTTCGCCCGATTATTGGGCAGGTAAGGCCAATCAATCGGGAGCGCCTCCGGCAGTTGCTCGGGCCGCGATCCGGCCGTCCTGCACCCTGGCGGGAGCGCCAACGCGGCGTCTGCCGTCTCGTCATGTCAGACCAACGCAGTACCATGACCACACAGCTCGCCATCGCTATCGCCCTGCACCAGCTCGCCACCGTCGTTTGGGTCGGCGGCATGTTCTTCGCCCATTTCGCGTTGCGTCAGTCGGCGCAGACCCGGCTGGCGCCGCCGCAGCGGCTGCCGCTGTTGTTGGCGGTGTTCAATCGCTTCTTCGTTTGGGTCTGGATCGCCGTGATCGTGCTCTGGGCCAGTGGCTTGTGGATCTTCTTCGGTGTCTACGACGGCAACATGCGCTGGTACGTGCATGTCATGATGGGGCTGGCGCTGGTGATGACCGCGCTCTTTGCCTATCTCTACTTCGTGCCCTATCGCGCCCTCGCTCAGCGCGTGCCGGCTGAGGATTGGACGGGGGCCGCGCAGCATGTGGGCACCATCCGGCGCATTATTCTGATCAACCTCGGGCTCGGTCTGGTCACGGCGATGCTGGGCTCTGCCGGGCGTTACCTACAATGAAGCGACTGCCCGCGGCCGTTGCCCTGGCGGCCAATGAGGGGCGGCCAATCGGGCGGCGGGCAATCGGGGCGGCTAATCGGGCCGGGTAGCCCACAAAAAAGGCCCCGGGCGGGGCCTTTTTTGCTCGGCGGCGCAGGCCGCTTGACCGTTCGCTCAGAAGGCGGCGCCCGGCTCCTTGCCGAGCTTCTTCAGGATGGTGGCGAGCGGACAGAAGCCGGTGAAGGCGGACTGGAGCAGGTTCAGCCCCACGAAGCCGGTGAAGAGCAGCCACCATTCGCTCACGGTGTAGGCGAGGATGGCGGAGATCAGGACGAAGCTGCCGGCGACGGCGAGCACGATGCGTTCGATGGACATATTTGACCTCATGCGTCGGTGTTCGTGTTGTGATGACGTAATCATGGGGAGAAACAGTGTGTTGCGCAAGTACCGAAGGCGCTGATTCCGCCATGGACAGCGATTGTGTTGACCGTCGGCAAGCGGAGCTGGTGGCAAGCCTGCGCGAGCAGCTCGCGGCGGCCGGCGATGTCGCCGTGCACGAGACGCACATCTCCCGGGTGCTGCTCGCGGGCGCCGACGCCTACAAGCTGAAGAAGCCCGTGAATCTGGGCTTTCTGGACTTTTCGACCCTGGCGCGCCGCCAGCACTTCGCCGAGGAGGAGGTGCGCCTCAACCGCCGCCTGGCGCCCGAGCTCTACCTGGGCGTTGTCCCCATCACCGGCACAGCGCAAGCGCCGGTGCTGGGCGGCGACGGCCCGGTGCTGGATTATGCCGTGCACATGCGCCGCTTCAGCCAGGCGGCGTTGCTCACGCGTCGGCGCCTGACGCCGGACGTCGCGGACGCGCTGGCCGAGCGCTTGGCGGCATTCCACGCCGACGCCCCCGCGGTATCTGCGGCTGGGGAGTACGGTGCACCGGATCAGGTGCTGGCACCGATGCGCGAGAATTTCTCCGTGATCCGCGATGCCGTCGCGCCGGATGGCCGGCTCGCGGCACAGCTGTCGCGTCTGGAGCGGTGGACGCAGAGGCAGTACGACGCGCTCGCGCAGACGCTGGATCAGCGCCGGCGCGATGGCCATGTCCGCGAGTGCCACGGCGACCTGCACCGGGGCAACGTCGCCGTGCGCGATGGCGAGCCCCTGATCTTCGACTGCATCGAGTTCAACCCCGCGCTGCGCTGGATCGACACCGCCAGCGAGCTGGCCTTCCTGCTCATGGATCTCATGCATGTCGGCGAGACGGCCCAGGCCCGGCGGCTGCTGAACGGCTACCTGATGCACAGCGGCGACTACGGCATGCTCGCGGTTCTGCGGCTCTACCTGGTCTATCGGGCCATGGT
This sequence comes from Thiohalocapsa halophila, assembly GCF_016583825.1. GTDB lineage: Bacteria > Pseudomonadota > Gammaproteobacteria > Chromatiales > Chromatiaceae > Thiohalocapsa > Thiohalocapsa halophila. The sequence goes on along the minus strand of NZ_NRRV01000002.1, from coordinate 9,744 downwards.
GCGCGCCAAGGTGACCGCCATCGGTGCGGCGCAGCACCATCACGCCGATGCGTCTCAGGACGATGTGCTGCGGGGCTATGTGCACCGCGCGCTGGCTTGCAGCAGGCAGCCGGGGGTACCGCGGGTGGTCTTGCTGTGCGGCCTGTCCGGGTGCGGCAAGACCTCGCTGGCGGCGGCCCTCGCCGAGCGGCTGCCGCTCATCCACATTCGCTCCGATGTGGAGCGCAAGCGTCTGTTCGGACTGCCCCCAATGGCTCGCACCCAGGCGGAGCCCGACCAGGGTATCTACGCTGCTCATGCCAGCGAGCGCACCTATGCCCGCCTGTTGGAGCTGTCGCGACAATGCGTGCAGGCAGGCTATGGGGTCTTGGTGGACGCGACCTTCCTGTCGGGCGAGCGACGGCACCCGTTTCGGGCCTTGGCGGACGAATTGGGGTGTGCCTTCGACTGTCTGGCGCTGGACGCGCCGCCGTCCGTGCTGCGCCGCCGGGTCGCCGAGCGCTATGCCGTTGGCAAGGACGCCTCCGAGGCGGATCTCCAAGTGCTGGAGCATCAGCTCAAGTCCCGGGAGGCGCTGACGCCGGCAGAGCGCGCGCGCACGCTCTTCGTCGATACGCGCGCGCCGCCGGAGCTGGACCGGCTGCTGACACTGCTGTCGGCACCGACATGAGGAGCCTTATCCGCCCGTCGGTTCAAACCCGCGTTTTGTCTGCAAGCTGCCAGTGCTGTGCCACACTTTGGGTAAGACCTAGAACGATGACGCACAGCCATCATGCAACAAAGCCAGTGGCATGCCCCGGGCGCGGTGGACAATGCGCCGGCGCCGGCTCGGGAATCGCCGCCCGTCATCGAGACGAAAGTCGCCATCGTGCTTGCCGACATCCGGGGCTTCACGAGCCTGATGGCAAGCCATCCGCCGCGGCTGATGGCGCAGCTGCTCAACCGTTTTCTAACGGCCATGTGCGCCATGGTGGACCGCTACGGCGGCCATGTGGACAAGTTCATGGGCGACTCGGTGATGGCCGTCTTCGGTGTGCCGCAAGCCGGCGCCGACGATCTGGGCCGGGCGCTCGCCTGCGCGGCCGCCATGCAGCAGTCGATGGCCCAGCTGAACAACGACCTCCGGCGCCGCGGGGAGCCGGCGCTGTACGCAGGCGTCGCCGTCAACACCGGCGCCGTCATGGCCGGCAGCTTTGGACCGGCGCATCACCAGGCCTTTACGGTCATCGGTGAGAGCGTGAATCTGGCCGCCCGCATGGAGGGCTTCAGCCTCCGTGGACAGGTGCTGATCAGCGCCGCGGTACGCGCCCAGGCCGCGGACCGCGTCATCGTCGGCCCCGCGAACCGGGTTCAGCCGAAAGGCCTCGCCGAGCCGCTCGCCCTGTATCCGCTGCGGGCGGTCCACCACGGCTGCCTGCTGCGGGTGCCGGCGGTGGAGCCCCGGCGCTCGCCCAGGGTCGAGGTGGACCTGGACGCGTTGTTTCATCAGGTGCAAGCCAAGCGCGTCAGTAGCGAGCCGCTGCGCGGTCGCATCCGGGACATTGGCTATCATGGTCTCTCGGCGGAGCTGCCGATGCCGTTCCCGCGCCTGACCGAGCTCGCCGTCCGGCTGCCCGAGACTGCGAGCCATCCGGTCTGCGGCGATGTCTATGCCCGCGTGCTGCGCTCGGTGCCGGAGGCCGGGCGCTACCGTACCAGCTTGGCGATTACCTCCCTGGACACACCGGCACACCGGGCGCTCAAGACACTGGTGGACGAGCGCATCTGGCGGCGCTGAGTCAGTGGCAGGCGGCGCGCCGCCGCTTGCTCAGTGGGGGCGCACTGGTGGAGGCGCTGGCAGCGGCTCAGCCCTCGCCTGCATCGCTGCGGATGGCATAGACCTCCACTCGGCGGTTCTCGCGCCGGCCCTGCTCGGTCGCATTGTCGGCGATCGGTCTTGCTGCGCCGAGCCCCTCGGCGCTGATGCGCGCGGCCGGAATCCCGCGTGCGATCAGCGCCTGCATCACCGCTTCTGCCCGCGCCAGCGAGAGCGCTTGATTGATCTGGGCGCTACCGGAGCTGTCGGTGTGTCCCTCGATCCGGATGGTGAGCGCCGGCTGCGCCTTGAGGAGCTCGGCGATGCGATCTAGGCTCGGCAGCTCGGCTTCGGGCAGTGTCGCGGTGCCGGACGCGAACTGCAGCTCATCGCCGGCGAGACGGAGCAGAATGCCGTCATCGGTGAGCTGGCCGCCGAGCTCGGCGGCCTCGCGGTAGAGGGTCTGCATGCGCTCAGCGGAAGCCTGCCCGGCCGCCCTTGCCGCGGCGAGTGCCTCGCCGTGGGCGGCTTCCGCAGCGGCGAGCTCGGCCTCGAGCGCGGCGCTCGCTTGTTGCGCTTGCGTGAGCTTTGCCTCCAGCTCTGAGACACGCTCGCTGAGCTTGGCGACGCGGGCGTCATCGGCGTCGTCCGCCGCGGCTTGCGCCGCCTTGGCCGCCGCCAGCTCCTCTTCCAGCGCTGCCTGCTGGTCCGCCAGCGCTGCCTTGGCGTCCGCGAGCTCGGCGTCGGCCTGGGCGAGTCGCTCCTGATGCTCGGCGTCGAGGGCGTCACGCATCTCCGCAAGGGCCGCGCGCTCGCGCTCCAGCGCCGCTTCGGCATCGGTGGCGGCGGCCTGGGCTGCTTCACGGGCTGCCGCGAGATCGGCGCGCTCGGCCTCCAGCGCCTCGACCTCGGCCTTCAGCGCGGCGGTTTCATCGGCGTCCGGGGCTGCGGCGGCGGCGGCGCGGGCCTCCTGGAGTGCGACGTCCCGGGTCGCGAGCTGCTCTTGGAGCTGTGCCGTCTGTGTCTCCAGCGCCTGGATGCGAGCCCTCGCCTCCGAGCGCTGGTCAATCGCCTGCTCGGCCTGAGCGGTGTCCGCCGGCGACGATGCCATTTCGGCCTGCGCCTGCTCGCGCTCCTGCACTGCGGCGTCCAGCTCGGCCTTCAGCTCGGCGATGACGGCTTGACTGGCGGCGAGCTCCTCCTGCCATTCGGTGGGCTCACCGGCCGCTGCCTTGGTGCCCTCGTCGGCTTGGGCGGCGAGGGTCTCGCGCTCGCGCGTGAGCGATACCAATTTGTCCTGTAGGTCCAGGATAGCGGCCTCTTCCTTGTCGACCAGCGTTTGCAGACGTTCCTGGCGCGCCGCACCGCGCTCGAGCTTGTCGCGCAGTGCCGCTTCCAGCTGGTTGGCCGTGTTGAGCTCGTAGTGGAGGCCGGCGATGGTCTCGTTGTCCGCCGAAAGCTTTGCGCTCAGCTCGTAATTCTCTTCGGTGACTTCCACGAGACGCTCGTTGAGCGCAGTCACCGATGCCTTGTTCTGTTCCAGCTCGCGGTCCGCGGTTTTGCTCCGCTTGCGGAGACCGGCGAGCTCTTCCTGCATGGCCGCCGCCGTCTGCTTGGATTCGGCGAGGTCGCTCTGGAGCTGGCTCACCGTCTCGGCGTGAATGCTTTCCATGCCGGCGACGGTGTCGGCATGCTTCGAGGTCAAGGCGTTCACGGCGTCGGCGTGCTGAGATTTGAGCGTCGCCAGGGTCTCGGCATGCGCGGCCTTAAGCGCGTCGGTTTCTGCGCCATGCTCTTGGCGCAGTCGGGCGATCTGCTGCTCGGCGCTCGCCGTGGCGGCCTCGCGCTTGGCGAGCTCGGTGTCGATGGTTGCGACCCGTTGGCTAGCGTCGGCCAGTGCCGCTTTCGTGCTCGCGAGCTCCCGTTGTAGGACCTCGCTGTGGTGCTCATAGAGCCAGTAGACGCCGATCAGGCATGCCAGTAAGAGCCAAAAGAGGGTCTTCCAGAGATTCGGGTCTTGGTCAGTGTGCGCGGACATCTACTCTCTCCGGGTGATGGTATGGCGTCATTGTTCTGGTGTTCGATCGGCTGCGAATTATGCCGCGTCAATCAAGGCCTAGACAGCTGGGACTCCTTGGATATTGCGCGGTATCAGGCGCCGCGGGAGGCCCGCGCGAGCGGCCATTGCCGGGTGTCGCAATAGTGCAAGCCCCAGCCGATGATTGGCCTTGCCTGACCCGGATCGGCACGGGCCGTGCAGGCGCGCAGGGGAAAGTCAGTCAACCGGCGGCTTCCCAGGCTGGTGGCCGGGCACAAAAAAAGGGGCCGAGCGGCCCCGCGAGCGCTGACCGGCTCCGGCACGCGGCGCGCGGCGCCGCTGCCGGGTAGCCCGCCGTCAGGCGAAGATGTCGTGCACGATGTTGTCGTACCAGCTGTAGGCGTACTGTACTTCGCGGGCGAGGGCGAAGTCCGGTGCATCCGTGGGTGTCAGGCCGCCCGCACCCTCGACGCCGGCGATGGTCTTGCCGTCTTCGCTCAGGCGATAAACAGCGGCGACGGAGATGCCGTAGTCCTTGCCGATGATGCTGTAGCAGGTATTGACATAGGAGGGCACACCCGGCTCCTCCCCGTTCAGCAGAGCGACGATGGCCGCGGCGGCCACCTTGCCCTGGCTGTTGGCGGAATAGCCGGACTTGGGCATGGCCGTGGCGATGGCGGCATCGCCGATGACGTGGATGCCCGCGTGCTGAGTGGACTCGAAGGTCTTCTTGTCCACCGGGCACCAGCCGCTGTCGTCGGCGAGGCCGGTATCGAGGGCGATCTGCCCCGCCTTCTGCGGCGGGATGACATTGACCACCGCGCCGGTCTCCTCGTCGAAGTTGGTGAAGACCGTCATGGTCTCCGGGTCGACGCGATTGACGCCGGCGTCCGGGCCCGGCCGCCACTCGATGAGGCTGTCCTCGGTGCCGAAGCCGTAGAGGCGCTCCCAGCCCTGGGTGAACAGCCCCTGCTTGGAGAACTTCTGCTTGTGATCGAGGATCAGGACCTTCGACTTCGGCTTGTTCTCCTTCAGGTACATGGCGATCTGGCTGGCGCGCTCGTACGGGCCGGGCGGGCAGCGGAAAGGGTTCGGCGGCGCGGCGATGATCACCACCCCGCCGTCGTCCATGGCCTCCAGCTGGCTGCGCAGCAGCTTGGTTTGCGGGCCGGCCTTCCAGGCGTGGGGCATCTGCTTGTCGGCGACCTCGGGGCTGTAGCCCTCGATGTCGTCATAGATCATCGAGATACCCGGCGAGACGACGCAGCGGTCATAGGGGAATTCGCCGGACGCGGTCTTGACGACCTTCTTTTCCGGGTCGATGGCGGTTGCCATCTCATGCACGATCTTGATGCCGCGGGCGCGCAGGCCATCGTAGCCGTGCTTGATGGTGGCCATCTGCCGCTTGCCGCCGATCACCTCGTTACTCATGTAACAGGTGTAGTACTCCTCGTTCGGCTCGATGATGGTGACGTCGATGCCCTCGTCCGCCATCTTGATGTACTTGGCGGCCGTGGCACCACCGGTGCCGCCGCCAACGACGACGACCTTCTTGCCTTCGCCCAAGGCGATGGTCGGTGCACCGAGTGCGCCCACCGCCGCGACCGCGCCGGTGGCTTTGACGAAATCACGTCTGTTCATGGTCATGTGGCTGGTCCTCCCGCTCGCTTATTCGTCGTCTTCGTCGTCGTCACCGGCACCGGAGCTTTCGAAGTCCGTATAGGCCGCGTAGAAGGCGTAGAGCGCGTCGAGACTCTCGTCACCCTCGGCCTCGAGCATGCGCTCGAGCTTACGGCCCATTTTCTTCGGCAGGATGCGGCGGTCGTTCTGGAAATCGCTCATGGCGTACTGGAGATACGGCGTCCACTGCCCGGCGAGAATGATGTAGTCCTCTTCATCCGGTACCGGCTTGCCGCCCTCGATGTGGCACTTCTCGCAGTACTTGTCGTGCAGGTCGGCGCCCTTGTCCACCAGCGCCTGCTTGAACTCCTGATCGGCGGGCTCGAACTGTTGGCTGTGCAGGTACTCGCCCATCAGCTCCCATTCTTCTTCGGTGTAGCCGCGGGCGATGCGCCCCATGATGGTGGAGTAGGTGTCGCCCTCGGCGAAGGCGAACATCATGTCGGTGAATACCCAGGGATCCATGCCGGCAATGCTGGGCGAGGCTGGACCCACACTGTTGCCATGGGTGCCATGGCAGCCGGCGCAGGTATCCACCAGCATCTTGCCGGTGGCGAGGTCGTCGTCTGCGGTGACGGCGGCGGACAGGCCGAGGGCCAGGGCGCCGCCGGCGAGGGCCGTTATCATCGTTGCTTTGGCCATACTTCCTCCATAACGGAATCATCAGGCTTTTGCGGATCGGGCGGAGCTGTGTTTACTCCGCCATGCCGGACTGCAAAACCGCGTGCGGTCGCATGATCCGTGCATCAGTATCGGTACAGCAGTGGGAGCGCACCGAGTGCTTCTCGGTGCAGCGCTAGGGCTGCACCAGCGACGTGATAGCCTCGTCGTTGCCGCGCTCGCGGGCGATGTCTGCGGCGGTCCGGCCCTCGGCATCGGTGAGGGCGGGATCGGCGCGATGCTCGAGCAGCGGGCGGATGAGGTCGTTGTGTCGTGTTGCGACGGCCTCGCGCAGAGCGAAGTTGCCGTCGTGGTCTTTGATGTTCGGGTCGGCGCCGTGGGCGAGCAGCGTTGTCGCCATGCGGGCGTGACCGCGATTGACGGCCCAGATGAGTGCAGTCGCCCCGAGCGCGTCACGGGCATTGGCGTCCGCCCCATAGGCGAGGAGCGTCTCCACCGTGCCCACATGTCCGGCATCGGCGGCGATGATGAGCGCAGTGGCGGCCTCGGCGTCGCGGGCGTCGACGTCGGCACCGGCGTTCAAGAGCAGCTGGACGACCTCGGTATGGCCGCGCTCGGCCGCCTGCATCAGTGCGGTGCGGCCGTTTTTGTCGGCGGCCTTAGGGTCTGCGCCGCGGAACAGCAGCTGCCGCACCATTTGGGCGATGCCGTAGCGCGCGGCGATCATCAGCGAGTCCCAGCCGGCGCGAGTGCGATCGTGGACGTTCGCGCCGCGCTCGATCAGCAGTGCGGACAGGCCGATGTGGCCGTTCTCGGCGGCAAAGGTCAGCGCCGTGCAGCCGGCGGCGGTGCGGGCATTGACGTCGGCCCCGTGATTCAGGAGCTGGGCGGCGGTGTCGAGATTGCCGCCTTCCACGGCGAACATGAGCGCCGTCTTGCCGAATTCGCTCGCTGCATCGACGTCGACGCCGGCGGCGATGAGCGATTCGACACGCTCGGCGTCGTCGATCATCGCCGCGATGCGAAGCTCCTTGGCGAGATCGCTGTCGGTGGCTGCGCTAGCAGCCTCTTGGTCGGCGGCCGCGGCCAGGCCGACCGAGACGGCCAGCAGGCAGGCGGCCAGAGCGCCCCTGGTGCCAATAGCCCTGAACAGGCCATCGACCCGGCCACGGCGCGGGCGCTGGACCGGAACGTGCTGGATCGGAACATGCTGGGCCGCCAGGCGCTCGGCCACGACCGTCGGGGCCATGGTCGCGGCCAGCGGCGTGTCGGAGGCGGTGCTCATGCGTCGTCGTCCGGCTCGAAGGGCTCGATGTGCACAACGCCGGTGTGACAGTCGATGCAGGTCTGGCCCTTCTCCTCGGCGCGGGCGTGGCGGCTGCGGGCCATGCGGCCCTGCTCCGACAGGTCCATGTCGCCGAATTCGTGACAGGAGCGGCACTCGCGGGAGTCGGTCCGGCGCATCTTGTCCCAGACCCGTGTGGCCATGTCCCAACGGTGGGCCTCGAACTTTTCGGGCGTGCTGATGGTGCCCACGATCTCGTGATACACGTCCTTCGCCGCAATGACCTTGGTAATCATCTTCGGGACGAAGGGCTTCGGGACATGGCAGTCGGCGCAGGTGGCCTGCACGCCGGACTGATTCTTGAAATGAAGACTTTCCTTATATTCGTTGTAGCTGATTTCGAGGCTGTGGCAGGACACGCAGAATTCCATTTCGTTGGTGTAGGCGAGCCCGGCATTGAAGATACCGGCGAAGGCCACGCCACTGACGAACAGCAAGATGACAGCAATGAGCTTGCCTCGGCGACCCCGGGTGCTGCTGTGGCCGCGACTGCCTTCAGGAGCAGACATGCGTTTCCTCACTCTGGCGGTGATGCCACGCTGGCGGTGATGCCATGCTGGTGGCAAAGCCGGGCTGGTGGCGAAGCCGGGCTCGATGAGGGGGAGCCACGGCTGACCCGTGATACCTTGTCGTCGGGTTCGTTGTTGTCGGCCGGCAAGGATACTATGACATCCTGGGGCCGTTGCCAACCATATCGGCGGTGTGCCGCAACGCGGCCCTGGGTGTGCAGCGATCGTGCGAGTGTGCTCGCCGCGATGGCCTGGCGGCGGCTGCGACAGCGCATCTCCTGCCGCGGCCGACTTGGCGCTCGAAGCCTTGTCCGTGCGGCACCCGACGCCTGCACGCGCCCCTAGGGAGGTCCGCCGCCTCCCCGATGCGCCTGTTTTCCCTGCCCGTTCGGAGTCTCCCCAGGATGCCTTGGCTGCAAGCCCTGCAAAGCCGCTTCGCGGCGCTCAAAGACAACAAGCTCTTCGAGGCCTTCGTGGTCATCGTCATCGTCGTCTCGGCCCTGGTAATCGGCGCCAGCACCTATGAGTTCGAGCCGCGGGTGCTCGCCGTATTCAGTGTGCTGGATGTCGCCGTGACCCTGTTCTTTCTGGCTGAGATCACGGTACGTATGCTCGCCGAAGGCAGTTTGCGCCGCTTCTTCTCCCAAGGCTGGAACGTCTTCGACTTCGTGATCGTCGTCGCCAGTCTGATTCCGGTCGAAGAGAGCCAGATGGCGCTGCTCGGGCGGCTGCTGCGCATTTTCCGAGTATTGCGCTTGGTTTCCATCATCCCGGAGCTGCGGGTGCTGCTGAACGCCTTTGTCAGCGCCATCCCGCGCATGGGCTATGTCTCATTGCTGATGTTCATCATCTTCTACATCTATGCGGCGGTGGGGAGCATTCTCTTTCATCAGATCAATGAAACGCTGTGGGGCAATATTTCCATTGCCATGCTGACGCTGTTTCGGGTGGCGACCTTCGAGGACTGGACGGACGTCATGTACGAGACCATGGCGGTCTATCCGCTGAGCTGGGCCTATTACCTGAGCTTCATCTTCGTGATCGCCTTTATCTTCTTGAATATGATGATCGGCATCGTGCTGGAAACGCTGCAAAAGGAGCATGAGCGCATGGACCTGCTGCAGGGCACCGGCGAGGTCGGGGAGGTCCACTGGATCCGCGAGCACACCGAGGCCATGGAGCAGCGCCTCGCGCGTATCGAGCATCTGCTGTTGGACCGGCGCCGCGAGTCAGGATCAGCGGCGAGTGGTCCTGACGCTGCCGGGGACAAGGCGCCTGGCTGACGGGCGCTCGCGCCGAGCGCGCCCAGATTCGGGTCGCCCAGCTCGCCTGATCCAGCTCGCCTGATCCAGCTTGGCTGACCCAGCTCGGCCGACCCAGACCGGCTTGCCCGGCTGGCCTCGCGCCACCGAGCTCACTTCGCCCAGAGGCGCAGTGCATTGCGCATCCCGAGCTCGCGGAAGGTGCCGGCATCGATACCGGCGCCGCGCGCGGCGGCGAGCATGCGCTCGATCTGCGCCTCGGCGCGCAGCCAGTCGGCCTCGGCGCCGCCCGGGGCGAAACCGCGGCGCTCGGCGAGGTAGTAGGCGGCGACGGCGACCATTTCGGCGCGCTCGGCGGGGGTTGGGTCCAGGAGCGGCGCGGGGTGGTCGATGGCGGGTTGCTGACCCATGGTGACTCGCAGGCGGTGATGGTTACGGCAGCAGTCCGGATTATGCCAGTGGTGCACTGGCGGGGGGTGCTGGCCGGGGCACTG
>NZ_NRRV01000001.1 GCF_016583825.1 Thiohalocapsa halophila | reverse complement strand
CCGCGTCGCCCATCGCGTAACGCTGGTTGTTGCCGCCCTTGCGCGCGTCCGGCAGCTCGTCCAGCGCTCGGCGGATCCTCGTCACCACCGTTGCCGCCGTGAACCGCTGCGTAGTGGGCTCGGGCTTGGACTCCGGCTTGGGCTCGGGCTTGGGCCTCAGGACCATCGGACTCTCCAGTAACTTGTGAAGAGTCCTTCATAACATCATGCTTTTAAATTTGGAACTGCTGCCCAGATGGGAAGGGGTTGGATGCGAATTCCGATTTCAAGCAAGACATCGAAGGCGTCATCGGCCATGGCCAGCTTGGTCGGCAGCAGACGCTTGTGCCTTCCGCGGAGCAACACGGCGACATCGGCGTCGCTGTGCCGAGCGTGATCACCACGAGCGCGGCTGCCGAAGAGAATCAGCCCCGCCACGTTGTACTTGCCCTCGATCCGCTCGGTGAACAGGCGCAAGGCCGCTTCGGTGGCGGCATCGATGTGTGCGTTGGTTTCGAGGTTCATGACAACGTTCACCCTGCCCAAGTCGTCGGACCATGAGCCACTCTGGCATAAGTCGAGGTCGGTTACCGGATCGATGAGCCCCACCCGACGAGCATGCTGTCAGGTATAAGACGACGCCGGATTCGGCCAAGACGGCGTCAGGCCCGCTTCATCGTCTTGGCCAGGACTCTCCGGTCACCTCCGCCAGGGCGTCCCGAACGACATCGTTGTTCAGCCGTAGGCCGACATCGACCAACTGCTCCAGGATCTCGGCGGCTGAGGCGATGCGTCCCAGCCGCGCGACCCGGAGCACCAAGCCGAGCGTTCCGGTCAAACGCACCCGAGGGCGCGCGCAGCGCCGCGCGCCGCGCCGTCGTCGATGACCGCGGTCCCCTGCATGGAGCGCGCAAGGGTGAGCACACCGCTCTCGCCGGGTCCGAGGCCCCACGCCATAATGTCTGCGTCCGGCTGAATGGGGGCGGGCGTTCCGCCCTAGCCCGCGGCCAGCGCCTTGCGCGCCGGGTCTTCCGCGGGCCAGCGAAGCACCTCTTGGGCGACCGGTGCCGGGATGATCAGCGCGCGTTCCGGCTCCTCCAGCAGGCCCAACTGCCCGACCTCGGCCGGGGTGATCAGCGGAGAGGCGTTGACGATGCGGCAATCAGCCATCCATGGCCTCGCGGACCAACTCGGCGGCATCGGCCTGGAACAGGCTCACCCCGTAACGACCCAGGGCATCGACGAAGGCTGGTCGCGACAGGCCCGCAAGCTCCGCGGCCCGCTCCTGGCTCAGTTCCCTTCTCGCATACCACTGAACGGCCGCGGCGATGCGCATCTCCCGCGCGAAGGACTCCGGGTCTTTATGCAGCGACGCGAGCGAGCCCTCGGGGATGTCGACCGTGATTTGAATCATGACAACGCTGCTCCAACGGGGTCGGTGTCACAGCCCGGCTCGGGTGGTGCATCAGCAATGGCGACAGCCAGAACCTGCTTGCCACCGCGGATGCTGAGCAGCGCTGTCGCCCGCGCCTTGCGCAGCGTGATCCGTCCGTAATCCGTCCGCAGGGCTTCCAGCTCATCCTGTTCCGCCGGCGAGGACGGTCCGGTCGTGCTCAGTTCGACCATGCGGGCTTGGTCTTCCTCGGGCATCGTGGCGTCCGCGGTTTCCATGAGCCGCGCATCGTCCCACCAAGTCATCTCGACCAACTCGGTGCGCATGTCCTCGGGCACGCCGTCCAGCGACGGCACCACGCCATCGAGCATCGCGGTCAGCACTTCTTCGACCGGTCTGTGCACCGCACGCGCCGCGCCGCCGACACGTTCGGCGAGGGCGTCGGGCAGGTGGATCGTGATGGTCGTCATCTGTGGCTCCCTTAGTCTGGCGAACGCCAGGGGCTTCATTGGTTCGATGATAGCGGAGCCGAACCCGGTCGTCGCAATGATGCACAGAGCCGAGCCCAAAGTGTCGGGAGCTTGCTTCGCGAGGTCACCTTCCGGATTTCCGGTCTGCCACGGCGTCCGCCGAACCTGCAGCGGGCCGGCGCAGATAGCGCCACAATGACCGCGTCGTCCGGCAGTCGTTGACGGCCCTGTGGCTGTCGCCGTCCCAGGCGAAGCCGACGTGTCCGGCGGCGACATGCAGCTTCTGCCAGCGCCAACCGCGGCGCCGATCGCTCCACTCGCTGTAAACCGCGGCGATCTCGCGCATGGCGCACCGGACCTCGGCCGCAGCGTCCAGCTCGTAGCGCAGCAAGCCGGCATCGAACGGCGCGTTGTAGATCACGACCTGGGCATCGTAGACGGCGGTGATGATGCGCGGGCGCAGCTCATCGAGCGGCGGTGCGTCCGCGACGTCGTCCGGGGCAATGCCGTGGATCGCCTCGGCGCCGGGCCAGCGGCGATGCCGCTCGGGGCGCACCAGGCCGTCGAGCAGAAGATCGATCAGTTTGGGGGCCGCCATCGTCCGGGATGCCGATCTCGCGGACCGCGTCGCTGCGGGGGTCGAGCCCGGTCGTCTCCAGGTCCAGGAAGCCGGTGCCCATCGTCAGCACCGCCCGCCTGCGGCCTTATCCGTGCTGGAGGCAATTGTGTAGCTTCCGGATGTCGTCGATCACCGAGCGCAGCGCCACTGTGCGGCCAACCTCGAAGACGCCGGGCATGGACTTGCCGGCTCGAACGCGCTCGTAGGCGAACGCGGTGATGGTGGCGACGTCGTGGGTCAGAAGGATACGTTGCTGCCCGGCCGCCCATGCCAGCACAGTGGGATCGTCCGCGCCTGAAAGCCCAACGTCCTGGACGCGGGCCAAGTCGATGTCGGGCTGCCGCAGGCGCAGACCGCGAACGATGTTGTTGTTCAGGTTCTCGTCGGCGAGCAATCGGATCACGCCGGACCCTGCCCCGCCCGGCGCGCGATCAGGCGCGCACGAATCCCGGCGGGATCGAAAATCCGCTCGTTCGCCTCCCTCACCTCGGCCGCGCGCTGCTCGCGGAGCTGGAGATAGTCATTCACCTCGACGGTATGCGCCAGGTAGTAAGCGATGGTGGCGTACACCTGGCCGAGCGAGATCGCGGGATACTGTTCCGCGATTTCTTCGGCGGTGGCTCCGTCGCAAAAGGCGCCGACAATGGTATCCAGCGTCACGCGGGTGTTGCCCACGCGAAAGACCCCGGCCGCATCCGCTGCCAAGGGTGGTGTTTCGGCCGCGACGACCATGGTCATTGGCATCTCTCCGCGAGCGTCGGGCGATCAAGGCGCCGGTCGTGCGCCGATGATAACCGACATCCCGACCTGCTCGAGCGGCACCGCTCACATGGTGGCCGTCCAGGACGCCGGATCGCGTGCATCTCATCGGTGCGGGCATCGAGCCCGGTGGTCGCCAGGTCCAGGAAGACGGGGCGCATCGGTCAGCCCCCTATTCAGGATCGGCCGTTTGCCGCCTGGCCCGGCTGGAGGCGCTCCAGCAGTTACCGCAGCTCGTCGGCCCTGGCCGCGCGCTCGGTGAGCGTGGCTACCTCGATCCGGAGCGCGGCTGCGGCCTGGTCGGCCGCGGCGCGGGCCTGGCGCTCCTCATCGAGCGCGGCCTCAAGCTTGGCGATCTTCTTGGCGCCGAGGTCGAGCGTGGCCTTCGCCTGCTTGGCGGTCTCCTTGGCGCCGTCGACGTCACGTGATAGCCGCTGGTTGTCCGCGCATAGGCGCTTCAGGTCCGCCTTGGCCTCATCGGCCTCGCAGGTCAGCTTGGTCTGTGCTTGGGGTTATTGGCCTAAACCGTCAGAAATCTGCACTGGCATCGAAGCCGCGGCCCGCTAAGAATCGGGTGACAGCTGTATATTGGAATGTTCCTAGTGTCAGAGGCATAGCGGGGCGTTCGTGGATTCTTTGGGGGCCGCTGATCGACCCCGGTCCGGTATGCTGGGAGTTGTTCCGTCGCTCCCGGCACTGTTATGTCCGATGCCGCGTTCGACGATCTTCACGCACCAAGCCCTGACGCTGCGGTCCGCGCGGCAGGCAGCCGAGGCCGTCCTGCCGCGATTGCGTCGGGGCTCCGAGGCGCAGAGCGCCTGCCGACGGGTGACACCGCGGGAGCGGTGTCACCAGACAACGCGTTCACTTAGCCTGTGCGCGAGCCTGCTTGTCGACGCGTCCCTGCTCAGGTGCTCGCAGACCGTTGCCCGACAGCTTACAGCCGTTCAGCGGCCGCTCGGCGAAGATCACCCGGTAGCGGTGCCTGGCCGTCAGCGCCGGCAGCAGCTGGGCGACGATCTTCACCGCCTTGCCGCGGGCATCAAGCAGCCAGCCCGTACCCGCATCCGGGCGCTTGGCGGCCTCGTACTCCAGATAGCCGCGGGGGTTGTCCGCATCGGCGGCGCGCGTTTCGTCGGCCAGGATCGGCAGGCCGCCCGCGGCCAGCATCTGCATGTAGCCCAGGTCCACCAGTTGTTGCAGGGACTCGCGGGCATCCACCGGGTCGATGCGGACGTCGTCCGGGTTGCGGCCGTCGTCGCCTGGGGCCGGGGCGCAGCGGCCAGGGATTGACCGTCTCGCCATCCTCGGCCAGGTAGTCGCGCTCGGCCTCCTTGAAATGGTCCGAGACCATGACCCCGTTGATGGGCTCGCAGGGATAGCTCGGCCACCAGCCGATGACGTTGGAGCGCAGGCCCTGTTGATTGAGGATGTTCCAGAGCGCCTTGGTCTTGCGCCCCAAGGTTGGTGATGGGCCGCGCACCGCCGGAGGCCGGGTCCGGCTCCGAGAAGCCGTGGATGCCGTGCTTGTGGGCGCGCTTGCCCGTCGCGATGCTGGTCCAAAGCATTGGGGACAGCACCGGATACAGGGTCGCCAGGTTGCCCATGACGCCGTGCTTGATGAGGTGCTCCAGGTTCGGCATCTCGCCGGCATCGATGAGCGGGGAGATCACCTTCCAGTCGGCGGCGTCCCAGCCGATGAGTAGGGTCTTGGTCATTGTTGTCTCCGCAATGGCGCCCTCCCGTCGCAGGTGCGCCGAGCAGTACTTGTGCTAGGCTCTTGGTACTGTTTTCGGTACTTACAGCTGCTGGCGCAGACGATGAAGACAATACCCGCTCAAGAGATCAAACGGCGCGGCATCTCCGCGGTGGACGAGCTGCTGCAAGACGGACCGATTGCAGTGATCAAGCAGAACCGGCCCCGTTATGTGGTGATGAGTGTCGAGGGCTACCGGCGCCTGGCCCGCGGCGAGCTCGGATCGGTAACGGACGCCAGCGCCTGGGATTGGATCGACAAGCCCGCCGCGCGCCGGGCACATCCGGCCCGATCCAAGGCGGATATCGATGCCGCGCTTGCGCGCGAGCGCGATGCCTGGCGCGACGACGGTTGATCCTGTTCCTCGACGCCTGCGCGGTCATCTACCTGATCGAGTCCGAGGCCGCCTGTCACGCCCGCGTGGTGACAACCCTGCGCGACCTGCGCCAGCGCTTCCCCAACGCGCGCCTGGGAGTCTCTCGGTTGAGCCTGCTCGAATGCCTGGTCAAGCCGATGCGCGACGACGCCACCGAGCTGATCGCCGAATACCGCGCCTTCTTCGCCGCCGATGACCTGCTGGTCGTCGAGCTGGATGCACGAGTCGTGGAGCTGGCGCTGAGACTGCGCGCCGGCGACGGGCTGCGCACGCCGGATGCGCTGCAAGCCGCCAGCGCCTTGACGCTGCCGCCAGATGGACATCGGTTCCTCACCAACGACCGGCGCTTCGCGCGCATCGATGGCTTGCGCGTCATCGATCTCGGGGCGGCACCGCGTCGCGATCCGGCTGATCCAGCCTGAGGGCTGCTGGACCTGTGGGAGCGGCTTTCAGCGGCGACGCTGCGAGCGCTCCGCGCTCGCGGCTGTTGCGCGAAGGCCCGGGTGGGCGACTGCGAGAACAGGGGCTCGCCCCCTCTGTGCCAATGTCGGTGAGACGCAGAAGCGCAGAGACGGCGGCTTGTTTAAGGGTCTGCCCGGTCGTATGCTGTGATAACGCTAAGCCTTGAGATGTTATCACCATGATCCGCACACAGATCAGCCTGACGGAAGAAGACTACGCCGCGGCCAGGGCCGAGGCGGAGCGGCTTGGCATCTCGCTGGCGGAGCTGTTGCGGCGCTCGCTGCGCACGCTCCTGCCAACCGACGCGGACAAGCCCTGGATGCGCTACGCGGGCCTCGTGGAGAGCGGCGACGCAGACGCGAGCCGGCACATCGACGAGCTGGTGTATGGCCACAAGGATTGACGGCGATCCCGCAGCGGTCTACGTGGATACCTCGGCACTGATCGCCTTTCTCGACCGTTCCGACAGCTTCCACGCCCTGTTCCGGCGTCTGTTTGCCGACCCGCCGGCGCTGATCACCAGCCCGCTGGTCGTCGCCGAGGGCCATGGCTGGTTCCTGCGGCGCCATGATCGCGGCCGGGCCTTGCAGTTCCTGGCCTTCATCGAGGCGTTGACGCCGTTGTGCGTGGTGGATCTGACGCGCGCCGAGCAGGCCGGCGCGAGCAGGATACTGCGCCGGTTTGCGGATCAAAACCTCACCCTGGCCGACGCCTTGGGCCTGCACCTGATGGCCGTGCACAAAAGCCCTGGCTGCTGGTCCACCGACTTTCATCTCGGCCTCACCGGCGTGCCCCTGGTGATCCACGGGAGGTGGTGATGCTGGTGCGCCCCACGGCCGGCGGCGACCTGGTCGGCGTCTCCACCGTCGGCCTGAAGCCGTGTCCGACGGACGGCCGGGCGCTCTATCACTTCCGCATGTTCCTGCGCCGCGAGCACCGCTGGCCGTACCTGATGCGGGCGGTGACCAACGGCTCGCGGGATTTTCTGCGCGCCTTCCGGCACCGGAGCGCAGACCCCGCCGGCATGCTCATCGCCACCGAGAACCGCAAGCTGATGCGTGCCGGCATCAAGCGCTATCTGGCCCGCCATGGCGATGAATACCGCGGGCGGGGGCCGCGCGGGCTCGATGTCTGGCTGGCGCCTTTCTGAGGACTGTCCAGCGGGGCACGCCCGCATCGCCGCAGCCGCACCGGCGCTGCCGGCTTGTGGGAGCGGCTTCCAGCCGCGACGCTGCCTGTCGGTCGCGCGCCACTGCTGCGCGGTCTCGGCGCGACAAGGCGTCTCGGGGGCCTGTCACCGCGGCCTGCTGAGATCAGCCTCGATGCAGCCGGCGCCGGCGGCTTCAGGCCATCGCTGCCTGCGGGAAGTGCTCGCGGGCGGCGATGGCCTCGGCGTAGAAGTCCAGGTAGTGGCGGGCGCTGGCCTGCCAGCTCAGGTCTTTGCGCATGCCGGTGAGCATCAGGGCGCGCCATTGCCGGGGCTGCTCGCGGTGCATGCGCAGCGCGGTCTCTACTGCGTACCAGAGCCCATCGGCGTTCGGGTCGTTGAACAGGAAGCCGTTGGCGGTGCCGGCGGCCAATGCCGCGTCGCTGGCGTCCACCACGGTGTCCGCGAGCCCGCCGGTGTTGTGCACGATGGGGACGGTGCCGTAGCGCAGACTGTACATCTGATTCAGTCCACAGGGCTCGAAGCGTGAGGGCATCAGGAAGGCGTCGCAGCCGGCCTCTACCAGGTGGGCGCGGACTTCGTCGTAGCCCACGTGGACGCTGACGCGCTCGGGGTGCGCCGCGGCTGCCTCCTGCAGGGCCTGCTCCAGGGCGCGGTCGCCGGCGCCCTGCATCACCAGCTGCACCCGCCCGGCCATGACCAGTCTTGGCAGGATGTCGATGATGAGGTCCACGCCCTTTTGCTCCACCAGCCGACCGACGTGGCCGAGCACGAAGGCGTGCTCGTCCCGCGGCAGGCCGAAGAGCGTCTGCAGCTCCAGCTTGTTCTCGGCCTTGAGGTGCACGCGCTCGGCGTCATAGGTCTGCGGCAGGGCCGGGTCGTCGGCGGGATTCCAGACCTTGTAGTCGATGCCGTTCAGGATGCCGCGGAAGCGACCGCCGAGCTGGCGCAGCAGGCCGTCCAGGCCGCAGCCGAAGCGCTGGGTGCGAACCTCGTCGGCATATCTGGGGCTGACGGTGTTGACGCGGTCCGAGAAGACGATGCCGCCCTTGATGAAGGACATGCGCTGGTGGAACTCCAGGCCGCTCACGGACCAGAGCGATGCCGGCAGATGCAGGCGCTCGAAGGTGGCGCGGTCGAAGAGGCCCTGGTAGGCGAGGTTGTGGATGGTGAACACCGTTGCCGGGCGCTCGTGGTGCTCGCTGATCAGCGTCGGCGCCAGACCGGTCTGCCAGTCGTTGCAATGCAGAACGTGCGGTCGCCAGTTGAGGGGCGGCAGGCCCATGGCCACATGGGCGATGACACGGCTGAACAGCAGGAAGCGCTCGGGGTTGTCGCCCCAGTCGCGGCCGCTGACATCGGTATAGGGGTTGCCTTCGCGGGAGAAATAGGCCGGGGCGTCCACCAAGTAGACGGGTAGGTCACGGTCCGGCAGCAGTCCGCCATGGAGCTGGACATTGCCGACGATGCCGGGCATGCGCAGCTCCATCAGGGGCTTGAGTTCGCGCACCAGCTTCTTGGCGCTCGGGTAGGCCGGCAGAATGAGCCGCGCGTCGTGGCCGAGCTCGCGCAGGGCCATGGGCAGGCTGGCTGCGACATCGCCGAGTCCGCCGGTCTTCACCAGCGGGTGGGCCTCGCTGCTGGCGATCAGGACGCTGTAACCGCGCGGGTCCGGGTCGGAAAGCATTGGGCTGTGGTCCATGGCTATCGGCGCAGAGTCTGAGTTGTTGGTTGGGGTTGGCTGGCCGTCGGGCATTGAGGCTGCGGGTTACGCCCAGTGTCCAGCCCATGCTCGGCTCCGTACTCGGGCCGCCGCTGGAGCCCATACTGGGGCCCAATGCTGGGTCCCAGTGCTGGGGCCGAGCTTTGGCGGCGGAGACGTCCGGCACGCTGCTGTGCTCGGGTCTCTCGGGGCGCTCGGGCCGATGCCCTGGCACAGCGAGCGGCGGGCCGCTGGCGCTGAGCCGTGCGCGCTTCCGATCAGCCGTGCACCGGCCAAGCTCGGGCGACGGCTAGGTTTTGTTCAATGAAGCTAGCACAAAGTTCAAGCAATGCACGACGCGCATTGAATCTCAGGAGCCATTTATGTACGCATCCTGCACATTGGTGATCTTCGGCGCCACTGGGAATCTCTCACAAATAAAGTTGTTACCCGCCCTGTACCACCTGGAGCGTGGCGGGCATCTGGCCCCGGCAATGCGGGTGATCGGCTTCGGGCGCCGCGACTGGTCGGACGAGCATTGGCGTGGCGAGGTCCGCGAGATCCTCGCCGAGCAGCTGCGCGAGCGCCTGGAAGGCGAGGTGCTGGAGCGCCTGCTGGCGCGGCTGCACTTTGTGCAGGGCGACCTCCAGGACGACGCCGGTTTCGAGGCGCTGGCCCAGCGCCTGTCCGCGACACCCCGAGACGACGGCGACGGCGAGGCCTTTCCGCCGAATCTGGTGTTCTACCTAGCCATCGCCCCGGCGTATTACGGCGAGGTGGCCGAGCGCCTCGCCGCCCGTGGTCTCAACCGCCCGGAGCATGGCTCGGCACGGCTGGTGGTGGAGAAGCCGTTCGGCTATGACCTGGAGAGCGCGGAGATCCTGGACGAGCAGCTGCGGCGCCACTTCGCCGAGGGGCAGCTCTATCGGATCGACCACTACCTGGGCAAGAGCACGGTGCAGAACGTCCTGGTGTTCCGCTTCGCCAACCTGCTGCTCGAGCCCTTGTGGAACCGCAACTACATCGACCACGTGCAGATTACGCATGCCGAGGACAAGGGTATCGGCAGCCGCACGGGCTTCTACGACGGCGTCGGCGCCATGCGGGACATGATCCAAAGCCATCTGCTGCAGATGCTGACCCTGGTGGCCATGGAGCCACCGCCGAGCATGGATGCCGAGGCCCTGCGCGACGAGAAGGTCAAGGTGCTGCGCTCGATTAGGCCCATTCCGCGCCAGGCGGTGCATGCGCATGCCTTCCGCGCCCAGTATCGGGCCGGTGAGAGCAACGGTGATCGCGTCCCCGGCTATCTGGAAGAGGAGGGTGTCGATCCGGGCAGCACCACCGAAACCTACGCCGCGCTGAAGCTCTACATCGACAACTGGCGCTGGCGCGGCGTGCCCTTTTATCTGCGCACTGGCAAACGGCTGGGGGCGTCGCACTCGCTCATCGCGATCCGCTTCCGCCACCCGCCGCAGCAGCTCTTCAGCGACACACCCATTGAGCAGCTGAAGCCGAACTGGCTACTGCTCAATATCTCGCCCAACGAGTGCATGCGCTTCGAGCTGCTGGTGAAGCAGCCGGGGCTCACCATGCGCACGCAGACCGAGCGGTTGGATGCGAGTACCTGCTCCATCGGCCGCGACCAAATCGACGCCTACGAGGCGCTGATCCTAGACGTGCTCTCCGGTGATCATGCTCTCTTCCTGCGCTCTGATGAGGTGGAGCACGCCTGGCGGGTGGTGGACCCGGTGCTCAAGCTCTGGGCCACCGAGCGGGAGTACATCCACACCTACGAGGCCGGCAGCTGGGGACCGACAGAGGCCACCCGGCTGTTCGACAAGGATGATCAGAATTGGCGCAACGGGCTCGAGGAGTGACCGCTGGGCCGGTGCCGGCTGTGTGGAGTAAGCGGTGCGGGCGCGCCGAGGTGCAGGAGTCCCGTGGGAAGCCGGCTGCCCGCGTCGAGAGCCTGAGGCGCAGGGGCGGGGACGCGCCGACTAGACGTCGGCGCACCCACACCGGATCAGGGACTGGCGCTGAGATATTCGAATTGAATATACCGTCCCCGTTTTTGCTGTGGCGTTAGTCCTCGAGGGTGGGATAGTCGGTGTAGCCCTCGGCGCCGCCGCCGTAGAAGGTGGCGGGGTTGGGCTCGTTGTAGGGGCCGCCGCGGCGGATGCGCTCGGGCAGGTCCGGGTTGGCCAGGAAGAGCCGGCCGAAGGCGATGCAGTCGCCGTCGCCATCCTCGATGGCCTGGCGGGCGCGCTCGGGCGTGTAGGCGCCGTTTAGCATGACCACGCCGTCGAACTTGCCGCGGGTAAAGGGCAGGATTTGCTCCATCTTGGGCTCGGCGCCGCGCATGACGTCGGTGTCGGCCACATGCAGATAGGCAATGCCGCGCTTGCCGAGGTGCTCTGAGGCGTAGCCGAAGGTCTCCGCGGGGTCGGCGTCGTCGATGCCGTTCAGCTTGAACAAGGGCGAGACACGTACGCCCACGCGCCCGGCGGGCAGCTCGCCCAGCACCGCGTCCATGACCTCGAACAGCATCCGTGCCCGGTTCTGGATACTGCCGCCGTATTCATCCGTGCGCTGGTTGGTGTTGCTGGCGAGGAATTCGTGCAGCAGGTAGCCGTTGGCGCTGTGCACCTCCACCCCGTCGAAGCCCGCGGCCAGGGCATTGCGGGTGGCGGTGACATAGTCCTGGATGGTGGCGTCGATGTCGGTCTTGGTCATGGCCTTGGGCGGCGAGACGGGCCTGAGCCCGCCCTTGCCTTCGTCGTCCACGTAGAACACCTGGCAGGCGTCGCAATGCACGGCGGACGGCGCCATGGGCGGGATGCCCGGATGCAGCGCCTCATGGGACATGCGCCCGCAGTGCCACAGCTGCAGCACCATCTGCCCGCCGGCGGCGTGCACGGCGTCGGTCACCAGCCGCCAGCCGGCAACCTGCTCGTCGGTGAAGATGCCGGGGGTGAGCGCATAGCCCATGCCCACCTGGGAGATGTTGGTCGCCTCGGAGACGATGAGTCCGGCGCCGGCGCGCTGGGCATAGTATTCGGCATTCATGGGCCCGGGCACATTACCCGGCTGCTGAGCCCGCGAGCGGGTCAGCGGCCCGAGGACGATGCGGTTCGGCAGACGCAGCTCGCCGGCCTGAAGCGGCGTGAACAGCGGATCATCGGTGGCTTGGGTCGCGGTCATGGGGGTGACTCCCGAAGACTGATCTGAGCTCGATAAGCAAACCCTCATGATCGCAGATTCGCCGTTGCGGCGCGGTCACAACAGCCTTGCGGTCTATTCGGTATACCGTCCCCGTTTTTTGAAATGGGGACGGTATACTGAATTCCTGCGACTGGCCTGGGGACGTGTGCGGGGTTAGCTGGGGGTTGCGGCGGGCGCGGGGGTGCAGAGCTCGTGCACGGCGCAAACGGCCGCCGGGAGCGCCGCCAGCACCGGGGGGCTGAGGTCGAAGTGGCCATAGTCCCAAGCAGCGCCGCCAACCGAGACGAGCCAGGCGTCGGGCACGCTGGCGTAGAGGCTCTCGCACCAGGCGAGGAGCTCGCGCGGGTCGTGGAAATGGGCCATGGTTGACAGGGCGGTGGGGTCCGGACGCAGGCGCAGCCTGCGCACCTCGCCGGCCGCGGTATCGGCGGCGGCGTCGATGAAGATCACCCGGTCGGCGGTGTGCAGATCGGCGACGATCTCGGCGGTGAGGATGTGCCGCGCCTGGACCTCGGTGCCCGCCGGCCAATCGCCAAGGGCGGCCTGTTCGGCGATGCGCTCCGCCAGCAGCGGACCGACGGCGTCGTCCCCGCGGATGGGGCTGCCGTAGCCGACGATGAGGGTGTGCATGGGAAGTGCGGAGTGCGGAGTGCGGAGTACGATGGAAGAGCCGGCGCCGTCTCGCCGCCAGCCCTGCCTCACCGGCGGGAAAGCGTGAACGACGGAGTGCCCGGCCCAGCAGGCGGCCCCGTACTTCGTACCTCGTACTCCGTACTCTTTGCGTCAATCACGACTGATGCGCCGCACCACCTCGCCGGCGGCGTTGTGGATGTCGATGACCATGGGCATCTGCCCGAAGGCGTGGGAGGCGCAGGACAGGCAGGGGTCGAAGCAGCGGATGACGGCCTCGACGCGGTTCAGCATGCCCTCTTTCACCTCGGTGCCGTCCACGTAGGCATCCGCGACTTCCTTGATGCTGCGATTCATGGCCAGGTTGTTGTGGCCGGTGGCGATGATGAGGTCCGCCCAGGTGATGAGGCCCTCGTCGTCGATCTTGTAGTGGTGCATCAGGGTGCCGCGCGGGGCTTCGGCGACGCCGAGGCCCTCGCTCTTGTTGCCGCGGGCGCGGGCGCGCACGCGGCTGTCGAGAATCGCCGGGTCCTTCAGCAGGCGCTGCATGCTCTCGATGGCGTAGATGACCTCCACCAGCCGCGCGTAGTGGTAGTGGAAGCTGGAGGTGATGGGGCCGGCGTCGTCCTGAAGGGTGCGGAACTCCGCCAGCGCCACGTCGGCGAAGGGGGTGCCGCAGGCGTCGGCGTTGTTGAGCCGGGCCAGGGGGCCGACGCGGTAGATGCCCTTGGGATAGCCGAGCGGCTTGTAGTACGGGAACTTCATGTAGCTGAAGTCCTCGACGGCCTCGCCGATGAGGCGCGGGTACTCCCGCGGCGGCACTTTGTCCTCGACGATGCGGCCGGTGGCATCCTTGAGGCGCAGGAAGCCGTCGTAGTGCTCCAGGTCACCCTCCGGCGAGACCAGGCTCAGGAACATGGTCTTCATGGTGCCGAAGTGGCTCGCCTCGTCCTGGAACTGGGGCACCAGGGTCTTGAAGAAGGCGTAGGTGTCCTTGGCGATGGTGAGGGCCTCCGGCAGCATTGCCAGCATGGCGTCGCGCTTCTCCACCGTCAGCGCCTCGTTGACGCCGCCGGGTACCACCCAGGTGGGATGGATCTTCTTGCCGCCCAGGGTCTCGATGATGCTCTGGCCCACCTGCCGCAGGCGGATGCCGTTCTTGGCCAGCTGCGGGTCGGCGCGCATAACGCCGAAGATGTTCCGGTCCTTGGGGTCGGAGTCCCAGCCCAGCAGCAGGTCCGGCGAGCTGAGATGGAAGAAGCTGAGCGCATGGCTTTGCAGCAGCTGCGCCAGGTTCATCACCCGCCGGAGCTTCTCGGCCGTCGGCGGAATGGTCACCGCAAGCAGATCATCGCAGGCCTTGTTGGAGGCCAGCAGGTGGCTCACCGGGCAGATGCCACAGGTGCGTGCCGTGAGCGAGGGCATCTCGCGGTAGGGGCGGCCCTCGCAGAACTTCTCGAAGCCGCGGAACTGGGTCAGGTGGAACTTGGCGTCTTCCACCTCGCCGGTATCGGCGAGCTGCAGCGAGATGCGGGCATGGCCCTCGATGCGGGTCACCGGTTCGATGCTGATGGTGCGGCTCATGGTGATTCGGCCTTTGGCGGTTGTGAATCGATGCCAGCGGGGCTCAGTCCGCGTGCTCGACGACGATCTGGCTCGCCCCTGCGGCCAGCGCGGGGTCCAGCTCGGCGAGCAGGTGCAGGTGCCCGCCCGGCTCGAGCGACGCACCGCGCAGCAGCGTCATGTAGAAGCGCCGCTCGCTGCCGTCCGGGGTGCGCAGCGTGAGACGGATGGGCGCGGGGCCGCCGGCAATCCAGCGCTCCGCGCCCGGCACCGGCTCGGTGATCTGCAACAGCAGCTCCACGCGCCCGTCATCCAGGTCCAGTGCCTTGTGGGCGATGCGGAAGGGCCGCCCCCGCAGGTCTTCGCCGAGGACCCAGGCGATGCCGCCGGGCTCCGGCGCCACGGCATTGCCCTGGCTCGCCTCGAGCGCGGTGACGCGCGCCGTGAGCGCCCGCAGCTTGGCCTCCAGCAGCTCGATGCGCTCCGCCGCCGTCTGCTGCGCCGCCGCCGGCACGCTGGCGAGCACCCAGGCGAGTGCCAGCAGGGCAGCGGTCAGTGCGTGCCGCGCCTTGGGCCTGTTGCACCCTCTGCCGTTGCGAGGATCGACCCGCCCTTGGCCCTGCGCGTCGCCGGGCTTGGCCCGTCGCGGCGGGGACGCCGCTCCCACGATCCGCATGCCCGTCATGCCCCGAACCGCGTCACTTGGCTCGGGTCCGGCGTGCGCCCGGCGATGAGCTCTGTGAGGACATAGTGGATGGCATCCGCCTGCGGCGGGCAGCCGGGCACGAAGATATCCACCGATACCACGCCATGCACCGGGCGCACGGTGGATAGCAACTGCGGTACGCCCTCGGTGGGGATTTGCGGGTTTAGGTCGACGTTCTCTCGGTAGCTGCGCTCGATGACGTCGTCCAGCTTGAAGGGGTTGCGCATGGCCGGGACATTGCCGTTGACGGCGCAGTCGCCGAGGCTCAGCAGCACCTTGCAGTGGGCGCGGAATTCGCGGGCCTTGTGCAGGTCCTCGTCGTTGCTGATGGAGCCCTCCAGAATCCCTAAATCCACCTGCGGCGGCAGCTCTTTGGCATCGACGAAGGGGCTGTAGACGATGTCGATCTGCTCGGCCAGGTCCACCAGCCGCTCGTCCATGTCCAGAAAGGACATGTGGCAGCCGGAGCAGCCGTCGAGCCAGGTGGTGGCGACCGTGACCTTTTGACTGCTGCTGCTCATCGGTTGCTTCTCCGCCGCGCCAGGATGGACAGGAACTGCTGGTCTTTGACCATCTCGCCGACGGAAGTGCCCTGCTTCACCAGGGCGCCGGTGGGGCAGACCTGCACGCATTTGCCGCAGCTGGTGCAGCTGTCGCTCTCGCCCCAGGGCTTGGCCAGGTCCGTCACCACCTGGCAGCCGCTGCCGCGGCCCATGACGTCCCAGGTATGGGCGCCCTCGATCTCGTCGCAGACTCGCACGCAGCGGGTGCAGAGCACGCAGCGGTTGTGATCCACCCGGAACATCTCGTGGCTGGAGTCCACCCTGTAGCCGGTGTTCCTGTAGGGCATGCGCACGTGGTCCACGCCGCATTTCTGTGCCAGCCATTGCAGCTCGCAGTGGCCGTTGGACACGCAGACGGCGCAGACGTGGTTGCGCTCGGCGAACAGCAGCTCCACCAGCGTGCGGCGGTAGCGCTGGAGCTTGTCGGTGTTGGTCTGCACCGACATGCCCTCGCGCACCCGGGTGGCGCAGGCGGCCTGGAGCCGCGGACCGCCGTCCACCTCCACGACGCACAGGCGGCAGGCGCCGACCACGGACAGGCCGTCCATCCAGCACAGGCTCGGGATGGGGATCTTGTTCTCCCGGCACACCTCGATAATGGTCTCGTCTGCTCGGGCCGAGAGATCCTGGCCGTCGATGTTCAGCGTGACGACACTGACGTTGGGTTGCTGGGCGCGGATGGGCATGGGGTGTCCTCGTCCGGGGCTTTGGCTGGGTGGCTTGGTGATGACGGAGCGCGGTTAGCTGAGCTTCTTGATGATCTGCTTCGCCAGTGTCTCTCGGATTTCGCGATGCCTTGGAACCGGCTGTGATTCTTTGGTCTCCGGGTTGTGATACCAGTCGTGCCGCCCACCATGACGGATCAGGACACAGCCCATGGATTCCAGCCGTTTAATCAAATCCCTCCGCTTCACACCACGTCCAGCTCGCCGACGCGTCTGACCAAGGGCAGCGTGTCTGAAGTCAGCTCCTTGTAGATGTCCCGCAGATTCTCCTCGAGCTCATCCAGTGACTCGCCTTGCGTCATGTAATCCGGAAACTCCTCCAGATATCCAAGCCAGAAAGCGTCGTCCTGCCAGTACACGAATCTCAGCTTCTTCATGTGCTCGATGTCCTCGGTCATGTCACTCGTGCCGGGTGAACATTGGCTTCAACCCAGCTTTTCCTCGTACTCATGCCGGAAATACCGCAGCGTTGACATGACCGGATTCGGCGCCGTCTGCCCTAGGCCGCAGAGGCTGGTGGCCTGCACCACTTCGCACAGCTCCTCCAGCAGCTCCAGGTCGGCGCGGGTGGCCTCGGCCTTGGCGATGCGGTCCAAGAGTCCGTGCATCTGCTGGGTGCCGGCGCGGCAGGGGACGCACTTGCCGCAGGACTCGTCCATGCAGAACTCCATGAAGAAGCGGGCCACGTCGACCATGTTGGCCGTGTCGTCCATGACGATCATGCCGCCGGAGCCCATCATGGTGCCGAGCGTCTTCAGGCTGTCGTAGTCCACCGGCATGTCGAGGTGCGCCTCCGGCACGCAGCCGCCGGAGGGGCCACCGGTCTGCACCGCCTTGAAGGCCTTGCCGTCGGGGATGCCGCCGCCGATGTCGAAGATGATCTCCCGCAGCGTCATGCCCATGTCGACTTCGATGAGTCCGCCGTTGACGATGTTGCCGGCCAGCGCGAAGACCTTGGTGCCCTTGGATTTGTCTGTGCCGATGCCGGCGAACCAGTCGCCGCCGTTGCTGATGATGGGCGCGATGTTGGCGTAGGTCTCGACGTTGTTGATGAGCGTCGGGTGGCCCCAGAGTCCGTACTCCGCAGGGTAGGGCGGGCGCGGGCGCGGGTGGCCGCGACCGCCTTCTACCGATGCCATCAGCGCTGTTTCTTCGCCACAGACGAAGGCGCCGGCGCCGAGGCGAATCTCCACGTCGAAGTTGAACTGGGTCTCGCAGATGTGGTTGCCGAGGAAGCCCTGGCGCTTGGCCTTGCGGATGGCGGTCTTGAGCCGCTCCACGGCGAGCGGGTATTCGGCGCGGATGTAGATGTAGCCCTTGTTGGCGCCGACGGCGTAGGCGGCGATGGCCATGCCCTCCAGCAGCCGGTGCGGGTCGGATTCCAGCACCGCTCGGTCCATGAAGGCGCCGGGGTCGCCCTCGTCGGCGTTGCAGATGACGTATTTCTGCCCCTCGGGCATCTTCGCCACCGTGGACCACTTGAGGCCGGTGGGATAACCGCCGCCGCCGCGTCCGCGCAGCCCGCTGGTGGTGACCTCGTTGATGACCTCCTGCGGGGTCATCTCGGTCAGTGCCTGCACCATGGCCGCATAGCCGCCGACGGCGACATAGCCCTTGAAGCTGTCCGGGTCGACGATGCCGGAGTTCTCGCGCACGACCCACCGCTGGCGCGCAAAGAAAGGCTGGTCGCTCGGGCAGTGCAGCCGCGCCACCGGGCCGGCGCCCGGCTTGCGCGCATGCTGCATGATCTCGGCGGCATCGTCTGGCGCCACTTCCCGGTATAGCGTTGACTCGCGCAGGTCCGCGCCCGGCTCCGCCACCGCCACCATGGGCCCCACCGAGCACAGCCCCATGCAGCCGACGCCCTTGACCCTGCAGCTGTGCTCGCCGTCCGCGGCCGGCTCTTCGGCGGCGGCGTTGAGCGCATCG
The DNA here is from genome assembly GCF_016583825.1 of Thiohalocapsa halophila. Classification (GTDB taxonomy): domain Bacteria; phylum Pseudomonadota; class Gammaproteobacteria; order Chromatiales; family Chromatiaceae; genus Thiohalocapsa; species Thiohalocapsa halophila. Next base: position 217,957 of record NZ_NRRV01000001.1, on the reverse strand, counting down.
ACAACGTCGGGGGCGCCGGAGGAGTGGCAGGCGGTGGCGACGCAGACCCGTACCTCCAGGTCGGCATCGCCCTGCTCGGTGCGGTATTTAGCCGCGAGATCTTCGAGGTCGTCGATATTCATTCCGCGATCTCCTGGGCGAGCCGGTCGCAGAAGGCCTCGGGCCCGAGCTTGCCGATGACCTTGCCGTCCACCACCACGGCCGGTGCCAGGCCGCAGGCGCCGACGCAGCGCGCCGTGAGCACGGACAGGGCCTTGTCCTCGGTGGTCTCGCCGGGGGCGGCGCCGAAGCGCTCTTCGATGCCCTCGATGAGGGCGCCCGCGCCCTTGATGTAGCAGGCCGTGCCCGTGCACACCACGCAGGCGTGGCGGCCCTGGGGCTTGAGCATGAACAGATGGTAGAAGGTGGCGACGCCGTAGACCTTGCTGAGTGGCAGGTCCAGGGAATCCGCCACAAAGGTCATGGCCTCTTCATCCAGAAAGCCGAAGGCGTCCTGCACCGCGTGCAGGGCCTCGATGAGCGCGTGCCCGGCGTAGCCGTTGCGGCGCATGGTGGCGTTGACCAGCTTCCAGCGCTTGTCGTTGCTGGGCAGGTCCGGTCGGGGTCGCTGCATGAGAGGCTCCATGGTGGCTGCCGGAACGCCGCCTCCGGCGGGTCTCCGGGGGCGTTGCGCACGAGTCATTAAAACGCGCTGCGCGGCATTGTCAAAATAAAGATTCGATGACCACCAACGGTGCGCAATCCGGGGCGCTGCGGGACCGATGCACCGCTTGCGTGCGGTGGTGAGAGGCGTTGCGTCCTGGCTATACTCCCTAGCGCCTGGCCGCAGCCTGCGTCCCGCGCAGATCGGCATGCCAGGATGTCGGCGCCCAACCCCCGCCAGCCACCCGAGCGACCTGCCAGCGCAGATGCCAGAGCCCCCCTACAACCCGCACCAGCACGGGCCCGAGTCCGAGCCCGAGCCTGTGCCGGCGCCCGCCGCCGGTCCAGGCCAGGCCCCAAGCGGGCGCTCGCGGCGCCGCCGGCGCGGCATTTACCTGCTGCCGAACCTCTTTACCACCGCCGCGCTCTTCGCCGGCTTCTACGCCGTGCTCTCGGCCAACGCCGGACGCTACGAAGCGGCAGCGCTGGCCATCTTCGCGGCCATGCTGCTGGACGGCTTCGACGGGCGCATCGCCCGCATGACCAACACCCAGACCGACTTCGGCGCGGAGTTCGACAGCCTCTCGGACATGGTCGCCTTCGGCGTCGCACCAGCGCTGGTGGCCTACGAGTGGGCACTCGGCGGGCTCGGCAAGCTCGGCTGGCTGGCGGCCTTCGTCTACACGGCCGGTGCGGCGCTGCGGCTCGCGCGCTTCAACACCCAGATCGGCATCGCCGACAAGCGCTACTTCCAGGGTTTGCCGAGCCCGGCGGCGGCGGCCATCATCGCGGCCTCGGTGTGGATCGGCGTGGACAACGGCATCGCCGGCGCCAGCGTCTCGCTGCTGGTGGCGCTGTTCACGGCGGGCGCGGGGTTGCTCATGGTCAGCAATTTTCGCTATCAGAGCTTCAAGCTGCTGGACCTGAACGGGCAGGTGCCGTTCATGGTGATGGTGGTGGTGATGCTGGGCTTTGCGCTGGTGGTGCTGGACCCGCCTATCGTGCTTTTCCTGCTGTTTCTGGCCTATGCCTTGTCCGGGCCGGTGCTGACCCTGGTGCAGCGCCGTCGCCGCCGCGGCCGGCGCCGGCGTGAGCCGGCGCCCGGGCGGTCCTGACCTCTGCGCGCCAGAAGCACGGTCCGGGCGGGCCCTGAGCTCCACCGTTGGCGCTCCACCGCTGGCGCATGCGCACCTGTCCCGGATCAATACCGACGTTGGGCGCTGTCTCGCCGAGGCTCCGTCTGGGCTTCGCGGGCCTGCTTTTTGCGTCAGATCATTATCCGTGCCGATGTCGGCCGGTAGCGTGAACCTCCGCCGGGCGATCCCGGTCCCGATTCCGTGAATGAGCACGAGTAGGCCTAGATGAGTGGCATCCTGAATCACCTGCGCAGCCAGGCGGCCCCGTGGTCGCTGGCCATGCTGCTGTCGCTGCTGTTCTCCTCGGCAGTGCCAGGCGCCGTCCACGCTGACGATGGCGGCGAGATCTACCCACCCCGTTGGGTGCCCGCGCCCGGCGGCTACCCGCCGCCCCCTCCCGGCTTTGCGCCCATGGTGGGGCCTCAATATCCGGCGGCAGCTCCGCTACCCGCTCAGCCCCGGCCCCAGCCCCAGCCGCCGCAAGCCGCGCAACAACCGAGCGCCGGCATGCCGGCCGAGGTGGCACCGGTGTCCGCTCAGGCGCCGCAGGCGGGCATGCCGACAGGGGCTGGCGCAGGTGCACGGGCCATCGCTGCCGCAGACGATGCCGGGGCGGCCATCACGGTCGCCGAGCCGCCGGCAGCGCCCGAGCCGCCGGCAGCGCCGGCGGTGGCCCCCGAGCCTGCCGAATCCGCCTATCCGGACGTTAGCGGCGCGTCGGGCGCCGGGATGGCGCGCGCGGGTGCCGAAGCCGGTGGTGAGTCCGGGCAGGCGGGCGGCATTAGCAGCGGCGACAGCCCGGAGTGCATGCGCTGCCATTGGATGGAGACCATGGCCTATCGGGACCGCGAGACCCGGGAGATCGTCGATCTTTCCATCGACCGCGAGGCTTACAAGCACTCGGTGCACAACGAGCTCGCCTGTCGCGACTGCCACGACCGTGGCTACAAGCACTATCCGCACCGCACCAGCAGCGCCGACGAAGGCCTGCAATGCGTGGAATGCCATGCGGAGCGCCAGGACGACGAGGCGCACCAGCCGCCCAAGCTCGACGGCTTCGACATCCAGTACCACGACAGCGTGCATGCCAAGCAGGAGGAGGAGCCCTTCAGCTGCTTTTCATGCCACAACCCGCACGAGTTCCGCCCGGTGCCCAACGACACGCCGGTGCCGCAGGTGGTCGCCGCCAACAACAATCTGTGCCTAGACTGCCACACGGAGCTGCGCTCGCCGGTGCCCAAGGGGCACGATTGGCTGCCGCAGCCGCGGCGGCACTGGGCCTCGGTGCGCTGCATCGACTGCCACACGCCGGTGGAAGGCCGCGACCTCTACGCCCCTTCGCACGAGCTGCTGGGCGCCGAGGACAGCAATCAGAACTGCGTCGAATGCCACAGTCAGGGCGGCCAGCTGCTCGCCCAGCTCTATGTGCACCGCGCCGAGCAAGAGCGTGAGCAGGCGGGCTTCTTCTCCCACGCCATTTACAACGATGCCTATATCATCGGCATGAGCCGCAGCCCGCTGATCGACCTGATCGGGCTCGCCATCGTCGGGCTGATGGTCATCGGCATCGCCGCCCATGGCTACGGTCGGTATTTGGCACACAAGCGGGCCCACACGGCCAAGGGGGAGGCCCAATGAGCGCAATTTATCTGTATCCCGTCTGGCTCAGGCTCTGGCACTGGCTGAACGCCCTGCTGTTCACGGTGTCTTTGATTACAGGGATCAGCATGCATTTTGCCCTCGGCTGGCTGATCCCCTTCGACGTTGCCGTGCCGGTGCACAACACCAGCGGCATCCTGCTGACCGTCTCCTGGGTGCTGTTTCTGATCGGCAACCTGGTGGGCGGCAACGGCAAGCACTACCTGATCAACCTGCGCACCCTGCCCACGGATCTCTACCGCCAGGTGCGCTACTACGTCTACGGCATCTTCGTGAACGAGCCCCACCCATTTCACGTCAGCGCCGAGCACAAGCTGAATGCGCTCCAGACCCTGAGCTACGTCGGTGTCATGTACGGCCTGATGCCGCTGCTGATTATCAGCGGCTGGGCCTTCCTGTTCTCGGCGGAGCTGCCGGAGACGATCTTCGGCTTCGGCAGCATCTGGGTGGTGGCCATGGCGCACCTGCTGCTGGCTTGGATGATGCTGCTGTTCCTGGTGGTGCACGTGTACATCATCACCACCGGCGAGACCCCCACCACGAACCTCAAGGCCATGATCAGCGGCTGGCATCGGGAAGGTGCGAGTGACGAGGGGCGAGGCGCGAGGGACGGCGCCGCCGCCGAGACGCAGTAAATCGCCGCCGGGCGCCGACGACTGCGTCGTACAATCAGGTCAACCTTCGAGACAGCCGAGCCGTATACGGACTTCCAGACCATGAACACCTCTGCACAAGCCAATGCCAACGCCAAACCGCCGCGGGCCGGCCGCTGGGCGCTGATCGGCATCGCCGTGCTCGCCGCGGGCTATCTCCTCTACAAGGTGGTATACCCCATCGCCTTCGATGCCTACACCGGCGTCACCAACGCACCGCTCACCTATCCGAACAGCGAGACCCTGTCGGATGCCGAATTCGAGCAGCTGGCGCTGGACCTCACCGAAGCAGCCCGGCGCGAGCGCGCCGAGGCCATCGTCGCCATGGACGGGGATCCCTTCGCGCGCGAGCTGAAGGTCGAGATGCTGATGCAGACGCCCTCCTTCATGGAGGACACGGACTACAGCCACATCAAGTACTTCCGTGACGCCGGCATGCGCACCTACCAGGGCCCGGCCACCTGCCTGGAGTGCCACGAGACCATGCAGGTGCAGCACGGCGACGGCAGCCTGGAGACGGTCGACACCCTGGGCGATATCGTCAACTCGGTGCATTTCAAGTTCCAGAGCGCGGCCGCCGGCGGCTTCTCCACCTACGGCTACGACGGCCGCCTGGTGAACGCGCCGGAAAACCGACAGATCCCCGTCGGCAAGATCAACCGCGCCTGCGGCATTCCCGGCAGCTTCTCCTGGACGGGCTGGGCCGCGCTGGTGGAGACGCAACCCCACAGCGAGCCGGCCACCGAGCCGGCCCACTCCCCTGTGGACGGCGCCGATGCGGGCGAGCCCGGCGTGACGCAGATCGCCTACGGCGAGTCCGATGGCCCCGCCGATGCCGTGTCCGAGCCCCACTCCGGCGCGGCCGAGCCTGGTGCAGGCGCACACGGCCAGACGGTCCTGCGCAGCGAGGGCTGCGGGCAGTGCCACATTGGCGGCAATTACCATCCGGCCACCGAGAAGATGATGCCGGTGGGAGACGTGCCGCAGACGGCGAAGCAGGGCATCGACTGCCTCATCTGCCATTCGGATCAGTACGACATGAACCAGCGCTATGTCCTCGAGGACAAGCATGGTACGCGCTGGAACCAAGACCGCAGCATGCGCGCAGCCATCACCGTCGGCCAGACCAGCAAGGAGAACTGCCTCAACTGTCACCAGCACAACATGGGCGGCGACGCCTATGTGCACAACGTCGCCGCCAAGCACCTGGGCGAGAAGCACCAGCGCATCCTGCACACCGGCGCCAAGCGCGGTAACCCTTTCAGCGAAGCGCACGATGTCCACGCCGCGGCCAACATCCAGTGCACCGACTGCCATGTGCCCGAGGGGCACAAGATCCCGCGCGGGCGTATGGGCGTCGACCTGGTGGCCAACGACCTGCCGGATAAGGACGTCACCTGCGAGAGCTGCCACAGCAAGGCGCCGCACAACGCCTCCGACCACCGCGCGCTGCTGAATGGCCACGTCGCTCGCATCGCCTGCGAGACCTGCCACATCAAGCAGCTGGAGGACAACAACGTCGTTTTGCGCGACTGGGTGCACCCCACCTGGAACGAGGACGAGGGCCTCTGGGAGTTCACCGACGTCTACAAGTCCGGCGAGCCGGGCAAGGGCATCATCTACCTGTGGTTCAACGGCAATGGCACCTTCCTGGCCAATGCGCTCGGCAGCAACCCCGAGGGTGACGGCAGCTACAACCCGCTGATGCAGCAGATGGCCGAGATCACGGACCCGGAGATCATCGAAGCCGTCCGCGCCAAAGCGGAGGAGCTGAAGCAGAGCTATCCGGACCTGGACGTGGAGCAATACGTCAAGGCCGCCACCCAGCCCCTGTCGCAGCTCCCGCCGGAGATGCTCGAGAAGCGCAAGGCCATGATCCAGAAGAACCTGAAGGCGGCCATGGAAAGCGGCGAGAGCCGCATCTATCCTTTCAAGCCCTTCAACGCCATGATGTACGAGGACATGACCAACCAAGGGCCGTTCGGGGCCATGATCCTGCCCTTCGACTACGCCACCTACTATCAGCAGGGTGATCCACTGGAGTCCATGAAGGTCGCCATTCAGGACCCCATCGTCCGACGCATGTATCAGGAGCCCTTCAAGCTCTACATGATGGACGAGTTCATGTCCTACTTCGGCGTCGAGGGCGGCTGGAAGACGAAGTTCCCCATCCTGCCCGATGGCAGCACGCCCAATGTGCAGGCCAACTGGATGCGCCAAATGGGCACGCTCATGGTCAATCACGGCATCCAGCGCCAGGGCCACACCTGCAAGGACTGCCACAGCCCCGACGGCATCATGGACTTCGCCGCCCTGGGCTATCCGCCGGAGCGGGTCGAAGAGCTGTCGTCTATGGAAATCGCCGAAGAAGTCGACGAGGACTTCGCCGTGGAGCCCGCGGCCGGCGCGGCGCTCTCAGCCCGCCGCTGACGCTTTCGAGCGCCTTGCGGGGAGGGACCCCCGCATCTCCCACCGGCAGATCGGCGTCGGCACTCACGCCGGCGGGTATCCAGTCGCCGTCGGCGAAGTATAAGGCCATGGCCCGCAGCTCCAGCGAGTCGTACCCCCTGGCGATGCGACCCATGACCGTGGACCAGCGCTCGTCGGAGCCGAAGCGGCGCATCAGTGGAATGAAATAGCGCGGGTCCATACCGGCGATGCTGGGCATGGCCGAGCCGACACTGACGCCGTCGGGTCCATGGCAGCCGGCGCAGTTCCAGGTGAGTGCCGGTGACGAATCCTCGCCCGCGAGGGCCTCGGTGGTCGATGCATAACAAGTGGTCGCCAGCACGAGGGCGGCGACATCCAGGCGGATGCTCATGGTCGGTGTGTCCTCCCGGGTGGAGCGGGCCCTTCGGCCCTGCGAGCCCCGATAATCGTCCCGAGTGGGATGGCGCCGCCGCTGCTCCGTGATTGAGTGATGCGTCGGGCGGCTTACTCGTCGCCGCGGATCGAGCCCCGCAGTCGCTTGGTTCGGGCGCGCTGCTTCTTCTCCTCCACCCGGCGGGCCTTGGCGGCACGGGAGGGCTTGGTGGGGCGCCGCGGCTTGGGGACGTGGCTCGCCTTGGCGATGAGCGCCGCCAGGCGCTCGCGGGCGTCGGCGCGGTTGCGCTCGCGGGTGCGGTGGCGGTGGGCGTGGATGGTCAGCACGCCGTCGCTGTCGACGCGGGAGCCGGCGAGCTTCTCGAGGCGTGCCCGTACGCCCGCCGGCAGCGACGGCGAATGGCGCACGTCGAAGCGCAACTGTGCGGCGGTTTCGACCTTGTTGACGTTCTGGCCGCCGGGTCCGGGCGCGCGCACGAAGCGCTCGCTGAGCTCGTCTTCGTCGATGGCGATGTTGGGAGTGACTTGCAGGGTCATGTCGGTGGTTTGGGCTCGGGTCGCGCAACGGCCGCAACGGGCAGCAGGCGCAACAAAACCGGCGCCGCGGCTCGAGCCGGTCTGGCGCAGCGCGTTCTGCCCCGACTGGCGGCTGCGACAGCCCGCTGCGGTGGCTGCGGTGCGGCGCTCGTTGCATCAAGAACGCGCGGTCGGGTGCCGGTCCCGTCCCGTCGACGGCAAGGGGGCCTCACGCCGGCTCGAAGCCGCCTTGCGCCAGCATCCGTGCCAGATATCCTGCCACCGCCTCGTCCGCATGGCTGCCGATACGGGGCAGATCCGGCAGGGCCTGGTGCACGCGCTGATCGGCGTTGTCCATCAACAGCGCCAGGCCGCCGCCATTGGCCACGAGCTGGAGCATCTCCAGGTCGTTGAGGCCGTCGCCGAAGCAGACCACATCGGCCGGCGTCAGCGCCAGATCATCGAGCAGGCGCGCCAGCGCCGCCCCTTTGCTCACGCCATGGGCCATCACCTCCAGCGTCTGCGGCAGCGAGAAGGTGGTGCCGAGTCGGCCGTCGTGGCGGGCGAGGATCTCCGCTTCCAGCGCCAGCAGATGCCGATGCTCGCCATGGTAGATGACCTTGAGCACATCGGTGCCGTCCAAGGCCGCAAAGTCCGCCACTTGGTAGTGGAAGCCCGAGTCCTGGTGATAGCGCAGCAGGCTCGGGTCCGGCTCCTCCACCAGCCAGGCGTCGGTGAGGAAGACGTTGGTTTGCACATTGCGGAATAGCGGGTCTCGGAGCAGGAAGTCCAGGGACTCCGCGGGCAGGCGGGTGGCCTGCATGAGCCGGCCGTCGGCGGTGTTGACGGCGGCGCCGTTACAGCTGACGAGGTGGCCACGCTCGCCTGGTGCGCTCGCGGCGGCGGGGCGAGTCGCGGCAGGGATGCCGCTCCCACGGGCGCCGTCGCGCACCGCATCACCGGGCTCCTGCGTATGGCTCGCCAGCGAGTCGGCGAGGATGCGGATGTCCATGAAGTGCCGCCCGGAGGCGAGTACGAGATCGACCCCGCAGGCACGCAGCTGCGCCAGCACGCCCCGCGTATAATCGCCGAGGCGGTGATCCGGCCGCAGCAGCGTGCCGTCCAGGTCGGAGACCACCAGCTTGTACATCTCTGCGCAGCCTCACGTTGTCGCGGACGCCCAGCTCCCCAGCAAGACGCCCCAGCAAGATGCCCCAGCATGATGCCCAAGCCATGGCGTGGTCGTCGTCGCATTGCGCAGACGAGCACGACAACGACAAAGGGGAACGGCGCTGAGCACAGCCGGCTCGCGTTGCCGTCGGCGCCGGCTTGGCTGGGTGGGGGTATGTGCAACGGAGTGCAGCTTGGATAAGGTCGGCGCCCATGTCCAGCCGTCGCGAGCTTGGGAGGTTTGCGCTGGCCCTCGCTTTGGTGTTGATCCTCCGGCGCGCCCGATTTTGCTTTTGCTGAGCCCATGCTGCTGCCACCCATGTCTACCCTGAGCTTCGGCTCGCGCCCGCCGGTCCTGCGGCTGTTGGGGGCCTTTGCCGCCCTGGCGCTGCTGGCCCTGTCCGGCTGCGGGCCACGTGAGCACACGCTGAGCCTGGTAGGCACCACCATGGGCACCAGCTGGAGCGTGCAGGTGCCGCATCCGCCGGAGCGCTTGGACCAGGCGGATCTGTATGCGCGCATCAGCGCCGAGCTGGAGGCGGTGAACGAGCGCATGTCCACCTATCGGGCGAGCTCCGAGCTCTCGCGCTTCAATGCCGCGGAGAGCACGGACTGGCTCCCGGTCTCCGCCGAGCTGGTGCGGCTGGTGGACACGGCAATCGCCGTCAGCACCCTCACCGACGGCGGCTTCGACGTCACCGTCGGCCCGCTGGTAAACCTCTGGGGCTTCGGGCCCGAGGTGAAGGCGGATCAGCTGCCGGCGCAGGCCGAGATCGACGCCGCCCTGGCGCGCGTCGGCTGGGATTTGCTCGCGACCCGCAGCGATCCGCCGGCGCTGCGCAAGGCTCAGCCGGATCTCTATGTCGATCTGTCCGCCATCGCCAAGGGCTATGGCGTCGACCGCATGGCTGCGCTGCTGGAAGACGCCGGCATCACGGACTATCTGGTGGAGATCGGCGGCGAGCTGCGCGGGCGCGGCGTCAACGCCGAGGGCGAGCCCTGGCGCATCGCCATCGAGCGCCCGGAACCCGGGCGCCGGGTCGTGCTGCGGGTGGTGGCACTGACGGACCTCGGCATGGCCACCTCCGGCGACTACCGCAACTTCTTCGAGCTGGACGGCCGCCGCTACTCCCACACCATCGACCCGGCCACGGGCCGGCCGGTGGACCACCAGCTGGCGTCCGTGACCGTGCTGGCCGAGCGCTGCGCCGAGGCCGATGCCTGGGCCACGGCCCTGCTGGTGCTGGGCCCGGAGCGGGGCATGGCACTGGCCAATGACCGCGGCCTCATCGCCCTGTTCGTGGAGCGCTTCGGCGACGAGCTGCGGGTCACCGAGAGCACCGCCTTCGCGCGGATGTCCGGCGGCTAGTCGCTCCGCCGCAGCCGGCCCTGGGCGCTGTGGGAGCGCCATCCCTGGCGCGACTCGATGCCCGAGCGCGGCGCATCGCGGCAGGGATGCCGCTCCCACAACACGCTGCTGGCCGTTGCCTTCGTTGCATGAGACCGAAATCGGTAGGGGCCGCGGTGGCGCTTACCGCGGTTGGTGCGCAAGCTGTCGCTTCGCCTACCCTACGGCGCCTCCTCCAGCCAGTCCTGGGGCACCAGGAAGCGGTCGTAGAGCTCCGCTTCCGGGCTCTCGGGCGCCGGGTGCCAGTCATAGCGGAAGCTCACCTGCGGCGGCAGGGACATGAGGATGGACTCGGTGCGCCCGCCGGATTGCAGACCGAAGAGGGTGCCGCGGTCGTAGACCAGGTTGAACTCCACGTAGCGCCCGCGCCGGTAGCACTGGAAGTCGCGCTCTTCGTCGCCGTAGTAGAGCCCCTTGCGGCGGGCGACGATGGGGCGGTAGGCGGGGATGTAGTGGTCGGCGACGCTGCGCATGAAGGCGAAGCACTTCTCGAAGCGCCAGGCGTTGAGATCGTCGAAGAAGAGCCCGCCGACGCCGCGCGGCTCCTGGCGGTGCTTGAGATAGAAATACTCGTCGCACCAGCGCTTGAGCCGGGCGTGGAGCTGGGCGGAGGTCTCGCCTGGGTCGCCGAAGCCCTCGCAGGCGGCGCGGGCGGTGCGGTGCCAGTGGATGACGTCTTCATCGTTGCCGTAGTAGGGCGTGAGATCAAAGCCGCCGCCGAACCACCACACCGGCGGCTCGCCTGACTTTTCGGCGATGAAGAAGCGCACGTTCATGTGCGAGGTGGGCACGAAGGGGTTCCAGGGATGCATCACCAGGGACACGCCCATGGCGCGGAAGCCGCGCCCGGCGAGCTCCGGGCGGGACGCGCTCGCCGACGGCGGCAGCTTCTCGCCCTGGACATCGGAGAAGTTGATGCCGCCCTTCTCGAAGACGGCGCCGCCCTCCATGACCCGCGAGCGCCCGCCGCCGCCGGCGGGGCGCTCCCAGGCGTCTTCGCGGAAGTCGGCACCGCCGTCCTCGGCGGCGAGGTCGCGGCAGATGCGGTCCTGCAGGTCCAGCAGGTAGTCGCGCACGGCGTTGGTGTCGGGCTGGTCGGACATGCTGGGCTCCCCTGGATGGTGTGGTGGGCGCCGCTCGGGGCGTTGCGCGTTTGGCCGCATGGTAGCCGAGGGACGGGCCGGCTGCGGCGCTCCCGCCGGGGCGGATGCCGCGGCATTCGTCAGGGAGTTGCGGCTGCTGTAGGCTCGGGCTTTTCACACGCCGCCTGCCCACCGAGGTGCATCATGCCCCGCCGTCGCCTGTTCATCACCGCCGCCTTCCTGCTGCTCGGCGTCTTCGCCCCGTGGGCCTTTGCCGGTGACACCACCGACACCCAGCCCGTGGAGCTGCTCGGCATGCACTCGAGTGTGCCGGCGGATTGGCAGGCCCAGCAGCCCGAGAGCAACATGCGCCTGGCGCAGTTCGCGGTGCCCGTCGCGGGCGACGGCGACGGCGCGGAGATGGTCGTCTACTACTTCGGTCCAACGCAGGGCGGCAGCGTGGAGGCGAACGTGGAGCGCTGGCAGTCCCAGTTCACGGGCCCCGACGGCGGGTCCGTGGAGCCCGAGATCACCGAGCTGAGCACTCGGCTGGGCGACGACTTCGCGGCGACTCTGGTGAGCCTGCGCGGCAGCTATGCCCGCGGCGTCGGCATGGGGCCGTCCGGGGATGCGCTGGCGGACCGGATGCTGCTCGCGGGCATCGTCGAGACGCCCGAGGGCAAGCTCTATCCCCAGCTGCACGGGCCTGCGGCGCTGGTGGCGGCGCAGCGACCGGCCTTCGTCGGCTTCATCGAGGGTCTGACCCGGGCACCGGCGAGCGCAGGCGACTGAGCCCAGAACGAGGATGGCACCATGAAGGACACGATGACCACGACGAAAAGCCGTTCGAAATAGAGAAGGACGCTAAGGGTCTGTGCCGCGGCCTTGGGAGCGGCATCCCTGCCGCGATCCTGCGTGGCATGCGAGCCACTGGGCCTGTGAAGAACAGCACCGCCTGCGCGGCACTGTGCAGCGTGTCCCTGAGCATTCGCCCGGCGTCGGTGCTCCGGGCGGCGCGCCGATCCTGTGCCACTTGGCCTCCGGCCTCCGGCCTCAGGCCACCTTGCCGCCCAGCTTCTCGATCTCCGTCGGCTCGTCGGCGACGGCGAACAGGTTGTAGATCACCCCGGCCAGGCCGGCGCCGATGATGGGCGCCACCCAGAACAGCCAAAGCTGGCCCATGGCCTGGCCGTAGCCGCCTGTCATCAGTGCGATGGCCGGCCCGGTGCTGCGGGCCGGGTTCACGGAGGTATTGGTCACCGGGATGCTGATGAGGTGGATCAGCGTCAGCGCCAGGCCGATGGCGATGCCGGCGGAGACCGCCGGCGCGCGCTTGTCCGTCGCGCCCAGGATGATGAGCAGGAACATCATGGTCAGCACCACTTCGGTGACGAAGCCGGCGGCGAGGGAGTAGCCGCCGGGCGACAGCGGACCATAGCCGTTCACCGCCAGGGCATTGGCGCTCAGCGCGAACTCCGGTGCGCCGGCGGCGATGTACCAAATCAGGAATGCCGCCAGGGTTGCGCCGCCGACCTGAGCGATGACATAGGCCGGCAGGTCCGACCAGGCAAAGCGCCCGCCTACCGCGAGCCCGACGGACACGGCCGGGTTCAGGTGGCACCCGGAGATGTGGCCGATGCCGTACACCATGGTCAGCACCGTGAGGCCGAAGGCGAAGGAGACGCCGAGCAGGCCGATGCCCACTTCGGGGAAGCCGGCGGCGAGCACGGCGCTGCCACAGCCGCCGAGGACCAGCCAGAAAGTGCCGATCAGCTCGGCGACGGATCGCTTCATCAGGGTCATCGCGTGGATTCCTCAGTGAGTCGTCCGGAAACGACGGCTTGGGCGGCTGTGAGCTGCCAGCCCGTTCGGGGTTTTTTGTTCGCGGCACGGACCGCCGCGCCGGCGATCGGCTCATTGTGCCCAAGCTGCGAGGGTTCAATGGATTTCGCGTCGCTTGGCGGTAAATTCCCGACCAATGTACGCATTAAGCCGTCCTGGTCGGTCCCGCGGGCCTGCCCGGCCCCAGGCGGTGGCCAGCCGTACGCCGAGCCCGTCGTCCTGCCTCGACAGGCGGCGATTGCTGGCTGATACTTCGACCCATGAAGACGCTGAGTCTGATCGCGCAGAAGGGCGGCACCGGCAAGACGACCCTCGCCATCCACCTGGCGGTGCAGGCTCAGCGCGCCGGCCACCGGGTCTTGTTGGTGGACACGGACCCTCAGGGCAGCGCCGGCGCGTGGTGGCAGCGCCGTGCGGCCGCGGAGCCGGCGCTGGTGCAAGGGCAGGGCACCGAGTTGTCTGGCATCCTGGAGCAGGCAGCGGGGCGCGGCTTCGATTGGGTGATCGTCGACACCGCGCCGCACAGCTCCGAGCAGTCGCGCGCCTGTGCCGAGTGCTCCGATGCGGTGGTGATTCCGACCCGCCCTGCAATCCTGGATCTGGATGCCATCGGCATCACCACGGCGCTGGTGGCGGATCTCAAGGTGCCGGCGCAGATCGTGCTGAACGCCTGTCCGCCGCGCACCCGGGCGCGGGAGCCGCGCCTGGTGGCCGAAGCCCGGGAGGCACTCACCGCCTATCCGGCGCCGGTGTGCCCGGTAGCCCTGAGCCAGCGCGCCGCCTTCAGCCATGCGCTCATCGACGGCCGCGCCGTGGTGGAGTTCGAGGCCCAGGGCAAGGCTGCCGCCGAGGTCGACGCGCTGTGGCGGGCGCTCGCGCAGGTGGTGTAATCGAGCTTAGCCCGGCAATCCGTGCATTGCCGCCGGCACCACGAGGTCATGCCGATGACGGCCAAACGCGCCAAGCTGAGTCTGGATCCCAAGCAGCGCAGCAAGTCTGCGCCGCCGCATGGCTTCGACACGCAGGCCGCCGCTGGGCAGTCGAGGTCGGCGGGTGAGCCCAATGCGGGGCAGGGGCAAGCGCCGGCAAAAGGCGCGACAGGGCGCCCAGCCGCCGCCCCTTGGCAGGCGCATCGCCCGGCGCCGCCGCCGGAATCGGAGACCAGCGCAACGTCGGCAGCGCCTCATCACCGAGAGGCCGCGGCGGCGTCCACGCCCGCAGGGCCGGCAGCAGAGCGGGGGCTCTCGGCTCGCGCTGCGGCCATCGGTCGCCATCCGCTGGTGCGCGCCGCGGCGGTGGCTCTCGCCGCCGGACTCTCCCTCTACTTGCTGCGCCGGCGTTTGTTCTGAGCCCCGCGCCAACGCGGCCCTGCCCCATGCCCTCGTCTGGTGCGCCTCGGCGTGTTCTGCTGCTCCAGGGTGCCCGCAATGTGCGAAAATCCACAGGGTTTGCCCAGAACTCAGCAGTGCCGCCGGCGGCCCGGCACCCGGGCCGCGGCTGCGCGTTGCGCCCGGTTGACGCATGCGCCATGTATACCAATGACCGTCTGCTGATCCTCGACGCCGACGGCACCACCATCGACGCCTTCAAGGCTATCGAGAAGACCTTCGCCCACCACGGCATGGACATCGGTCCGCTCGCCCGTTTCCAGAAGCGTCGTAACATCTTCAAGTATTTGGGCGGCCTCAAGGAGATGCCGCAGAACCTGCGCCAACAGCTCGGCCGCGGCACCCGCGCCAAGGTGGTGGAGACACTGACGGAGGTCTACCGCGAGGAGGCGAGCATGTTCGAGGGCATGGAGCGCCTGATCCGCCGCATCGCCGCCGAGCCGGACATCAAGGTCGGCATCGTCACGCGTAACATCACCAATAATCCGGTGGAGACTCTGACCCGGCTTTTCGACCGCCACGGCATCGAGCCGGATCTGCTGGATTTCCTGGTGCATCTGCCGTTGTCCGAGGACAAGCTGCCGTATTTCCGGCGCACCCGGGAGGAGCTCGAAGTCAACCCCGCCCGCGCCTTTGCCTGCGGCGACGAGGCGAAGGACTTCCGTGCAGCGGTCAATACCGGCATGCACCCCTTCATGGTGTCCTACGGCTTCGAGGACTTCGACCGGCTGCACCTCAAGCACGAGATTCCGGCGGAGGTCATCTCCCGCACGCCGGATGAGCTGTCCTGGCGGGTCCTGCACGCCCTGGGACTGGATGCCGACTGAAGGCTCGGACCGGCTGTCAAAGCCGCCGACATCGCCTACCGGCCCAAAAAAAAACCGCCGCCGGCCCGAGGGCCGGCGGCGGTTTTTGGCGGCTGCCGATGGTCCGGATTTGGCGTCAGCCGAATCCGGTCGGCGTCAGCTGATCTCGGCGGTGCCGGTCTCGCTGTTGCCCTGGTTGTCGACCCAGGTGATCTCGATCGGATCACCAGGCTCGCCGCCGTTGAACTTGAACGACAGGTAGGGATTCTTGGAGACGCCGCCGCTCCACAGGGCGGTCATCACCACATCGTCCTTCCACTTGGCCGTGACTTCCTGAATGAAGTGGGCTGGGATGGGGTCGCCGGTTTCCTTGTCCTTGCGCAGGCCGGTCTCCATGACATGGCTCATCAGGGACTTGACGGTGGTGACGCCGTTGCTGCTCTTGGCGCGGATCTTGATATCGGACATGTTGGTTTACCTCAAAAGCTGTTGCCGTCGGTGGTCGGTCGCGATCGCTGGCTGGGCTGGATGCTCACGCCGGGCCGAAGCGTCTGGCGCTCGGCTCCCCAGGCGTCGGACATCAGCCGCCGCAGCCGCCGATGGTGACCTTGACCGGCTTGGCGGCGCCGAGCAGGCCGTCGGGAGTCTGGACCACCGCCACGACGTCGGCCGTCTTGGCCATCTTGATGCGGGTGGACACGAAGGGCACCGAGTTCTCGCTCATCTCGAAGGAGGCGATGAGCGGCGTGTTGTTGCCGGCCGCGAAGATGGAAATGGACTTGGCGCCGTCCACCTCACCCTCGACGGTGACCGGCACGACGGCGCCGTTCTCGGCGATGTCCGGGGCTTTGATCTTGACCTTGTCGCTGTCCTCGATGGTGTCGGAGCCGAGCAGGTCATTCAGCGCCGTGGACTGATCCTCGGCCTTGAACGCCGCCTCGGGCCAATTGGCGAGCACGGCGCGGGGCGTGAGCAGTCCGGCACCCACTGCGACGCCGACGGCGCCGGCACCAAGGGAGCCCTTGAGCAGGGTTCTGCGCTTTGCATCGATCATTGGGAATCTCCTCTGGATCGTTTGGTTGGTTCGGGTGGGTCGATCGTTCGATCGGCGCCAGCAGCCCACGCTGCCGGTCTTGTCAGGTCTGCGCAGTATCGGCGTTTACCGGCATGCGCGGCCCCTTCGTCGTGCTGCCGTGCAATGGCCGCTCGCCCCAGTGGGCGTGCCGGTGAGCGGTGCCGGCCGAGCGTGCAGGGCGCACGATAGAAGCTTTGCGGGAGGGCCTGTCAGACAACGCGGAGAGGTACCCGCGCAATGGCCGTTTTCGGGTCTCGCCCGGAGCGGCTGCCCGCGCGGCGGTGAATGCGGCGATGGTGCGCGCGGAGCGCGACGGGTACAACTGCGGGCCTCCAGGTGTCTTGTCGTTTTCTCGCGCCGATCGCTGATCCCTGTCTTCGGGACCTCTTGCCTGATGCACCCCTAGGCCGCCTCGCCCTGATGACTGCGCCGGGCTGTGACTGGCGCCCTGATGGGCTGGTGCCATGGGGCCTGTCGCTGCTAAGCCGGGCGCTGCGGGAGCTGGCCGAACGGGCCGTTTGGCTGTTGGACCTTCCGGCCGGGAGTGGGCCTTCGTCGACGTGCTCAGCAGCATAGCGCATCCAAGGGGGTGGGGAAATAGCAAGTTTCCCGGCTGAAACTTCGAAGATAACAGGGTTTTGGTCCAGAAGGCTTAACGCTTGGCCTCGCGGCGATGCTCCTCCGCCTGGAGCTCGTCCAGGCGTACTTGGATCTTGGCGGCTTGGTGGAATTCGAGCCCCGGTTGGCGCAGCGCGAGCTCCAGCTGGCGGATGGCCGGCTTTAGATCGCCGGAGCGAAACAGCAGCTCGGCTCGCCAGCGCATGGCCGCCGCTTGCTCACCCGCCTTGCCGGCGGCGTCGGCCATCAGTCCGTACACCGGCGCGATGTCCGGGCGCAGGCCGATGAGTCGCTCCAGCGTCGCCAGTGCGGCCGCGGGCTTACCCGCGTCCAGCAGCGCCTCTGCATAGGCTTGCTGCAGCGGCCAGTTGCCCGGCGCCAGGCCCACGGTGCCCTTCAAGTCGCGCACGGCCTTGTCCGCGTCGCCGCGGCGCCGGTCGAGCTGCGACTGGAGCACCAGGAATTCCACCTGGCTCGGGTGCTGCTCGAGTAGCGGGGCCAGCTGCTTGGCCGCGGCATCCAGCCGGCCGGCGCGGGCCAGGGCGCGGGCATAGCCATAGCGCTCGGCGGTCTCGTTACGGTAGCGGTCCTTCCGGAGGGTGTCGCGAAAGTGGTCGATGGCCTGCTCGGCGCGGTTGTAGCTCTGCTCACGCAGGTGTGCCCGGGTGAGATGGAAGCGCAGACTGTCCGGCTTCTGGTTGGGGCCGAAGCGCTCGGCGCGGGCCAGGGCATCGGCGATGCGGTCCGAGGTGACCGGGTGCGTGCGCAGCAGCTCGGGCGCGCCGCTCTCGTAGACGCGGTTGGCTTGGGTGAGCTTCTTGAAGAAGCCCGGCATGGCGTAGGGATCGTGCCCGGCCCGGGCCAGGGTATCGATGCCGATGCGGTCGGCTTCTTCTTCGTTGGTGCGAGTGAAATTGATCTGCTGCTGCACCAGTGCGCCCTGGGCGCCCATGAGCGCGGCGGCCCCGGCCTGGGGGTCTACCGCGGCGCCGAGCACCGCCGCGGCGATGAGCAGCGCCGTGGCCGGGACCGTCATCTGCTTCTGCGCCGCGAAGCGCCGCAGCAAATGATTTTGGCTGACGTGCGCGATTTCGTGTGCCAGCACCGCAGCGAGCTCCGACTCGGTCTCGGCGGAGAGGATCAGCCCTGCGTTGACGCCGATGTTGCCCGAGGGACCGGCGAAGGCGTTGATGCGCGGGTCCTCGACGACGAAGAAGTCGTAACGCCCGCTGGTCTCGCGGCTGGCACGCACCAGCCGGTGGCCCAGCGCCTGGACATAGTCGGTGAGCAGGGGGTCCGTGCTGACCTCCAGCGACTTGCGCACCCACTTCATGAACTCGCGCCCCAGGTCGCGCTGCTCGGCCCGCGACAGGACCGTGTCGGCACTGCTGCCGAAGTCGGGCAGGTCCAGGGCGTCGGCGCCGCTCTGCCCGGGCGCCGACAGCAGGACGAGCGTCAGCAGGCAGCCGGCGAGGGCGGCGGACAACCGCCACCGCGGTTGGGTCATGCAGGCGGACATGAGGCGTGCGCGTTTCGCTGTGGCTTAGCTCTGTACCTGAGACCGAGCAATTTCGCACAAATTTCGCGCGAATGTACGAGAGTCGGCGTGCCGCCGTCGGGCACGGCGTTGCAGCGCTGGGCGAAGCGCCGTCGCCCCGCCGCCGCGGAGCGCTGCCGGGCGGGCCCGGCGAGTCTTTCAGTTCAGTTGGATTCGCTGACCCCAGGGCACCTGGCTCTTGCCCTTGACCAGCCAGATGACCGGGTACGCGGGCTGGTCCGCCGGAAACGCGCCGTCGGCATCGGTGAAGTAGACGAGCAGATCGGGCCGGAGTCCTTGCTGCTCCACCCATTGGAAGACGGGCCGGAAGCTGGTGCCGCCGCCACCGCCGACCTGCTGCGGGCGCTGGAACTGCTCCCAGGGCTCGAAGTAGAAGGGTGCGCCGTCGCAGAGCGACGCGTCGCAGGGCAGCAGGGTGACCCGGGCGCGGACCTGGGCCTTGAGCGCGTCCACTTCATCGATGAACTCCTGCATCTCGCCGTCCTTGATGGACCCAGAGGTGTCGATGGCCACCACCAGGTCCAGCTGGTGGCTGCGCAGGCTGGGCATGATGAAGTCGCCTTCGCGCCGCGACGGACGCGACCAGCTGTAGTCCTCGCGGCTGATGCTGTTCATGTAGCGCGCGAGCAGCATGCGCCACGGCAGCTGTGGCTGTAGCAGGTGGTCGATCATGCGCTTGAGCTCACCGCGCAGCTTGCCCGCCTGCATGGCCTGCTGGGCGGCACCGGCCATACGCTGCTGCCACTGCACCTGCAGGGTCTCGCGCTCGTCCGGGGTCAGCGGCGGCGGCGCGTCGGCGCCATCATCGCCGGGCTCGGGCTGCGACTCGGCGCCGGCTGCGCCCTGATCGGCGTCGCTGGCCTCGCCGCGCGGACTGCCGCCGTCGCGGCCGTCGGCTCTCGGCTCAGCGCCGCCGCCCTCGCCGTCGTCGCCCTGCTCGCTGCGAGATTGCTGCTGCTGCTGGATGTCGCGCTCGTCCAGGTCGCTGTGCTCGCCCTGCTGGCCGCCTTCCGATTCACTGTCGTAGGCGTGGGTGTCCAGGGTCTCGGACTGGTCGTTGTCGTCCAGCAGCGGGTAGATCTCCTCCGCCGTCATGCCCTTGTACATGGGCATCACCAGGGCGTTCGGCGGCGGCTTCAGGCCGTCGTCCAGCAGCAGGGGGTTGACGGCGTAGTCGCAGGCGAGGTCCCAGCGGTGCTTGACCCGGTGCTGGCGGCGGGCGAAGTGCGACAGCGCGCAGTGCAGCGCCTCGTGGGCGAGCATGAACTGGGTCTCGTCCAGGGACAGGGCGTCGATGTAGCTCGGGTTGTAGTAGAAGCGCTTGGCGTCCGTCGCCGTGGTGGGGCACCAGTCGCCGCCCGCCGGCTGCATGGGCAGGCGCAGCACCAGGGCGCCGAGGAAGGGCTTATCCAGGATCAGCTTGGTGCGCGCCGAGGCGAGCTTGGTCTCTATCCTGCCAAGGTCGATGTCGGTGGTATCGGTCATGGGTTGCGTATCAGTTTGCTCCGGCAGGCGCTGATTAGCTGACTCAAGGGCTGAGGGCTGAGGGCTGAGGGCTGAGGGCTGAGGACGCACGCCCTGGCCGCTGCTCCTCGGCCCTCAGCCCTCCGCCCTTACTCGTACAGCATCACATCGGCAACGGCGCTCGCCCAATCGGCGAACGCCGGCACGTCGAACAGGTCGTTGCCGATGGCCCGGTGTAGGTCGGAGACCAGCATGACGCCCATCTCGCGCTGCGGGAAGCGCCCGGCGTAGGCGAGGATGTTGCCGATGATCGGCTCGCCGTCTTCGGTGTCTTTGGCGCGTATGGCCTTGCCCACCAGGGCGGCCGCGACCGCGTACTGGAGGTCGATCTCCCGCGGGACCGAGACGTCGTCGCCGGCGCAGATGGCATCCAGGTCGGGCATCTGGTCCAGGCTGTTGACGAAGGCCGTTATCTCTACCCCCGCCGCCGGGCCGACGCAGCCCTGAAGCGTGCCCTGCAGCAGCTGCGCGTCGTCCTCGAACTTGCGCAGCGCGCGGTGCGCGAATTCCCAGGAGCGCGGCGACGGGAAGGCCACCGGATTGTGCGCCGGGTCGAAGTCGAAGAGCAACTCCGGGCGAAAGCGCAGGAAGGCGATGATGCGCTCGTCGATGCCGGTGGCATAGGCCCAGGCGACCCAGTCGTCCAGGTGCGTGTCCACCTCGAAGTGCGAGAAGCGGTTCGCCAGCGGCGCCGGCATGCTGTAAGTGACGCCGCGGTCGCCCTGACGGTTGCCGGCGGCGAAGATGGCCCAGTGCTGGGGCACCTCGTACTCGCCGAGGCGGCGGTCGAGGATCAGCTGATAGGCCGCCGCCGACACCGCCGGCGGGGCGGACGTGATCTCGTCCAGGAAGAGCACACCGGCCGCCCCATGGCGCTCGCTATCCGGCAGGATGGCCGGCACGGCCCACTCCACCTTGTCCGCGACGCGAAACGGGATGCCGCGCAGATCGCTCGGCTCCATTTGCGAGAGCCGAATATCGATGACCGGCACGGCGTGGCGCTCGGCGATGTGCGCGACCATCTGTGATTTGCCCACCCCCGGCGGTCCCCAGAGCATCACCGGAGTGTGGTGGCCTTCGGCGGTGCTGGCGAATTCGCGTTCCAAGACGCGGAGCAGTTGGGCGGGGCGCATGCGCGGCGATCTCCTGTCGGGTTGTGGCGGGCGTCGGTGCTCGCGGGGCTGGTGGACCCGGCGCGCGCGCGGCGGCAATCCGGCGCGACGCAGCCTGATGATGTAGTGTGCGCTGCGGCCCGTCGCAAGTGCCGGGGCGAGCGCTGGGTTGAGAGCTGGGCGTTCGCATTGGCACGCATTAGAAAAAAACGGTATGCTTATCCGTTAGACTGACCGCGTCGGTCGGGGATCGTCGCCGCCCACCTCTGAAGCCGCGGCTGCGCCGGCTCACCTGGGCGGAAACGGGACGGGTCAGCAGTTGTCTCGAGCGACCCGGGGCGCCCCGGGTCGAGGCGTAACACCAAAGAACGCGATTGCGGAGAGCGGAGATGAATCAGTTCTACTACGACGCCGTGACCAAGATGGAGCAAATGGGTGTCGACGACGAGTACGTACAGGGATGGCAATGCGGCTTCCTGCAGAACCCCAAGCGCGAGGAGCAGCGGCTCACCGAGGCCTACGAGGCCGGATACGCCGACGGTGAAGGCAAGACCACCGACAACTTCGGTAACTGGGTGAAGAGCTGAGCCATACAGCACTCACCAGCGCTCGCGGTTGCCCGGGCGGCCCGACAGCGGGCGCGCGGAGCCTGATCGGACCGAAATACGGACCGATTCGGCATTGGGGCCGCCGCCGACCTGGGTGTCACCCACACCGGCAGGTCGCATGCCGGACGGAAGATAGGCGGGCGATCCCCGCCTTTTCTTTTGCATGTGCGCCTGCGCCTGCATGTGCGCCCGCGCCGGTTACCGGCGGGTGGCCCCCAGCCTTGCAGACCGCCGGCACCCGAGCGCCGCTGACTCGCGCCCGGCATCAGCGTCGTGCACGCTATGCAAGCGGCGCTGAGCCAGCTGTCGACCGGGCAGACGCCCGCGCAGCGCGTCAGCTTCGGGGTGCTGCGGGACATCGTCGGCTTCGATGCCCATGATGCTTTGCTCGCCAGTTACGAGACCAGTTACGAGTCCAGTTACGACGCAGGCCGCGGAGACTAGACTGGATACCGATTTCGCAGCACGCAGGCGCAGCGGCGCCGGAGCCACGAGCCATGAGTGACAACAGCTATCTCAAAGACCTGATTCTGCTGCGTAACGACCCGAGCAAGGTGGGTGCCGTGCGCGAGGCAGCCGAGCGCGGCGAAGTGGACGCGCAGTACGCCCTGGGCCTTATCTACGCGGAGGGTCGGGGCGTGACCATCGACCTGGCCCAAGCGCACTACTGGCTGTCGCTGGCGGTGGAGCAGGGCGATGCGGACGCCGACCTGCTGCGCAACATCGTCGGCAGCCAGATGACCGATGACGAATACGCGGCCGCCAAGCGCCTGCGTGCGGGGGCGTCGCTGCGCGTTATCGGCCGTTCCTGAGCTCGCGGGCCTGAGCTCGCGGGCCCGCGGCACGACGCTGCTGCTCACCAACCATTCGGTGCTCACGCCTACGCAGATGCAGCGCACCTACGACGCCACGCGGGCCACGCCGCTGGCGCTGGACGACATCCTGTCGGGGGAGAGGCTCTGGTGCGCCACCAAGGCCGCCTTCAGCGCTGCTGCGATCCTGGTCGTGACGCCCATGCTCATCCTCTGCGGCGTCTTCTACCCCATCGCGGGGCTGCCGCCGGCCATGCAGGCGGCGATGCAGGTGCTCCCCGTCAGCCACGCGGTGGCCCTGGCCCGCCCGCTGGTGGCCGGGCTGCCGGTCACCGACCTGGCCCTGCACGTGGCCGTGCTGGTGGTCTATGCCATCGGCGGGCTCTATGTTGCACTGGTCCTCACGCGGTGGCGGCGGCTGAGCGGCAGCTTCGTGGATATCCGCGAGATCCTGGACCCGGACGCCTACGCCGGCCTCTATCACGCGCGCTGACCCGGGTTCGCGCCCAGCACGTCCACCTCCGGGTGTGCTTCGCCGATGCGGCGCTCCACCGCGTCCCTGTCGCGATCGTCTACATCGGCGGCGATCAGCAGGTCGCCATGGCGCATGGCGCGCTTTTGGGCATTCATCGGCGAGTCCTTGTGGCGCTCGTGTAGCAGCGACCAGCCGCCGGCGACCACGGCGCCGATCAGGCCGAGCGCCAGGGTGGCGACATCGCTCGGCGTCTCGACCACGACCAGCCACAGAAACGGCACCGCGACGGCTCCGACGACGGCGCCCGGCAGGATGGCCAGCGCCGTGCTGCGCCAGCGTGTGGCCTCCACTCGCAGGCCGCCGGGCAGGCGTTTGCCGTAGGCGTGCAGGCGCTCCGGCGAGAAGTGCTCGCGATCCAACAGCTCGTTGACGACTCGATCGGCCGTGCGGGGCTCGTGTGCGCGGACGTACAGGGTTTCGCTCATGGCGTCTTCTCCAGGTGATTCGGTTGGAGCCCGGTGCATGGCGACATGCCGGGCGTGCGACACCTCGATTGGCGCAAGCGCCGTGCCGGCATTACGGAACGTCGCGCTGCGGACAACGGCGGCGCCCGCAGATGCTGGGGTCGCCGGCCCCGTGGGCAGTGCCGGGCTCCGTTGCGGCGCTGCCCGAGCGATGCCCGGCCGGGGCAAAGCACCCGGCGGCTGGTGCAACTGCCCAGCGGTGTGTGCAAATGGCCGCGCTGTCACGCATCCTCCGGTTGCGCCCGCGCCGGTTTGCATCCCCGCCGACGCCGCGCCTTGCTGGCGATCACCGCGGCGCCCGCCCCGCCGCCGGCGCCATGGCTGGCGGCCGAGCGCCAGCCCCGGCCCGCCTCTTGCTCCCCGCATGGCTCAGCAATCGGCGCCCCCGCGCCCGTTGAGCCGCAGCAAGAGGGCGATCATGATCTTCAAGCAGTTCTATCTCGAGAGTCTGGGCCACGCCTCTTACCTGGTCGGTTCCGAAGACACCGGCGAGGCCTTGGTGCTCGATGTCCGCCGCGACGTCGAGACCTATTTCGCGGAAGCCCGCAGCCAGGGGCTTCGTATCCGCTATGCCTGCGACACCCATCAGCACAACGACTACCTCTCCGGCATTTGCGAGCTGCCGGCGCGCACCGACGTGCAGCTCCTGGCCGGCGCCCGCGCCGAGCTGGGCTATCCGGTGCGAGCCATGGACGACGGTGAGCAATTGGACATGGGCGAGGTCCGCTTCGAGCTGTTGCACACCCCGGGGCACACGCCGGAGCACGTGAGCCTGCTGGTCACCGACCGCTCACGCGGCGAGGAGCCCGCGATCCTCTTCTCCGGCGGTGCGCTGCTGGTGGGCGATCTGGCGCGGCCGGATCTGCTCGGCGGCGAGGCGGAGGCCCGCCGCGGTGCCGAGGCCTTCTGCGATACCCTACAGCGCAAGATCCTGCCCCTGCCGGACTTCGTCGAGGTCTATCCCACCCATGTGGCTGGCTCGCTCTGCGGCGGGCACATCGGCAGCCGGCTGTCGACCACCATCGGCTACGAGCGGCGCATGAACGCGATGCTGTCCAATCTCGCCTCCAAGGACGAGTTTGTCGGTCACTGTATGGACCTGACGGACCTGCCGGCGGTACCGCCCTATTGGCCGCGCATGCGCCGGCTGAACAGCGAGGGGCCGCCGCTACTCGGCGTGCTCGCCGACCCGCCGCCGTTGGACCTGGACGCCTTCGAGCGCGCCCGCGAGGAGGGTGCCGTGGTGCTCGACTGCCGCGCGCCGGAGGCCTTCGCCGCGCATATCCCGGGCGCCATCAATGTCGGCATCGGCAGCAGCTTCGCCACCTGGGCCGGCAGCGTGCTGCCCTATGATCAGGACCTGGTGCTGGTGCTGGATCGCGCCGAGGACCTCTGGGAGGTCTGCTGGCAGCTGCTGCGCATCGGCTATCCGCTGCCCAAGGGCTGGCTCGGCGGCGGCATGCTCGCCTGGCGCACCGCCGGCAAGCCCATTGAGGTCCTGCCGCAGTGGACGGTGCACGAGCTGCGCCGCGCGCTGGACCGGCGCGACGACCTGATGGTGCTCGATGTGCGCCAGCCGGCGGAGTGGAGCGCCGGCCATATCCCGGGCGCCGTGCATCTCACCGGGGCCGAGCTGACCCGGCGCGCCGACGAGCTCCTCGCCGGCGGCGGCCGCGAGCGGCCCATCGCCGTTATCTGCGGCAGCGGCTTTCGCTCCTCGGTGGCGGCGAGCGTGCTGAAGTCCCACGGGCATCCGGACGTGGCGCATGTGCTCGGCGGCATGACGGGCTGGCAAGCGGAAGGCTTCCCCACCACCGCACCGGACGACGGCTGACCGGCTTCGGCCCGCGTCGATGCCTGACCGACACGGCCGAGGGATCAGTCCTTACCCGGGCGCTGTGCCGGTGTGTCGGATCTGCTCAGTCGATGCCGGCCGGAGTCGCGGCGAAGGCGCGGACGATCTCTTCGGCGGGCACGGGTCGCCCGAAGAGATACCCTTGGGCGATGCTGCAGCCCTTGCCGCGCAGGCAATCGACCTGTGCCTCGGTCTCGACGCCTTCGGCGATGACGGTGAGGCCCAGGGACCGGCCGATGGCGATTACGGCGTCGCAGATGGCCATGTCGTCGTGATCGTCGGGGATATCCCGGACAAAGGATTGGTCGATCTTGAGCTTGTTGATGGGGAGGCGCTTGAGGTGACCGAGTGACGAATAACCGGTACCGAAGTCGTCGATGGCGATGCCGACGCCCTGGGCGCGCAGC
Source organism: Thiohalocapsa halophila (assembly GCF_016583825.1). Classification (GTDB taxonomy): domain Bacteria; phylum Pseudomonadota; class Gammaproteobacteria; order Chromatiales; family Chromatiaceae; genus Thiohalocapsa; species Thiohalocapsa halophila. The sequence continues at coordinate 192,264 of NZ_NRRV01000001.1, read as the reverse complement.
CTCTGGAGCCTCTCCGCGCCGACGTTGACATGGCGCATGACGAAGTCTTCGCTGATCTCCAGGTCGAGACAGTCGGGCGGTAGGCCAGTGTCGGCGAGCGTGCGCTCGATGGCGGGGACGAAGCTCGCATCATGGATTTGCCGGGTTGCGACATTGACCGCAAGGGTACCGAATGCAAAGCCCTGATCGAGCCAGTGCCGGCCCTGGCTACAGGCCGTGCGCAGCACCCACAGGCCGATGTCCCGGATCAGACCGCTTTGCTCGGCGATATGAATGAAGCGCCCGGGCGGGATCAGGCCCTCTTCGGGATGATCCCAGCGCAACAGGGCCTCGACGCCCAACAGCCGGCCGGATGCCATGTCCACCTGCGGTTGATAGACGAGGCGGAATTGCTCGCGCTCCAGGGCGCTGCGCAGGGCATTGTCCAGATAGACATGCTCGAAGGCGGCCGCCGTCATCTCCTCGGTGTAGAAGCGATAGGTGTTGCCGCCCTCTTCCTTGGCCTGGTACATGGCCGCATCGGCATTGCGCAACAGCTCGGCCGCGCTGCGGCCGTCATCGGGGCACAGACTGATACCGATGCTGGTGGTGACGCGCACTTCGTTGCCATCCACTATGAAGGGCTCTTTGAGTGGGGCCATCAGCCTGTGCACCATGCTGACCACGGCGTCAGCATTCCGGATGCTAGTCAACAGCACGACGAACTCATCACCGCTGATGCGCGCGACCAGGTCGCTGCTGTTCATGGCCGCCCGTAAGCGCTGAGCCAGCTGCTGCAGCAGCTTGTCCCCGGAGGAGTGGCCCAGGCTGTCGTTGATGTGCTTGAAGCGATCGATGTCCATGAACAAGACGGCGAGTGTCTCGTTCCGACGCATGGCCGAGCGAATGCTCTTCTGCAAACGGTTGTCGAACAGCAGGCGGTTCGGCAGTTGCGTGAGGCCGTCGTGGTGCGCCAGGTAATCCAGCCGCTGCTCGGATTGTTTGATGGCGGTAATGTCGGTGAAAACGCCGACATAGCCGCTCGCTCGTCCCTGCTGATCCCAGACCATGCTGATGGTCAGTAGCGCCGGATACTCCATGCCGCTTTGATGCCGCTGCCAGACCTCTCCATGCCATTTCCCTGTCTTGCGCAGCGACCGGTACATGGACAGATAAAAACCATGATCATGGCGCTCGGATTGCAGCAGCCCGGGGTGCTCACCGATGACGTCCTCGCGCCGATAACCCGTGATATCGCAAAACGCCTGATTGACGTCGCGGATGCAACCGTCGAGGCCGGTGATCGCAACCCCCTCCGCCGTGCTGGCAAAGACGGCGGCGGCCTCGCGGAGCTTTTCCTCGGCCTGCTTGCGCTCGCTGATGTCGAGTACGATGCCGTCCCAGAAGACGCTGCCGTCGGCCAATCGATAGGGCATGGAGCGCACTGCGATCCACTTGCGTGTGCCGTCCGGCAGACGCTGCGGCAGCTCCATGTCGACGACGCTCAGATCCTGCGCAGAACGCTCGTTGGTCTCCCTGATCACCGCGCCGTGAGGCGGCTCCGTCAGCGCGAAGACCGCATGCGCATCGGCGAGCATGCGGTCGCGGCCGATGCCCAGGATTCGCTCGATGCCGCGGGAGGCGTAGGTAAAGCGATACGCGCCGTCGGCATCGCGATGCAGCCGATAGATGGCGCCGCCCGGCAGGTTGTCGCCGAGGGCCGCCAAGCGTTTGACGGTTTGCTCGGTGGTGGCTTCCGCGAGCTTCTGCTCGGTGATATCGAGCATGATCCCTTCGAGGAGCATACGGCCCTTGTGGTCCGGGTCTGGTACGCTGCGACCTTGCTCCCAGATCCAGGCCCTCGCGCCGTCGCGCCGGCGTAGCCGGTACTCGATGCGAAAGGGTCGTCCTTCGCTGACGGCCGTCTGCACTTGCTGCCAAACGCGCTCGCGGTCTTCGGGGTCGATGAGCTCGGCGTAGGCGAGTCGGGTATTGTCGAGCAGCTCGCCCGGTGTGTAGCCCGTTAGCGACTGCGCTGCCTGACTGACATAGCGCATGGTCCAGTAGCGGTCATTCTCACACCGGTAGGCCATGCCCGGCAGGTTCTCGACCAGCCTCGAGAAGCGTCGTGCGCCTTCCTGCTCCCGTTGCAGGTGCACGCGCATCAGCAGGAAGAACAAGCCGGACGTCACGGCGACGAAGCCCAGGCCCTTGAGCACTTGCCACCGCAAGAGGGCTTCCGCCATGGGGTCCAGCAGCCCCAGAGCCAGATCGGAGGCCAGAATCCACCCCGTGGCGAGCGCCGCGTAGCTGAGCGCCGTCTGCAGCGCCGCCCGCGTTGGCGAAGGGCGGTCGGGAGAAGCACGCATGAATCAGCCTGATCTCAGCCGGGGTGCCGCTGTGGGTGCATTTCTAAGCGCCGGCTGGTGCATGCCCGCTGGCATCGGCGTCGAGGCGGCATCGCCTGCGCATCGGCCGAGAGCCGCCGGGCTCTAGTGTGAGACGCGGTCGAGATTGGCGGGCGCCCTCGGCTACGTCGCCGGCGGCTGCTGCGCTCGTCGATCGGGGCGGGCTTGGACTTACTCCGAGTAGCCTCCGTAGCCGCCCCCGGAGCGGGCGAAGACGTTCGGCTGTCCGGCCGGGATCACGGTCACGCCTCCGGCGGAGACGGTGTAGCCGCGGGCGAGGTCGGCCTCGCGGTCGAAGCCGATGATCGAGCCCGGCTCGATGATGTTGTGGCGGTCGATGATGACGCGCTTTAGGCGCGAGCCCTTGCAGACCCGCACATAGTCCATGACGATGCACTCGTCGAGCTCCACGTCTTCTTCGATGACCGCCTCGCGGCGGATGATGCTTTCCTTGATGTTGGTGTTGCCGTGGACGACGGTGGCCGCACCCAGCAGCGTGTTGTCGAGCTGCCCGCCGAGCACCCGCGCCACCGGGCCCTGGTAGTTGCTGGAGTAGATGGGCCAGTTGGAGTTGAAGGCGTCGAACACGGGCTCGGCGCCGAGCACGTCCTTGTGGGCGTTGAAATAGGCGTCGATGTTGCCGACGTCACGCCAGTACACGCGGGTCTCATACGGCTTGATGCCGGGCACCACGTTGCACGCGAAGTCGTAGGCGAACAGCCGTTTGCCGCTCTCCAGCAGCCGCGGCAGCACATGGCTGCCGAAGTCTGTCTCACCCGCCTGTTGGGCGTCGTAGAGGGCGTCGATGAGCACCTGGGTGCTGAAGACATAGTTGCCCATGGAGGCGTAGGCGCTGTTCGGATCCTCCGGCAGCGGCGATGGTCTGGCGGGCTTCTCCTGGAAAGCCTCGATGCGGCCATGGCTGTCGGCGGCGATGACGCCAAAGCTGCGGGCGTCTTCGATGGGCACCGGCAGGGCGGCGATGCTGACGTCCGCCTCGCGCGCCTTGTGCGCGTCGATCATCTGCTGGATGTCCATGCGGTAGATGTGATCCGCGCCGAAGACGACGACGAAGTCCGGGGCATGCTCCTCCACCAGATTGATGTTCTGGCGCACGGCGTCGGCGGTGCCCTGGAACCAGGACTCGCTGAGACGCATTTGCGGCGGCACTACGGTGACGAACTGATCGGCGATCAGCGGCGAGATGGTCCAGCCCTTGCGCACATGCTCGATGAGGGACTGGGATTTGTACTGCACCAACAGATAGATAGTCCTGATCTGGGAGTTGATCAGGTTGCTCAGCACGAAGTCGACGATGCGATAGCGCGAGCCGAAGGGCACCGAGGGCTTGGAGCGGGCCGCGGTCAGCGGCTGCAGGCGCGAGCCTTGGCCGCCGGCCATGACGAAAGCGATGATTCGGTCTGGCATCTGTCCTCCGGGCGCTCTCTCCGGCGCCGACTGCGCTGGTTACTTACATGATAAACCGCTGGGCCGGCCACGTCGTGCGGGTATGGCGGAAAATGCTTCGGTGGATGCCTTGGGCCATCGGCATCGGCTGCGGCGGCAGTGTCCCGACCCGATCCGAGCCGTCGTCGACCGAGTGCCGGTTCGGGTAAACTCCCCGCAGCCCTTGTCAGCCGAGTCTCGCCTCGGGAGCCTAGATGGACCCCTCGCGCGCCCGCTACGTCGTCGTCCTGCTGCTGGCCGCCGCTTGGCTGTCCGCGCTGCGCCGCGCGGCGGATCCCGAGGCCGCGGTCGCCGACGTGGTGCCGACGGTGATGGCGCGGCTCTATCCCTGCGCCGAGGTCACGCAGCCCTGACATCCGGGCTGACTGCCCGGGCCGTCGCCCCGGCACGGGTCCGGGCGCGCGCCGGGCAGCGTATCCGCCCCCAAGCGGCCCGGCCCCAGCTCACGGACCACGTATGCAGCAGTATCACGACCTTCTGCGCGATGTCATCGACAACGGCGTCGATAAGGCCGACCGTACCGGCATCGGCACGCGCTCGGTGTTCGGTCGCCAAGTGCGCTTCGACCTCGCCGCCGGCTTCCCGCTGGTGACCACCAAGCGCGTGCATGTCAAGAGCGTCGTCTACGAGCTGCTCTGGTTCCTGTCCGGCTCCACCAACAACCATTGGCTGACCGCCCGGGGCGTGAGCATTTGGGACGAGTGGGCGGCGCCGGACGGGGAGCTCGGGCCGATTTACGGCCGCCAGTGGCGCAGCTGGCCGGCCCCTGACGGTCACAGTATCGATCAGCTGGCGGAGATCGTGGCGACCATCCGGCGCGACCCGGGCTCGCGCCGCTTGGTGGTGTCGGCCTGGAATCCCGCGGACCTGCCGGCCGCCGGTGTGGCGCCGGCGGAGAACGCGGCCTCCGGGCGGATGGCGCTGGCGCCCTGCCATTGCTTGTTTCAGTTCTACGTGCAGGCGGGACGCCTCTCCTGCCAGCTCTACCAGCGCAGTGCCGATCTGTTTCTCGGCGTGCCTTTCAACATCGCGAGCTACGCGCTGCTCACGCACATGGTGGCCCAGCAGTGCGACCTCGCGCCGGGCGAGCTCGTGCACACCTTCGGCGACCTGCATCTGTACCGGAACCATCTCACCGACGACATCGTCTACGCACAACTATCACGCGAGCTGCGTCCGCTGCCTCGGCTGGACTTGCGCCGTCGCCCGCCGACGCTGTTCGATTACCGCTTCGACGACGTCGCCATCACGGGTTACGACCCGCACCCGCCCATCCGCGCCCCCATCGCCGTCTGAGCGGCGGCGATGAGCGGCGCGCAACCCTGAGGAGGCCAATCCTTGCTGGATGCCCTGATCGACTACGGCCTGTTCACTGCCAAGACCCTGACCCTGCTGGCGCTGCTCGGCGTTTTCGTGGCGCTGGCGCTGCGTGCCCGCCACCAGGGCGGGCACGAGGTCGACGGCGGTCGGCTCGAGATCACCAACCTCAATGACCGCTACGAGGACATGGCGGACGGCCTCAAGCGCGCGACCCTGCCGCCCAAGGCATACAAGCGCTGGGCCAAGGCGGAGCAAAAAGCCCACAAGGCTCGGGCCAAGGCAGAGACCGCCGAGCGCCCGCGCCTGTTCGTGCTGGACTTCCACGGTGACCTGCTCGCCAGCGAGGTGGGCGGCCTGCGCGAGACCGTCTCGGCCCTGCTGCAAGAAGCAGGCGAGGGCGACGAGGTGCTGGTGCGCTTGGACAACGCCGGCGGCGCCGTGCACGAGCATGGCCTCGGCGCCTCGCAGCTGCTGCGTATCCGCCGGCGCGGTATTGCGCTGACGGTCGCAGTGGACCGGGTCGCCGCCAGCGGGGGCTATCTGATGGCCTGCGTCGCCGATCGCATCGTTGCCGCGCCTTTCGCCATCATCGGCTCCATCGGGGTGATCGCCCAGCTGCCGAACTTCCATCGCTGGCTCCAGCATCAGGGGATCGACTTCGAGCTGCATACCGCCGGAGACTACAAGCGGACCCTGACCCTGTTCGGTGAGAACACCGAGGCCGGTCGTGCCAAGCTCCGCGAGCACCTCGAGGAAACACACCAACTGTTCAAGGGCTTCATTCGGGAGTACCGTAAGGATTTGGATCTCGACAAGGTCGCCACCGGTGAGTACTGGTACGGCGAGCAGGCGCTCGGCTTGGGGCTGGTGGACGATCTCAGCACCAGCGACGATTACTTGCTCGCCGCGCGCGCCAGCCGCGATCTCTACCGGCTGCGCTGGCAGTCCAAGAAACGCCCTTGGCAGCGTCTCGCCAGCGGTATGCGCGCCCTGTTGACGCGCCTGCCCGCCGCCTTCGCCGGATCACCAGCACGCGACTGATGTCGGCGTCGGGCGCTCGGCGGCCGGTTTCAGACATCAGACCCGAGGCGCAAGCCTGCTCTGCCATGCCACCTGTTCTGTCCATGCCAGCCCGTCTTGCGGTCCAGCTGATCCATCCCGTGGCCGGTGCTTGCGCCGCCGTGCTGGCGGCCGCCCTGATGTTGCTGCCGGCGCCCCCGACCTCCGCGCAGGACAGCGCTCCCAAGGCCGCCGCAGGGGAGCCTGCGCTGCGGACCGAGCGCGAGCGGCTCCTGCAGGAGAACGCGGCCCTGACCGAGCGTCTGCGGGCCCTGGAGGGTGAGCGGGCCATAGCCGAGCGGTTGGATGCCCAGGCCTCGCGGCTCGCCACGCTGGCCGAGCGCCTAGACGCACGCCTGAGCGAGGTGGACGGCGAGCCAGGCGAGGCGGCGCTCGTCGGCGAGGCCGCACGCGTGCAAGCCCTCCAGCGCCGGCTCGCCGCGTCAGAGCGCGCGCGCCGGGAAGCCGAAGACCAAGTCAAGGCGCTGGATGCGCGCGTCGCCGAGCTGGAGGCACGCCTCAAGCAACAGCAGCTCACCGTCGACGAGGCCCTGCTGCGGGCGGACAAGGCCGAGAAGCTGCACGCGGCGCTGGAGGAGGCCCATGCGCGGGTGCGCACCGAGAACGAGCGCCTGTCGCTGGAGCTGGCGACCGCCAAGGAGCGCCAGGCCGAGGCGGTGCAGCGCGTATTGGAGCTGGACAATCGCCTGGAGGCCGCCAGCGCCCGGGCCCGGAGCGCGGCGCCGACGCCGGTGAGCGATGCGCCGCTTCTCGACAGCGGCTCCCAGCACGCCCGCCAGCACGCCCGCCAGGCCGGTCCCCAGGGCGAGCGCCAGCGTAAGCCGCAGGGCGGTGACGACGCAGCGTCCGGCGGCCGCCGCAGTACCGATGCAGGCGCCCGAGCCAAGGCGGTCTATGAGGTGCGCGCCGCAGATACCCTCTCGCGCATCGCTGCCAAGGTCTATGGTGATCCGAGCGCCTGGCGACGCATCTTCGAGGCCAACCAAGACGTGCTCAATGGCCCCGACGAGCTGCGGCTCGGTATGCGGCTCATTATTCCCTGAGGGGGCGGCGCGACCGCCAGTCTCGGCTTGGCACCCGGCCATGAGCACCGCTGCCGCAGGCATCCGTGCGAGGCAAATCACCGGCGTCGGTCACACGGGTATGATGACCTCCGCCTCGGCGTCCGTGGCCCGCAGACGCTCGATGAGCAGCTCCAGCAGATTGCGATAGACGTGCTTGGCGGTCTCCGGGTCCTGGTCCAGGGCCGCCGTGAACGCGTGGGCGCGCTGCGACAGCAGCACCGTGGTCTCCACGGCGCTGACCCGCGCCGAGGCCGGGCGCTGGTCGAAGGCCGAGTACTCGCCGGTGAGGGCGCCCATTTCCAAATCGGCGAGATGCACCGTGCGAAAGCGTGATTCATTGATGGGCAGCATCACCCGCAGGCGCCCGGACAGGACCAGGTGCAGGTGCTCGTTCGGCAGGCCTTCGTCGATGAGGATCTCGCCCGTCGCGATGGTCCGCTGCTGCCCGCCCGCCAGCAGGGCGCGGGCGCGCGTCAGCGGCACGCCCTGGAACACCGGACATTGGGAGATTGCGGCGTCGATGCTCATGATTGACTCGTCGACTCGCGCGCTGACGCGCGGCTGCGTAGTGTCCGCAGTTTAGACCCTGACGCCGCCTGCGTCTGTACGCGCTGGACCGAGCGCGCCCGTCAATCCTCGTACTCACTGGCGCGCCTGGCATCGCCCCGCACCCGCTCGGCAGGGTAGCGGACCTCGTTGATGGCGATCTTCTCGTGCGTCGCGGCGATGAGGTCGACGTCGAGGCGCTCGGCCAGGCGCAGCAGGTAGCTCAGGATGTCCGCGAGCTCATGCGCGACGGCGCGGCGCTTCTCCGGGCTCAGGTCCGCGCTCTGGGCCTCGGTGAGCCACTGGAAGTGCTCGAGCAGCTCCCCGGCTTCGCCGGCAAGCGCCATGGCCAGGTTCTTCGGCGACTGGAACTGCTCCCAGTCTCGGGCGCGGGCAAAGGCGAGCAGGCGCTCGCTCAGGTCGTCGATGCTATCGCCCATGGGGTCCTCGTAGGCGGGCCGGGGGCACCTGCGCAGGCCTCAGGGCCGATGCACTCGTGCTGTGCATCGCCCCGGCGCTGTCGCCGGGCCAGGCTTCGGGTGTGCGTCGGGCGCTTGCGGGCTCAGCGCCCGGCATCGCCCGTCTCGGCCCGGGCCCGGCGCTTGCGTGCGATGGCGGCGCGCACTTGCTCGGGAGCCGTGCCGCCCAAGTGATTGCGCGCGGCCACGGCGCCCTCCAGCGTCAGGACGCTGTAGACGTCCTCGCCGATGGCCGGGGAGAACCGGCGCAGCTCTTCCAAGCTCAGCTCGGCGAGGTCACGGCCGCTGCGGATACCGAAGGCTACGGCCTTGCCGACGATCTCGTGTGCGTCGCGGAAGGCGATGCCTCGGTGCACCAGATAGTCCGCCAGATCGGTGGCCGTCGCGAAGCCCTGGCTCGCCGCCGCGCGCATGCGCGCGCGGTTGCAGCTGACGTGGCGCATCATGTCGGCGAATACTTTGAGCGCGCCGCGCAGGTTGTCGGCGGTGTCGAACAGGGGCTCTTTGTCCTCTTGGTTGTCCTTGTTGTATGCCAGCGGCTGGCCCTTCATCAGGGTCAGCAAGCCCATCAGGTGCCCGAAGATGCGTCCCGTCTTGCCGCGCACCAGCTCCGGCACGTCCGGGTTCTTTTTCTGCGGCATGATGGACGAGCCAGTGCAGTAGGCGTCCGACAGCTCGATGAAGCCAAATTGCGCGGAGGACCAGAGGATCAGCTCCTCGGAGCAGCGCGACAGGTGCATCATCGCGATGGCCGCCGCGGCGGCGAATTCGATGGCGAAGTCGCGGTCGGAGACCGCGTCCAAGGAGTTCTCCGCTGCGTGCTCGAAGCCGAGGGCCGCGGCGGTGAAGCTGCGGTCGATGGGATAAGTGGTGCCTGCCAGCGCGGCGGCGCCGAGCGGCATGACATTGAGGCGCCGGCGGCAGTCGCGAAAGCGATCCGCATCGCGCTCGAGCATCTCCACCCAGGCCATCATGTGATGGCCGAAGGTGATGGGCTGGGCCACCTGCAAATGCGTGAAGCCCGGCATGATGGTTTCCGCCTCGCGCTCGGCGAGGTCCAGCAGCGCTGCCACCAGGGCGTCGATGCCGCCGAGCAGGGCGTCGATCTCCTCGCGCAACCATAGGCGAATGTCGGTGGCCACCTGATCGTTGCGGGAGCGGCCGGTGTGCAGGCGCTTGCCGGCGTCGCCGACCTCGGCGGTGAGCGCCGCCTCAATGTTCATGTGCACGTCTTCCAGCGCCTCGGACCATGCAAAGTCGCCGGCGGTGATGCGCTCGCCGATGCGTGTCAAGCCCGCGACGATGGCATCGCACTCGTCTGCATCGAGGATGCCCTGATGGGCGAGCATGCGCGCATGGGCGATGGAGCCGGCGATGTCCTGGCGATAGAGGCGATGGTCGAACCCCACCGATGCCGTGAAGGCCTCGACGAAGGCGTCGGTCGGTTGCTCGAAGCGCCCGGCCCAGGGTTTTGCGGCGGAATCGGTCATTGCGCTCGTGTGCTGGTAAATTGGCGGACTGAGAGAACGGAAAGCCGAAGCCGGCTCAGATTACAGGGCCGCGCCGTCCGGAGTCTACACACAGCCCATGGCCACAAGCCCGCCGCCGCGTGCCCCGCGCGAGGCAGCGTCCAAAGCCGCACCGGCGGCACACGCGCCCGCCCTGCTGCCCGATTTCTGCAGCCTGCCCATGACGCTCGGCGTGGTGCTGTACGGGGAGCTGCTCGCGATTTTGCTGGCGCTGGCCTCCAGCAGCCCGCTCGCGGGCTTCTGGGCGCGGCTCGGTCCGCTGTCTTTGCTGGTGCTCGGCATCGTCATGCTGGGCGCCAGCCTATTGTGCATCCTGCGCATACCGCTGCGGCGCATGCCCGGCCCCGCGGCGGTGGTCACAGCGCTGGCGGTGATCGTCGCCAGTGCCGTGGCGGTCGCCTTTATGTGTACGATTCTGGTGCCCTGGGCCGAAGCCGCGGGACTCTTCCCCGACGATGGGGCGCGCGGGCTCCTGATTCGCGCCGGGCTGATTTCGGCCATCGTCGGGGCGTTGATGTTGCGTTACCTTTACCTGCATCAGCAGTGGCGTTCCCAAGTGGAGGCTGTGGCCAACGCCCGGCTCAAGACCCTGCAGGCGCGCATTCGTCCGCACTTCCTGTTCAACAGCATGAACACAATCGCCAGCCTGACCCAGACCGATCCGCGCCTCGCCGAAGAGGTGGTCGAAGACCTCGCGGACTTGTTCCGGGCGTCGCTGGCCACGGACGCCGACCGCACCACCCTCGCCGAAGAGCTGGCTCTCTCCCGGCGCTATCTGAACATCGAGGCACAGCGCCTCGGCGAGCGCCTGCGGGTCATCTGGGACCTCGAGGATCTACCGGGCGATGCAGCGGTGCCGCCGCTGATTCTGCAGCCCTTGGTGGAGAACGCGGTTTACCATGGCATTCAGCCGTCCTCACAGCCCGGCGTGATCCGTATCGTCGGGCGTTATCGCCGCGGCGCGGTGAGCCTGAGCATCCGCAACACGCTGCCGCGCTCGGCGGATGCGGCGCGCCGGCATCGCGGCAACGGCATGGCACTGCAGAACGTCTCGCAGCGAATGGAGGCGATGTTTCCCGGCACGGCGCGGGTGACGCGCTCGCTGGTGGACGGCGATTATCTGGTGCGGCTGGTCTTCCCTTACCCATGGAGGCAGTCATGAAGATCCTGCTCGTGGACGACGAGGCACCGGCGCGGGAGCGGTTGCGGCGCCTGATCGATGAGCTCGACGAAGGCTATGCGGTGGTCGGCGAGGCGGCCAACGGGGAGGACGCCGTGGCCGCAGCGCGCGACAACGATGCCGATCTGGTGTTGCTGGACCAGAAGATGCCCGGCATGTCCGGCCTGGAGACGGCCGCGGCGCTCGCCGACCTGGACCCGCCGCCGGCGGTGGTGCTGGTGACTGCCTACCCCGAGTACGCCCTGGACGCCTTCGAGCACAATGTCGCCGACTATCTGGTCAAGCCCGTCCGCCGTGAGCGTCTGCAAGCGACCCTGGAGCGTCTGCCGCGCACCACCCGGCCGCAGCGCGTCGCCAGCGGCCAGGAGGACCCGAGCGGGCGGCGCCGTCACCTGAGTGCACACTATCGCGGCGGCGTGCAGACGGTGGGCGTCGAGGAGGTGCTCTACCTGCTGGCGGAGCAGAAGTATGTCACCGTGCGCCACGCCGGCGGGCGCATGCTCATCGACGAGTCGCTCAAGTCGCTGGAGCAGGAGTTTCCCGAGCACTTCGTGCGTATCCATCGCAATGCGTTGGTGGCCATCGAGCAGCTGGTGGGGCTGGAGAAGGCCGCGGACGGGGCGACCCTCGCGGTGCTCGCCGGCTGCGAGGAGCGCCTGCCCGTGAGCCGTCGCCATCTGCCGGAGATTCGCCGCTTCCTGCGCCATGGCTAACGGCCATGGCTGATTCCACGGACCACCGCGGCCGCGGCGCCCGCTCCCGCCGGCGGCCCGGAGCCGGCGCGCCGCCGGCTGGCCCGTGCCACCGAGAACCGACTGCCGGAAATCATCCATGCCCGACACCCTGAAGATCGCCACCCGCAAATCCCCCCTCGCCATGTGGCAGGCCGAGCACGCGTCGGCGCTGCTGACGCGGCTGCACCCGGACCTCGCCGTCGAGATCGTCGGCATGACCACGCGCGGCGACAAGATCCTGGATGCGCCCCTGGCCAAGGTGGGCGGCAAGGGGCTGTTCGTGAAGGAGCTGGAGCAGGGCATGCTGGAGGGCACCGCCGACATCGCCGTGCACTCCATGAAGGACGTGCCGGTGGACTTCCCGCCGGGGCTGCATCTGGCGGTGATCATGGACCGCGAAGACCCGCTGGACGCCTTCGTGTCCAATCGCTACGGCTCATTGGACGAGCTGCCCGAGGGCGCCTGTGTCGGCACCTCCAGCCTGCGCCGCCAGTGCCAGCTCGCCGCCCGCCGCCCGGACCTGCGCATCGAGCCCCTGCGCGGCAATGTCAACACCCGCCTGCGCAAGCTCGACGACGGCGTCTACGATGCCATCATCCTCGCCGCCGCCGGCCTCAAGCGGCTCGGCTTCGCCGAGCGCATCCGCGCGCAGATTTCCGCCGCGGACAGCCTGCCCGCCATCGGCCAGGGCGCCATCGGCATCGAGTGCCGCAGCGACGACGCCCGCGTGCATGCCCTCATCGAGCCCCTGCACCACCAGGCCACCGCCGAGCGGGTGCGCGCGGAGCGGGCCATGAACGCCAAGCTCCAGGGCGGCTGCCAGGTGCCTATCGCCGGCCATGCGGTGCACGAGGACGGCGGGCTGTTCATGCGCGGCCTCGTCGGCACGCCGGACGGCAAGCAGGTGCTGCGCGCCGAGGGCCGGGCGCCCGTCGCGGAGGCCGAGGCCCTCGGCGAGCGCCTCGCCGATGAGCTCACCGGCCAGGGGGCGGACGCCATCCTGGCGGACCTACGCGAGGCCTGACGGAGCGGCCATGAGCGAGCGCGCAGTGCCAGCGCACGGCCGCCCGGGCGACCCGTCGCCACCACCTGACTGCGACCTCGGCGGCTGCGGCGTACTGGTGACCCGCCCGGCCGCCCAGGCCGAGGGGCTGTGCCGGCTGGTGGCCGCCGCCGGCGGTGAGCCGGTGCGCTTCCCCAGCGTCGAGATCCAGCCGCCGGCGGCCCCGGACGCCGCCGCTGCACTGCTGGCGGCGCGCTGGGACCTGATGGTCTTCATCAGCCGCAATGCCGTCGAGCAGGCGCTGCGCCTCGCGCCGGCGGCCCACCGCGGCGAGCACATTCAGCTCGCCGCGGTGGGCCGCGCCACCGCCAAGGCCATGCAGGCCGCGGGGCTGGCGCCGTCGCTGGTGCCCGCGGCCGGCTTCGACAGTGAGGCCCTGCTGGCGCTGCCGGCACTGCAACAGGTGACGGGCCGGCGCGTGCTCATCGTCCGCGGCGAGGGCGGGCGGGCGCTGCTCGGCAAGACGCTGGGCGAGCGCGGCGCCGAGGTGCACTACGCCGAGGTCTATCGGCGCGGGCTGCCAGCGGCGGACGCCGGTGTGGCGCTCGCGCAGTGGCGGAGCACCCTCGGCGTCGTCACGGCCACCAGCGACGAGGTGCTGCACAACCTGCTGGCGCTGGTGCCCGCCGCGGCCCATGCCTGGCTCAAGGGGCTGCCGCTGGCCGTGCTGAGTGCCCGCAATGCCGAGACCGCCCGCGGGCTCGGCTTCACCCGGCTCGCCGTCGCCCCGCAGCCCGATGACGCCGGCATGCTGGCGGCGGTGTGTGCGCTGGCTGCGCAAGCATCGGCAACGGGCCGCGAGGCCGGCGGGGTGGAGCCGCCGTGAGCGCTGGCGCCAAGGGCGCACGCCGGCGGCGCTGGCCACTGCTGCTGATTTCCGTGTTGTTGGTGCTGCTGGCCCTCGGCACCGTGGTCACCGCTCAGCTCTACCGCAGCGGCCTGCGTACCGGCTTGGAGCAGATGCGTGCGTCCGTCGCCGCCGCCGCGCAGGAGCAGCGGCGCCTGATGGCTCGGGTACAGGCGGCGGAGGCTGCGCTCGCGGAGCGGGCGGCGGCCCTGGCCGCGGCCGCGGATGAAGAGCCGTCGGCAGATCCAGCGCAGGCGCCGGACGGTGCCGCGGATGGCGGCCCGGGGCGGGCGCCGCAGGGCCTGTCCGCCGGCCTGCGCCGCAGCCTCTCGCGTGTGGAGCGCGCCGAGCTCGCGGCTAGGCTTGCGGCATTGGCGCGGGACGCGGCGCGACTGCCGCCGTCACGCACCTGGCGGCCGCCCGGGGCGCCTGCCGCGAGTAAGCAGCTCTTGCGGGATCAGCTGGATGTGGCGGCCGCGGCGGCGGCGGCGGATGACCTGCTGCTGCTGGACGCGGCCCTGGTTGCGGCGCAGCGCCTGGCTGCGGCGCCGCACCGTCCCCCGGACCGGCCCGGCGCGGTCCTGGCGGCTAAGCTGGCGGCACTGCGCGCCCGCCTGCGGAGCGCTAGGCCGTCGCTGCCGGCGCGCACCGAGCCCCGGGTGCAAGCGCCGCCGCGCGCGGCGCCGGTGCGCTGAGGCTAGCTATAGGCTCAAGCTCCTGATCGGGGATCGTCATCGCCATTGCAAACGGTCTCCGAACCCTAATGGCTGTGCACAAGGGGTTGCGAATGCCCCGCGGCTCAGCCTGCCCAGACTCGGCTCAGCCTTTGAAGCTCGGGCTGTCGGCGGCGTACTCGAAGGCATCCGAGAAGACGTGATCCGGCGACAGGCCGCGGGCCTCGAAGGCGGCACGCCCGGCCTCGACCATCACCGGCGGGCCGCTCATGTAGACGTCGTAGTCGGCGATGTCCGGATGGTCTTCCAGTACCGCCTCGTGGACATAGCCCCGGCGGCCGGTCCAGTCGGGGTCAGGTTGGGAGAGCACCGGCACATAGCGGAAGCTTGGGTGCTCTTGCGCCCAGCGCCGGGGCAGCTCGGGCAGGTAGAGGTCGCGCTCGGCGCGCGCGCCCCAGTATAGGGTCATGGGCCGGGTGATCCCCATGTGCAAGGCATGCTCCAGCAGCCCCTTGATGGGGGCGAAGCCGGTGCCGCCGCCGATGAAGAGCATGGGCCGGTCGGACTGCTCACGCAGCACGAAGCTGCCGAGCGGCCCCTGGATGCGCAGAACGGTGCGCTCTTTCAGCTCATCGAAGATGAAATCCGTGAACTCGCCGCCCGGCACCCGGCGCACATGCAGCTCCATCAGCGCGTCGTCATGCGGCGCGTTGGCAATGGAGAAGGCGCGCTTGCGGCCGTCGGCGAGGATGAACTCCAGGTACTGCCCGGCCAGGAACTGCAGTCGCTGGGTTTCCGGCAGCTTGAGCCGCAGGCGCATCACGTCGTGATTGAGCTGGGTCTTGTCGGCCACGCGGCAGGGCAGGATGCGCACCTCGATGTCGGCCACGGTCTCGAGCTCGGCGACACGCAGCGCGATGTCGGTCTCCGGCACCGCCTGGCAGGTGAGGCAGGCGCCCTGCGGCTGCCCGGACAGGGCCTCGGTCTTGCCGCTGGGGTAGCCGACACGGCCGGCGAGGAGCTGGGCGGTGCAGCTGCCGCACTTGCCGTCGCGGCAGCCATAGGGCAGACCGATGCGCTGGGCGATGGCGGCCTCGAGCACGGTCTGCCCGGGCTCGACCCTGAACTCGTGGCCGGCGGGCTCGGTACTGATGGTGTAGCGCATGGCCTGAAACTCCCGGCCGCACCCGCTTGGGTGCGGTCTGCAAGCATTGTGACGACGGGCGCGGACCTTACCATGTCGCGATGAGCGGGCCGCCGCGCAAGCCCCGCAGGCCGCGTCGGCCCCGACCGCCGTTGACGCCGGCGTGAGCCGCGGGCCGCGGCGAGCCGTCCGGTTTTTTCAGCCCCAAGCTTTTTTCAGCCCCAACCTAGTGCAGGAGTGAGCAAGATCGTGATCATCATCGGCTGCGGCTACATCGGCCGTGCGCTCGGCGCCCGCCTCGCCGGCGGCGGCAATCCGGTCACTGGCGTGGTGCGCAGCGCCGAGAGTGCGGCACGGCTGCCGGCCCTCGGCATCCGCCCCCTACAGCGCGACCTGCTGGAGGACCCGCTGGAGCGCCTCGACACCGCGGGTGCCGACGTTTTTCACCTGGCGCCGCCCCCAGGCGAGGGTCGCGAGGACCCGCTCACGGCGCGCCTCATCCAGACCTTCGCCGAGCGCGGTCAGCCGCGGCGGCTGGTGTATGTGGGCACCACCGGGGTCTATGGTGACTGCGGCGGCGACTGGGTGGACGAGACCCGGACCCCGCAGCCCGCCGCGGACCGGGCGCTGCGCCGCTGGGATGCCGAGGAGCGCCTGCGCGCCTGGCACGCAGCAGGCGGCGGCGAGCTGGTCATCCTGCGGGTGGCGGGCATCTACGCCTGTGATCGGCTGCCACTGGCCCGCATCGAAACCGGTCAGCCCGTGGTGGCCGCCGACGAGGCGCCCTGGTCGAACCGCATCCATGCAGAGGATCTGGTGCGTATCTGCCTGGCGGCGATGGAGCGCGCACCGGACGGCAGTCTCTACAATGTCTGCGACGGCCATCCGAGCACGATGACGGATTATTTTCTGAGCGTCGCGGCGGCCGCGGGCGTGGAGGCGCCGCCGCAGATTCCGCTGGCGCAGGCGCCGGGCCGGGTCTCGGCGGGCATGCTATCGTACCTGCGGGAGTCGCGGCGCCTCAGCAACCACAAGCTGCTCGATGAGCTGAGCATCGAGCTGCGCTACCCGACCCTGGAGGCGGGCTTGGCGGCGTGCTTTCCCGCTGGCTGAGGGCCCGACAGCAGGGCCCAAGAGCCCAAGAGCCCGGCGCCGGGCTGCCTTTGTCCCACCGGCACGCTTGTTCCCACCGGCAGGCTTGTTCCCACCGGTGTGCTGGGAGCATGATCCAGGCGCGGTGGGCGGACTGGCGACGCGGTGCGTGCCACCGAGCAGAACGATCTAGCGACAGCATTTTGGGAGTCATGCCATGCAGGCCCGCCACATGTATCTTGCCTTGGCCGCCATCTGGGTGCTCGGTCTGACCGCCGCGCCGGCCCAGGCCGTGCAGGACGAGGATTTCGACTTCGATACCACCGCAGACCTCTATGCGGTGTGCGCGACCACACCAGAGCAGCCCGAGCACATTGCAGCGACCTTCGCATGCCGCGCCTTCATCGAGGCGTCCGTGCAATACCATGATGCCGTCAGCGATCGGGAGCAGATGAAGCGGCTGATCTGCTATCCCGACGACGCTACCATCGGCGACGGTCGCCGCGCCTTTCTGAGCTGGGTGGAAGCCAGCAAGGACGATGCCGAGCGCATGGGCGAGCTGCCTGTCGTCGGCCTGGTGCGAGCGCTGGCGGCGCGCTATCCCTGTCCCTGATCGTCCTTAGCAGCCATCGGAGTTGATCGAGATGACTAAAACCGCAACTATTTTTTTCGCGGCGGTCGCACTGCTGCTGGTCGGGTGTGGCACCACCACCGGCGAGCGGGCAGGCTCCAGTGCGCTCTTCGGGGCTGCCACTGGTGCGGCCATCGGCTCGCTGAGTGCCAATGCCGGCAGGGGCGCGCTCATCGGTGCCGGCGCCGGCGCCCTAGGCGGCTACCTGTTCGACCAGCACGAAAAGGGCAACATCGACTAGACGTGCCCGCTGCACTGACGCCGCGAGCGCCCCGCGCGGGGCCCTCGCCGCCGGCGCGGGAAGCCCCGCGCCGGCGCACCATGCGCCCACTTCGGAGGTTTCACCCCTATGCCCGTAACCCTCGCACTCCCTATCAAGTTCGCCCTGGCCGCTGTGCTCGCCGCACTCGTCGTCAGCGGCTGTGGCACCACCACGGCCTCCCGCACCACCAGCGGTGCCGCGGCGGGCGCGGCTACCGGTGCCGCCATCGGCTCGGCCAGCGCCGATGCCGGTAAGGGCGCGCTCATCGGTGCCGCCGCCGGCGCCCTCGGCGGCTATGCCTACGACCAGCACGAAAAAGAGAAGGAGCGCCAAGCGCGGGAGCGCTACGAGGAACGTGCCGCCGATTAACGCGTCAAAGGTGCTGCTGCTTTAGACAGATTGAATTGGATGCGTCCAATGCCCCTGTCAGGGACTTGACCGGGTCGGACGCCCGCCGCTGACTACCGCTGCTATGTTGGACGCCGTCGCACGCTTCCCCGCCGCCCTATGGCAGATCTTGCTGGAGCTGTCGCCGTCGCTGCTGCTCGGGCTGTTCATCGCAGGTCTGGTGCATGTCTATGTGCCGGCGGCGGCCATCCACCGGCGGCTCAGCCGGCCGGACCTCGCCAGCACCGTGCGGGCGTCGCTGCTGGGGGTGCCGCTGCCGCTGTGCTCCTGCGGTGTCATCCCGACGGCCCTGGGGCTGCGCAAGTCCGGCGCGTCTCCGGGTGCGACGACATCGTTCATGATCAGCACGCCCCAGACGGGCGTGGACTCCATTCTGGTGAGTGCCGCCTTTCTCGGCTGGCCCTTTGCGCTGTTTAAGTTGGTCGCGGCCTTCGTCACCGGCGTCATCGGCGGCGTGCTGGTGAATCGGCTGACGCCGGCGCCGGCGGAGGCGGGCGCCGACGGCGAGACCACCCTCAACAGCTCGGGCGGCGACCGGGGCGTCAGCGGCGCAATCCGCTACGCGGTGCTCGATCTGCTCGCGGCCATCGACCTGTGGCTGATCGCCGGTGTGTTGGTGGCGGCGCTGATCACGACATTGGTGCCGGCGGACTTCTTCGTCGGCCAGACCTGGGCGCAGGGGCTGGTCGGCATGCTGGTGGTGCTCGCCATTTCGCTACCCTTGTATGTCTGTACGACGGCGTCGGTGCCCATCGCCGCTTCGCTCATCGTCGCCGGCATGCCCGCCGGCTCGGCGCTGGTGTTTCTGATGGCAGGCCCGGCAACCAATGTGGCCACCATCGGCGCCGTCTACCGGACCCTCGGTGCGAGCGTGCTCGGCCTCTACCTGGGCACTGTGGTGGTCATGAGCCTGGGCTTTGGTCTGTTGTTCGACCAGGTGCTGAGCGCTGCCCCGGTGCTGCATGCGCCCCACGAGCACGGGGGCGGCTTGCTGGCGACGCTGTCCGCGCTGGTGCTGCTCGGCCTGTTGGGCTATCTGCTATGGCGGCGCTGGCAGGCGCGGGCGTCCGCAGGTGCTCCCGGCGGCGCCGGCGGGGCGCCGGACGCCGGCCTGGTCCTGCACGTGCAGGGAATGAGCTGTCAGCACTGCGTTGGCAGTGTCAAGCGCTCCTTGGAGGCCCTTGAGCGCGTGCACGAGGCGGCGCCGGATCTGGCGAGCGGGCGTGTTCGCATCAGCGGCGGCGGCTTCGCGGTGCCGGCGTTGGTGCAGGCCGTCGAAGACGCCGGCTTCACCGTCAGCGGCGTCGAAAAAACCCCGGGCTGCGTTGACGCCCCGGAGTCCTTGCACTAGATTGCGAGTCATGTCGCAGCGCGCACAGGGTTCGGGCTGAAGCTCCACCATCGATACGCCAAACAGGCCGTCTTTGCGCCGCACGCACGGCGGACACGGTGCTGATTCGGGCTCCAGCCTGCGCCCGCCGTCTGTCGGTACACCACCAGGCAGCGGCGCCGCGGCAGACCGCCCGGCCCGCAGCCTTCCCGCCCCGCCTTGCCGCCGCATCGGCCCGCGCCCGTCGATCGGAGTCCTCATCCATCCTCGCCGCCGCCCGCTGAGCTTGCCTGTCGCCGACAGGCGCCGCGCACCGCGTGCAGGCCGCGCCGCCATACTGTGGTTCTTGGTCGGTCGTCGATTTGTGCGTTGGTCGGCGGCCGCCTCAGCGGGGTCAATGCACGGGTGCTGTCGAGAGAGTGCGATGCGGATCTATGTAGGCAATCTGAAATACCAGGTCACCGACGAACAGCTGCGCGAGATGTTCAGCGAGTTCGGCCAGGTGGCGAGTGCGGACGTCATCAAGGACAAGTTCTCCGGGCAATCCAAGGGCTTTGGGTTCGTGGACATGCCCAACGATGCGGAGGCGGGGGACGCCATCCAGGCCTTGAACGACTCCGTGCACGATGGGCGCAAGCTCACCGTGAACGAAGCGCGGCCCCGCACCGAGCGCCCCCAACGGGGTTTCTGAGCCGGCCGGGCTGCCGGTCCAGCGGACCTGGCCCGCTGCTCGGGACCGGGTATACGCCAGGCCCACCTAGCGGGCTGACCAAGCGGGCCGACCAAGCGCCGGCGGGTCCGCTTGCCCCTGGTGCCCTGCGGCGCCAGCGCGCAGGCAGCCCGGCGCCATGGGGAGCTGCCGGGCTCAGTCGAGCCCGAGCTCGGGCCAGAGCGCGTCGACGCGTGCCTTGACGGCGTCGTCCATGCGAATGGGCCGTCCCCACTCGCGTGTGGTCTCGCCTTGCCATTTGTTGGTGGCATCGAAGCCCACCTTGGAGCCGAGCCCGGAGACGGGCGAGGCGAAGTCCAGGTAGTCGATGGGGGTGTTCTCCACCATCACCGTGTCCCGCGCCGGGTCCATACGGGTGGTCATGGCCCAGATGACGTCGCGCCAGTCGCGGGTGCTCACATCCGCGTCGACGACGATGACGAACTTGGTGTACATGAATTGCCGCAGGAAGGACCAGACGCCCATCATCACCCGCTTGGCGTGGCCGGGGTATTGCTTGTGCATGCTCACCACCGCCACGCGGTAGGAGCAGCCCTCGGGCGGCAGATAGAAGTCCACGATCTCCGGAAACTGCTTCTGCAGAATGGGCACGAAGACCTCGTTCAGGGCCACCCCCAGGATGGCCGGCTCGTCCGGCGGCCGGCCCGTGTAGGTGCTGTGGTAGATGGGCTCCGGGCGCTGGGTCAGGCGCTCGATGGTGAAGACCGGGAAGTCGTCGACTTCGTTGTAGTAGCCGGTATGGTCGCCGAAGGGACCCTCCGGGGCCGTGTCGCCCGGATGCAGATGGCCCTCCAGCACGATCTCGGCGCTCGCCGGGACCTGTAGGTCGCTGCCCAGACATGTCGCGAGCTCGGTGCGGCTGCCGCGCAGCAGACCCGCGAAGGCGTACTCCGAGAGCGTATCCGGCACCGGCGTGACGGCGCCGAGGATGGTCGCCGGGTCCGCCCCCAGGGCGACGGCGATGGGGAAGGGCTCGCCGGGATGGTGCTGCTGCCAGTCGCGGTAGTCGAGCGCGCCGCCGCGGTGGGCCAGCCAACGCATGATGACCCGATTGGGGCCCAGCATCTGCATGCGGTAAATGCCCAGGTTCTGCCGGGTCTTCTCCGGCCCTCGGGTCACCACCAGCCCCCAGGTGATGAGCGGCGCGGCGTCGCCGGGCCAGCAATGCTGCACCGGCAGGCGTCCCAGGTCCACGTCGGCGCCCTCGAAGACCTGCTCCTGGCAGGGTGGGCTGCGGCGCACCTTGGGTGCCATGTCCAGCACCTTGCGGAACACGGGCAGGCTCTCGAAGGCGGCCTTCATGCCCTTCGGCGGCTCCGGCTGCTTGAGAAACGCCAGCAGCTTGCCGATTTCCCGCAGCGCGTCCACCGATTCCTCGCCCATGCCCAGCGCCACCCGCCGCGGAGTGCCGAACAGGTTGCCCAGTAGCGGCACCGACGAGCCTTTTGGCCGCTCGAACAACAGCGCCGGGCCGCCTGCGCGCAGGGTGCGATCGCAGATCTCGGTGACTTCCAGATAGGGATCCACGGGCACGCGGATGCGCTTGAGCTCCCCGCGCGCCTCCAGCTGCTCGATGAAGTCACGCAGGTCCCGGTATTTCATGTTGGCAGCTCTCCGTCGGCTGTAATGGCACAGTGGGTGGGTCTGGCAGTCGCGCACCGCGCCGGTGCATGTGGTGGCCGTGCGCGCGCGCTTCGAGTGCCCGACGGCCGCGGCGGACTCTGCGCATGGACAACACGTCGGGTTTCGTGCGTCCCGCACCAAAACGTTAACGCGGATGCAGTTTTCGCCCGACGGGGTGACTAGAGTTGGCGATGAAGGGGGTCGCGGCAGCGGGCGTACGGCCCGTTTTACCCTTGAGGAATTCCGCGCGGCAGCGGTCAATGGGCGGGCGACGCGCCGGTCCGCCGGACTGGCTCCGCAACCAGCGCAGGGCCTACATGAGCTCAGACCTGATCGTTGTCGCCGACTGGCGACCCTCGGTACCCAGTGCCACCTCTCAGCTCATGTCGCGGCTGTTGTTGGATCGCCAGCTCCTGTGGGTGGATGCCGCCGCCTTCCGGCCCGAGCGCGCCGCGCCGCGCTCGGCCAGGACTGCCGGCATGGCGCCGACCACAGCGGCGCCCTTCCCGGTGCTGAGCGCCGAGGACCTCGGCGGCGGCAGCCACCCCCTGGCGCGCCTGGTGAGCCCGCGGCTCCTGACTCGGCGAGTCGAGCGAGTATCCCGGCGCCGCGGGCTGCGCCATCCGATGCTTTGGCTGGCGTCGCCTTGGGCCGCGCCAATGCTGGACGGCGGTTATGCCGGCCCGGTGATCTATCAGCCGTGCGCCGGGCCGCCGGCAGCAGACGCCGCCGCCGCCCGCGAGTCTGCGGCTCTGGAGGAGCGCATTTTGGCCCGAGCCGACCTGGTGCTCCCACCCGCTCGCGAGCACGCAGCTGCCGCAGCGCGGGCCCAGACGCGCTTGCTGCCGGCGGGCGTGGACCTGGAGCTCTTCTCCACCCGGGCGCAGCCGGCCCGAGACTTGCCCACCGACGGGCCGGTCGCCGGCTGCCACGGCTGCTTCGACGAGACCTTCGATGCGGACCTGCTGGCGGCCATTGCCCGCCGGCTACCGGATTGGCATTTCATGCTGCTCGGACCCGTCTGTTGTGACCTCTCCATGCTGGGGCATCTCGCGAACGTGCGAATGGCCGGTATCAGGCCCCAAGACCAGCTGCCGCGCTATTTGCAGTTCTGGACTGCCTCGCTGCTGTTACGCCGACCTGCCGTGCCGCCTGCGCCGGTGCCGCCGTTGCCCTTTCTGGAGACGCTCGCCGCCGGTCTGCCGACGGTTGCGGCGGGGGCCTATCGCTTCGGCGGCTATGCGGATCTGTCCACATGCGTGGACGATGCCGACGGCGCCGCAGCTGCGCTGCAAGCGGCGGCTGCCGAGCCGCGCGAGCGCCGCGCATTGCGGCGGAAACGGGTTGCCAACGATGCCTTGGCCGCCCGGGCGGCGGTGGTGAGCCGACTACTCGGTGAGCTCGAGGCCGCCAGCGCGCCGGGCACAGCGGCGCGTCTGTGGCGTGCATGAGCCCGCTGCGACATGCATGGCGCAAGGCCAGGGCCAGGGCCAGCCCTATGGTAACCTCCGGGCGGTGCCGATGCCGATCACAGGCGTACCGGTGTCGTCGCTTATGCGCCCATTGCAAGACAATCCCCTCGCGCTGGTGGTCGGCGGGCTGCTGTTGCTGGCCGCCGCGGTCGCGCTCGGCCTGCGCTGGCTCGCCTTGATGGCCCTGCTCTTGCCGGCGGCGGCCGCCGCAGTCGGGCTGCACCGCCGCCGGCTGGCTGGGCTGGCGGCGTGGTTAGAGCGTGTGGCGGACCGAGACCCTGGCGATCTTCCCGATCGCACCTCACCCCGCCGCGCCGATCGCCTGCACGCGCGGCTGATCCATGCCGTGGAGTGCCTTTCGCGTCGCGCGCGCGAGAGCGATGCAGCGCACCGGCGCGCCCTCGCCGACGCCGAGCGCCTGGCGGGCGAGGTGCGCGAGCGCGATGCGCGGCTGCGACAGCTGGGGGATAAGGCGCTCGACACCATTGCGTCCATGCATGCGCTGCTCCTGGAGGCCGAGCTGGAGCAGGCGCAGCGTCGCCAAGCCAGCGCTGACGCAGAGTCCGCGCTGGGTCTGCTTACCATCGTCAACCAGGGCCTGGACCACGCACAGCTGGACAGCCACGGCGTTGGCGCACGCCTGCGAGCCTGCGACCCGGAGGTCATCGTCAGGCGCGTCCTCGAGCTGCTCGCGGCACGGGCGCACGCGCGCGGAGTCGTGCTCACCGTGCTCTGCGACCCGGCGGTGCCCACGGGCGTCGCCACGGACCCGAGCCTGTTGCGCCAGATCCTGCTCAACCTCGTCGCGCATGCCGTCGGCTGTGCGACCGAGGCCGGCGTGCAAGTGCGGTTGTGCCGGGATTCGAGCCGAGAATCGCTTCGCATCGCGGTGGTGGCTCCGGGTGCCGGCCTTGCCCGTGAGGCCCAGCCGGCGCTGCTCGGCGCGGCGGCGACGGGCGCTGGTCACGGCGGGCGTGCGCAGGACAGCGCCGGCCTGGCACTGCTGGTCAGTCGGCGTCTGGCGCGCGTGCTGGGTGGGGACCTCGGGCTCGAGGGCAAGGCCGATGAAGACTCCTGCCTGTGCCTGACGCTGCCCTTGCCGGCGGCGGTGCCGGATGGCGAGCGAGCGGCGGCCGCGGCGCCCTTGGCCGGTTGGCGCGTGGCCCTGTGGGCGGACCATGCCGCGCTGGCGGCTGCGCTGATGGCGCAGCTGCGGGCGCTCGGGGTCGTCGTCGAGGGCTCGCCGCCGCGCAGCGCACTGCCCGCGGGCTGCTGCGGCGTGGTGCAGCTCACACAGGCGGACAGGCCGGAGCAGATTCGGCGCATTGGTCTGCATCGGTGGGGCGGTGGTTGCGGCGATGGGGCAGAGAGCGGGGACTTTGTCGCGTCTGTGCGTCTACCGGTAACGCCGACCGCGTTGGTGGCCGCGCTCTGTCAGGCGGCGAGCCCGCCGACGCCCGCTGCCGCGGCGGCGACTGCGGACGGCCTGATCGAGCGCGTCGCCCGCCGTGCCGTGGACGCGCTGCCGATATTGTTGGCCGAGGACAGCCCCGCCAACCAGCTGGTGGCCACCAATATGCTGGAGAAAGCAGGCTTCCGCGTGGACGTGGTGGAGAACGGCCGGCAGGCGGTGACTGCGGCGGAGCAGCGTGCGTATGCCGTCGTGCTGATGGACCTGGCGATGCCGGAGATGGATGGTCTGGAGGCGACGGGCTGCATTCGCGCCCTGCCGGGCCGCCGCGGGCGCGTCCCCATCGTGGCGATGACCGCCTATGCCCTCGATGACGATCGCCGGCGGTGCCTGGAGGCCGGCATGGATGGCTATTTGAGCAAGCCCATCGATCGGCGCAAGCTGCTGGAGGCCTTGCTCGAGTGGGCGGACGGCGGGCGCACCGAGCGGCTGCCGGAGGGCGCGGCGGCGCCCGTCACCGCCGTGTCCGCCGCCGCGGACACGGCAGCGGCCGCGGGCACCGGCGCGGTCGAGGTCGATGATGGGAAGGCGGATGCCGCGGAGCCGATTCTGGACGAGGCCGTCGCCGGCGCGCTTGCCCGGGACCTCAGTGATGCCTTGATGCCCCCGGTGGTGACCACCTTCGCCGGCGAGGTGCGTGAGCGCATCCTTGCCATCGAGCAGGCGGCGGCCGCCGGCGACAGCGCCCGCGCCGGCGCGCAGGGGCATGCGCTCAAGGGCAGCGCCGCGACCTTCGGTGCCGCGGCGCTGCATGCGCGGGCGCTGGCCATCGAGCGGGCGGGCCACGCCGGGCGTATCGATGAGGTGCGAGCACTGGCCGCGGGGCTCGGCGCCTGCGGCGAGGCGGTGGTCGAAGTGCTCGAGCGGCGCTGGGGCGGTGTGGACAACGTCGAGCGGTCAACGCCACCATAGTCGCCAGTCAGGATACGCTTGGGGAGGCCCTGATGCATCGGCCTTGCCTGACCGAAGATCGGTGCGGGTCGGCGTTATGATATCGACACATGCCGCGCACCGCCGAGCCGAGCCGGTCCCAGGGTTTCCGGGCTCGGCGCTTGCGATCTGCGCGTCGCGGTTGCGGACCCATCCCAGGAGTCAGAGGTCGATGGCGAGCGAACCTGTAGCTGTCTTGATCGTCGAGGACAGCATGAGCCTCGGCAGCGTCTACCGCGCCTACCTGCGCCACCAGCCCTATGCGGTGAGCCATGTGCCGGACGGCGCTAGCGCCATGGCGCGCCTGGAGCGTGATCCGCCGGATGTGCTGCTGCTCGACCTGCAGCTGCCGGACATGGACGGCATGGATATCCTGCGCCACGTCCACGAGCGGCGTATGCCCGTCGCCGTGGTGATCATCACCGGGCATGGCTCCGTGGACAAGGCGGTGGATGCCATGCGCTACGGGGCTTTCGATTTCGTCGAGAAGCCCGTGGCCTCCGAGCGTCTCATCGTCACCGTGCGCAATGCCGTCGAAAAGGTGCATATGCGCAATTTCGTCGACCGGCTCGCGGACGACTTCCGTCGCGAGGGCTACCATGGCTTCGTCGGCAGCTCGCTGCCCATGCAGGCCGTGTACAGGATTATCGACAGCGCGGCGCCGAGCCGGGCGACGGTGTTCATCACCGGCGAGAGCGGCAGCGGTAAAGAGGTCTGCGCCGAGGCCATCCACCGCCGCAGCGACCGCGCCGACAAGCCCTTCGTCGCCATCAACTGCGCGGCCATTCCCCGGGACCTGATGGAGAGCGAGATCTTCGGCCACGTCAAGGGCGCCTTCACCGGGGCGGTGCGCGACCGCGAGGGTGCGGCCCGGCAGGCGGATGGCGGCACGCTGTTCTTGGACGAGATCGCCGAGATGGACCTGGATCTTCAGACCAAGCTGCTGCGGTTCGTGCAGACCGGCAGCTTCCAGCCGGTGGGCGCCTCCAGCACGGAGCAGGTGGACGTGCGCTTCGTCTGCGCTACCAACCGCGACCCGCTGGCCGAAGTGGCCGCGGGGCGCTTTCGCGAAGACCTGTTCTACCGCCTCCACGTGATTCCGATCCAGCTGCCGCCGCTGCGCGAGCGCGAGGGCGACATCCTGGAGCTCGCCAACGCCTTCCTGGTGCGCTATGCGGCAGAGGAGGGCAAGCAGCTGGCGGGCTTCGACGCCGACGTTGAGGCGGTTTTTCTGGCCTACTCCTGGCCCGGCAACGTACGCCAGCTGCAGAACGTGATTCAGAACGTCGTCGTACTCTATGACGGCGAGCATGTTTCTCGCGCCATGCTGCCGCCGCCACTGGACACCATCGAGCCGGACGCGCGCGCGGCCCCGCCGATGCACCGGCCGCGGGCACCCAAGGATCAAGGGCAATCCGCAGCAGTGCCCATCCGCCCCCTCAAGGACATCGAGCGCGAGGCCATCGAGCGGGCCATCGCCCATTTCGACGACAATATTCCCCAGGCCGCCGCCGCCCTCGGCGTCAGCCCGTCGACCATCTACCGCAAGCGCCAGACTTGGGACCGCGGCGAGTGATTGGGGTAAGCTTCTGAGGATGCGCCCGCATCCGCCCGTCGGCACCTTTGGCTAGCAATTCAAAGCCTGATTCGCCCCCGCCGGGCGCTCTTGCGCCGGCCCCGCGTCGCGCCGATGCCCGCGTCGCCCTGCTCTGGGTCGCCGCGGCCCTGCTCGCCGCCGCGGTCGTCGGCGTCGCCGTCCACAAGGCTTGGCCGGTGCTCTTCCCCGCCATCGCCGAGCGGGCGCCGCTGAGCCCGAGCTGCGACCTCAGGGGCGGCGCCTGCACCGCCCGTTTCCCCGGCGGCGGCAGCGTCCGACTCGACCTTCGCCCCCGCGGCATCCCCACCGCCAAGCCGCTCGACGCCGACGTGCGCCTGGCGGATCTGCCGACGCCCGAGCGGGTGGAGCTCGACTTCGCCGGCGTGAACATGGACATGGGCTACAACCGCGTGCCCCTGACGCCGGCGCGCGGGGACCCCACCCATTACACCGGCTCCGCAATGCTGCCCGTATGCGTGCGCGAGCGCATGCTTTGGGAGGCACGGGTCCTGCTGCATCTGCCGGACGGCACCCTGGCGGCGCCGTTTCGCTTTCCGACCACGCGCCCCGGCGCGGGCGCTGCCGGCGCCGATTGAGCCCGCCCGAAGACAAGGGGACGGTATACTAAATTGACTCCGTCGGCTTCGGCACATGCCGGATGGTTTTATAATATGAGAATATTCCAATATTGACGGGCGTCAAACCGGGCGTCGGGAGCTCCGCTTAAGCTGTTGCCGGACCGCGCCCGACGGCCGGTTCCGTTAACCGATCGTATGCAATGACGGAGGAGCCAGAATGCTCGTCAAGAAGCGTCTTCTGCTTGCCGCCGGCCTCGCCGGCGCCACTGTGTTCGCCGCCGGCTCTGCGCATGCCTTCTGGGGCCCGTTCAACCCCTGGAATTGGGGCAACGGTTGGGGGCCGGGCTGGGGCGGCCCCTGGTACGGTCCGGGCTATGGCTATGGCTACCCGGGCTATTGGGGCGGCTACCCTGGCTACTGGGGCGGCTATCCCTACGCTTACGGCGCCTACCCGCACGCCTACGGCTACCCGGGCTACGCCTATGCGCCGGCGCCGACTGCCGGCAGCGAGTCCTCTGACTAAGCGCCATTGCCGCCGCCCAGCCCGTAGGCGGCGGCCCGAGCCGGCGGCGCGCCACCCCCGCCGCCGGCTCCACACCTGCCCGCACCGCCCTGGGCCGTCCCGCCCTGCTATGATCCAGCCCGAGTGAGAGCCGGTAACTGGAGAGAGACATGCGTGTATTGGTGGGGGATATCGGCGGCACCAAGACCGGCCTTGCCCTGGCGGAAGTGGCTGGGGATGCGGTGACCCTGTCGCAACCGGCGCGCTACCCGAGCCAGGATTTCTCCGACCTCGCGAGCCTGGTGCGCCGCTACCTCGAGGACACGGGCGCGAGCTGCGACCTCGGCAGCTTCGCCGTGGCGGGTCCGGTGGTGCAGGGCCGCAGCAAGACGACGAACCTCCCCTGGAGCCTGGACGCCGCGGCGCTGGCCAAGGCGCTGGGCTTCCGCCGCGCTCATCTGCTGAACGACCTGGAGGCCGTGGCCTGGGGCGTCGCCGCCTTGCGGGCCGAGGACGTCGCCGAGATCCAGCCGGGCGAGCCCGGCAGCGTCGGCAACGCCTGTGTGGTCGCCGCTGGCACCGGCCTCGGTGAGGCCGGACTGTATTGGGACGGCGCGCGCCACCACGCCTTCGCTACCGAGGGGGGGCACACGGATTTCGCCCCGGCGGACGAGCGCGAGTTCGCGCTCCTGAAGCACCTTCAACAGCGCTACGGGCGCGTCAGCTGGGAGCGGGTGGTTTCCGGCATGGGGATCGGCAACATCTATGAGTTCCTGGCCGCTTGGCACCGGACCGAGCATCCGCCGGCAGTGGCGGATGCCCTGGCGGGCGACGGCGATGTGCCGGCCGCCGTGGCGCAGTGTGCGGCCGAGGGCGTGCATCCCTGCACCGAGGCTATGGACCTCTTCGGGCTGCTCTATGGTCGTGAGGCGGGCAACACGGCGCTCAAGCTTTTGGCGTTGGGCGGCGTCTACCTCGGCGGTGGCATCGCGCCAAAGCAGCTGGCGCTGCTGCGCGCAGGCGGTTTCCTGGAAGGCTTTCTGGACAAGGGTCGGATGCGCGGGCTGATGGAGCGGATGCCGGTGCGCGTCATCCTGAGCCAGGACGTGCCGTTGCTGGGTGCGGCGCGGTTTGTTGGTGGCTGAGTGGCGAGTGGCTGAGTGGCGAGTGACGAGTGACGAGTGACGAGGATCGAGGGCAGATAGCCTTGTCCTCGCACCTCGCACCTCGCACCTCGCACCTCGCACCTTATATCTCGCACCTGCTTGCGTTCTCCGTGCTTTCTTCTTCGCGCTTCGACCTTCGTGCTGAACCGAGGAGCCCACCCTATGCCATCCCGCGAGCGCATCGGCGCCTGGATCGAGTCCGGCCCGGTGCAGCGCGTCATCATCGCCGTCATCATCGTCAACGCCGTCACCCTCGGACTGGAGACCTCGGATTTCCTGATGGCGCAGTGGGGCGGGGTGCTGAAGGCGCTGGATCGGACTGCGCTGGCGGTGTTCGTGGTGGAAATCGGCCTCAAGCTCTACGCTTTCGGTCTGCGCTTTTTCCGCAGCGCCTGGAACCTCTTCGACTTCACCGTCGTGGCCATTGCGCTGGTGCCGGCGAGCGGGCCGCTGGCGGTGCTGCGGGCGCTCAGGGTGCTGCGCGTGCTGCGGCTGGTGTCTACGGTGCCGCGGCTGCGGTTCGTGGTGGAGGCCCTGCTGGCGGCGGTGCCCGGCATCGCGTCCATCGCCGGGCTGATGCTGCTGTTGTTCTATGTCTTCGCGGTCATGTCCACGAGCCTGTTCGGGGAGCGCTTTCCCGAGTGGTTCGGGAGTATCGGCGCGTCCATGTATACCCTGTTCCAGATCATGACTCTGGAGAGCTGGTCCATGGGCATCGTGCGGCCCGTGATGGAGGCCTACCCGGCGGCCTGGGCCTTCTTCGTGCCGTTTATTCTGATCGCGACCTTCACCATGCTGAACCTCTTCATCGGCATCATCGTGGATACCATGCAGACCATGCACGAGGCGGATCACGCCGCCGATCGCCGCGAAATGGAGGGTGCCATGCATGCGGATGCCGACCGGCTGCTGGCGGAGATTCGGGGGCTGCAACGGGAGGTCGCCGGGCTCCGCGCGGAGCTGCACGGCGCGGGCAAAGTCGGGGATTCAGCCTCGGAAGACGGGACATCGCTCTGACAAAGCCGTTCATAAGTGTTGCACATTGGCTTGATCTCGTTAGTATCTCCCCTATGCGAGCGACCGCCCGAAAGCGCTGGTGCGTCTTCCGCCGCCGGCGCTGGCGCTGGTCGGCGCTGCTTTGCGTGGGTGCACTCTTGGCCTCGCCCGCAGTAGCCGCGCCCTCCCTCAAGGTCGAGGTCTCGGGCCTGGAAGGCCAGCAGGAGAAAAACGTCCTGGCGCTGCTCGCCATCCACCAGGAGCAGAGCGACAGCGAGCTCACGGTACCGCGGCTCCTGGCCCTGTATCGCCGCGCGCCGGAGCAGATCCGCGACGCCCTGGCGCCCTTCGGCTTGTACAGAGTGGAGATCGAGGACCGCCTCGTGCGACCCGAGGAGCCGGACGGGCGCTGGGTGGCGAGCTTCCGTATCGACCCGGGCGAGCCGGTGAAGATCGCCTCGGTGGACTACCGCATCATCGGGCCGGGCGCGGGCGATCCGGCCTTCCCGAAGGCGTTTCCGATGCAGCCGGGCGACGTCCTGCTACATGCGGACTATGACAAGGCCAAGGGCGAGATCACCACCATCGCCTCGGCGCAGGGCTACCTGGACGCCGAGCTGAAGCGCCACCTCGTGCTCATCGATCCGGTGGCCTACGACGCCCATATCGAGCTCCACCTCGACACCGGTCCGCGCTGGTACTTTGGGCCGGTGAGCTTCGAGCAGGACCTGCTCGCCGAGGATTATCTGGAGAAGTTCGTCGATTTCGCCCCCGGCGATGTCTACGACCCCGATGTCCTGCTTGGACTCCAGGGACGGCTCATCGGCATGGAGTACTACAGCAACATCGAGATCGTGCCCCTCAAGGATCAGGCGGGCGCCGATCGGCAGGTGCCCATCCGGGTGGTGGCCGAGCGCAACAAGGCGAACAAGTACCGCGTCGGCGTCGGCTTTGCGACCGATCTGGGGCCGCGCTTCAGTCTCGATTATCGCCGCCGCTACATCGGCCCGCGCGGGCACAAGCTGAAGGCGGAGCTCGAGATTGCACCGGTGACCCAGTCCTTCGTCGCCGAGTACCGCATTCCGTTTCGCGACCCCGTCTCGGACTATGTGCAGATCCGCCCGGAGGTCTATTCCTTCGACACCGCAAGTCGTCAGGGCACGCTGGTCAAGGTGGGTGCGCTCCAGTCGGTGGTCATGCCCGGCGGTTGGCGGCGCAACCTCGGCGTCGACTATCGCTATGAGGATTACGAAGTGGCCGAGGACGACAGCGACAGCTTCAGCGGTCTGGTGCCGCATGCCTCGTGGTCCCGGGTGGTGGCCGACGACCCCATCAACACCAAAAATGGCTATCGGCTGAAGCTCCTGCTCCAAGGCACCGCACGCAACGTCCTGTCCGAGACCAGCTACCTCAGCGGTAGCCTCAACTACAAGGGCATCCGCACCCTCGGCACCGGCAACCGCTTCATCGGCCGCATGGACCTCGGCGCCACCTGGGCCGAGGGCATTCGCGATGTGCCGGCAAGCCAGCGCTTCTTCGCCGGCGGCGACAACAGCATCCGCGGCTGGGGTCTGGACGCCCTCGGACCGCGTGACAGCGAAACGGGCCAAGTCATCGGTGGGCGCTACCTCGCCGTCGGCAGCCTGGAGTACCAGCGCAGCATTACCGGGCCTTGGAGTGGTGTCGTGTTCACGGATTTCGGCAATGCCTTCGACCCCGACTACAACGCCGACTGGGAGCAGAGCGCCGGTGTGGGTCTGCGCTTTGGTACTCCCATCGGGCCGGTGCGCGTGGACGTGGCCTATGCCCTTACTAAGGACCCCGCCGGCTTTCGGCTGCACGTCGGGCTGGGCCCGGACTTGTAGGGTCGCCCGGATGTCTCGCTGCCAACCGACGGCCGCCCGGCCGCACCGTACCTAAGAGCACGCATGGCCAAGCGCACCGCCGGCCGCTCTTTCATTGCCTTTCCGCTCGTCGGGCTGCTGCTACGACTGACCGGCCTGCTGATCCTCATCGCAGTGCTCGCGGTCGGCTTCGTGCTCGGCACGCAGACCGGGCTGCGGATGGCGGTCGCCGTCGCCGAGGAGCTGGCCCCCGAGCAGGTGCAGGTGGGCCGCGTCGAGGGTCGCGTGTTGGGCGAGCTGACTGTCACCGAGCTGGCCCTGGAGCTGCCGGGACTCGACCTCGCGCTCGGTCGGCTACATCTGGATTGGCAGCCGGGTGCCCTGCTCACGGGACGACTGCGCGTCGCCGACCTCAGCGCCAGCGACGTGGATGTGGTGACCAAGCCGCCGGCAGCGGAGAAGCCACCCGCGGAGCCCTTCACCCTCCCCGAGATCCGTCTGCCCATTGCCGTGGATATCCAGCGGGTGCTGGTGGAGCGCGTGGCTGTCCGCGCGGAGGGCGCGTCGCCGGCAACGGCCATCCGCGTTGCCCGCGCCGAGCTCTCCGCTAGCGCCGACGGCGACCGGGTCGCGCTGCGACGTTTGAGCTTGGATGTCGCGCAGCCGCAGGCGGCTGTGAATGCCGACGGCGAGGTGCGCCTCACCGGTGACTATCCGCTGGCGCTGGCACTGGACTGGCGGTTTCGCCAGCCGCCGGCGCTCGCACTCACCGGCAAGGGCACCCTCGACGGCGACTTGGCTGCGCTGCACATCGCGCACCAGGTGCAGGGCGCGGCGGATTTGACGCTGACGGCGACGGTGCGCGATGTGCTGAAGGCGCCGTCCTGGGACGGCGAGCTGACGCTGACCCGCGTGGACCTGCCGGCCGTGGTCCCGGACGCGCCGGCGGTGGACCTCAGTGCTCGGCTCGAGACCCGGGGCGACCTCGAGCGGGCGGTGGTGACCGGCACACTTCGCGGCGATGCACCGGCGCTTGCGGAGCTCGGTCAGCTCAGCGCCGCCCTGGACCTGGCCTGGGCGGAGCAGCGCCTGACACTGAGCGCCGTGGAGCTCAACGAGAGCGCCTCCGGTGCCACGCTCGATCTGAGCGGGCATGCGGACCTGGCCGGTGCCGTGCCGGCCTTCGACCTCAGCGGGCAGTGGCAGCAGCTGCGCTGGCCCCTCACCGGCGATGCCCTGGTGACGGCGCCCAGCGGCACGCTGTCCGTCAGCGGCGACCTGGACGCCTTCGACTACCGGCTGGACGGCGCCGTCCGAGGCGCCGACATCCCGGCGACGACGCTGACCCTGGCCGGCAGCGGCAGCGCCGAGGACACCCGGCTCGACGCCCTGCTGCTGGAGACCCTGGGCGGGCGCATCGAGGCCAAGGGCACCGCCGCTTGGGCGCCTGCGGTCACCTGGGACTTGGCGGTCACCGCCGCCGACCTGGACCCCGGCGTGCAGATCCCGGGCCTCGACGGCACCCTCGCCCTGAAGGCCAGCTCCCGAGGTGGGCTCGACGACGGCTACAGCTTCGACGCCAATCTCAGCGCGGCATTGAGCGCCTATCCGGATGCGGTGGTCAACGCAGCCGGCAGTGGCGATCTGGAGCGGGTGCAGCTCGAGACCCTGACGGTGGAGACCCTGGGCGGGCTCGTGGACGGCAGCGGCGAGGTCGCCTGGGCACCGACGCTCGCCTGGGATCTGGCGCTGCGGGCCGACGACCTCGACCCCGGCCAGCAGTACCCGGAGTTGACGGGCCGGGTGGGCTTCGCGCTGAACAGTGCTGGCGGCTTGGAAGCGGGGTTCGACTATGCCCTTCAGGCCAGTGCCGCACTCGCGAGCTATCCACCGGCGGTGATCGACCTGAGCGGCGAGGGCACGGGTGAGTCTGCCCGGATACAGACCCTGGACATCCAGGTGCTGGACGGGCGCATCAGCGGCGACGGGCGCATCGCCTGGGCGCCGGCCGTGCAATGGCAGGCGGCGCTGCGGCTGGCCGAGCTGGACCCGGGCACCGTGCTGGCGGATTGGCCCGGGCGCATCGGCGGGTTGGTGGAGAGCAGCGGGCGAATCACCGACGAGGGGCCGGATCTGACGGCCCGTATCAGCGATATCGCCGGCACCCTGCGGGGCTATCCGGTGCGCCTGGCGGCCGAGCTCGGTATGACGGGTCAGGACATCAGTCTGCGCAACCTGAGCGCCGGCTCCGGCTCGACGCAGCTCACGGCAGCCGGCGGCGTCGGCGGCGAGCGGTTGGATCTGCGCTTCGATCTCGCCTCGCCGGACCTCGCGGCGCTGCTGCCCGGTGCCGGGGGCAGCCTGGATGTTGCCGGTGAGCTCGGCGGGACCCTCGCCGCCCCCAGGGTGCAGATCAACCTGCAGGGTCGGGATGCGGAGCTGAACGGTCAGGGGATCGCCGAGGTGACCGCCAGCGCCGATGTGGGTCTCGGCCCGGACGACGACTTCCAGGTGGACATCAGCGGCAAGAATCTCATCGCCGGTGGCCAGCGCTTCGAGACCCTTGCCGTCACGGGCAGCGGGCGCATGGATCGCCACCAGCTGCGCGCCGCCGTCGCCGGTGATCTGCTGGCGCTGGAGCTCGGCGCCAGCGGCGGGCTCGGCGCCGATGGTGCTTATACCGGTCGGCTCGCGACCCTGGAGCTTGCGACCGAGGAGCTCGGTAACTGGACCCTGCGCCGGCCTGCGGATCTGGCCTTCGGCGACGGCGCCGTCTCTGTCGGGCCGCTCTGCCTCGGCGACGGCCGCGATTCCGGCGGTTGTGTCAGCTTCCAGCAGCCGCAGCCGGGGCGCTTCGAGGTGTCATTGGATCTGGAGCGGCTCGACTTTGGCATTGTCAATCCGCTGCTGCCGGAGCTCATGGTCATGGAGGGCTACGTGCGTGCCGAGGGGCGCTTCACCGGCGAGGGCAATCGGCTCAGCGGCAGCGCCCGGGTGGAGGTGCCCACGGGTGCGCTCATGATGGCCCTCGGCGAGGGCGATGAGCAGACGCGCGATCGTCTCGTGTTCTCCAGTACGCGTCTCGACCTGGATGCGGGCGCCGGCGGTGTGGATGCGCGCCTGAATCTGCCGGTGACCGACCTGGGCGGCGTCCGGGCGACCCTGTCGCTGCCGGGCTTTCGGCTCGATACCGGCCCTGCGCAGGCGCTGCGCGGCGATGTACAGGTGTCGCTGGATGGTCTGGCGCGCGTGTCGAAGCTGGTGCCGGATATCACGGACATCAGCGGCGATATCGACGGCGATCTGCGCCTTGCGGGCACGCTGGGCCAGCCCGATCTGCGCGGCGAGCTGCGCGCACGGGGGCTTGCGCTGCGGCTGCCGTTGTACGGCTTCGCGCTGTCCGACGGCGACTTCACGCTCACGAGCCGCGGCGCCAGTGCCTTGGCGCTGAGCGGCGGGGCCGATATCGGCGGCGGCCGGGCGACCCTCGCCGGGGATATCGATCTCGGCGCCGGCGCGCCGGCGGCGCAGATCAGCCTCAGCGGCCAGGACCTCAAGGTCGCGGACAGCAGCGAGTATTTCGCCCTGGTGTCGTTGGACATGAATGTGGGCGTGGGGGCCGCGGGTACCGCGGTGAAGGGTCGGATCGAAGTCCCCGAGGCCCGGATCAAGCCGCGCTCGATCCCCACGGGGGCGGTGCGGCCGTCTCCGGACGTGGTGATGGAGTCGCCGGCGGACGACGACGGCGGTATGCCGCTCAGCATCGATGTGGTGGCCAAGCTCGGCGACGAGGTGAGCATCGATGCCTTCGGACTGCGCGGGCGGCTGCGCGGTGAGCTGCGGGTGCTGAAATCCCCGCAAGGCGAGATCCTCGGCGACGGCCAGCTGGAGATCGTCGACGGCACCTACCGCGTGACCCTGCCGACGCTCGGCGTCATGACCGCCATCGGCAAGCCGCTCACCATCGAGCAGGGCTTCGTCGTCTTCGCCAAGACGCCCATCGGCAATCCGGGCTTGATTCTGAACGCCCAGCGCGAGGGCGGCGACATCACCGCCGGGGTGCAGGTGCTCGGCACCATCCGCAATCCGAAGCTCGCCTTCTTTTCGGAGTCCGATCCCAACCTGACGCAGGCCGAGGTGACCCAGTATCTGGTCACCGGCATCCCGCCAAAGCGCGACGCCGAGTCGGACAAGCGCGCTGTTGCCGTCGGCACTTATGTCGCCCCCAAGCTGTATATGGAATACGAAGGAGCCACCAGCGACACCACCGACAGTGTCAAGATGCGCTATGACGTGTCGAAGAATATCGAGCTCCAGACCGAAACCGGCGACAGCCAGGGCGCCGACATCTTCTTCAAGTTCGAGAACTGACGCCAGAGAGAATGACACGCTGTCGCCAATGCAGGGGCGCCGCGGCCATCATGCGCGTGGGCCGGCGCCCCCGCCTCGGTGTGAGCAGGGCTTGATCTAGGCCGGCATTGCGTCGAACATCGCGCCATCCCTATGTCGCCCTGTTGTGCCCTGTTGTTGCCCTGTTCCGGTGCACCCATGCCTTGTGATTGCGTGACAGCCCAGATCCCGGCAGACTCGGCGCGACGCGATCCCAGTCCACGCGGCGGCGCCGGCGGCTGCCCGCCGGGGGCGGCAGCGTCGGTGCTCGCGGCGGTGCTGGCGCTCGTCGCGGTCGCTGCGGCGGCCGTGGAGCCGCAGGGACCTGTTCTCGGTGTGATCGGCTTTGATCTGTGCGAAATCGATGCCGATGGCCTCGTCGGGCCGCCCGGCGGCAAGGTGGCCTTGGATTATGAGCTCTGTATCCCGGTCGGAGAGCGCTTTGTCGCCGAGGTGCAGGCCATCGACGACAGTGCGCGCTTCCAGCCGCACTCGCCGGGGCGCATCGGCTGCGGGCCTGATCAAGTGCTGGTGCTGGGTAACACCCAGGGTCCGGACTTCGCCTTCGTCCTGCAGCGGCTCGCCGATCTCCCCTATGTCGAGCGCATCGAACGCGCCTGGCTCGAGTAGCCGGCCGGTGCCCCGGAGCCGGGGTTTGGCGGCACCGCAGCAGTGGCCCGCGTGGCTCGCGGTCGGAGTCTTCTCCCTGTTGGCGCTGCTACCCTTCCGTGTCCTCTGGGCACTGGGCCAGGCCCTGGGGCGGCTGGGCTGGCTGGTGCTGCCCGGCCGGCGCGCGGTGGCCCGGGCCAACCTCGCGCTGTGTCAGCCGCAGCTCGACGACAGGGCCCGCAGCCGGTTGCTGCGCGAGCACTTCGGCTGGCTCGGCGTCGCCGCCGTCTGCCAGGGACTCAGCTGGCATGCCGGGCGGCGACGGCTCGCGCGCATCGTGCGCATCGCCAACCGCGAGCACATCGACGCCTGTCTCGGCGCGGGCCGACCGGTGATCGTGCTGGTGCCGCATTTCGTGGGGCTGGAGCTCGGCGGCACCGCCTTCACGGCCCTGGTACATCCGGGCATGTACATGTACCAGCGCATCCGCAATCCCGTCTTCGACGCCCAGGTGCGGCAAGGGCGCACGCGCTTCGGCAGCGTGCCGGTGGAGCGCAGCGATGATCTCAGGGGCCTGATCCGGCGCATCCGCGGGGGCGTTCCCTTCTTTTACCTGCCGGATCAGGATCCGGGTCGGCGGCGGGGCATCTTCGTGCCCTTCTGCGGTGTCGCTGCGGCGACGGTGCCCACCCTGGGGCGCCTTGCGCGGCTCTCGGGCGCAGCTGTGATCCCGACCTTCGCGCGCTTCCTGCCGCGGGGCGAGGGACTGGAGCTGTGCTTCGATCCGCCGCTGGCGGATTTTCCCAGCGGCAATGAGGCGGCGGATACCGCGCGCATGAACCGAGTCATCGAGGCCCGGCTGGCCGCTATGCCGGCGCAGTATTTTTGGGTCCACCGGCGTTTCAAGACACGCCCGGCGGGCGCGCCACCGATCTATCCGGTGTCGCGCCGCCGCGCGCGTCGGCGCCGGGCACGGGCAGGTGCGGACAGCCTCGGTACATGAGCGGCCCGGGCGCATCGCGGGGCGCATCCCGGGGCGACGCCCCGAGCAGGTCCGGCGCGTCGCGGCTGCCCCGGCTCGGGCGCGCCCGCGATTGGCTCATCGGTCTCACTTTGTTGATCGGGCTCGTGATCGCCGTGGAGCACCGGGTGGGCTGGCGGGCGCTCATCGCGCCTTGGCAGACCTTGTCGGTGTCGCTGCTGGTGTCCGCCTTCGCCCTGACGGCGGCGAGCTATGTGCTGCGCGGGCTCCGCGTCTACGAGTACTTTGGCCCGCTGGTGGTGGGGCGCTTCACGGCGGTGCTGCGGCTGTCGATGCTGCACAACACCGCCAACAATCTGCTGCCCATGCGCATCGGCGAGGTGGTCTTCCCCTGGCTCATGCACCGCTATTTCGGGCACGGCTTCCTGGCATCGGGCGCCTCGCTGTTGTGGATTCGGATCATGGATCTCCACTGCCTCGTGCTGGCCGCGCTGGTGGTGCTGTGGCTGCGGCTGCCTGGCTGGTGGTGGCCCGTGCTCGGCGCGCTCTGGCTGGCGCTGGTGCCCCTGGGGCTCGCGGTGCGCCGCAGCGGTTGGGTGAGTCGGCTGCCTGCGGGGCGATTGCGCCATGTGCTGCTCTTCCTGCTGGACGCGGCGCCGCGGGATACGCCGCTGTTGTACCGGCTCTATCTCTGGACCCTTCTCTCCTGGGGCGCCAAGCTCTTCGCATTTGCGCTGGTGCTCGGGCACTTCGTGGACGCGGCGCTCTGGCAGCGCCTCGCTGGTGTGCTTGGCGCGGAGCTCTCCAGCGTGCTGCCCTTTCACGGCATTGCCGGTGCAGGGTCCTATGAGCTCACCGGGATGGCCGCGATGGTGCCCCTGGGCGTCGGTGTCGGCGCCGCGCTGGCCGGTACCGTGAGCCTGCACCTGTTTCTGCTGGGTAGCACGCTGATACTGGGGCCCCTGGCGCTGCTGTTGCCCCGTGGAAAGACCGCTGCTGGATTGCAGTCGGGCGGCCGCTCTGGCGCCTCACTCTAAGGGATTTGCTGTCAGCCGGGTGCGGTGACGCTGTTGACAAGGGCCACCCGCAGCGTTCTCGGTGCTGGGGTTGTTCACAGCTGCGGCGCCGCGCAGCGGCTGCACGCCTCCTCGCCGCACGGCGCGCGGCGCAATGTCATGATTGTCTAAGAATCAATCACTTGGGTTGCTGGTCAGCAATGATCCAATCCGAAGAGCGCCCCCTGTTTTCCGGGGTTTAGGCGCTTCCCCCAATGACTATCCACAGGTTTGTCCACAGGGGTTGTTGGCGGATGCGAAGATCTTATGACGGCCAAATGCCTTGTCTGTAATAGGGGAGAAACTATTGGAGGTTCGGGCTGTAAGTGGCTGTTTTCGGCATGGTGGCACGCATACTCCCGCCCTTTGTCGGTTTGTTTGCGCGCACTGGCGCCGCGAGGACCATGTTCCCGCTATACTGGGCCGCTGCCCGGCGTGAGCCCTGCCGCGGCGCATGCCTGCTGGGCCGGCCCGGCTTGCGCTGCGCCGCTCCCGGCAGAACCCCAGTGCCGTCGCGCATAGCCATCGCCTTCGTTGCCCGAACCGAGCCCCGGACTCACGGCCCCTTGATCGATCACCTGCGTAACATCGCCATCATCGCCCATGTCGACCACGGCAAGACCACGCTCGTGGACAAGCTGCTGCAGCAGTCCGGCACCCTCGGCGAGCGCTTCGGGCCCGTGGAGCGGGTCATGGACTCCAATGACCTGGAGAAGGAGCGCGGTATCACCATCCTGTCCAAGAATACAGCGCTCGATGTCTCCCTCGGTGACACCGACTACCGCATCAACATTGTCGACACGCCCGGACATGCGGACTTCGGCGGTGAGGTCGAGCGGGTGCTGTCGATGGTGGACTCGGTGCTGCTCTTGGTGGACGCCCAGGAGGGGCCCATGCCGCAGACGCGCTTCGTGACGGCCAAGGCCTTCCAGCACGGGCTCAGGCCCATTTTGGTGGTGAACAAGATCGACAAGCCGGGCGCGCGCCCGGACTGGGTCATCGACCAGGTGTTCGACCTCTTCGACCAGCTCGGCGCGAGCGACGCGCAGCTGGACTTCCCCATCGTCTATGCCTCGGCCATCAACGGCTACGCCGGGCTGGAGGACACGGTCTCCGCCGGCGACATGACACCCTTGCTGGAGGCCATCGTCGCGCACTGCCCGGCGCCGGATGTTGACCCGTCGGGGCCCTTCCAGATGCAGGTCTCGACGCTCGACTACAGCTCCTTCGTCGGCGCCATCGCCATCGGCCGCATCCAGCGCGGCAGGGTCAAGCCGAACCAGCAGATCGTGCTGGTCAAGCGCGACGGCGACCGCCACCGGGCCAAGATCGGGCTGGTGTACGGCTACCTCGGCCTGGAGCGCTATGAGGTCAAAGACGCCGGCGCCGGCGAGATCGTCGCCATCACCGGTATCGAGGCGCCGAATGTGTCGGATACCCTCTGCGACCCGGAGGCCGTGGAGCCGCTGCCGGCGCTGTCGGTGGACGAGCCGACGGTGAGCATGACCTTCCAGGTGAATACCTCGCCCTTCGCCGGCAAGGAGGGCAAGTATCTGACCAGCCGTCAGCTCAAGGACCGCCTGGAGCGGGAGCTCATTTCCAACGTCGCACTGCGGGTGGAGGAGGGCACGGATCCGGAGAAGTTCCGGGTGTCCGGCCGCGGTGAGCTGCACCTGT
The DNA here is from genome assembly GCF_016583825.1 of Thiohalocapsa halophila. Taxonomy (GTDB): domain Bacteria; phylum Pseudomonadota; class Gammaproteobacteria; order Chromatiales; family Chromatiaceae; genus Thiohalocapsa; species Thiohalocapsa halophila. The sequence continues at coordinate 151,406 of NZ_NRRV01000001.1, read as the reverse complement.
CGATTCTGATCGAGAATATGCGCCGGGAGGGCTACGAGCTGGCCGTCTCGCGCCCGGAGGTCATCTTCCGCGAGATCGACGGGCAGATCTGCGAGCCCTACGAGCTGCTCACCGTGGACGTGGAGGAGACGAGCCAGGGCGCGATCATGCAGGCGCTGGGCGAGCGAAGGGCCGAGCTCAAGGACATGGTGCCGGACGGCAAGGGCCGAGTGCGCCTCGACTATCAGATTCCGTCCCGGGGGCTCATCGGCTTCCAGACCGAGTTCATGACGCTCACCTCCGGCACGGGCCTGAAGCACCACATCTTCGACCACTACGGCCCCGCCAACCAGGGCGGCATCGCACCCAGACACAACGGCGCCATGATCTCCAACGCCCAGGGCAAGGTGCTCGGCTATGCGCTGTTCAATCTCCAGGAGCGCGGACGCATGCTGGTCTCGCCGGGGGATGCCGTCTACGAAGGTCAGGTGGTGGGCATCCACTCCCGCGACAACGACTTGGTCGTGAATCCGCTCAAGGCCAAGCAGCTCACCAACATCCGCGCCGCGGGTAGTGACGAGAACATCCTGCTCACGCCGCCCGTCAAGTTCAGCCTGGAGCAGGCGCTGGAGTTCATCGAGGACGACGAGCTGGTGGAAGTGACGCCGACGGCGATCCGCATCCGTAAGCGCTTCCTGAAGGAGCACGAGCGCAAGCGGGCGGGGCGGGGCTAAGTCCCGGGCCCGTCGTGCTCACGGCGCAATCGGTCTAGGATGGATCCGACGAGTGCCCTTATCCTGGAGCCAACAGGATGGAAGAGCTGCACGAGCTTCGCGAGCACATCGACCATGGCCGCGACGACGACAGCGAGCTCGCCTGGACGGTCGATCATGCGGCGTTGTGCCGCGAGGCTGCCGGGCTGATCGAGCCGACGCCGCAGTCGTAGCCTATTCGCGGCGGGACACCGCAGCCGCGCCGTCAGGCGCATCGCCCATCCCCGCTGACCGCTTCGCGCAGCGTTCGGCGCGGCGCTCCTACCATCTCATCCCGTTGGAGGCAGAGGACCACCGATGAGTGAAACCCAAGCCGACTGCCGGCGCCTGCCCTTCGTGCTCACCGTGCTGCTGGCGGCCGTGCTCGTCGGGATCGGGGTCTCGTCTCCGCAGGGCGGGCTGTTCGGGCTGGATGCGGCGCACTGGTCCCGGGCGCTGATCTTCGCCGGCAGCGCCATCCTGGCGCTTGCCTATGTGGACGCCTTCCGCTCGCGCTGTATCCGCGTCTACATGACTGTCACGCTGCCCATCCTGGCGCTCGCCTGTGCCGCGCCGCTCGCCGCCACCGAGCGCGCAGCCTGGGGCGCGGCGGAGTCGCTGTGGATCAATGCAGCCATCGTCCTGGTGCTGCTCCTGGTCTTCCTGCACTTCTCGCTGCACACCATGCCATCGGACTGGCGGCGGGGCCTCACGCCGGCGCGCAGCGCGCTCTTCGGCATCGCGCTGGCGGCGGGCGGCGCCCTCTATTGGGAGTTTCGCGGCGGTGGTGCCGCGGCGGTGGACAAGACGCTGCCGCTGGCGGCGGACGCCGTGGGCATTCTGCTCGGCGCGGTGCTGTTCTGGCTCATGATGCGGCATCGTGTGCGGGCGGAGGTGGCCTAAAGCAGCCGGGTACCGTAGCCCGAGCCGCCGCATCGGGAAACCGGCGCCGCCGGGTCAGCCCTGTTTGAACAGCCGCTCCTTCTCGCGCTGCCAGTCGCGGTCTTTCTCGGTGGCGCGCTTGTCGTGGAGCTTCTTGCCCTTGGCGAGGCCGATTTCCAGCTTGGCGCGGCCGCGCTTCCAGTACATCGCGGTGGGCACCAAGGTGTAGCCGGCGCGCTCGGTCTGGCCGATGAGCCGGTTCAGCTCGCTCTTGTGCAGCAGTAGCTTGCGGGAGCGCGTCGGGTCCGGGGTCACATGGGTGGACGCGGAAGTCAGCGGCGAGATGTGGGCGCCGATCAGGAAGGCCTCGCCGTGTAGGATCTTGACGTAGCTCTCTTTGAGCTGGACGCGGCCGGCGCGCAGGCCCTTGACCTCCCAGCCCTCCAGGGCCAGCCCGCACTCGAAGCGCTGCTCGATGTGATACTCGTGACCGGCCTTCTTGTTGAGCGCGATGGTGCTGCCGCCGGTGGCGGACTTTTTCTTTTTTCCCTTTGCCATGGTCGGGAGTGTAAGCTATGCGGCCGGGCTGTTGGAAGCGGGGCGCCGGTAACCATTGTTGCGCGGTGATCCTCGCCCAGCTACACTAGACGGCTTTTCACCGGGAGATAACCGATGCGACGGCCTCTGATTGCTGGCAACTGGAAGATGAACGGCACCAAGGCCGAAGCCGCCGAGCTGCTAAACGGCATCAAGGCGGGTGTCGCCGGCATGCAGCGGGTGGATGTGGCGGTGTGTCCGCCGTTCCCGTACCTATACTTGGCTGAGCAGCTGCTCGCCGACAGCGCCATCGCCTGGGGCTCTCAGGACGTCTCCGAGCACGCGGGCGGCGCCTTCACCGGCCAGATCTCGGCGGCCATGTTGAAAGACTTCGGCTGTCGCTATGCCATCGTCGGCCACTCCGAGCGCCGCCAGTTCAACGGTGAGAGCGATGCGCTGGTCGCGAGCAAATACGCGCAGGCAGTCGCCAGCGGCGTCGTGCCCGTCCTCTGTGTTGGCGAGACCTTGGAAGAGCGCGAGAGCGGCAAGACCGAGGAGGTCGTGGCCAGGCATATCGACGCGGTGCTGAGCGGCTCCGGTGTCGAGGCGTTTGGTGCCGGCATCGTGGCCTATGAGCCGGTCTGGGCCATCGGCACCGGTGTTACAGCGACGCCCGAGCAGGCACAGGAAGTGCACGCATTCGTGCGCGAGCGCATCGCCGCCAGGGACAAGAACATCGCCGAGGGGCTGCGTCTGCTCTACGGGGGCAGCATGAAGCCCGGCAACGCCGCCGAGCTCATTGCGCAGCCGGATATCGACGGCGGCCTCATCGGCGGGGCGTCGCTGAAGGCCACCGATTTCATCACCATTTGCCAGGCCGGCGACGACGGCGTCTAAGTGCTGCCTAAGTGCTGAAAACCGGCCACACCGACTCGAACCGCCGAAGATCATGCAGCTCTTCCTGACCGTATTGCACTTGGTGCTCGCCCTCGGGCTGATCGGGCTGATCCTGATCCAGCACGGCAAGGGCGCGGATGCCGGTGCCGCCTTCGGCAGCGGTGCGTCGTCGACGGTGTTTGGCTCGCAGGGCTCGGCGTCCTTCTTGACGCGGATGACCGCGGTGATGGCCACGTCGTTCTTCCTGACCAGTATGGCGCTTGCCTACTTTGCGGCGCAGGTGGGCGAGCCCGAAGGCCTGATGGACGACGTCCAGATGCCGGCACCCATGGGCCCCGGGCCGGAGCCGGCGCCCGAGCCGGCGGACACCGACGCACCGACGGTGCCAGCGCCGGCCGCAGAGGCCGACGTGCCCGCGGCGGATGCCGGGTCGGGCGGTGGCGATCTGCCGCCGGTGGACGTGCCGGTCTCGCCGGATGCGGTGCCGCAAAGCGGTGGGTCGGATCTGCCGCCCATTCCCGCGGAGCAGCCGACGGGCACGAACTGAGCCGGCGTCGCCACCATGGCCTGTCCCCATGGCCTGACCAGGGTGGCCCGCCGGAAGACGATTTTGCCGACGTGGTGGAATTGGTAGACACGCTGTCTTGAGGGGGCAGTGGCGCGAGCCGTGCCGGTTCGAGTCCGGCCGTCGGCACCATTTTCGACTCTGACCGGGCGCCCACGGGCGTTCCGGACAATGCCCGCAGGGACTGGGTCTGTAGCAACAACTTACTGAAAGAAAAGGGTTTCTGGGTGCTCTGTTAGCTTGACACCCGCCACCCCCTGCACTAGACTCCCGCGCGCCCCAGGCGTTGTGCAATACAGCGCCGACACAACAACAGATCACTGAGTGAGCGGCGCGTGCTGGAAGACTATCTCCACATCCTGATTTTCCTCATCATCGCGCTGCTGATCGGCTTCGTGCCGCGCGTGCTGGGTGCACTGCTGGGCCCGCGCCGGCCGGATCAAGCCAAGGATTCGCCCTACGAGTGCGGCTTCGAGGCCTTCGAGCACGCGCGCATGAAGTTCGACGTGCGCTACTACCTGGTCGCGATCCTCTTCATCATCTTCGATCTGGAGATTGCCTTCCTATTTCCCTGGGCCATTGTGCTGGAAGACCTTGGCATGGCCGGCTTCATCGCCATGTCGGTGTTTCTAGGGATTCTCGTGGTCGGCTTCATCTACGAGTGGCGGAAGGGAGCCCTGGAATGGGAGTGATCCGCCCGCAGGTCGGCCTCGGCTCCCAACAGCTGCATTTGCCCCGAATCGGAGGAGCGCACCATGGGTATTGAGGGCGTGCTCGACGAGGGCGTCGTCACCACGACCGCCGACAAGCTGATCAACTGGGCGCGGACCGGCTCCCTGTGGCCCATGACCTTCGGCCTCGCCTGCTGCGCCGTGGAGATGATGCACGCCGGCGCCGCGCGCTACGACCTGGACCGCTTCGGTATCATCTTCCGGCCCAGTCCGCGCCAGAGCGATGTCATGATCGTCGCCGGCACCCTGGTCAACAAGATGGCACCGGCGCTGCGCCGGGTCTATGACCAGATGGCGGAGCCGCGCTGGGTGATTTCCATGGGCTCCTGCGCCAACGGCGGGGGCTACTATCACTACTCGTATTCGGTGGTGCGTGGCTGTGACCGCATCGTGCCCGTGGACGTCTATGTCCCCGGTTGTCCGCCGACGGCGGAGGCACTGCTCTACGGCGTATTGCAGCTCCAGAACAAGATCCGGCGCACCAACACCATCGCGCGCTGACATGCGCACGCGGCACTACCACTTCCATGTCTGACACCATTGCTTCCACCGGCGACGCCCGCCTCGATGCCCTTGTGCACGTGCTGCAAAGCCGCTGGCAGGGCGAGGGATTCGAGCTGCAATCCGCCCTCGGCGAGCTGACCCTCACGGTGCCGGCGGCCGAGGTCAAGGGCGTCTGCACCCAGCTGCGCGACGACAGCGCACTGCGCTTTGAGCAGCTGATCGATCTCTGCGGCGTCGACTATGCCGCCTACGGCAAATCCGAGTGGGCCACCGAAGAGGCGAGCACCACCGGCTTCGGGCGCGGCGTCGACCGTGACGTGGAGCTGGACGCAGACGACCCGCAGCGCTTTGCCGTCGTCTACCATTTGCTGTCGCTGGAGTACAACCGCCGGCTGCGGGTCAAGGTGTACGCCGGCGGCGCTCAGCCCATGGTGGACTCGGTGCTGGACATCTGGACCGCCGCCGACTGGTTCGAGCGCGAGGCCTTCGACCTCTTCGGAATCCTCTTCCGCGGCCACCCGGATCTGCGCCGTATCCTGACGGACTACGGCTTCGTCGGCTATCCGTTCCGCAAGGACTTCCCGCTCAGCGGCCACGTGGCCATGCGCTACGACCCTGAGCAAGGGCGCGTACTCTACGAGCCAGTGGAGATCGAGCCGCGCGTGCTCGTGCCCAAGGTCATCCGCAACGACAGCCGCTATCTGACCGAGGAGCAGGCCCAGGCCGCGCGCGAGGCCAAGGACGCCACGGGGAAAGCCGCCAATGCCTGAGATCCGCAACTACACGCTGAACTTCGGCCCCCAGCACCCCGCCGCCCACGGCGTGCTGCGGCTGGTGCTGGAGATGGACGGCGAGGTCATCGACCGCGCCGACCCGCACATCGGGCTGCTGCATCGCGGCACCGAGAAGCTCGCCGAGTCCAAGCCGTTCAACCAGAGCATCGGCTACATGGACCGGCTGGATTATGTGTCCATGATGTGCAACGAGCACGGCTATGTGCGCGCCATCGAGAAGCTCCTCGGCATCGAGGCGCCGATCCGTGCGCAGTACATCCGGACCATGTTCGACGAGATCACGCGCATCCTGAACCACTTGATGTGGCTCGGGGCGCATGCGCTCGATGTCGGCGCCATGAGCGTTTTTCTCTACTGCTTCCGCGAGCGCGAAGACCTGATGGACTGCTACGAGGCGGTCTCGGGGGCGCGCCTGCACGCTACCTACTACCGCCCCGGCGGTGTCTACCGGGACCTGCCGGCGCAGATGCCGCGGTTCCCGGACTCCAGCACCCAATGGCACGGCAAGGGCGCCGTGCGCAAGCTGAACGAGCCCCGCAGCGGCTCGCTGCTGGACTTCATCGAGGACTTCACCGACCGCTTCCCGGGACTGGTGGACGAGTACGAGACCCTGCTGACGGACAACCGCATCTGGAAGCAGCGCACGGTGGGCATCGGTGTCGTCAGCCCCGAGCGGGCGCTGAGCCTGGGCTTCACGGGCCCCATGCTGCGCGGCTCCGGCTTCGCCTGGGACCTGCGCAAGAAACAGCCCTATGCCGCCTATGCCGACATGGACTTCGACATCCCGGTGGGCCAAAACGGGGACTGTTACGACCGCTATCTGGTGCGCATCGAGGAGATGCGCCAGTCGAACCGGATCATCAGGCAATGCATCGACTGGCTGCGCGCCAACCCCGGTCCGGTGATGGTGGACGACTACAAGGTGACACCGCCGAGCCGCGTGGACATGAAAGACGACATGGAAGCCCTGATCCACCATTTTAAGCTCTTCACCGAGGGCTACTGCCCGCCGCCGGGCGAGGCCTATGCGGCGGTGGAGGCGCCAAAGGGGGAGTTTGGCTGCTATATCGTCTCCGATGGTGCCAACAAGCCCTACCGGCTCAAGGTCCGGGCGCCCGGGTTCGCACACCTCGCCGCCATGGATGAAATGTCCAAGGGGCACATGCTGGCGGACGTCGTGGCCATCATCGGCACCATGGACGTCGTTTTCGGGGAGATCGACCGCTGATGAGCTTTCGCACCGCACCCCTCGCCGTCGTCCACGACGTGGACAAGAGCACGCTGCTCACGCCGGAGCTGCGCGCCGAGATCGACCGACATGTCGGCAAATATCCGCCGGAGTGGAAGCAATCCGCAGTAATGCCGGCCTTGACGCTGGTGCAGGAGCACAACGGCGGCTGGCTCACGCAGGACCTCATGGATCAGGTGGCGGCCTACCTCGACATGCCGGAGGTGGCGGTCTACGAGGTCGCCACCTTCTACGCCATGTACGACCTGGAGCCGGTGGGGCGCCACAAGATCTGCGTCTGCAATAGCATTTCCTGCATGCTCGGCGGTGCCGAGGCGTTGCTCGAGCACGTCGAGGCGCGCCACGGCGTCGCGCCGGGCGAGACCTCCAAGGACGGCAAGTTCACGCTCAAGGAGTTCGAGTGCCTCGGTGCCTGTCGCCATGCGCCCGTGGTCATGGTGGACCAGGAGTACCACGAGTGCGTGACGCGGGACGGCATCGACAAAATCATCTCCAAGCTGGACTGACCGCGGCCCACGCGCCTGCGCCGTCGCGGCCGCCACCCGGACAAGCCACAAGCAACATCCGCCATGGTCGACCATCAAGACACCGTCTGCTTCCGCACCATGCGCCTGCGGCCCAAGATCCGCCATACGCTGAAGGCCTATCGCAGCGTCGGCGGCTATGTGCAATGGGAGCGCATCCTGCGCGAAAAGCCCTCGCCCGAGACCTTGATCGAAGAGATCAAGCTCTCGGCGCTGCGCGGGCGCGGCGGCGCCGGCTTCCCGACCGGGCTCAAGTGGAGCTTCATGCCGCGCAACAAGCCGGGGCAGAAGTACATCGTCTGCAACTCGGACGAGGGCGAGCCCGGCACCTGCAAGGACCGCGACATCATGCGCTACAACCCGCACCAGCTCATCGAGGGCATGGCCATCGCGGGCTACTGCATCGGCGCAACGGTTGGCTACAACTACATCCGCGGCGAGTTCTACGAGCCCATCGACCGCTTCGAGGAGGCGCTGCTGGAGGCCTACCAGGCCGGCCTGCTCGGCAAGGATCTGCAGGGCTCCGGTATCGACTTCGATCTCTACACCCATCTCGGCGCCGGGGCCTACATCTGCGGCGAAGAGACGGCGCTGCTGGAATCCCTGGAAGGCAAGAAGGGTCAGCCGCGCTTCAAGCCGCCGTTCCCGGCGCAGGCCGGCCTGTACGGCAAGCCCACCACCATCAACAACACCGAGTCCCTGGCCTCGGTGCCCGTGATCCTGGAGAAGGGCGGGCAGTGGTTCCTGGAGCAGGGCCGCCCCAACAACGGCGGACCGAAGCTGTTCTCGGTGACCGGGCACGTCAACAAGCCCTGCAATGTCGAGGTGCCGCTGGGCACGCCCTTCCGTGACCTGCTGGCGCTGGCCGGCGGCGTCAGCGGCGGGCGCAGGCTGAAGGCGGTCATCCCCGGCGGCTCGTCGGTGCCCGTGGTGCCCGGCGAGGTCATGATGGAGACGGACATGGACTACGACTCCATCGCCAAGGCCGGGTCCATGCTGGGTTCTGGGGCCGTCATCATCATGGCCGAGGGCACCTGCATGGTGAAGGTGCTCGCCAACCTGGCGCACTTCTATGCCCACGAGTCCTGCGGTCAGTGCACGCCCTGCCGCGAGGGCACCGGCTGGCTGGAGCGGGTGCTGGAGCGCATCCTGCACGGGCAGGGGCGCCCGTCCGACCTGGACTTGCTGGACAATGTCGCCGGTCGCATCGGCGGGCGCACCATCTGCGCGCTCGGGGATGCGGCGGCCATGCCGGTGCAGAGCTTCTTGAAGCACTATCGGCACGAGTTCGAGCACCTCATCGAGCATGGCACGCCGCTGGTGGAGGCGGCCTAGGTCGAACGGCTCGCGGCGGTCGGCGCGGCCGCCGCACGCCGCCGCCGGGCTGGCGTCAGCACGGGCCCGGCTCAAAGCGAGACAGATCCCAAAGGATGGGTGCCTACAACCAGCAGCCCCGAATGGGCCTTGGAGCGGAAGCAGACCATCATGGCGGAGCAGATCAGCATCGAGATCGACGGCCGGACCTGCGAGGCGGCCGCCGGCGAGATGATCATCGCAGTGGCCGACCGCGAGGGTATCCCGATTCCGCGCTTCTGCTACCACGAGAAGCTCTCCATTGCGGCCAATTGCCGCATGTGCCTGGTGGAAGCGGAAGCCGGCGGACGGCCCTTCCCCAAGCCCGTGCCCGCCTGCGCCACGCCGGTGGCCGAGGGCATGAAGGTGCAGACGCGCTCGGCGAAGGCGCTGGACGCCCAGCGCGGCACCATGGAGTTCCTGCTCATCAACCACCCGCTGGACTGCCCCATCTGCGATCAGGGCGGCGAGTGCGAGCTGCAGGACGTCTCCATGGGCTATGGCGAAGACGTCTCGCGCTTCTCCGAGCGCAAGCGCGTGGTCAAGGACGAGGACCTGGGGCCGCTGATCGCCACGGACATGACCCGCTGCATCCACTGCACCCGCTGCGTGCGCTTCGGTGCGGAGATCGCCGGTGTGCGCGAGCTCGGCGCTACGGGCCGCGGCGAGGACATGCGCATCGGCACCTATGTCGAGAGTGCGGTGGCGCACGAGCTCTCCGGCAACGTCATCGACCTGTGCCCGGTGGGCGCGCTGACCTCCAAGCCCTACCGGTTCACGGCAAGGGCCTGGGAGCTCACGTCCGAGGAGGGTATCGCGCCCCACGACGCGGTGGGCTCCAACCTGTACCTGCACATCCGCGGCGAGCAGGTCATGCGCGTGCACCCGCGGGACAACGAGCCGGTCAACGAGACCTGGATCTCCGACCGCGACCGCTTCAGCTACGAGGGCTTGAGCAGCGATACCCGGCTCACCGAGCCCCTGCGCAAGCGTGCCGACGGCACCTGGGAGGCCCTGGACTGGCAGGCAGCCCTGCATCTGACGGCCGATGTGCTGCGCGGGTCCGACCCGGACCAGATCGGCTGGCTCATGGCGCCCAATGCGACGCTGGAGGAGGCCTATCTGGCCCAGCGCCTGCTGCGCGGCCTCGGCGGGCGCCACATCGACACCCGACTGCGCCGGCAGGACTTCCGCGGCGATCGCGCCGATCCCGCCGTACCCTGGCTCGGCCTGCCCATCGCCGAGCTGGAGCGCCAGCAGGCCGTGCTCGTGGTGGGCAGCGACATTCGCCAGGAGCAGCCGCTGCTGGCCCATCGGCTGCGCAAAGCGGTGCTGGACGATGCCGCCGTCAGCTTTTTGAACCCCTATGAGCTGGCGCTGACCCATCCGGCGCGACAACTCACGGCACCGCCCGGGCGCCTCAGCGTGCGCCTGGCCGCCGTGGCCCGAGCGCTGTCCGCCAGTGCCGAGGGGGCCGCCGGCAGCTTGATTTCGGGTGCGCAGCCCGCCGAGGCCGAGACGCGCCTCGCCGAGGAGCTCCGAGCCGCCGGCGAGCAGGGCCGCGGCCTGGTGCTCTTGGGCGCCCTGGCCGAGGCGGACCCGGACTACACCCTGCTGAAGGAGCTGGCCTACCTGGTGGCCGATGCCGCCGGCTGCCGGCTCGGCTTCCTGCCGGTGGCGGCCAACAGCGTCGGTGCCGCCCTCGCCGGTGCCGCGCCGCACCTCGGGCCGGGTGCGCAGGCGTTGGAGGCGCCCGGGCTGGATGCGCTGGCGATGATCACCGAGCCCCGCCAGACCTATGTGCTCTGGGGGCTGTCGCCGGAGCTGGACCTGTTTGATCCGTCGCGTGCGCGGGAGGCGCTGGCGGGCGCGGCGCAGGTCATCGGCTGCAGCGCCTTCCGCACGCCGGACCTCGAGGCGGCCTGCGACATCCTGCTGCCCATCGCCGCTTTCGCCGAGACCTCCGGCACCTTCGTCAACGCCGAAGGGCGTTGGCAGCGCTTCCAGGGTGCCGTGCCGCCGGCGGGCGACGCCCGTCCCGGGTGGAAGGTGCTGCGGGTGCTGGGCAACATACTGGAGCTGGACGGCTTTCACTACAGCAGCGGCAAGCAGGTGCACGACGAGCTGGCCGCGCTGTGTGCGCAGACCCGGGGCGGGGGCGCGCAGGTCTGCGACGGCGGGACTCAGCCGGACAACGCCCGCCGTGGCGACTACGGTCTGAAACAGCCGCTGCCGGCGCCCGACGGGCTGATGCGCGTGGGCAATGTGCCCATCTACGCGGGGGATCAAACGGTGCGCGCGGCGCCGGCGCTTCAGCACACGCCGCTGGCCGAGCCCCTGGCGCTGCATCTGCATCCGGATACCGCCGCCGGCCTCGGTCTCGCCGACGGCGATGCCGCCGAGGTGGCCCAGGGCGAGCGCCATACCGTGGTGCCGGTGGTGATCGACGATGCCGTGGCGCCGGGCGCCGCCCGCGTGCCGGCGGCGGTGCCCGGCAGCGGCGTCCTCGGCCCGGCAATGGGACCCATCGCCGTTGCCAAGGCCGACGCCTCGCAGCTCGCCGCCACCCAGATGCTCGGAGGGCAGCCGGCATGATGGATCTCTGGAATGCCCTGCCGCTGCCGCTTCAGAGCATTATCGCGGCCATGACCATCGTCCTGCCGCTGCTCGGCGTGGTGGCCTACTACACCTACGCCGAGCGCAAGGTCATCGGCTACATCCAGGTGCGCATCGGCCCCAACCGGGTGGGCTGGCGCGGACTGCTCCAGCCCATCGCCGACGCGCTGAAGCTCCTGGTGAAGGAGATCATCGTCCCGAGCAAGGCCAACAAGGGCCTGTTCCTGCTGGCGCCGCTGATCTCCATCGTGCCGGCGCTGGCGGCCTGGGCCGTGGTGCCCTTCGATGCCGGCGTGGTGCTGGCGGACATCAACGCCGGGCTGCTGTACGTGCTGGCGCTGACCTCGCTAGGCGTCTACGGCGTCATCATCGCCGGCTGGGCGTCCAACTCCAAATACGCGCTGCTGGGGGCCATGCGCGCGGCGGCGCAGATCGTGGCCTACGAGATCGCCATGGGCTTTGCACTGGTGGGGGTGCTGGTGGCCGCCGGCAGCCTGAACCTGAGCGCCATCGTCGAGGCCCAGTCCGGCAGCTTCCTGACCTGGTTCTGGCTGCCTCTGCTGCCGTTGTTCGGCGTCTACTTCATCTCCGGCGTCGCCGAGACCAACCGCGCCCCCTTCGATGTCGCCGAGGGCGAGTCCGAGATCGTCGCCGGATTCCATGTCGAGTACTCCGGCATGGCCTTCGCGATCTTCTTCCTCGCCGAGTACGCCAACATGGTGCTGATCGCCATGTTGACGACGCTGCTCTTCTTCGGCGGCTGGCTGTCGCCCTTGCAGGGCATTCCGGTGCTCGGGGCGGCCACCGCCTGGGTGCCCGGCATCGTCTGGATCGTGCTGAAGACCTTCTTCTTCATGTTCGTGTTCCTGTGGCTGCGGGCGACCTTCCCGCGCTACCGCTACGACCAGATCATGCGCCTGGGCTGGAAGGTCTTCATCCCCATCACGATCGTCTGGATCCTGGTGGTGGCCCTAGCCGTGCTGGTGGGCCTGCCGCCGTGGTGGAATTGATGGCGAGTTGCGAGTTGCGAGTGACGAGGAAGAACAAGGCCGCGGGCTCCGACACAGCCTGGACGCCGTCCTCGGTACTCGATCCTCGAAACTCGAAACCCGAAACTCGCAACTCGATACTCGACACCCGACACCCGACACCCGACACCCGACACCCGACACTATGCTTGACACCGCACGCCAATACGTCGACAGCCTGCTGCTGACGGAGCTGCTCCGCGGCATGGGGCTCACGGGTCGCTACCTCTTCAAGCGCAAGTTCACGGTCCAGTATCCGGAGGAGAAGGCGCCCATCTCGCCGCGCTTCCGCGGACTGCATGCCCTGCGCCGCTATCCCAACGGCGAGGAGCGCTGCATCGCCTGCAAGCTCTGCGAGGCGACCTGCCCGGCGCTGGCCATCACCATCGAGGCGGAGCCCCGCGCCGATGGCTCGCGGCGGACGACGCGGTACGATATCGACCTGTTCAAGTGCATCTACTGCGGCTTCTGCGAGGAGTCCTGCCCGGTGGACTCCATCGTCGAGACCGGCATCTACGAATATCATTTCGAAAATCGCGGCGAGAACATCATGACCAAGGACAAGCTCCTCGCCGTGGGGGACAAGTACGAGGCCGACATCGCCGCGGCCCGCGCCGCGGATGCGCCCTATCGCTGAGGTCGCGGTAACGGCAATCCGAGCCGCAACGGTGCGGGCGCGAGCGCGCCGCCCGCTCCGCAAGGCCGAGCGCGCCGCGCCCGAGCGCACAACAGGCTAGCGCGGCGCGCGCAGCCATCCCCTTCTGCGCGGCGCCGTTTTCGAGCGCCATCTCCGCCCGGATGCGATCATGGACGATCGCCCGGGCTCAGCAGCGGATATCCCATGGGTTTCGAGAAGTTTCTGTTCTACGTGTTCGCGGCCATAACCGTATTCGCAGCGGGGATGGTCGTGACCCGTCGCAACCCGGTGCACGCCGTGCTCTATCTGGTGCTCGCCTTCGCCAGCAGCGCGGCGCTGTGGCTGCTCATCGAGGCCGAGTTCCTCGGCATTGCGCTGGTGCTGGTGTACGTCGGCGCCGTCATGGTGCTGTTCCTGTTCGTCGTCATGATGCTGGATGTCGACATCGCGGCGATGCGTGCGCAATTCATCAAGCATCTGCCGCTGGGCTTGGGCATCGCCGCGCTCATGGTGTTCAACCTCTTTCTGGTGCTGGGACCGTCGAGCTTCGGCCTCGAGGCCTTCCCCAAGCCGGCGCCCAAGCCCGCGGACTTCAGCAACACCTCGGAGCTGGGGCTCAACCTGTACACCGTCTACGTCTATCAGTTCGAGATCGCCGCGGTGATCCTGCTGGTGGCCATCGTCGCGGCCATACGGCTGACGCTGCGCCGGCGCCCGGACACCAAGTATCTGGACCCGGGCGTGCAGGTGAAGGTGCGTAAAGGGCCGGATCGCATTCGCATGGTCTCCATGCCGGCGGAGCAGATCCCGCGGCCGGTGGCCGCCGAGGAGCCCAAGACACAGAACGACGAGGACAAGGAGATGGCGCCATGATTGCGCTCTCGGATTATCTGCTGCTCGGCGCCGTGCTTTTTTCCATTTCGGTGGCGGGCATCTTCCTGAACCGCAAGAATGTCATTGTGCTCTTGATGTGCATCGAGCTGATGCTGCTTGCGGTGAACATGAACTTCGTCGCCTTCTCGCATTTCCTGCAGGACGGGGCCGGGCAGATCTTCGTGTTCTTCATCCTCACCGTCGCCGCCGCCGAGGCCGCCATCGGTCTTGCCATCCTGGTGGTGCTGTTCCGCGCCCGGGGCACCATCAACGTCGATGACCTCGACCTGCTGAAGGGCTGACGGCGATGAAGCTCATCTATCTCATCATTGTGCTGGCGCCGCTGGCGGGCGCCATCGCCGCCGGCTTCTTCGGCGGTCGCATCGGCCGGGTCTGGTCGCATCGGGCCACCATCGCCGGCGTGGGTGTGTCCGCCGTGCTGTCGCTGTGGGTGCTGGCGCGCTTCATCTGGGGCGACGCCCAGACCTTCAACGGCGCCGTCTACACTTGGCTGGTGTCCGACGGCATGCACTTCGAGATCGGCTTCCTGGTGGACCGGCTGACGGCGCTGATGATGGCCACCGTGACCTTCGTGTCGCTGATGGTGCATGTCTACACCATTGGCTACATGGCCGACGACGACCACAACTGGCCGGAGGGGGCGCTCACCGGGCGCAACAGCTATCAGCGCTTCTTCGCCTATATCTCGCTGTTCACCTTCTCCATGCTGATGCTGGTGATGTCGAACAACTTCATGCAGTTGTTCTTCGGCTGGGAGGCGGTGGGCCTGGTATCCTATCTGTTGATCGGCTTCTGGTCGGTGCGGGAGTCCGCAATCTTCGCCAACCTCAAGGCCTTTCTGGTGAACCGGGTGGGTGACTTCGGGTTTATCCTGGGCATCGCCGCCATCGGCATGTATTTCGGCTCCATGGACTATGCCGAGGTCTTCGCCAAGGCCCCCGAGCTGGCGGATACGCAAGTGGCCGTCTTCGGTGGCGTGTCGCTGATGACGCTGGTGTGCATCCTGCTCTTTATCGGCGCCATGGGGAAGTCGGCACAGGTGCCGCTGCATGTCTGGCTGCCGGATTCCATGGAAGGCCCGACGCCCATCTCGGCGCTGATCCATGCCGCCACCATGGTCACGGCCGGCATCTTCATGGTGGCGCGGATGTCGCCGCTGTTCGAGCTCTCGGCCACCGCGCTGTCCTTCGTGCTGCTGGTGGGGGCCATCACCGCCTTTTTCATGGGGCTCATCGGCCTGGTGCAGAACGACATCAAGCGGGTGGTGGCCTACTCGACCCTCTCGCAGCTCGGCTACATGACCGCGGCCCTGGGCGCGTCGGCCTATGCCGCCGGCATCTTCCACCTCATGACCCATGCCTTCTTCAAGGCGCTGCTGTTCCTGGCGGCGGGGTCGGTGATCATCGCGATGCACCATGATCAGGACATCCGCAACATGGGCGGGCTTCGCAAGTACATGCCCATCACCTGGGCCACGGCGCTCATCGGCTCCCTGGCGCTCATCGCCTTTCCGGGCTTCTCCGGCTTCTTCTCCAAGGACGCCATCATCGAGGCGGTGGGTGATTCCCATATCGTCGGCGCCGGCATCGCCTGGCTGCTGCTCACCGTCGGCGCCTTCGTGACGGCGCTCTACAGCTTCCGGATGTACTACCTGGTCTTCCACGGCAAGCCGCGCATGGACGAGCACACCCGCTCGCACCTGCACGAGACGCCCTGGGTGGTCACCGTGCCGCTGATTGCGCTGGCGGTGCCCTCCATCGCCATCGGCTGGCTGACTGTTGAGCCCCTGTTGGTCAACAACTGGCTCGGCGACGCCATCTACGTCAAGCCCGAGCACGACTCCCTGCACCACCTGGCGGAGCACTGGCATGGGCAGGTGGCGTTCATCCTGCACGGTATGGGTGCACTGCCGTTCTGGCTGTCCATGGGCGGGCTGGTGCTGGCGACAGTGGTCTGGCTGGTGTTGCACAAGCGCAATCCGAGCATCGATGCCGAGCTTCAGGCCAAGGGCGGCTGGCTCACCCGGGTGCTGCAGGACAAGTACGGCTTCGACGACTTCAACCAAAAGGTCTTCGCCGGCGGCGGGCTCGACATCGGCCGCTTCCTGTGGAAGACCGGTGACCGCACGCTGATCGATGGCGCCGTGGTCAACGGCTCGGCGCGTATGGTGGGCTATCTGGCAGGGGTGATGCGCCACCTGCAGACCGGCTACCTCTACCACTACGCCATTGCGATGATCGTGGGCCTGGTGGCGCTGCTGACGCTCTTCGTCGCCTTCTGAGCATAACGAGCAAGGAGTCACACCCGGATGCTGCCCCAATTCCCCTGGCTGACGCTGGTCATCTGGCTGCCCATCATCGGCGGCCTGGCGGTGATCGCCAACGGCGACAAGAACGCCGAGCAAACCAAGCGCATCGCGCTTGGCGTGGCCGTGGCGGCCTTCCTGGCGAGCCTGCCGCTTTGGCTGCTGTTCGAGGCGGGCACCGCCGACATGCAGTTCGTGGAGCGCGCCCAATGGATCCCGGCGATCAACGTCGAGTACTACCTGGGGGTCGATGGCATCTCCATGCCGCTGATCCTGCTGACCACCTTCGTGACCATCTTCGTGATCGTCGCCGGCTGGGAGGTGATCAGCTATCGGCCGTCCTATTACATGGGCGCCTTCCTGATCATGGAAGGCATCATGGTGGGCGTCTTCTCCGCCCTGGATGCCATCCTGTTCTATTTCTTCTGGGAGGCGATGCTGATCCCGATGTTCCTCATCATCGGGGTCTGGGGCGGCCCGAACCGGGTCTACGCCACCATCAAGTTCTTTCTCTATACCTTCTTCGGCTCGGTGTTCATGTTGGTGGCGCTCATCTACATGTATTTCCAGGCCGAGAGCTTCAGCATTCCGGACTTCCACGGCCTCCAGCTCGGCATGACGGCGCAGGTGCTGATCTTTCTGGCCTTCCTCATCGCCTTCGCCGTCAAGGTGCCGATGTTCCCGGTGCATACCTGGTTGCCGGATGCGCACGTGGAGGCACCCACCGGCGGCTCGGTGATCCTGGCGGCCATCATGCTCAAGATCGGCGGCTACGGCTTCCTGCGCTTCAGCTTGCCCATTACGCCGGACGCCAGCGCGTCGCTGGATTGGCTCATCATCGCCCTGTCGCTCATCGCCGTGGTCTATATCGGCTTCGTGGCGCTGGTGCAGGACGACATGAAGAAGCTCATCGCCTATTCGTCTATCGCCCACATGGGCTTCGTGACCCTGGGCTTCTTCGTGGTGTTCAGCATCGTGCGCCACACCGGCAGCGCCGAGGGTGCCGCCATGGGCATCTCCGGCGGCATGGTGCAGATGATCTCCCACGGGTTCATTTCGGGGGCGCTGTTCCTGTGCGTCGGTGTGCTCTACGATCGCATGCACTCCCGACAGATCGCCGACTATGGCGGGGTCATCAACACCATGCCCTGGTTCGGGGCCTTCGTGGTCTTCTTTGCGATGGCCAATGCTGGGCTGCCGGGCACGTCGGGCTTCGTCGGGGAGTTCATGGTGATCCTCGCCAGCTTCCGGGCGGACTTCTGGTACGCGCTGCTGGCGGCCACGACGCTGATCTTGGCGGCGGCCTTCACGTTGTGGATGGTCAAGCGGGTGGTCTTCGGCCCCGTGGGCAACGACCAAGTGGCGGCCCTGAAGGACCTCAATCGCCGCGAGACCCTGAATCTGGGCGCGCTCGCCGCGGCGACGCTGGCCATCGGCATCTGGCCGAAGCCCCTGGTGGACGTCATGGAGCCGTCCATCCAGCACTTGGTGCAGCACGTGCAGGTGAGCAAGCTGCCCGAGAGCGCCGCCGTGCGCGTGCAGGCCGCGCCGCCGTCCGCCGGCCAGCCGGCGGGCCTCGCGCAGGTAACGCCGCAGGCCGACTGACAGGAAACCGCCGATGAGATTCCAAGCCATCGACCTCTTCACCCTCCTGCCGGAGCTGGTGGTGCTGATCACGGCCTGCGTGGTGCTGATCGTGGACCTCTACCTGCCGCAGGAGCGCAAGGACGTCAATCAGCTCATCAGCTTCGCCGGGCTGGGCATCGCCATCGCCGCCGTCGGCGTCGTCGGTCTCGCCTGGGGGCCGATGCCGACCTACGCCTTCGGCGATGCCTTCGTGCGCGACCCCATGAGCGACCTGCTCAAGGGTGCCGTGCTGGTGGTGACCCTGCTCGCCTTCGCCTACTCGGCGCGCTACATGCGCGAGCGCGACATGTGGGTCGGCGAGTTCCATGTGCTGGTGCTCTTCGCGCTGCTCGGCATCCTGATCATGATCTCCGCCAACGGCTTCCTGGTGATGTACCTGGGGCTGGAGCTGCTGGCGCTGTGCCTGTATGCGCTGGTGGCCTTCAATCGGGATTCCAGCACCGGCGCCGAGGCGGCGATGAAATACTTCGTCCTCGGTGCGCTCGGCTCGGGCATGCTGCTCTATGGCATCTCCATGCTCTACGGCGCCACTGGGGCGCTGGGCTTCGCGCCGGTGGCCGAGGCAGTAGCGATCCAGGGCATGGAGAACCGCTTCCTGGTGTTCGGGCTGGTGTTCGTCATCATCGGCATCGCCTTCAAGTTCGGAGCCGTGCCCTTCCACATGTGGATTCCCGACGTCTACCAGGGCGCGCCCGGGCCGGTGGCCTTGTTCCTGTCCAGCGCGCCGAAGGTGGCGGCCTTCGCCATGGCGGTGCGCATCCTGGTGGATGGCCTGCCGGGCCTGGCCAGCGAGTGGTCCGAGATCCTGGTGATCCTGTCGGTGCTGTCGCTGGCCATCGGCAATGTTGTCGCCATCGCCCAGAGCAACATCAAGCGCATGCTCGGCTATTCGACCATCTCGCATGTGGGCTTCATCTTCCTGGGCCTGCTGGCGGGCACCCCGGACGGCTATGCCGCGGCCATGTTCTATGCCGTGGTCTATGCCCTGATGGCGGCAGGCGCCTTCGGCGTGCTGGTGATGATCTCCCACCAGGGCTTCGAGGCCGAGAACCTGGACGACCTCAAGGGCCTCGGCGAGCGCGACCCCTGGCTCGCGGCGATGATGACCCTGGTCATGTTCTCGATGGCCGGGGTGCCGCCGCTGGTGGGCTTCATGGCAAAGTTGCTGGTGCTGCAGGCGGTCATCGACATCGGCCTGGTGTGGCTGGCCATCGTCGCAGTGGTGTTCTCGATCGTCGGCGCCTTCTACTATCTGCGGGTGGTGAAGATGATCTACTTCGACAAGCCGGAGCTGGATGCCGCTGTCGACGGCTCGCGTGATGCCCGCATCGCCGTGAGCGTCAATGGACTGTCCATGCTGGTTCTTGGCATGTTCCCGGCGACGCTCTTGGCGCTCTGCGAGGCGGCCTTCTGACGCCGACACGGCGTATTGACGCGCGGCATAGGGACAGCATCATGAACCCTCGACACGTCTTTGGCAGAGCCGAGCGGCGCCAGGCCCTGGCCTTTCTTGCGGTCCGCGTGCTCGCCATTTTGTTGGCGGCCGCGGCATTACTCTATGCCGTGGCGGTGACGCCGGGCGTGCCCTATCACGTGCGCGAGCTCTTCGGGTCTGGTCCCACGCCGCTGCAAGCGCTGCTGTTCGCCGTGATGGTGCTGTTGGCGCTCGGGCCGCCTGCGTTGTTTGGGCTCCAGCTCATCCGCCAGCCCAAGCCCTGGGCTTGGCTGTTCCCGATCGCACTGTTGGCCCACGCCGTGGTCATCTTCCTGATCTTCCGGTTTGCGACGCCCATCGAGAGCGTGCACGACCTGGTTGGCATGCCGCTGTGGCCCGTACCCGCGGAGCTGGAGCGTCTGGTGCGCTTCATCGCCGTCTTTCTGGTGTTCTCGGTGGCCATCGCCGGGGGCACCGCGATGCTCTACGCCATCAACCGCTCCTACGAGCCCCTGCGCTTCCTGTGGTGGCTGCTCTACGCGGTGGTCTTTCTGGGCTTTGGCTACTGGGTCGTGGTCGTGCTCGCTGCCACGGACAATGTGACCCTGCTGCTGCGGGGGGACGCGAATCCCCTGTCTTGGATCGCCATCTCGCTGTGGATGTTGTTGATGGCCTTTGGGGCGTCGGTGCTGGCGGAGCGGCTCGCCGGCGTCTTTGCCGGTACCCTGGCCGCGGTGTTCGCACAGGTGCTGCTGCTGGTGGTGACCTATAGCGTTGCCTTCCTGGCGACGGAGCCGAAAGTGCTGGGTCCGGACTCCCGCCTCTCAGCGCTGGAGTTCCTGTTGAGCGCCAGCCGCAACGAGTACGGCCTGAGTGACCTGCAGCTCTTCTTGCGCTACGCGGCGGCCTATGTCGCCGTGATGCTATTGCTGACCTTTGCGCAGTACCCCGTCTGGGTGGCGTACTCGACGCGGCGCTTCGCGCGCAAGCCAAGCCCCGCACCGCTCGGCTCGGTGCCCGCCGACGAGGCCGCAGGCGCGGGTTCCAACGACGCCGGTTGATGCCTGCGAGCACGGCGCGTCGGCTCGTCGGGGGCGCGAGCGCTCCAGCCCCGCACACCCGTAGGACTCACCAGTCCAGGGGCCGGAGGTGTCGGTGCCGTGAGGTCTCAGCGGCGGCCGCCCTGGCTTTGCGCGGCGCCGGTGCTTTGGCGCACCGGCCCGCCTGGCCGTGACCATGCACTGGGATACCGTACAGCCCGCCGGGCGGTATCCAGATCCAGCGGCCGGCTTTCGTGAGCCGCGCTGGTGGCTGCTTTGCCTGGTCTATCTCGGGTTCGTGGTCTACGGCAGCCTGGTGCCGCTGGAATGGCGTGCCGTGCCCTTCGACGAGGCGCTCTCGCGCTTCGCCAACATCCGTTTCCTCGAGCTCGGGACCGCGTCCCGCGCGGACTGGGTCGCGAATATCGTCCTCTACGTGCCGCTGGGCTTTCTCGCCTGCGCGGCCCTGTTCGGCATCCGTGCCTATGGTGCCCTGGCGCTGATCGGGGCACTGACGGTCTTCGTCCTTGGTGTGGCCCTGGCGGCCGCGGTGGAGCTCGCGCAGATCTTCTTCGCGCCGCGCACGGTCTCGTTGAACGATCTGCTCGCGGAGACCCTCGGCACCGGCATCGGTGTCGGCCTTTGGCTGTTCGGGCGTTGGCGGGTGGTGCGCCTGGGGCTTGCGTTCGCAGAGGGCGGTCGTGCGTCGGTGCTCGCGGCGCTCGTGCTCTTCGTGCTGGCCTACGGCCTCTTCTCGCTCTTTCCGTTTGACTTTGTCGTCTCCGGCGACGAGCTCGCCGAACAGCTGACCAGCCGGAATCACGCCTGGCTCATGAGCGGCTGCGGGCAATGGCTGCGGTGTGCTGCGTTCTGGCTGGCGGAAGTCCTCGCCATCGCGCCGCTCGGATTCCTGCTGGCGCTGCTGTATCCGCGCTGGTCTTGGGTGCGCTTCGCGCTGGTGGGTATCGGGGCAGGGCTCCTGTTGGAGCCCTTGCAGCTGCTCCTGGTGTCCGGCAAGGCGCAGGGCTTCTCGGTGCTGCTGCGCGGGGCTGGAACGCTGTTCGGCGCCTGGGTGGGGTATCTGCTCAGCACCCGGCTCGATCTGGTGGTCTTGGCCGGGCTGACCCGGCGAGCACTGCCGGGGCTCGCCGTGCCGTATCTGCTCGCGCTCACCGCGCTGTCCGGCTGGTGGAGCGGCGCTTGGCGGTCGCTCGCCCAAGGGCTGGCGAGGCTCGACGAGCTGGGGTGGGTGCCGTTTTACTATCACTACTGGACCTCCGAGCCGGTGGCCATGACCAGTCTGCTCTCGCAACTGGCGCTCTATATGCCGGTGGGTCTGGCTGTCTGGGCCTGGCATTACGGCGGTCGGCTGCGGGCGGCGCATGCCTGGCAGGCGCCGCTCATCGCCGTCGGCCTGGCGCTGGTGGTGGAGGCGGGCAAGCTCTTCGCGCCGGGCGCGCGCCCGGACCCCACGAACCTGCTCATCGCCCCCGCCGGGGCCTGGCTGGCGCAGGCGCTGGCAAGCTGGTTTGCGCGGGTAGTGTCGCAGATAAAGCCAGCGCGGGCAGGGCAGGTCCCGACAGCCTGGCCCGGGCATGCGCCGGTGCCGCGGTGGTCGGCCGAGCCGACCCCGGCGAGCGCACACGGGCTTCTGGGCGGGCGGCGGGGTCCGAGTCCGGAATCGGCTGCGGACTCTGGTGCGCTGTCAGCTGTTTCGCGGGTGCCGGCCGACGCCCCGGCACCGGCCAAGCCAGCGATGGCTGCGCCCAGCAGGCGGGGCAGTGCCAGACAGGGCATCGCGTTTTCGCTGCCGCAGCAGCAGGCGCTGCCCGAGCCAACGCTCATCGGCTACCTGTATCTACTCGGCGGTGGTGCTGCGGTCATTGCCGGGCTGCTGCTCTATCCAGTGGGCCAGCTCTGGCTCGCAGCGGCGCTGCTGTTCTTTGGCGCGGCGCTCTGGCGCTGGCCCTGGCTCTGGCTTGCGGTGGTGCCGGCTGCACTGCCGGTGCTGGACCTGACGCCCTGGAGCGGTCTTGTCCTGCTCAACGCCTTCGATCTTTTCGTGCTGGTGGGGCTCGCCGTGGCGGGGCTGCGACTCTCCGGCGTCAAGCCGGCCCGCTTGCCCAATGCCTGGCTCGCGCTGGCGCTGCTGCTGCTTTGGGTGAGCTGGCTCCTGTCCATGGGTATCGGGCTGGCACCGGCGGCTGGGAGCGACCTGCCGGTGGCGTCGTCGCATCCGCCGCTTGCGCCCTGGCACCTGGGCAAGGGTCTGCTCTGGGCGCTGCTGGCGGTGCCGCTGCTGCGCCGCTATCGGCGCTGGCTGGGCTCCACGGCCGCGGCTCGGTTGGTGCTGCCGGGGGCGGTAGCCGGACTCGCTCTGGTCTGCGCCAACGTGCTGTATGAGCGCCTGGTCCACGTCGGGCTGTTCGATTTCGACGACGTGTTTCGCGTCACCGGCCCGTTCGCGAGCATGAATGACGGCGGTGCCTATATCGAGGCTTACGTGGCGTTCACTTTCCCGATGCTGTTGGTGTGGATTTTGATGGCCCAGCAGCGGTGGCTCCAGGTGCTAGGTGGCTTGCTTGTTCCTGTGGCGGCCTACGTCATGCTGGTGACCTTCTCCCGCGCAGGCTATGGCGCATTTGCCGTCAGCGCCTTGGTCGTGATGGGCGGCCTGCTGGTCGGTCGGGTCCGATTGGTGCGCAGCCAATGGCTGGTGTTGCTGGGCCTGCTGGGTGTGGTGAGCATCGCTGCCGTGCCGGCTCTGTCCACGGGCTTCGCCAGCGAACGACTGGCCCAAGCTCGCGCCGATATGGATACCAGACTGGCCCATTGGCGACACGCCATTGCGCTCATGGATAACGATCTGCCGACCTTGCTCTTCGGCGAAGGCTATGGCCGTTATCCGGCACTCTATTTGTTCTCGCCGCGTCCGGACACCCCGGCCGGTACGTACGAAGTGCTGGAGGAGGGCGGTAACGGTTTCTTGCGTCTCGGGAAGGGCGAACCCGTTTACCTAGATCAGCGTGTCCCCGCGCGCGCAGGGACGACATATGAGCTGACGGTTCGGTTACGTGCAGAGGCGGTCCAGGCCAAGCTGAGCGTTCCGCTGTGCGAGAAGGCGTTGTTGTATTCATTTACCTGCGTGTGGCGCAGCGTGACGCCGGAAGTTGCGGATCAGTGGCAGACACTGAGCGCAAGCATCCAGACCGACCAGGTCGGCCGAGGCGGGCGCTGGCCCCATGGTCCGGTGAAGCTGTCCCTCTACAACTCGGGGCAGGGGCGTCTCGATCTGGACGACGTGAGCCTGAAGTCGCCGGATGGGCAGGAGTTGATTACCAACGGTGGCTTTGAGCAGGGTGCAGAGCGCTGGCTCTTCGTCACGGACCAGGACCTCGCTTGGCATATCCACGAGCAGTTCGTGGAGACATATTTTGCGCAGGGGCTGCTGGGCTTGCTCGCCACGGCGGTGCTACTCATCGCTGCGACCTCTGTGGTGGTGCCGGCGATCCGCGGCGGACGCTACGAGGCAGTGGCCTTTGCCGGTGCGCTGGCGGGATTTCTGAGCGTCGGTCTGCTCGGCAGCACCGTGGATGCGCCGCGCACTGCGATGTTGTTCTATCTGGGGGCGTTTTGCGCCACGCTACTGTTGCGTGGGGCCGATCAACGTCGGCGGCGCCGAAAGACACAGGGGGCGGCTGGCGGCGCGGGCAGCCCGATGGACAGCCGCGCCACCGTGCTGGCGGCGCCGGCAAGCGCCTGACCAAGCTCAGGCGGGATGACAGCCGCCGCGTTGCCCTGACTCGTCGATGTCTTGCAGACCACTAGGTCGGTCGCGGTCTGCTAACGGTCGGTCCGAGCTAAGCTCGCCGCCTGGTCACAGTCGATTAGTGGCTGTTTACGGCACGCATGACACGGACGTGATATCACCTTCCGCAATTACGCCCCCACCATCGGTGTTTTCCTGCCAACACAGCGCATTGCTGGCGTCAGCATTCTCGTCGCGGTAGATGCGCCATTGGTAGGTACCACCGCCACCATCGTAAGCGTACTGCATGGTGTCGCCGACGATGCTCCACGTGCCGACCTTGCGTTGTGGATCAACTGGGTCGCTTGGGCCGAGACCGACTTTTTGCAGATCACCGCTGGTGCCCGACCCGCAATGGATCTCCTTCCAGTTTTCGCCGTCAGGTGCGTTCGCGTTGATGGATTCGCCCGCGATGTTTGTTCCCAGAGCAGCAGCGCCGAGAAGCGTCTCGTAACCTTCAGCGGGACAATCGGAAAACGCCGGCGCCGCTGTGGCTAAGAGGGGAAGGGCCGGTAGAAATGCGAAAAATGGTCTCATGGGTGCGCTCCAAGTGCCTGACAGCGTGCTTGTCGGATCGTGAGTCCATACTCATCGAAGCATTGGCAAAGATACACTGGTTTCACCCGAATTTCGTGAGAATGGCCTGTGTCTCATCACGTCCGATGCGCGGTCCAAGACTGGTCACGAGCTTTGCCGATGCGGCTGACGCCAAGTCGCCTGCGCGCTGATGGCTCCAACCCTGCGTCAGCCCGTAGAGGAAGGCCCCCGCAAACATGTCCCCGGCGCCGACGGTGTCCACGGGCTTCACCGGCACCGGGTCGATGTCGATGGCCTGCTCGCCGTCCCAAACCAGCGCGCCCTTGGGGCCGCGGGTGATGGCGAACTCGCGGGCGATGGTCTTCATGTAGGCGACGGCGTCGTCGAGGTTGTCGGCCTCGGCCATGCCCATGGCCTCTTCCTCGTTGGCGAAGACCATGTCCATGCGCTCGCCGATCATCTCCTTGAGGCCGTCCTTGAAGAACTTGACCATGTTGGGGTCGGACAGGGAGAGGGCCGTCTTGACGCCGTTGCGCTCGGCGAGCTTGCGGGCCTCGATGGCGGCGACGTGGGCGGTGTCGGAGGTGACCAGGTAGCCCTCGGTGTAGAACCACTCGGAGGCCGTCAGCGCCTCCTGGTCCAGCTCGTGCAGCGACAGGTTGCCGCTGATGCCCAGATAGGTGCACATGGTGCGGTCGGAGTCCGGCGTGACCAGCACCACGCAGCGGCCGGTGTCGCCTTCCTCCAGGAAGGTGGTGTCGCGGGTACCGACGCCGCCGTCGCAGAGATCCTTGAGGTAGAAGTGGCCGAGCTCGTCGTTGGCGACCTTGCAGGAATACCAGCCGGTGCCGCCGAATTGGCAGAGCGCGATCACGGAGTTGGCTGCGGAGCCGCCGGAGCCGCGCTGGTGATGGCGCTCGCGCAGATGCTCCATGATGCGCAGCTGGTGCGCCTCGTCCACGAGCGTCATCACGCCCTTGTCGATGCTCAGGTGCTGGAGATCCTCGGGCTGGACCTCGTACTCCATGTCCACCAGTGCGTTACCCAGGGCGTAGACGTCGTACTTACTCATGCAATACCTCGTGCGTTCTGACAAACGCTGCATATTGTCTCAGATTCCGGCGGGGACTTCGCCCGGCATTGCCGCCGTGGCAGCGGCCTCTGGGCGCGGCAGGCTGCCAACGCAGCGCTTGAGCACATCGCCGCCGGCAGTTCGCTCCGAATTTGGCTAATCCGCGGCAAGGCCGAGTGTGGGGCTGGCCCCGCCAGGCCGGTTATGCGGTACGCTGAGCCGCGCTGCATCTCACGTGTACGGGGCGAGCCGTTGTCGATCGGCTTGAAAACGGGGCTGGACAAGGGACCGGGCTCAATTCTTGCTGGACTTCCAGCATGCTGCGCCGTTCACGCATTCGTGTCGGCGGTCTGCCGCCCTTTTCTCCCGCGCGGCCCGCCCCTGCTAGACTGCAAGGGCAGCGTTAGGTGGCCAGCCGGACAGCATGAGATTCGAGATAATCACCCCGATCACCGGCGCTGTCGTCATTGCCAGTGGTTCCGGGGTACGGATCAGGCAACACCTCAATCGCAGCTACGGCAGCGGGCGTTGGCGGAAGATGAAGGGTTTCGCCACCGTGAGACTCGCCGATGGCACCATCAGCGACGCTGAAATCCACTGGTTCGAAGCCCACGGGTTAGGTCGGCGCGACCTCAAAATCAAGCGGCTGATTCCATGAGCAAATTTGTTATCTGCATCGACAACAGCGGCAACGAGGCCAGCCTCATCGTCGGCAAAGTCTACGAAACGGTAGAGGACTCCGCCGCCGCCAAACATGCCATGCTCCGCGTGCTGGATGAAGATACCTCCGAGCCCGGAGGTTATCTCTACAGTGCCGGGATGTTCGCAGAGCTTGACCTGCCCGAGGCCGTCAGGCGCCAGCTTCAACATCACAGACAAGCCGAAGTGGCGTATAACTAGGGCTTCTCGCTCAGCTAGGGAAACGCCGATTTATTGGCGTTTCCCGTGCGGGGCAGGGTGCCCCGCCATTTTCAGCGGCCTAAGCCGCTGAAGATGAAGGCGTTCGGAAACCGCGTTTTCGAATCCCGTGCCGATTTTGGGCCAGGACGGCCAATAATCGGCGTCTCCCTAGCCCAGGCCTGCGCGGCCATTCGCCGACAGGTGCGATCAAGATGACACGCGTGCGTGCAGCAGACTAAGCTTGGGATGATCTGACCTCGACGCCGAGCAGGTGCGAGTGTCTGTGCAACCTGCGCGCTGCGTCTCGCCTGCCGCCATGACTGCGCCTATGTCCACCCTAGCTGCCTGGAAACCGGAACAGGAACGGCTCTTGACCATCGAGGAGCTGCCCGACCTCGTCGGCGACGCCTCCGGAGAGCTCATTGCAGGGAGGTTTGTGCCGATGCCGCCCACGGGCTGGCCGCATGCATCCACCGAGGCCCGGGTGACGGCCAGGCTCCAGCAGTACGTGGACGCCAACCCGATTGGTGTCGTGCTGAGCGGTGAGGCCGGCATCATCATCCGCCGCAGCCCGGATACGCTGCGCGGTGCGGACTTGGCCTTCGTCTCCAACGAGCGCATCGCGCAGGCATCTCCAGCGGGCTACCTGGACGTCGCCCCGGAACTGATTGTCGAGATTATCTCCCCCAGCGACCGCTGGACGGCGGTGGCGAGCAAGCTGGATGACTACTTCAGCATCGGCGTTGAGCTGGTGTGGCTGGTGGATCCGCAACGCCGTTGCGTCAGTTGCCACCATAGTCCTGGCGATCTGGAGGTGCTCGGTCCAGCGGGTATCCTCACGGCAGAGCCCATGCTGCCCCGCTTCACATTGCCTGTTGCCGACCTGTTCCGCGGACGCTCTGATTAGGCGCGTTGGCTTAGGCGCCGGCGTTACGGGGGGCGCACACAGCGGAAAAGGCGCCAGCGGAAAAGGGAAAAGGGGCCAGGCTCGAATGGCGCTCAAGCGCGGCAGGCCGCGTCAACGCGACGCAGCGATATCCGCAGGGCCTGCAGGGCGGGGCGACCTGCCAACACTTTTCTCCGCCCTCCCGCCCGCCGCAGCGTCCGCGGATCGGGATCAGAGGGCAGGCTCCCAGATCCGTGTCAAATCGAGCTCAAGGCCCGCCAGGACATCATCGCCGTCCAAGCTCGCAGGCGCATCCAGCGTCGCCGGTAGTGTCGCCGGCCGATAGATGCGCACCTGCTTGTCTGCCGGGATCAGTAGCCAGCCGAGACGCACACCGTTTGCCCGGTACTCCTGCATCTTCGCGTCCAGCGCGACCGGATCATCGTTGGGCGAGGCCAGCTCCAGGACGAAATCCGGTGCCAGGGGCAGGAAACGGTCCTTGTCGGCGTCTTTGAGGCGCGCGAGCTGCGCCCGGGAGACCCAAGCGGCGTCTGGTGAGCGCGTGGCGCCATTGGGCAGCCGGAAGCCGGTGGATGAGTCGAAGACGACGCCGCGGCCGTCCTGGCGTGCCCAGATGTTCAGGTCCGTAATCAGGTCCGAGTTGCGGCGGCCGGTCTCTCCGCCGGTGGGTGGCATGATCTCGATGTCTCCGTTCGCGTTGCGCTCGATTCGATAATCGGCATTCGCCTCGCAGAAGTCGAAGAACTGCTCATCGTCCATCCGCATGCCGGCCGGCAGGCGCAAATGCACCGGTTGGGTCGCGCTGGCGTTTGGTGCTGCCATGGTCTGTGTGGGTCAGCCGGGGTGGGATTCTCGAGGAAGCTCAGCCACAACTCTAGCACTGCTTCCGCAGGCGTCAGCCTTTCCCCGCGTGCTCCGCCAGATACAGCCAGGTGTCGATGACGGTGTCCGGGTTCAGGGAGACGCTCTCGATGCCTTCTTTGACCAGCCAGTCGGCGAAGTCGGCGTGGTCGGAGGGACCCTGGCCGCAGATGCCGACATACTTGCCTTGCTTGCGGCAGGCCTGGATGGCCATGGAGAGCAGGGCCTTGACGGCCGGGTCGCGCTCGTCGAAGTCGGCGGCCACCAAGGATGAATCGCGATCGATGCCGAGGGTGAGCTGGGTCATGTCGTTGGAGCCGATGGAGAAGCCGTCGAAGTACTCCAGGAACTGCTCGGCGAGCACCGCGTTGGATGGGATCTCGCACATCATGATCAGCTTGAGGCCGTTCTTGCCGCGCTCGAGTCCTTGCTCGGCGAGCGCCTCGGTCACGGCCTTGGCCTGCCCCAGGGTGCGCACGAAGGGGATCATGATCTGGAGGTTGGTGAGGCCCATCTCGTCGCGGACGTACTTGAGCGCCTCGCACTCCATGGCAAAGCACTCGCGGAAGTCGTCCGCCACATAGCGCCCGGCGCCGCGGAAGCCGATCATCGGGTTCTCTTCGTCCGGCTCGTAGCGCGGGCCCGCGATGAGGTTGGCGTACTCGTTGGACTTGAAGTCCGACATGCGCACGATGACCGGGCTCGGTGCGAAGGCCGCCGCGAGGATGCTGATGCCCTCGGCCAGGCGCATCACATAGAAGTCCCGCGGCGTGCCTGTCGGGCTCAGGTAGGCCGCGATGCGCGGTCTGATCTGCGCCTGGAGGTCTTCTGGCAGGGCGTCGAGCTCCAGCAGCGCCTTGGGATGGATGCCGATGGTGTTGTTGATGATGAATTCCAGCCGGGCCAAGCCGATGCCGGCGTTGGGTGTCGCCGCGAAGGCGAAGGCGCGCTCCGGGTTGCCGACGTTCATCATGACCTTGACCGGCACCTCGGGCATCTTGTCCAGCTCGGCGGTCTTGTGCTCGAAGTCCAAGGCGCCCTGGAAGATGTAGCCGGTGTCGCCCTCGGCGCAGGAGACGGTCACATCCGCGCCGTCCGGGATTCTGTCGGTGGCGTCGTTGCAGCCGACGACGGCGGGCACACCCAGCTCCCGGGCGATGATGGCCGCATGGCAGGTGCGCCCGCCGCGGTTGGTGACGATGGCCGCCGCGCGCTTCATGACGGGCTCCCAGTCGGGGTCGGTCATGTCCGTGACCAGTACGTCGCCGGGCTCCACGTGCTCCATGTCGCGGATGGACTCCACCACCCGTGCCTTGCCGGCGCCGATGCGGTGGCCGATGCTGCGCCCGGTGGCGAGGACCTCGCCTTGCGCGTTCAAGATATAGCGCTCAATGACTTGGCCCGGGCGGCTCTGCACCGTCTCGGGTCGGGCCTGCACGATGTACAGGAGGCCGTCGGTGCCGTCCTTGGCCCACTCGATGTCCATGGGCCGGCCGTAGTGCTCCTCGATGAGCATGGCTTGGCGGGCGAGGTCTTCGACCTCGGCGTCGGTGAGGCTGAAGCGCTGACGCTCGGCCTGCGGTACGTCCTCGGTGCGCACCGGAGATCGCTCGGCATCGGGTGTGCCGGGCTCCGCGTAGACCATGCGGATCGCCTTGTCGCCGACGCTGCGCCGCAGTATGGCCGGGCGCTTGGCTGCCAGCGTCGGCTTGTGGACATAGAACTCGTCCGGATTGACGGCGCCCTGGACCACCATCTCGCCGAGGCCGTAGCTGGCGGTGATGAAAACCGCATCCCGGTAGCCGGACTCCGTGTCCAGCGTGAACATCACGCCCGCGGCGGCCAGGTCGCTGCGGACCATGCGCTGCACGCCAGCGGACAATGCCACATCGGCATGTGCGAAGCCCTTGTGCACGCGGTATGAGATAGCACGGTCGTTGTACAGCGAGGCGAACACCTCGCGGATGGCGCGCTTGACATTGTCGAGCCCCTGGATGTTCAAGAAAGTCTCTTGCTGGCCTGCGAAGGAGGCGTCGGGCAAGTCCTCGGCCGTGGCCGACGAGCGGATGGCCCAGGAGGCCCCGTCGTTGCCGTCCCGGCCCACGAGCTCGTGGTAGGCGGCTTCGATGTCCGCGTCCAGGCTCGGCGGGAAGGGCTGCTCGATGATCCAGCCGCGGATCTTCGGCCCCGCCTCGCTGAGCGCCGCGATGTCATCCACGTCCAGCTTGTCCAATTCTGCAGCGATGCGCTCGGCCAGCCCGCTGGCGGCGAGGAATTCCCGATAGGCCGCCGCCGTGGTCGCGAAGCCCCCCGGCACGCGCACGCCCACGGCCGTCAGGTGCTGGATCATCTCCCCGAGGGACGCATTCTTACCGCCGACGATGCCGACATCGTCCATGCCCAGTTCGGAAAGCCAACGTACGGATTCGGTCATTGCAGCAGGCCTCAGCGCGGTGGTCGGGCGCGCCCGTGACGGACTCGCAACCCGTTGGAAGTAACGCCGCAATATAGCCGAACGCCGGCGCGCCCGAGACGACCAGCGTCAATGCTGAGGATTGAGCGCCCGGCGCTCCAGGGAGATGGTGGGGGAGACGGCGGGTGAGACGGTGGGATGCGGTTCGCTGGGTGGCCGGCTTGGCGGCTGCGCCGGTGATTGGGTGAAAAAAGGTGGGAGACAAAAAAGGCGCCCCGCGGGCGCCTTGGGAAGTGCGGGTGGGTGAGCGGGGAGACGCTCAGGGCTTGACGGTCGTCAGGCCGACACTCACCCAGTCCTGCATGCCACCCCGGTACCACTTCAGCTTGTGCAGGGGATACCCCATGTCGGCCAGGGTCCTGAGGTTGGCGGTGGACTGCGGGCACCAGATACCGTTGCAGAAGAGGATCAGCGTCTTGGCCTCACTGAAGTCCCACTTGTCGCTGCCGGCGTCGTAGTCCGCCCCGAATTGATCGGCGAGGATCTGCACCAGGGTGTCCGCCTCGCCGGGGGTCTCGAAGGTGCCGGCGGCGTCGGTGTTGATCTTGTTCCAGGGGACATTGACGGCCCCCGGAATGGTGCCGCGCATGACCCAATCCGGGGTCCGGGAGTCGATGAGCATGATGCGCTCGTCGCCGGCCGTCATACGCTCCAGGTACTGCAGCACCTCCAGCTCGCCGACGGTGTCGATGCCGGGTAGGGCCTCCATGGGCTGCACACAGAAGGGCGGGCAGCCGCGCTCGGTCTTCTGGAATGCCTCCGGCAGCGTGGCATCGAGGTTGTGGCCGCGCTTGACGACGACCATCTCGCCGTCGTGCGCGACCTCGACGGATTCGAGGCCCGGCGCGATCATGTTGTCGGCACCCCAGGCGAGGCCGGCGGCCAGCAGGCCGCAGACCGTGGCACCCAGCCGCAGGGCCTGGCGTTGGAGCGCGGGACGGGTGATGGCATTGGTCATTGTTTCTGTCTCCTCTCGCGGGCGAATTAGGTCGGGACGCAGCAGGCGCTGGGCGGGCGTCATTCCTGTATGGCCTTCCGCATGAAGTCGGGGAAGCCAGCGCCCTTCTCTTCCATGGCCTGCTCGTAGCCGCGCTCTGCCTGGAACTTGGCTGCTGCGGCGGCTTTGATGGCCTCGTCGAATTCGCCGGCACCAGCCAGCGTGCGCGCGCTCTTGATCATTTTGGCGGTGTCGCGCCACTCGCCCCCGACGGAAGCGGCCTTCTTGCGGGCCTCTTCCGCCGCTGCGATGAGGGATTCGGCCTGGGCTTGTTTGTCTTCCTCGACGGTGGCATCGCCTTCAGCGACCTTGATTGCGAACTCCGACTGACGGACTGCCCATTGCGCAATCATTCGCGCCTTGGTGTATTGCCGGGAAGGCAGCAGGGACTTGGCCTCGTCGATCATGTCCTGCGCTTGGCTGTCTTCGGCGCCTGCGGCCAGGGCCTTCTCATGCATTGCTTCGGCTTCGGCAATGGCTTCCTCGGCTTCGGTGCGGGTGGTGGCCCAGGCGCTGGTCAGCGGTACGGCGACCAGCAGAACGATCAGGATCAGGTCTGTGGCAAGCCTGGTCATTTTCATCTATTTGCAACTCCTCTCGTGCGGGTCGAGCCCGGTCCGAGCTGCGCTGCGTGCGTGCGTGCGGGCACAGCCAGCGCGTCGGCCGGGCTCAGTCGGGTGGCTCGTTATTTACGCGCGCCTGGGCCGTTCAGCTCCAGGCCGTTGTTCATGTAGGTCATGAAGTACTCGAGGTTGCGGTACTCCTCGCCCTGCGCGGGGAAAGGCTTGGCGCGTACCTGCTTATTGCAGCCGGAGTAGCGGCGGTGCAGCGTGCCCATGGCCCCCCACTTGGAGCGGTATACCGGGAAGTGGGTGGTGTGGCCGAAGGCGGGGCTCAGGATCTCGGTGCGCAGCGTGCTGCCGGAGTTGCCGACGTGGCAGCTGGCGCAGGAGAAGTTGAGCTGGCCGCGGCGGGCGAAGTAGAACTCCTTGCCCTTCTGGTAGGCATCCAGGGCGCGGGGGTCGTCTTCGGGGATCTCGACATCGACGACGTCGCCGCGGGACTCGTAGGCCATATAGGCCAGGATGTCGTTGATGGGTCCCTTTTTGTACTTGAGCGGCTCCTCGCCATTGGCCTCGCGACAATTGTTGATGGCCAGCGGCAGGGTCATGACCATGCCCTTTTCCTTGTCCCAATGGGGGTAGTCGGCGGCGACACCCGGGCCCTCCGGGAAGCAGTCCTTGTAGGTCTTGCCGTTGGCGAAGGGCGTGCCCCACATCTCCTCGCCGTCGGAGATGGCGGCCTCGTAGGGCGGGAACTCTTCGATGGCCTCCCAGTTCTCGCGGCCCACCGGGTCAATGGAATAAACGCCGTTGACGAACTCGTCTTTTTCGACTTGCGGGAAGCGCTGCTGGAAGTATGCTTGCCAGACCTCGCGGTCTTCCTCCGGGCTGGCGAACAGGGGCGCGGCCAGCAGTCCGCCGACACAGGCGGCGGTGATGGTGGTGATGGTCTTGTTCATGGGGTTGCGGTCTCCGATGAGAAGTTCGCGGGGTCGTCGCCGGTGGCGGTGCTATGGCCGCTGCGCGGCTGACGGCGGGCTGCCGTATTCCCCGCTGTCGGCGTCATGCGGGCGTGCCGACGCCCGCGCGTGCCGGGCGGTCACAGCTGCCAGATGTACTCGACGACGTCGATGAACTCCTTGTCGCTCAGAATGCCGTGCCTGCCGAAGGGCGGCATCACGACTCCCGGGTTCTTAATGGTTGGATCCCAGATCTGCACAGCCAGATCCTCCTTGCTCGGATAGCGGGTCTGCATGGCGACCAAGGCCGGCCCGATGGCGCCGGGTGCCTCCCCATCGGGCATGACATGACAGGCGATGCAGTTGCCGCGTGAGCGGTCCAGGGCGACTTCCTTGCCCGCTTCCACGTTGCCGTTCAGCTCCATCTCGGGCATTTCGGCCTGGGCACCGGCGGCGGCCAGGGTCAGGAGTGTCGCCGCCGAGACGGCGAGCAACGGCTGTTTGAAGGGCATGCAATACCTCCTGAGGTTTGTCGGGTTATGGCTCGTTTCGACGGACACCGTCGTTGCGACGGCACCGGTTGGCTCGCTTGGCCCTTGTCGTGCAACGCCGGTCATGGGACCGAGCAGGGCGCAGTGGCTTGGTTGTTGTGATTTGACCGTGAGGGACAGTGGCGGGTCGGCGGTGGTGCGAGCCCCGCGTTTTGTCATTGTGCTGCCCGCTCGACGCCGCGGATGGTGCCCGCGCCATAGACAAAACGCAAGGTTTTGCCGCGCCGGTTGCGGCCACGTCGGAGTCAGACGCCATACAGCTCGATAAATTCCCCGGCCTGGCCGTCGGCATGCACCGCAGCGGTGCATGCCGACGGCGTGCGCAGGGGCTTCGCCGCGCCGATCTCAGCCCTCCTGGGCGCTCTTGGCGCGGTCCGGATAGAGCATCAGCATCATGCGCATCAGCTCGGACAAGGACCGGGCCTCCAGCTTCTCCATGACCTTGGCGCGATGGGCTTCCACCGTGGACTGGCTGATGCCCAGATCGGCAGCGATGACCTTGTTGCGCTTGCCGGCGAGGATCTGATCCAGCACCTCGCGCTCGCGCTTGGTGAGCCGCTCGACGCGGTCCTGAATCTGGGCGACCTCCAGCGCGTGGCCGCGCTGGTCGCCGTCCACTTCCAGCGCGCGGTGCACGGCGTCCAACATGGCCTGGTCGTTGAACGGCTTTTCGATGAAGTCCACCGCGCCATTTTTCACCGCCCGCACGGCCATGGGCACGTCGCCATGGCCCGTGATGATGATGATGGGCGGATGCAGCGGCTCTTCGGACAGGCGCTCTTGGAGCTCCAGGCCGCTCATGTGGCGCATGCGCACATCGAGCACCAGGCACCCCGGGCGCTCGGGGTCGAAGCAGTTCAAAAACGCCCAGGCAGAATCGAAGGTCTCGGCGGCGAGGCCCACGGAGTCCATCAACAGCCCGATGGCCTCGCGGACCTCGTCGTCGTCATCGACGATGAACACCGTCGGATCTTTGCTCATGCGTGCTCTCCGGCATGGTCGGTCTCGTTACCGTCGGATTGTAATGGCACGGCGGTGGGAGTCACCCCGTGGCGCTTGTCGACATAGGGCAGGCTGAAGAAGAAGGTCGCACCGATGCCCGGCGTCGAGTCCACCCGCAGGCGCCCGCCGTGGGCTTCGACGATGCCGTGGCTGATGGAGAGTCCGACACCGAGTCCCTGTGGCTTGGTCGTAACGAAGGGCTCGAACAGGTGCTCCGGGGAGCCTTTGCCGAGTCCCGGGCCGGTGTCCACGACCCGGATCTCCACCACATCGCCGTTACGCCGGGCGAGCAGCAGCACCCGCCGCTCGCGGGGCTGATCGGCCATGGCCTCGACGGCGTTGCGCACCAGGTTCAGCAGGACTTGCTCGATCTGGGTGCGCTGCGCCATCACGGTGTCGGCGCCGAAGCCGATCTGGCGATGCAGGGCGACACCGGCGCGGCGGGCGTCCTGGCGCATGAGCACCAGCACGGTCTCGAACATGTCCGTCACGGTGACGGGGGCCATCTCCGGCTCTTCTTTGCGCACGAAGCGCCGAATATGGCGGATCACCTCGCCGGCGCGCTCCGCCTGCTCGGCGATCTTGTCCATCACCTCTTTGCAGGTGCCGGTGTCGGCGCGCGCGGCGTCGATCATACGCACGCAGGCACGGGCGTTGGTGGTGATGGCCGTCAGCGGCTGGTTCAGCTCGTGGGCGATGCCCGAGGCCATTTCACCCAGCGTGGACAGCCGCGTGAAGTGCGCCTGCTCGGCCTCCTGGCGGCGGAAGCGCTCGGCGGCCTCGCGGCGCTCGGTGATGTCACGGCAGACGACGACGGTGCCGAGGGTCTGGCCCTGCTCGTCGCGGATGGGCGTGGCGCTGTACTCCACGGGAAAGCTGGTGCCGTCGCGCCGCCAGACGATGTCGTCGTCCACGAAGCGCGACTGCTCGTCGCCGAAGGTGGCGCAGACCGGGCAGTCCTCGCGCGGATGCGGCTCGCCGTCGGGGCGGGTGTGATGGAGGATCTCGTGGGTCTCGTTGCCGATCAGCTCTTCGGCACGCCAGCCGGTCATGCGCTCCATGGCCTTGTTGACGAAGGTGGTGCAGCCGTTGAGATCCACGCCGTAGATGCCCTCGGCGACGGAGTCCAGGATCAGCTGGTGGCGCCGCTCCAAGCGGGTGTTGGCGCGGCTCAGGCGCTGATTCAGCTGCAGCACCCGGCTAGTGAGCAGGGCCATGGTCAGCAGTGCCAGCGTGCCGATGACCACCGCCAGCCAATACTTGGCCAGCGCGTCCGCCAGCGTAAAGGGCGTCGCGTCGTCGTAGGGTGCACGCTGGAGCGCGCGCAGCAGCTGGTGCACGGGCTGATAGTCCAGGGGGACGGTCCAGCCCGCATAGCCGCCCGCGCGTGCGGCGGGCCCGTCCGCGGGCATGCGCAGCAGCGCCACGGCCACGGACTGCGCCAGGTCCATGGGCGTGCCATCGAGCTTGCTGAAGGGCCATTCCGGGTACAGGGGGGTGCTGTGCAGCGGCGCGAAGCCCGGTGTGTCACGGGCGCCGAGCACTTTGAAGTCCGCGAGGTCGATGACGCCGGCCGCGGCCATCTGCTCCAGCACCTCGGTGCGCACGGTGCCGGCGTCCACCTCGCCGTCGCGCACGGCCAGCACGACGGCGTCGTGAATGCCGCCGAAGGCCAGGGAGCTCAGATCGTCGGTGAGGTCGATGCCGCGCTGCAGCAGCTCGGCCTGCGCCATCTCGAACCCGCCCAGAGAGTTGGGGTCCACCGCCATGAAGCGCTTGCCGGCCAAGTCTTCGATGCGCTGGATATCGTCGCGCTCCGCGCGTGTGAAGATGACGCCACCGAAGAGGTTGCGCGCGTGCTCGCCGGAGCCGTTGCGCAAGGTTGCGATGCGCGACACGCCGTGCTCCTGCTCCAACGCCACGTAGATTGCGGGGTTGACCAGCACGAAATCGACGCTGCCCGCGGCCACTGCTGGCTCGACGGCGGCGAAGTCCAGCGGGACGACAGTGAAGTGAGCGCCCGGCACCTGTGCGCTCAGGTAGTCCGCGGTAGGCTGCCAGGCGCTGCGCGTGCGGGCATCGCCGCGGTGGCTCAGCACACCGATCAGGACCTGCCGGTCGGTGGCCGTTGGCGCATCGGCTGGCGCAGCGCCCGGCAGCGCCGCGCAAACAAGCAAAGCAAGAAACAGGATCGATGCCGGCATCTGGCGGGCGGTCAAGCGTTTGGCGGCGGTCCTGGCGGTGTCGGCGCTGCGGCGGTGGCCTGTTGTTGGCAAATCCGACACCTGCACATGCATACTATTGCGGCCTTCGATCCCATCCGGATCTGTGCAGCGGCGGTGATGTTTGCGCCCCTGTCGGTGTCCCGCCCCTCGCGCCCTGAGGCTGCGGCGCTCCGGGTCTGCCCCAGCCGCCCTAAGTGAAAACCAGAGGAGATCATAACCGAATGTCCATTTCACGACGCGAATTCGTGCGCCTGATGGGACTCGCCGGCGCCGCCGGCATGCTGCCCCGCTCGGTGTTCGCCCAGGCGAAGCAACCGAGCGATCTCTACGAAGTGCCCAAGTTCGGCAATGTGACCCTGTTGCACATGACGGACTGCCACGCGCAGCTGAACCCGATCTACTTCCGGGAGCCGAACGTCAACATCGGCATCGGGCCGGCCTTCGGCAAAGCGCCGCACCTGGTGGGCGAGGCGCTGCTGAAGCACTTTGACATCGAGCCGGGCGGCATCCAGGCGCATGCGTTCTCGTTTCTGAACTTTGCCGAGGCGGCGGAGCAGTACGGCGCCGTCGGCGGCTTCGCGCATCTAAAGACGCTGGTAGACCGTATTCGCGCGGACCGCGGCGACGGCAACAGCCTGCTGCTGGACGGCGGCGACACCTGGCAGGGCTCGG
Source organism: Thiohalocapsa halophila (assembly GCF_016583825.1). Classification (GTDB taxonomy): domain Bacteria; phylum Pseudomonadota; class Gammaproteobacteria; order Chromatiales; family Chromatiaceae; genus Thiohalocapsa; species Thiohalocapsa halophila. The sequence continues at coordinate 113,510 of NZ_NRRV01000001.1, read as the reverse complement.
GCACCGCCTACTGGACCCGCGGCATGGACATGGTCGGCGCCTGCAACCGCCTGGGCGTCGACATCATGACCGGCCACTGGGAGTTCACCTACCTGGACGAGGAGGTCATCAAGAACGTCGGTGCCTTCAACGGCGACTTCGTGGCGCAGAACGTCAAGGTGCGCGAAGAGGCCCTGTTCGACTACAGATTCGCCGACTTCGGCGGCTTCCAGGAGGACGCCGGCCTCGCCTTCGAGCCCTATACCATCAAGGACGTCGGCGGCGCCCGCATCGCCGTCATCGGTCAGGCCTTCCCCTACACCCCCATCGCCAATCCGCAGCGCTTCATCCCGGACTGGACCTTCGGCATCCAGGACGCGCGCATGCAGGAGTTTGTCGACAAGATCCGCGCCGAGGAGGAGCCCGACCTGGTGGTGGTGCTCTCCCACAACGGCATGGACGTGGACCTGAAGATGGCGGGCCAGGTGACGGGTATCGACGTCATCTTCGGCGGCCATACCCACGACGGCATGCCGGCGCCGACGGTCGTGGAGAACGCCTCCGGCAAGACCCTGGTGACCAACGCCGGCTCCAACGGCAAGTTCCTGGGCGTCATGGACCTGGACGTCAAAGACGGCAAGCTGCGCGATTATCGCTATCGGCTGCTGCCCGTGTTCTCGAACCTGCTGCCAGCGGACGCGGACATGGCCAAGTACATCGAGGAGACCCGCGCGCCCTACCTCGACAAGCTCACCGAGGAGCTGGCCACAGCAGAGGAGGTCCTGTATCGACGCGGCAACTTCAACGGCACCTTCGACCAGGTCATCTGCGACGCCCTGCGCAAGGTCAACGACGCCCAGATCAGCCTCTCGCCCGGCTTCCGCTGGGGCACCTCGGTGCTGCCGGGGCAGAAGATCACCATGGACAACGTCATGGATCAGACCTGCATCACCTATCCGGAAACCTACCGCCGGGAGATGAAGGGCAGCGAGATCAAGGCCATCCTGGAGGATGTCTGCGACAACCTCTTCAACCCGGACCCCTACATCCAGCAGGGCGGCGACATGGTCCGCGTCGGCGGTCTCGACTACGTCTGCGACCCCACCGGCGGCATGGGCGAGCGCATCACCGAGATGCAGCTCGACGACGGCACCAAGATCGAGGCGGACAAGACCTATGTCGTCTCCGGCTGGGCCACGGTCGGCAGCCAGGCACCGGGCGAGCCCATCTGGGAGACGGTCGCCACCTACCTGCGGGACGTCAAGACGGTCAAGATCGACAAGCTCAATACACCGAAGCTCAAGAATGTCGAGGGCAACCCCGGCATCGCCGACTACTCTGGCGAGATCCTGAGCTGACCCGCACCCGTCCGCCCGGCTACTGCCGGCGTCCGGGCGGACGGCATCGCCACCTGCCTGCTCTCGATAGATCGCTGCGCGCCGCCGCCCGGGACGCCGCAAGCCCATGTCCGGCCAACGCAGCCTGCCGCCGCTTCGGATCGCACCGCGGCCATCGCGTCGACTGCTGGGCTTCGTCCTCCTGAGCCACGCCGCGGCGCTTGCCGTGCTGGTGCCGCTGCCGACACCGGCTCCGTGGCTGCGCCTGCTGCTCGGCGCGGTGATCCTCCTGAGCCTCGCCTATGTCATCTGGGCACAGGTGCTGCGCCGGGCGCCCTGGTCCGTGGTCGCCGTGGACTGGAGCGAGCGCGGCTGGCAGGCGACCTTCGCCGACGACCGCACCAGAGAGGTCCGGCTCGCGCCATCCACCTTCGTCGGCGTCGGGCTCGTGATCCTACACCTGCGCGTGCGCTGGCTCTGGCAGCCGAGCCTGCTGCTCACCGCCGATGCCGTGCCGGCCGACGACCTGCGCCGGCTGCGGGTGCTGCTGCGGCTGGGGTTGGCGGGTGGTCGAAAGGAAAACGATGACGGACAGGCGCCGCAGTAACGGCGTGTCCGTGACCTGATCGTCCCGTTCCTCCAGCGTCGCCGCAGGTCCCTGCCTGCTCCCGCGGAGTGTGCTGATTTCTGCGCCCCGGGAGCGGCGCAATGACGCCCGTCGGGCTTGCTGAGGCGACAGTGCGAGGGCTGACGCATCCTGGTGCGCAATGGCAAGAGCGGTAAGGACCGGGTGGTGCCATTCCGTGCGACGATGCGACTGAGGGCGCGCTCTGCTGGCGCGGGCGCCTCAGCGCATCAGTGCATGCTCGCCGACACCGCCGTAACGGCCGGCAGGGGCCCGAGGTGCTTGACGGTCTTCACCGCCTTTTCATCCGTCTGGATGATCTCCAGCGGGTGTCCGTAGAGCTTCAGGCTGGTGCCGGGCTGCGGGATGGTCTCCAGATAATCGATGATGAGGCCGTTCAGGGTCTTGGGGCCGTGCTTGGGCAGGCCCCAGCGCATGGCGCGGTTGAGCTCGCGGACATTGATGCTGCAGTCGATGAGCAGGCTGCCGTCGTCGGCGCGGTGGATCTCGGGGTAGGCGTCGGCGGGATCGGTGGTGAACTCGCCGACGATCTCCTCCAGCAGGTCCGCCAACGTCACCAGCCCCTGGAAATCGCCGTACTCGTCCACCACCAGCGCCACGCGGCGCTTGGCACGCTGGAAGGCGATGAGCTGCTGGTAGAGTCGGGTGCCTTCGGGCACGAAATAGGGGGGGCGGGCGATGGCGCGCAGGCGCTCACGGATGTCGCCGTCATCGTCCAACAGGCCGATGGTGTGGCGGGTGTGGAAGATGCCGATGACGTTGTCGATGCCGCCGTCGAACAGCGGCAGCCGGGTGTAGTTGGCGCGCTTGATGGCGGCGACGATCTCGTCCGTCGGGTCCTGGAGGTCGATGCCTTCCACCTCGTTGCGGGGGATCATGATGTCCTCCAGCACGGCGTTCTCAAGGTCGAGGATGGCGAGCAGCATGTCCCGCGAGCCCTCGGGGATCATGGCACCGGCCTCGTTGACCACGGTGCGCAGCTCCTCGCGGCTCAGTGCCGAGCCATCCTCGGCGCCCGGGTGCACGCCCAGCAGCCGCAGCAGGTTGTTGGTGATGATGTTCACCGACCACACCACCGGCTGCATGACCTTGAGCAGCGGCGTGTAGACATAGGCCGCCGGATAGGCGATGACCTCCGGGTGCAGCGCGGCCAGGGTCTTGGGCGTGACCTCTGCGAAGATCAGGATCACCAGGGTCAGGACGCCCGCGGCGATGGCAATGGCCCCCTCGCCGCCGAGCTCGAGCGCAATCACCGTCGCCAGCGACGACGCCAGGATGTTGACGAAGTTGTTGCCGAGCAGGATCAAGCCGATGAGCCGGTCCGGGCGATCCAGCAGGGCGCGGGCGAGCTTGGCGCCGCGGTGCCCGCTCTCGGCGCGGTGGCGCAGCCGATAGCGGTTCAGCGTCATCAGCGCCGTCTCGGAGCCCGAGAAGAACCCGGACAGCACCAGCAGCACCAACAGGGACAACAGCTCGGCGATGGGGATTTGGTCCACGGCGGGGCCTGGCAGATGCAGTGCGGCGAGGGTGGGTGCTGGCGCGCGTCGGGCTGTCGGGGCGCGGTCGCGGCGTGGCGGCTAGCGGCGGGGCGTCGCCGGGCTGAATCGGGCCGTCGCTCGGCTCGGGCTTGGGATCAGTCGCCGAAGGATTCGGTGCGGTAGCGCCAGACCCGTAGCTCGCCGCTCCAATGATCCGGCCGCAGGCCGGCCTTTTCCTTGAGCCGGCGCAGGAAGTCCTCAGGCGCTGGCAATTGCTCCCACACCGCCGGCAGGAAGGTGCCGCGGCGGCCCGCGTCCGCCAGGATCAGCCCGTCGCTGCCCGGGACCAACTGCGCCAGCAGCCCGGCCTCGTCGCTGAACGCCAGCTCCACCGCCGGCGTCAGCACCGAGACCTTGATGCTGAGCGCCGCGAGCTCGGAGAGCGCCAGCGGCGGGAAGCGCGGATCCCGAAAGGCCGCCGCGAAGGCGTTGTCCGACACGTCCAGCGCCAGGGGCTGCGTCGCCTCCAGATGGCCGATACAGCCGCGCAGGCGCCGCTTCAGCTCCAGTGTTACGAAGGCCGCGCGCGGCGCTTGCAGGGCCGCTGTTTCGGCTGTGATCTCCAGGGTGCCGGGGCGGCCGGTCTCCAGGCCATGGCGGATGGACGCTTGCGCGATGTCCAGCAGCCGGCGGCGCTGGCTGGCGTCCAGCAGCGAGGCACCCAGCGAGGCACCCAGCGAGGCCTTGGCGGAGTCGGCTGCACATGCCTTGGTGCCGGGGGTCGGCTCGGCGCCCGCCGCCGTCGGCTGCGCCGTGCGCGCTCTGCCATCGTCAGTTGAAGGCATAGGCCCCATAGCCTACCACTCGATCCCTGGGGCCGGCGGTGTCGCCGGAGTTTCGCAGGTCCAGCGCTCGGGCGTGCAAGTGGTGATGCCGTGCGGCCGTCAACAAGCCGGCAACGGGATGCCGACCACAGGCCTGGCGTGTGGAGATGGCGTCCGGGCGCAGTGCACAGATGGCCTCTGAGGTGCGGGCGTCAATGGCTCGGGCGCTGTCGTAGTCCAGATAGTGGCTGAGGTCCGAGCTGATGACGATGAGGGTCTCCGGGCCGCCCCAAAGGCGCTCCAGCACCTCGGCCACCTCCTCGGCGCTGGCATCGCCCACCAGTAGCGGCACGATGCCAAAGTCGGAGAGCCGCGCCTGCAGAAACGGCAGCTGTACCTCCAGGCAGTGCTCGCCGTCGAAGGCCATGTCCAGCTCGTGCACCTGGGGCAGGTCGGCGGCGCTGGCCAGGGCGGCGCGGTCCACCGGCACGCTGCCCAGCGGCGTCGCGAGCGCCGCCGCCTCCGGCACCGCGAGCCCGCGGAAGGGCAGCCGATGCGCAGGACCCAGGAGCAGCACGCGGCGGATGGTCTCCGGCTGCCGGAGCTGGGCATAGGCACTGGCGGCCACGGCGCCCGAATACGCATAGCCCGCGTGCGGGGCGATGAGGGCCTTGGGCTGGCCTGTGGGCGTCGTTTCGGTGCTCGCCGGCGCATCGCCGGGCTCAGCGGCGGCGAGCAGGTCCGTCACCATGCCGCGGAGGCTGCTGGCATCGCCCGGGTAGAAGAGGCTTGCGACTGCGGGGCGGCGCGTTCTCGACATGGCTGGATGTCCGCTGCGAAAGGGGTTGTTTGGGGCCATACTTAGGAGAAGTCTGGGGATAAGTCTGAGCACAGGCGCTTTAATACCGCAAGACAGACAGGTGAAAGCGCCAAGCGTGCTTCCTATCCAGAATTCTAGCGTGCCCGGCGGCGCTTGCAGTGCCTGGCACGCGGCATCTTCGGAGGGCCTCCCATGCATGCCAATGCTGCCCATCCCACCGAGCTCTGGCACCGGCTCGACGACGGCCGAGTCCAGTGCGACGTCTGCCCCCGCGCCTGCGCCCTGAAAGAAGGTCAGCGCGGGCTCTGCTTCGTGCGCGGCTGCGAGGACGGCGCCGTCGTGCTCCATAGCTACGGGCGCTCCAGCGGCTTCTGCATCGATCCCGTCGAGAAGAAGCCACTGAATCACTTTCTGCCCGGCACCCCGGTGCTGTCCTTCGGCACTGCCGGCTGCAACCTCACGTGCCGCTTCTGCCAGAACTGGGATATGTCCAAGTCCCGGGAGATGGACAGCCTGGCGGCGGACGCCTCGCCCAAAGGCATCGCCCATGCCGCCGCCAGTCACGGCTGCCGCAGCGTCGCCTACACCTACAACGACCCCGTCATTTTTCTGGAGTACGCCTGTGACACGGCCGAAGCCTGCCGGGCGCTCGGCATCCGCAACGTGGCGGTTACCGCCGGCTATGTCTCGCCCGGGGCGCGGGAGGAGTTCTTCGCCTGCATGGACGCCGCCAACATCGATCTGAAGGCCTTCACCGACGACTTTTACAAAAAGCTCTGCAGTGCGAGCCTCGCGCCGGTGCTGGAGACCATCGAGTATGTGCACCACGAGACCGATGTCTGGCTGGAGCTCACCACGCTGATCATCCCCGGCCACAACGACAGCGATGCCGAAATCGCCCGCATGGCCGCCTGGGTGGTGGAGCACCTCGGGCCGGACGTGCCCATGCACTTCAGCGCCTTCCATCCGGACTACCGGATGCGCGACCTGCCGCCCACGCCGCCCGCCACCCTGATCCGGGCGCGGCGGGTGGCCATGGATCAGGGCGTGCGCTATGCCTACACCGGTAACCTGCATGACGGCGCCGGCGGCAGCACCTACTGCCATGCCTGCGGCGAGCTGCTCATCGAGCGCGACTGGTATCGGCTCGGGCGTTGGGGGCTCACCGCCGACGGCCGCTGCGGCCACTGTGGCGCCCCCTGCGCCGGCGTCTTCGAGGCCGAGCCCGGGCATTGGGGCGCGCGGCGGCTGCCGCTCGCGCCGTCCGCGCTGGCCGAGGTGGCTTGATCGGCTCAGCGCCCGCGACGCGCACGCTGGCGCCTTGTGCATCCTAACCGCGTCGGCATTCGAGCCGGTGCGCTGTAGGTCGGCGCCGACGCCAGGAGGCCCGACGCTCGTGCCGTCGTACGTCGTCGGGCTTCGCGTCTCGCCCAGCGCCGACCTGCGGCCGCCTCGAGATTTATTTGCCCGAATGTGTCCTTAGCCGGATAATCCGCGGCTTTTTCGCGGGAGCAGCGGATGTTCAAGAACGCTCGGGTCTATCGGCTCAACACCCCTTTCGAGCTGGACGAGCTTGGCCTGCACGAGCGCCTGGCCGAGAAGGGCTTCCGCGGCTGCGGCCCGCTGGAGGCCATGACCATGGGCTGGAGCCCGCCGCTGGGCCCCCAGGCGGAGATGCTCACCCACGCCGTCAACGGCTGCCTGCTGGTGGCCGCGCGCCGCCAGGAGCGCCTGCTGCCGGCCTCCGTGGTGACCGAGGCCGTCGCGGAGCGGGTCGCGGAGCTGGAGCAGGCGGAAGGCCGCGACGTCCCCCGCCGCGAGCGCAGCCAGCTGCGCGATGCCCTATTGGCCGAGATGCTGCCGCAGGCCTTCACCCGCTCGCGGCTGATCCCGGCGCTCATCGATCCGCAGGCGGGCCGGGTGCTGGTGGATGCCGCCTCGGAGAAGCTCGCCGAGGAGGTGCTGTCGCTGTTGCGCGAGAGCCTGGGCTCGCTGCCGGCGACGCCGCTCGCGGCGCCGTCGGCGGCCGAGCGCTTCACCGCCTGGGTGCTCTCCGGTGCGCCGCCCGCGGGTCTGGCGCTGGAGGATCAGTGCGAGCTGCGCGACCCGGCGGAGAAGGGCAGCGTCGTGCGCTGCCGGGGTGTGGATCTGGGCTCAGCGGAGGTGCGCGCCCATATCGACGCCGGCATGCGCGTCGCGGCCCTGGGTCTCAACTGGCAGGACGGCCTCGAGCTGGTGCTCGGGGACGACTTCTCTCTCAAGCGTCTGCGCTTCGCCGACGAGCTGCTGGAGCAGGCCATGGATGGTGCCGAGGATGAGGACCCGGCGCTGCGCTTCGAGGCGGAGATGACGCTGATGAGCGAGCAGCTGCGCGGGCTGCTCGGGGCCTTGGAGGCAGCGCTGGCGGACGAGGCGGAGGCGAGCCCCGCAGCGAAGGCGCCCGCCGCGGATGCCGAGGTTGCCGGCGGCGAGGCACCACCCTGGTAGATGGCCGCGCCTGCGCGTCGGCAGGCAGCCCGCGGCTCGGCCGCCGTGGCTCAAACGCGGTAGTAGCTCCGATACCAGTCCACGAAGCGGGCGACGCCGTCCTCGATGCTGGTCGCCGGTTTGTAGCCGAGCTGCTCCACCAGGTCTGTCACGTCGGCATAGGTGTCGGGCACGTCGCCCGGCTGTAGCGGCAGCAGCTCCTTCTGCGCCTCGCGGCCGAGGCAGCGCTCCAGCACCTCGATGTAGTGCATCAGCTCCACCGGCTGGTTGTTGCCGATGTTGTAGAGCCTATAGGGCGCGCTGCTGGTGGCGGAGTCCGGGCGGTCGCCGGACCATGCCGGGTCGGGCTCGGGGATGCGGTCCAGCACCCGGATCACGCCCTCGACGATGTCGTCGATGTAGGTGAAGTCGCGGCGGTGCTGGCCGTAGTTGAAGACGGGAATGGGCTCGCCTGCGAGGATGGCGCGGGTGAACTTGAATAGCGCCATGTCTGGGCGTCCCCAGGGACCATAGACGGTGAAGAAGCGCAGACCCGTGCTCGGCAGCCGGTAGAGGTGGCTGTAGGTGTGGGCCATGAGCTCGTTGGCCTTCTTGCTCGCCGCATACAGGCTGAGCGGATGGTCCACGTTGTCGTGCACCGAAAAGGGCATGCTGGTGTTGGCGCCGTAGACGGAGCTGCTGGAGGCGTACACCAGGTGCTCGACGCCGTTGTGGCGGCAGCCCTCCAGGATGTGCGCGAAGCCCACCAGGTTGGTATCGACGTAGGCGAGCGGGTTTTCGATGGAGTAGCGCACGCCGGCCTGCGCGGCCAGGTTCACGACGCGCTCGGGGCGATGCTCGGCAAAGGCCGCCGCGATGCCCGCGCGGTCTTCCAGGCTCAGGCGCAGGTCCGTGAACCCGGCCTGGGCTTGCACCCGCTCAAGGCGCGCCTGCTTGAGGCTCACGTCGTAGTAGTCGTTCAGGTTGTCGACGCCGATGACGGTGTCACCGCGCTCGAGCAGCCGCAGGGACAGAGCGGAGCCGATGAACCCGGCGCTGCCGGTGACGAGCACTTTCATGAGGGGGACCTGAGCGGGGTTATGGGGCGGGGTGCAGGCCGACGCGCCGATGCCTGCATGATCATCGCCGGTGATCCGATGCGTTAGAGGCGACCGTCCACCGCCTCGGCCGGGAAGAGGTGCTTGACGTCGTAGACGATGGCGCCGGGCTTGGCGAGCCTGCGGACGGCGTCGATACCCATCTCGGCGAACTGCCGGTGAGCGACGGCGAGGACGACCGCGTCGTAGTCGTCGCCGGCCTGCGGCTCGACGAGCCGGATACCATACTCACGCTCGGCCTCATCGCTGCTGGCCCAGGGATCGTGCACGTCGCAGTGGGTGCCGTAGGCCTTCAGCTCCGCGGCGATGTCCACCACCCGGGTATTGCGCAAATCCGGGCAATTCTCCTTGAAGGTCAGCCCGAGCAGCAGCACCCGCGCGTCGTGCGGGAAGCCGTTGCGCGCCGCCATGAGCTTGACCACTTCGCTGGCGACGAAGGCGCCCATGCTGTCGTTCAGCCGGCGTCCCGCGAGGATGATCTCCGGGTGGTAGCCGATCTGCTGGGCCTTGTGCGTGAGATAATAGGGGTCCACGCCAATGCAGTGGCCGCCCACCAAGCCCGGGCGGAAGGGCAGGAAGTTCCATTTACTGCCGGCGGCGGCGAGGACCTCGTCGGTGTCGATGCCAAGGCGGTTGAAGATCAGCGCCAGCTCGTTGACCAGCGCGATATTGACGTCGCGCTGGGTGTTCTCGATGACCTTGGCGGCCTCGGCGACGCGGATGCTGCTGGCGCGGTGGGTGCCGGCGTCGATGACGCTGGCGTAGAGCGCGTCCACGAAGTCTGCCGCCTCCGGCGTCGAGCCCGAGGTGACCTTCTTGATGCTGGTGAGCCGATGCTCTTTGTCGCCGGGGTTGATCCGCTCCGGGCTGTAGCCGACGACAAAGTCCTGGTTGTAGCTGAGCCCCGATCCCGCCTCCAGCAGCGGGACACAGACTTCCTCTGTCGCGCCCGGGTACACCGTGGACTCGTAGATGACCACATCGCCTTTGCTGAGCACACCGGCGATGAGCTCGCTGGCGGATGTGAGCGGATGGAGGTCCGGTGTCTTGGCCTCGGTGATAGGTGTGGGCACGGTAACGATGTAGACGTCGCAGGGGCGCAGGTCCTCCGCGGCGGTGGTGTAGCTGAGGTGCTCGGCGGCGGCCAGCTCTTGTGGCTCCACCTCCAGCGAGCTGTCTCGGCCACGGCGCAGCTCGGCGACACGCGCCGCATTGATGTCCAGGCCGATGGTGCGGTAGCGTCGGCCCAGGGTGACGGCGAGGGGCAGACCCACATAGCCGAGGCCGACGACGCCGATGGTGGTGGCGCGCACGTCGAGTCGAAGAAGCATGATCCTGGGCTCCGGCTGGAACGGGCGATGGCGCTCTGGTCACACGAGGGATGCTGCGCGGTGCGACGCGGCGCGCGGCCCGTGCAGCACCTGTATCTAGCTCAAGGATACCATGGGGGCTCTCGGCGGGGTCTCTGAGCGGGGTTTCTGAGCGGGGTTTCTGAGCGGGGTCTATGGGCGGGGTCTATGGGCGGCGGCGTGGCCAGGGCGTTGGGCTGTGCGGCAATGGCAACGCCGTGCCGGCCCGGCCTGGGCCGAGCGGCGCTATGCTACCATGCGCACCGGCGCTGAAAGGTCAGCCCGGCCCCGCCTGCGGCCTCGCCGCCGCGTCAAGCACCGCGGGCCAATTGCACGGATAAGGCTGCTGTAGCTGCGACATCGGAATGATTCGGCTGTTCGGCCATCACGTCTCTGGGCTCAATCTCGTCCTCGGCCTGCTGGAGCTCGCGCTCTTCGTCGCTGCGCTGCAGTTAGGCGTCGGTGCGCGCTTTGGGTGGGAGCTGCCACACGACATCGCGCCGGCGGACACCTGGGTGACGGGCCTCATATTCGCGCTGGTGATGTCCCTGTCGCTGGCCTCCATGGGCCTCTACCAGCGCCGTGCCCAGGACGGCGATGCCGGCTTCGTGGTGCGACTGGCCATCGCCTTCGCCATTGGCACGGCCGTACTGGCGCTGCTGTTCTACCTGTTTCCCGCGATCGTCATGGGTCGCGGCGTCCTCGCGCTGTCGCTGCTGTTCTCGTTCGTGGGTACGGTGGCGCTGCGTATTGCCTTCGATCAGATCGCCGGCGCCGAATCCCAGAAGCGACGCGTCTTGGTGTTGGGTGCCGGGGTCAACGCCGAGCGTATCGCCGAGCTCGCCGAGCGCGACCGCACGCTCGGCTTCTGTGTGGTCGGCTATGTGCCGCTGCCGCGCAGCCAGCGTCTGTTGGCAGACGATAAGCTCCTGACACAGAAAGGCTCTCTGTTGGAGCTCGCGATTGCCCACAACGTCGACGAGATCGTCGTCGCCGCCGACGATCGCCGACGCAAGCTGCCGGTGGGCGAGCTGCTGGACTGTAAGCTGAGCGGCTTCGCGGTGCTCGATCTGCTGACTTTCTTCGAGAAGGAGGTGGCGGCGGTCAAGATCGATCTGCTGCACCCGAGCTGGATCTTCTTTTCGCGTGACGGCTTCAGGATCGGCGTCACCGGTCTTTATGGTAAGCGGTTGCTGGACCTGACCCTGGGCTCCTTGATGGTGCTGGTCGCCGCGCCGGTGATGCTGCTGGTGGCGCTGGCATCCTTGGTGGAGTCCCGCGGCCGCGATCCGGTCTTCTACCACCAGATCCGCATCGGCCAGGGCGGCCTGCCGTTTCGCGTGCACAAGTTTCGTAGCATGCGGGTGGACGCCGAAGCCGACGGGCGGGCACGCTGGGCGGCGAAGAACGACAGCCGTATCACCCCGCTCGGCGCCTTCATGCGGCGCACGCGCCTGGACGAAGTGCCGCAACTGTTCAATGTGCTCAAGGGCCAGATGAGCTTGGTGGGGCCGCGCCCAGAGCGTCCGGAATTCGTCGAGCGCCTCTCCAGCGGCATTCCGTATTATGCTGAGCGCCATCGCGTGAAGCCGGGCCTGACCGGCTGGGCGCAGCTCCTCTACCCCTACGGCTCCGACGAGGAGGACGCCAAGCGCAAGCTCGAGTACGACCTGTACTACGTCAAGCACGCCGGTATCTTCCTGGATCTGGTGATCTTGCTGCAGACCGTGGAAGTCGTGCTGCTGGGCAAGGGCGCTCGTTGAGCGCCGTCGACTAGGTGGTGAATGACCATGGCCGTGTCACCGGCGCTCATCGGCTTCATTGGCTATGTCGCCGCTGCGGCTGCCATGGCGGTGCTGGCGCTGCTGTTGCTCACCAGCTGGCGGGGGCGCTTGCAGGGCGGGCTGCTGCTGTTGGCGGTCCTGGTCAGCGCCGTCTGGGCCGGGCTGCTCGCCGTGCAAAGCCAGTGGCAGGCGATTCCGGTACAGGCGATATGGGCCGCCGAGGCGGCGCGGATGGTCGCCTGGTGTCTGTTCCTGTTGGGCGTCTTGAGCCAGCTTCGCCATGCCTTGGCGGAGCGTCTGCGGCTGCTGCGCTGGGCCGTGCTGGTGGGGGGCGGGCTGCTGCTGCTGCCCTTCGAGGATTGGCTGCCGGCGCTGCTGCCCGGTGTCGGGGGCTGGCTGTCGAATGCCCGGCTCATCGGCCAACTGCTGCTGACCGTCGGCGGCCTGTTCCTGGTGGAGCAAGTCTACCGCAACACCCCCTGGCAGCATCGCTGGGGCATCAAGTTCCTTTGCTTCGGCCTCGGCGCGGTCTTCGTCTACGACTTCTATTTCTTCGCCCAAGCACTCCTGTTCGGGCGCCTGGACACCGGCGTCTGGCTCGCCCGCGGCGGGGTCAATGCGCTGGTGATGCCGCTGCTCGCCGTCTCCGTGGCCCGCAATCCGCAGTGGTCGTTCGAGATCGCCGTCTCGCGCAGTGTCGTCGTGCACTCCACGACGCTGATGGCGGCCGGCCTCTACCTGTTGTTCATGGCCCTGGCGGGCTACTACATTCGTGCCTACGGCGGCGAGTGGAGCGCAGTCTTCCAGCCCCTGTTCTTCTTCGGTGCAGCGCTGCTGTTGATTGTGCTGCTGTTCTCCGGGGAGCTGCGCTCACGGCTCAGACTCTTCGTCAGCAAGCATTTTTACAGCTATCGCTACGACTATCGCGAAGAGTGGCTTCGGCTCATCAGTGTGCTCTCCGGCCGGGTGTTGCAGGCGACGCTGCCGGAACGCATCATCCTCGCGCTGGCAGAGCTGGTGGACAGCCCCGGCGGCGGCATCTGGGTGCGTGACGCCGACGGCAACTGCGGCTTCCGCCTCTGCTGGAATCTGCCTCAGGCCGAGGTGGACCAACGCTGGCAGCCGGCAGAGCTGTGCACGGCGCTGGCGCGGGACGGCCCGGTCATCGATCTCGGCCGCCAGCCCGACGACCCACTGGTGGACGCGGCACTGCCGCGATGGCTGCGCGAGAGCCGAACGCTGTGGCTGCTCGTGCCGCTAATGCACGAGACCAGCGTGCTTGGCTTCGTGCTGCTGGCCCGGCCCCGCGCGCCCCAGCAGCTGGGCTGGGAGAATGTGCAGCTGCTGCAGACGGCCGCGCGCCAGGCCGCGAGCTATCTGGCCCTCGACGAGGCGGCGGCTGCTCTGGCCGAGGCCCGTCAGTTCGACGGCTTCAACCGTTTGTCCGCCTTCGTGGTGCACGATCTGAAAAACCTGGTAGCGCAGCTGTCGCTGGTGACTCGCAATGCGGAGCGCTACCGCGACAATCCGGCCTTCGTCGACGACGCCATGCAGACGGTGCGCGACGCCGTGGAGCGGATGAACCGCTTGCTGCTGCAGCTGCGTGCGGCAGTGCCCACCGGGGCCCAGGAGCGGGTTGCGCTGCTGCCATTGCTCGAGCGAGCGGCGGCCGAGCGAGCGGTGCAGCCGCCGGCGCCGGAGCTGCAGGTGCGCGCCGGTGCCTCGCCGGAGGTCTACGTCGACCCCGAGCGCTTCCAATCCGTGCTGCGCAACATGATCCAAAACGCCCAGGATGCGACGGACAAACAGGGCCATGTCACCGTGACCCTTCACACCGACGGTGACACGGCGATCATCGACATTCAGGACGACGGCTGCGGTATGGATTCGGCGTTCGTGCGCGAGCGGCTGTTCCGTCCCTTCGATTCCACCAAAGGTCTGGCCGGGATGGGGATCGGTGCCTATGAATGTAAGACTCTCGTCGCGCTCGCCGGTGGTCGCGTGGACGTGGACAGTGAGCCGGGCCGGGGCACGCGCTTTTCCATCCACCTGCCGCAGGCGGCGGCACAGACCCAGCAGCCTTTGGCCGCAGCGGTATGACACGAGTGCAAGAAGACACCATCAAGCTTCTCGTCATCGAAGATGATCCGGGCCTCCAGCGGCAGCTGCGCTGGAGCTTCGAGGGCTGCGAGGTCGTCGTCGCCTCCGATTACGATACGGCGCTCAAGGAGCTGGAGCAGGCGGCGCCGCAAGTGGTGACCCTGGATCTGGGGCTGCCGCCGGACCCCGGCGGCACCAGCGAGGGGTTTCGGCTCCTCGACGAGATCCTTTCGCGCGCCCCGGACACCAAGATCATCGTCGTCACCGGCCACAATGATCGCGACAACGCCGTGCGCGCCATCGGCCGCGGTGCCTACGATTTCTTCGAGAAGCCCATCGACCCGGATCTGCTCACACTGACGGTCGAGCGCGCGGCGAAGCTGGCCCGCTTGGAGCGGGAATACCGCAAGCTGGCCATAGCCGTGCCCGAGTCGCCGTTCGGCGAGCTGATCGCCGTGAGCCCGCAAATGCTCGAAGTCTGTCGCAGCGTCGAGAAGCTTGCGCCGGCCGACGTCACCACCCTGATCCTCGGCGAGAGCGGCACCGGCAAGGAAGTGCTGGTGCGTATCCTGCACTCGCTCAGCAACCGCAGCACCCGCCGACTGGTGGCCATCAATTGCGCCGCCATCCCGGAAGCGCTGCTCGAAAGCGAGCTCTTCGGCTACGAGAAGGGCGCCTTCACCGGTGCCGTCAAGACCACTCGCGGGAAGATCGAGACGGCGGACCGCGGACTCCTGTTCCTGGACGAGATCGGCGACTTGCCCCTGTCGCTTCAGGCGAAGCTGCTGCGCTTCCTGCAGGAGCGCGTCATCGAGCGGATCGGCGGGCGGCAGGAGATCCCGGTGGACGTGCGCGTCATCTGCGCGACCCACCAGGACCTGCCGAAGCTCATCAAAGACGGCCGTTTCCGCGAGGATCTCTACTACCGCATCAACGAGGCCACCATCAACGTGCCGCCGCTGCGCGAGCGCCAGGATGATGCCGTGGTGCTCGCCCGCGCCTTCCTGAACCGCTTTGCGGCTCGGCATCGCAAGCAGGTGAAGACCTTCACGCGGCAGGCATTGACCATCATCGAGTCCTATGAGTGGCCCGGCAATGTCCGCGAGCTGGAGAATCGCGTGAAGCGCGCCGTGGTCATGGCCGACGGGCGCGAGATCACCGCGGCGGACCTGGAGCTCGGCGAGGTCGAGGTGCGCGAGACGCCCTTCGATCTGCGCGAGGTGCGGGAGCTGGCCGAAATGCAAGCCGTCAAGCGGGCCGTCCACCACAGCGATCGCAATCTCTCCCGGGCCGCGGAGCTGCTCGGCATTACCCGCCCGACGCTCTACAACCTCATGAAGAAATACAAGATTCCGAATTGACGGGCGGAGCTGCGGCGGGGCGAATGCGCCATATTTCGCTCCCTGCGGGAAACGCCGATCGATGCTCGTTGCCCGTGCGAGCCAGGCCGGCCCGCCATTGTCATTGGCTCTCAAGCTGCTGACAATGAAGGCATTCTGAAACCGTGTTTTCGAGCACCGCGCCGATTTTGGATAACGCAAGGCCAAACAATCGGCGTCTCCTTCGCTGCGCACACTCACACTTCTGGAGGTCGTCATGACCAGCAGCCCGCGGCAGTCATCCCAGGCGCTGTCGATAATCGCATCCATCGGCCTGAATCGGTATTGGCAGAAGCGCATGCTCGTGCTCGTCAGTCTCCTGTGCGTCCTCGCCGCTGCCCCGCTGGGGGCGGACGAGACCGGCCTCGGCAAGGCCCGGGGCTTCTTCGACGAGGGCAATTACAGCGCCGCCGAGATCGAGCTCAAGAATCTGCTTCAGGCCGACCCCAACCTCGCCGAGGCAAGGCTGCTGCTCGCGCAGCTGTATCTGCGCTCGGGCGAAGGCGCCGCCGCCGAAAAGGAGCTGCGCCGGGCGTTGGAGATCGGTGCCGACCCGTCGGCACTGCGCTTCGACCTCATCGAGGCCAAGCTGCAGCAACAGAAGTTCGCCGAAGTGCTCCAGTCCTTGGAGGCTGCGGCGCTGCCTGAGCAGGAGCGTGCCCGGGCGCTCGCCCTGCGCGGGCGTGCGCACATGGGATTGGAGGAGACGCAAGCGGCCGAGGACGCTTTCTCGGCCGCGGTGGCGCTGGACCCGTCCCAGCGCGACGCCGGCGCCGGCTTGGTCCAGCTGGCATTGCTAGACGGCGACATCGACGGCGCCGACGCCGCCTCGGCGCGCCTGCGCGAGCAATATCCGCAGGACCCGGACATCATGCTGCTGCGGGCCGAGGTCGAGCGCCGGGCCGAGCGCCCGGAGGCCGCGGTCGCGCTGTACGGCGAGGTGCTGGAGCTGGAGCCCGAGAATCTGCGTGCACTGCTCGGGCGTGCGACCACCCTGGTCAGCCTGGAACGCTTCGATGACGCCCGCACCGACCTGGAGCAGGTGGACGCCATCCAGCCGAATATCGTCATCGCGAGCTATCTGCGCGGCGTGATGGCCTTCTACGACCGCGACTGGGACACGGCCGGCGAGCACTTGCAGCGCGTCTTGAGCGCGCGGCCTGCGCACGTCCAAAGCCAATTGCTGATGGGCATCGTCAGCTATGCCCGCGACGACCTGCAACTGGCCGAGGAATACCTCTCGCGCATCAACACCGCCATGCCCGGCAATCCGCAGGCGGCCAAGGTGCTCGCCGCGACGCGGCTCAAGCTGCGAGAGCCCGAGCGGGCGGTGGCGGTGCTGGAGCCCATCGCCAAGGATGCCGACCCCCAGATCATGGCGCTGTTGGGCAGCGCCTACATGCTCGCCGGCGATCAGCAGCAGGGCCAGCAGTGGCTGAGCCGCGCGGTGGAAACCGCCCCCGACGTGGCGGCGCTGCGCACGCAGCTGGCCTTGACCCTCATCGCCGGCGGCGACATGGGCGGTGCCATCAACGAGCTCGAGAGCGCCGTGGACCTGGGGCAGGAAGTACTCCAGGCCGACGTGCTGCTGGTGCTGGCCAAGCTCAAAGAGCAGCGCTACGACGAAGCCATCACCGCCAGTGAAGCACTGGAGCAGCGCCGGCCCGACAGCGCGGTCGCCTTCAATCTCACTGGCTTGGCGTTGCTGGCGCAAGGCGAGCTGGATGCGGCCCGGGCCAAGTTCGAGACGGCCTTGGAGCTGGATTCCGAGTTCTCCACCGCCCTCATCAACCTCGCCCGGGTGGAGGTTGCCAACGAGGACCTGGACGCCGCCGAGGCCCAGTACCAGCGTGCGCTGACACAGAGTCCCAAGAACCTTGCCGCGCTGCTCGGCATGGCCGCCATCGCGGAGCTGCGCGACGACGATGCCGGCATCGTGGCATGGCTGAACAAGGCCCAGGACGCCAATGCCGCCGCTGCCCAGCCCGGGCTGCTGCTGAGCCGGTACTACATCGATCGCGGCGAGCACCTGAAGGCGCTGACGGCGGCCAACGACCTTGCCGCGCGCTTTCCGGACAACGTCGATGCGCTGGAGATGCTCGGGCGCGCGCAGACCCTGGCGGATGAGCCCGCCAGCGCCATTCGCACCTTCGAGCAGATCCTGGAGAAGCGCCCGGATGATCCGCGTGTCCACTACCTCAAGGGCGGTGCCGAGTGGAAGAGTGATGAGCTGGACGCCGCCCGGCGCTCCTTCGAGCGTGCCATCGAGCTGAAGCCGGATTTCGTGGATGCACGCGTGGCGCTGGCCTCGGTGCTGGTCGCAGCCGACAAGGAAGCGGCGGCGGCGCAGATCGCCCGCGGTCTGCAGGATGACTATCCCGACCAGCCCTTGGGCTATCGGCTCGAGGGCACGGTGCAAATGTCCGCGCGCAAGCCAGAGTCTGCCGTTGGGCCTTTGCGCAAGGCCCTGGAGCTGGCGCCATCCGCAGAGCTGGTGCGCCAGCTCGCCGAGGCTTATGCGCGGGCTGACCGTCCCGACGATGCCATTGCGCTGTTACAGGATTGGGGCGGCCGGCAGCCGAACGACTTCGGCAGCCAAGCCATGCTGGCGATGCTCATGCACGGCGAGGGCATGACCGATCGCGCGCTGCCCATCTACGAGCGCCTCTATGCCGCCGGGCAGAACAACATCCTGGTCCTGAACAATCTCGCTTGGATCCTGCACGAGCGCGGCGATGAGCGCGCGCTGGAGATCGCCGGCAAGGCCTATGAGCTGGATCCGAACCGGCCCGAGGTGGCCGATACCTATGGCTGGATTCTGTTCAACACCGGCGAGCGAGACAGGGGCTTGAGCATCCTGCAGCAGGCGCATCTGGCCTATCCCACGCAGACGGAAATCGCCTACCACACCGCTTGGGCGCTGAGCGATGTGGGCCGCGGCAGCGAGGCGCTCCCCATCCTGCGTCGGCTGCTGCGCGAGCATCCCAACGCCGAGCAGGCCGACGAGGCCCAGGCGCTGCTGGACAAGCTCGGCGACGGTGCCGGCTGAGCCCGCTCAGTTAGAGCGCTGCCAGCGCCAACCGGGCGACGCCGGCGGCGGCCTCCTGCTCCGCCGCCGGTACAACGTCCACCCCCAGCAAGCGCCGGCGCATGGCCGTCCACGTGGAATTACCGGCGCCCCCGCCGATGCTGAGCACGCGGCTCGGGGCCGGGGCCCCGAGCCGGGTGAGCAGGTGGTAGCCGTCGCGCTCGATGCGGGCGATGCCCTCCAGCAGGCCGTGCAAGAATTGCACGTCATCCGGCGGGCGCGGCCTCAGCCGCGGCGCCAGGCTGGGGTCTTGCACCGGAAAGCGCTCCCCGACCCCGGGCAGGGGATAGTAGTCGAGGCCGCTCGGGACATCCGGGTCGATGCGGGCGCTGAGTCGCGCCAGCGCCGCGTCGTCGAAATGCGCCCGCAACACGGCGCCGCCGCTGTTGGAGGCGCCGCCCACCAGCCATTGATTCCCTAGCCGGTGGCTGTAGACGCCGTAGTCGGACGCCGTCACCGGCCGCTCGGCGATGATCTTGAGCACCAGGGTGCTGCCGAGGCTGGTCACCGCATCACCCGGCTCGGTTGCACCCGTTGCGAGCACGGCCGCGGTGCTGTCCGTGGTGCCGGCGCAGACCAGGGTATCGGCGGGGAGTCCCGAGGCTTTCGCCGCGCTCGGGGCGATGGACCCGAGCGCCAGCCCCGGCGCATGCACCTGCGGCAGTGTCTGCGCCGGCAGCCCCAGACCCGCGAGCCAGCTCGGCCAGCGCTGCGCCGCCGGGTCGAAGCCGAGCTTGAGGGCGTTGTTCCAGTCGCTGTCGCCGAAGCGCCCGAGCAGACAGCCCGTGAGCCAGTCCGCCTGGTGCAGCACGCACAGGTCCTGCGGGTCGGCATTGGCTTGCGCCAGCAAGTGCAGCGCCTTGGCCAGGCTGGCTCCGACGCCGCGCGCCGGCGAGCTCACGGGCGCCGCGTCGGCCACCCCGGCGGCGGCCCGCACGGCGCTGCGGTCGTTGTACATGAGCGCCGGGCCTAAGGGTCGGCCGTCGCGGTGGGCGAGCAGCACTGTGGCCGATGTCCCGTCCAGGCAGAGGGCGCAGGGCCGCCCGCTCAGGTCCGCGGCCGCGGCCAGTCGGCGCAGCGTCCGCAGCAAGGCCTGCCACCAGAGCGCCGGATCCTGCCGCACGTCGCCGGCCGCGGTCTTGTCCGCCGCCGGCAGCGGCTCGGCTGCCGTCGCGACCCGGCTGCCGGTGGTGTCCAGGGCCACCGCCCGCACGCCGCTGGTGCCGACATCGACGCCGATGCCGACGGGGCCGCCGGCGCCCGCCGTCATGGCAGCTGCACGGGCGGCGGTGCCTGCCAGCCGGGCGCGCGATGCTCGGCGATCACCTTGGTATAGATACCGCCGCGCACGTTGAAGTCCGCCGTGAGGCGCATGAACCTTGGTGCGGTCGCCGCCACCAGGTCGCCGAGAATGCGGTTGGTCATGGCCTCGTGGAAGCCGCCCTCGTCGCGGAAGGACCAGACGTAGAGCTTGAGGCTCTTCAGCTCCACGCACTTGGCCTCGGGGATATACTCGATGGTGAGCTCGGCGAAGTCCGGCTGACCGGTCTTAGGGCACAGGCAGGTGAACTCCGGCACGCGGATGCGAATGACATAGTCGCGGCCGGGCTCGGGGTTGTCGAAGGTTTCGAGGTTTTTCGTGGGGGGTGACGGCATCGGGGATTGGCCGGTGGCGGTTGGAAGTTTGAAGTTTGAAGTTAGAAGTTTGGGGTGGCGGGCAGTGTGCCCTGTCGGGGCCGGCTGTCAGCGTGATGATGGGCGTACGACGCTGTGGCCTGCCGACTCCAGACGCTCGCGCAGGTGGCGGATGTGTGCCGGGCCGACCTCGCAGCAGCCGCCGACGATGCCCGCGCCCTGCTCGACCCAGGTCATGGCGAAGTCGGCATAGGCCTCGGGCGACAGATCGCGCCTTGCCTCCAGCGCGTCCACCGTTCCGCCGGGGGCGAGTCCGGCGATGGAGGTGAAGCCGTTGGCATAGGCGCCGGTGACGCCGCCGCCGGTCGCAAAGGTGTCCCAGGCGGCGCCGATGGACTCCGGGCGGGAGCAGTTGAGCAGGCGGGCGTCGATGCCGAGCTCGCGCAGGGCCGCCACGCCCTCGGCCAGGGGCTCGCCGCTGCGCAGTGTGCCGCTGTCGTCGTCGGCGATGGTCAGGCTGATCCACACGGGCAGGCCGCTTTCGAGCGCGGCGGCCGCGGCGGCGGTGGCCTCGGCGACGCTGGCGAGGGTTTCCCCGAGCAAGACATCCACATGCTCGGCCTGCGCGGCGACGATGCGCCGGTAGGCGGCGAGCGCCTCATCATGCGCCGGCGAGACCTCGGGGTGATAGCTGGCCACCAGCGGCGGCAGGCAGCCGGCGATGGCCACGTCCCGGCCGCTGTCGTCGCGCACCCGGGTGACGATCTCACAGGCGCTCGCCTGCAGCTCGGCGAAGAGGCCTTCGCTGGCCTGCGCCGCCAGTCTTTGGGGCGTTGCGGAATAGGTATTGAGCGTGAGCACAGTGGCGCCGGCGTCGATGTAATCCCGGTGCACGGCGGCGACCAGCTCCGGCTCGTCCAGCAGGACCCTGGCCGACCAAAGGGGCGAGGGGGGTTGGCTGGATCGGGCGATCAGCTCCTGACCCATGCCGCCGTCGAGCAGGACGATTTCGCTCATAGTGCGCTCTCCGTTCGGATGCCTCTCGGCAATTGCTTTAAGGAAGTTCGGCGCCGGCGTCCGTGTCGGCTTCTCGCTTTCGGCTCCTGCCTGCCCATCCTACGGGAGCCCGCGGTTCATCGCGAAGCCCAGCGCGCTCGCCCCGGTGTCCGTCGCTGGACGCTTGTGGGGGTTGGGCCCCTTGCGTATCGTTCCGTCATGCGGCTGGAAAAGATCAAACTGACTGGATTCAAGTCCTTCGTCGACGCGACGACGGTGCCCTTTCCGAGCAACCTGGTGGGTGTCGTCGGGCCCAACGGCTGCGGCAAGTCCAATGTGATCGATGCCGTGCGCTGGGTCATGGGCGAGAGCTCCGCGAAGATGCTCCGCGGCGAGTCCATGGCGGACGTCATCTTCAACGGCAGCACCAGCCGCAAGCCCGTCGGCGTCGCCGGCATCGAGCTCACCTTCGACAACAGCTCCGGCCGCGCCGGCGGCGAATTCACCCGCTTCAGCGAGATCGCCGTCAAGCGCCAGGTCTCCCGCGACGGCCAGTCCACCTATTTCCTCAACGGCGCCCGCTGCCGGCGCCGGGACATCCAGGATCTCTTTCTCGGAACGGGTCTCGGACCGCGCAGCTACGCCATCATCGAGCAGGGCATGATCTCGCGCTTCATCGAGGCCAAGCCCGATGAGCTGCGCCTGTTCATCGAAGAGGCCGCCGGCATCTCCAAGTACAAGGAGCGCCGCCGCGAGACCGAGAACCGCATCCGCCACACCCGCGAGAACCTGGACCGCCTCGACGACCTGCGCGACGAGGTGGCCAAGCAGCTCAAGCACCTGGAGCGCCAGGCCGAGACCGCCGAGAAGTACCGTCGGCTGAAAGAGGACGAACGGCGCCTGGAGGACGAGCTGACGGCGCTGCGCTGGCGCGAGCTGGATCAGGAGCTGGGCGCCCGCGAGCGCGCCATCGCCGAGCTGGAGGTGGACCTGGAGCGCCGCCGCGCCGAGCAGCGCCGGCTGGAGGCGCAGATCGAGTCGGACCGCGACGCCCATGCCGAGGCCTCGGACGCTTTCAACGCCGTGCAGGGCCGCTACTACTCGGTGGGCGCCGAGATCGCGCGTCTCGAGCAGGCCATCCGCTTCGCCGACGAGAACCGCAGCCGCCAGGAGGCGGAGCTCGCCCGGGTGCGCGAGGAGCTCGCCGCCGCCGAAGGTCACCGCGAGCGCGACACCGCGCGCATGGCCGAGCTGGCCGCGGAGCTGGAGCGCGACGAGCCGGCGCTGGCCGAGGTCGCCGAGCGCCTCGCCGCGGCCGGCGACGAGCTCGCCGGGGCCGAAGCGCAGCTGGAGTCCTGGCAGGCCGCCTGGGACGCCCTCCAGGAAGGCCCGGGCGGGCCCACCGAGCGCGCCCAGACCGAGCGCGGGCGCATCAACGACCTGGAGCAGCGCATCGCCCGTGCCGACCAGCGCGCCGCGCGCATGGCCGAGGACCGCGAGAAGCTCGACACTGGGAACCTCGCGGCCAAGCTCGAGCAGCTGAAGGAGCGCTCCGACGCCCTGGACGAGCAGATCGCCGCCGCCGCCGACGACCAGGCCCGCAGCGCCGAGTCCCTGCGGCAGCTGGAGGAGGAGCGCACGGCCGTCGCCGGCCGCCTGGATGCCGCCCGCACGGAGCTTCAGACCTGCCGCGGCCGGCAGGCCTCCCTGGAGGCCCTGCAGGACGCCGCGCTGGAGCAAGGGGACGACGCCGTGGGCGCCTGGATCGAGGCGCAGGGCCTCGGCGACGTGCCGCGCCTGGTGGACAGTATCGAGGTGGATGCCGGCTGGGAGGCGGCCGTGGAGGCGGTGCTCGACGACATGCTGGCGGCGCTGTGCATCGCCGACCTGGACACCCACGGCCCGCAGCTCGACTGCGGCCCGCTGGGCCTGCTGGGCCCGGGTCTGCGCCAAGACCCGGACCTGCCGGACCCGCAGGGCGACAGCCTCGCCGCGCGGGTGCGCTCACCCTGGCCGCTGCACGGGCTGCTGCACGGCATCCGCACCACCAACACCCTGGCCGAGGCCCTGTCGCGCCGCGGCGAGCTCGCACCCGGCGAGCGCATCGTCACCCGCGACGGCGCCCAGGTGGGACGCGACTGGCTCACCCGCCCCGGCGACGGCCCCCGGGTGGCGGGCACTCTGGCCCGCGCCGAGACGCTGCGCGCCTTGCAGGCGGAGAGCGACGAGCTCGACGGCGTCATCAACGAGCTGGTGGAGCGTCACGACGACCTCGCGGAGCGTCGCCAGAGCATGGAGCAGGCACGCGACGACGCACTGGACACCGTGAGCCGGCTGAGCCGCGACCGCGCCACACTGGATGCGGAAGTCGGCGCGGGGCGCTCGCGCCTGGAGCACATGCGCGAGCGGATCAGCGTGCTGGACGAAGAGCTGCGCGAGCTGACCGAGGCCCGCGCCGAGGCCGCCGAGGACATCGAAGCCTCCCGCGAGCGCCTGCACCAGGCCCTCGAAGAGACCGAGCGCCTCAGCACCGAGCGCGAGGCCCTCGGCACCCGGCGCGACGCCCTGCGCGCCCGTGTCGCCGAGGCCAGGGCCAGCGAGGCCGGCCTGCGCGACGAGCGCCAGCGCCTGGAGGTCGCGATCCAGACCAGGCGGGCCTCACTGGAGGCGCTGGAGGCCCAGCTCGGGCGCGCCGGGGAGCAGCTGACCACCCTCGGCGCCCGTCGCGACGAGCTGCTGGCGGCGCTCACCGAGGCCGCCGAGCCCGTCGCCGAGCAGCGCGAGCAGCTGGAGGCGCAGCTGGAGCAGCGTGTGGCCGTGGAGGCCGAGCTCGGCGCGGCGCGCGAGCGCATGGAGGCGCTGGATCAGTCGGTGCGCGAGGCCGAGCAGGCCCGCCACGCGCTGGAGCAGGGTGTGGCATCGGTGCAGCAGGACCTGGATGCCAAGCGCCTGGAGCGCCAAGAGCGACTGGTGCGCCGGCGCACCCTGGAGGAGCAGCTCGCCGAGCGCGGCGGGGTCATGGCCGAGATCGTCGCGGCGCTCGACCCCGCCGCCGGCAGCGGCGAGCACGAAACCGCCCTGGGCCAGGTCAAGTCCCGCATCGAGCGCCTGGGCAACATCAACCTCGCCGCCATCGACGAGTTCCGCGAGCAGTCCGAGCGCATGCGCTATCTCGACGAGCAGCACGCGGACATCAGCGACTCCCTGGAGACCCTGGAGGCGGCCATCCGCAAGATCGACCGCGAGACCCGGGCGCGCTTCCAGGACACCTTCGACCGCATCAACCAAGGGCTCCAGCAGCTTTTCCCGCGGGTGTTCGGCGGCGGCCACGCCTACCTGGAGCTCACCGGCGACGATCTGCTGGACACCGGGGTGGCCATCATGGCGCGCCCCCCCGGCAAGCGCAACGCCAGCATCCATTTGCTCTCCGGCGGCGAGAAGGCGCTCACCGCGGTGGCCCTGGTGTTCGCCATCTTCCAGCTCAATCCGGCGCCGTTTTGCATGCTCGACGAAGTGGACGCGCCGCTGGACGACGCCAATGTCGGGCGCTTCTGCGAGCTGGTGCGCTCCCTGTCGGACCAGGTCCAGTTCATCTTCATCACCCACAACAAGGTCACCATGGAGATCGCCGACCATCTCATTGGTGTGACCATGCACGAGCCCGGCGTGTCGCGGCTGGTGTCCGTGGACGTGGACGAGGCCGCGAAGCTCGCGGCCGTGTCTTGAGCCGCGCGGCGGGCTTCGGGGTTGCGCTCGGGTCTCGAGACCCGCGTTGGCAAGGGAATCGAGCCCCGGCCGGAATGCGATCGCGATAGCGCTGCCGGCCGTTGGGACTCGTTCGACCGCCCGGCGCGCACCGACCCGCGGCGGGTGCACTGCTATACTGCCGTGCGGCAAGGCGCAGACGCGCAACTCAATCAAGCGAGCATGAGGGGGCAAGCACCGAATGGACGCAGCAACTTTGCGCCTGATTTTGGTGGTCCTTGGGGCCGTGTTCCTGATCGGACTGTTTTTGTGGGAAAAGCAGCGGAGTGCCTCCGCGAGCGGTGAGCGCGCGCGGCCGGCGAAGCGGGCCAAGCCCGCACCGCGCAGCAGCCCGTCCGCGGAGCGCCGCCGCCAGGAGCCCAATCTGGGCGGGCTCGGCGACGATGGGCTGGATGAGTCGGCAGCCCCGAGCGGCGCTGCGGCAAAGAACGCGGCGGCGGACGCCGAGGCGGCGCCGTCATCCACCCAAACCGCGGCCCCGCCGCAGGGCGAGCCGCTGCTGATCCAGCTCTATATCACCAGCACCGGCGGCGCCTTCAGCGGCGATGAGATCCTGAGCGCGGCTGAGCGCTGCAAGCTGCGGCCCGGGGACATGAACATCTTCCACCGCACCCGCGGCGACGCCCCGGACGGCGAGCCGCTGTTCAGCATGGCCAACTTGGTCAAGCCCGGTACCTTCCCCTTCGACGACATGACCGAGTTCGCGAGCCCGGGGCTCGCCGTGTTCGCCCAATTCGAGGGCGAGCCGAGCGATCTGATGGTCTTCGACGAGATGCTCGATGCGACGCGCGTCATGGCCGAGCTGCTCGGCGGCGACATCCGCGGGCCGCACCGCGAGCCGCTGCGTGATGCCGACGCCAAGGCGCTGCGCGCACAGGTCCGCGCCTTGCTGCACGGCAGCGACGAGGGCGCCGAGGCCCCGTGAGCGCCCCGGCCGAGGCGGTACAGCGGGCCGAGGCGCTGCGCACCCAGCTGCACCACCACAATTATCGCTACTACGTCCTCGACGATCCGGAGATCACGGACGCCGCCTACGACCGGCTGTTCCGCGAGCTCCAGGACCTGGAAGCCGCGTACCCGGCGCTGCGCACCCCGGACTCGCCGACGCAGCGGGTGGGTGCGGAGCCCACCGAGCGCTTCGCCGAGGCGCGCCACCGGGTGCCCATGCTCTCCTTGGGCAATGCCCGCAACGACGCCGACGTGCAGGACTTCGACCGGCGTATCCGCAAGGATCTGGGGGTCGACGCCGTCGCCTATGTGGCCGAGCCGAAGCTCGACGGCCTCGCCATCAGCCTGCTCTACGAAGACGGCGTGCTGACGCGCGGCGCCACCCGCGGCGACGGCAGCGTCGGCGAGGACGTCACGGCCCAGGTGCGCACCATCGGCGCCGTGGCGCTGCGGCTCCAGGGCTCGGGCTGGCCGCGGCTGCTGGAGGTGCGCGGCGAGGTCTATCTGCCGCTCGCGGCCTTCGAGCGGCTGAAACAGCAGATGCTCGACGCCGGCCAGACGCCCTTCAAGAACCCCCGCAACGCCGCCGCCGGCAGCCTGCGCCAGCTGGACCCGGCGGTGACCGCCACCCGGCCGCTCACCATGTTCTGCTATGGCTTCGGCGCCGTGGAAGGCGGCGACCTGGGGCCGACCCAGAGCGGCGCGCTGGCGGCCTTTCGGGACTGGGGTCTGCGGGTGTCGCCGGAGTCCCGGGTCGTCACCGGTGCCGCCGGCTGCATCGACTATCATCGGCGCATCGGCGAGCGCCGCGATGCGCTGGACTACGAGATCGACGGCGTCGTCTTCAAGGTGGACGACCTCAAAGCCCAGCGCGAGCTCGGCTTCCGCGCCCGCGATCCGGTCTGGGCCATCGCCTACAAGTATCCGGCGCGGGAAGAGCAAACCGTCGTCCGCGCCGTCGAATTCCAAGTGGGCCGCACCGGTGCCGTCACGCCGGTGGCCAGGCTGGAGCCCGTGGACGTAGCGGGTGTCACCGTCGCCAATGCCACGCTGCACAACATCGACGAGGTGCACCGCAAGGACGTGCGCGCCGGCGACACCGTGATGATCCGCCGCGCCGGGGACGTCATCCCCGAGGTGGTGGCCGTGGTGGCGTCCCTGCGGCCCGAGCAGACCGAGCTGGTGCGGCTGCCCGCGCACTGCCCGGTGTGCGGCTCCGACGTCATCCGCGCCGAGGGCGAGGCGGTGGCCCGCTGCAGCGGCGGGCTCACTTGCGCCGCCCAGCGCAAGGAGGCGCTGAAGCACTTCGCCTCGCGCCGGGCCATGGACATCGACGGGCTCGGCGACAAGCTCATCGAGCAGCTGGTGGAGCAGGGCTTGGTGCATGACCCGGCGGACCTCTACGCGCTGGGCGTGGACGACTACGCGGGCCTTGAGCGCATGGCGCAGAAGTCGGCCAGGAATCTGGTCGACGCGCTGGACCGCAGTCGCCAAACCACGCTGGCGCGCTTCATCTACGCCCTCGGCATCCGCGAAGTGGGCGCGGCGACGGCGCAGGCGCTGGCCGCCCATTTCCGCGACCTGAAGCCGCTGATGGCGGCGGATCTGGACACCTTCATCGTCGACGAGCCGGGCATCGAAGGGGTCGGCGAGAAGACCGCCGCTGCGCTGCTGGCTTGGCTGGAGGCGCATCCCGACGCCGATCCTGGCGAGCAGCCCCTCGCCGATTGGCTCGCCGGCCTCGGCATCCGCGGGCTGCGGCCGGCGGCCGCCGCGCGCATCGCGGAGCGCTGGCCCGATGTCGCGGCGCTGCGACAGGCGCGGGTGGCGGATTTCCAAGGCGGCAAGCGCAGTTTGGTGGAGGGGGTCGGACCGGTGGTGGCCGCGCACATCGTGAGCTTCTTCGCTCAGCCCCACAACCGCGCGGTCATCGACAAGCTGCTGAGCCCGCACATCGGTGCCATCACCTGGGAGGCGCCGGCGGCGGCCGAGACCGAAGGCGCCGGGCAGCCGCTGGCGGGCAAGACCTTCGTCATCACCGGCACGCTGAGCCGCTCCCGGGACGCCGTCAAGGCGCAGTTGGAGGCCTTGGGCGCCAAGGTGACCGGCAGTATCTCCGGCAACACGGATTACCTGCTGGCAGGGGCCGATGCGGGCTCCAAGCGCGCCAAGGCGGAATCCCTCGGCGTTGAGATCCTGGACGAGGACGCCCTGGCCGCCCTCACCGAGGGTGCCTACACACTGGCTGCCGATCACGCCTGATCGGCGACACCGGTCTGTGGAGACCAACACAGGCACACACCGCGCGGGCCGCCTGTGATTTGCCGCCGGACAGGGGTCGGGTGAATAATGCGGGCGGCGCCCCGACCTCCCGGCAACATCGCAGAGCCGCGTCGCCGCCAGCCATGCCGCAGCGCCTCGGCCTGTAGCCAACGGCCAGATCCGAACGGAGGAGTCAGATGCCCGACCTCTCGCAAGAGCAGCAGATACTCGTCGCCATGCGCAAGACGCTGGCGGCCATCATCAAGGACGTGACCCCGCCCCCCGGCATGAAGCATCCGCTGTCCAACGACACCATTCAGGACGTCCGGCAATGCCTGGCACTGATCTCCGCGCGCGAGAAGGAGCTGGCGGATGCCGAGGGCCGCGGCGGTGAGCGCCCGTACTACGTCGACGAGCCCCAATCCGCCACCGTCGTGCCCATCGCCGGACTCAAGCGTCCGCAGGACAAGGACTGAGCCGGCGGCGCGGTCCGTGCTTACAAGTCTAGATCAGAGTCTGGGCCAAGGCCGGCAGCAGAGCCTGCGCCAGAGTCCGAGCCGGCTCAGGGCTCAGCCTGCCCGGCAGTGGTGCTTCCCCCATGCGCCCCGGGTACTCGGGCTCGCGCTGGCGCTTGGCGCGGCACCGGCCGCCACCTGGCAGACGGGCATTGCCTTGCCGGACCCTGAGGCGATGCCGCAATGGACCTACGCCGGTGACAAAGGGCCGGAGCACTGGAGCGAGCTCGATTCGACCTTCGGCGCCTGCGCCGGTCGAGACACGCAGTCCCCCGTGGCACTCGCCGAGGCCAGGGCGATGACGACTCCCTGCGAGCCGCTGCGCTTTCGCTATCGCAGCAGCCCCCTCTATGTCACCAATGACGGGCGCGCGCTGCGCCTCGGCTATGATCGCGGCAGCCACCTCGTGGTGGAGGGGCTGAGCTACGAGCTGGTGGAGCTGCGCTTCCATACGCCCGCCGAGCACGTCATCAACGGGGTGCGTGCCGACGCCGAGATTCAGCTGATCCACGCCAACAACCGCGGCGATATCGCCGTCGTCGCGGTGGCGCTCACGGCGGGGTCGCGGGTCAACAGCGTGTTGCGTCGGGTGTTGGAGAACGCACCGCGGGGGCCGGGGGAGAACTATTATGGCCGCAACGTCGGCGTCAATCCGCTGTTCCTCCTGCCGGGGCGCAAGGACTACTTCGCCTACAGGGGCTCGCTGACCCGCCCGCCATGCACCGAGGGCGTGCACTGGTATGTCATGCGAACACCCGTGGAGGTGCCGGTCGCCGACCTGCAACGCCTGGCGAGCTTGGTCGGCCCGAATGCCCGGCCCTTGCAGCGCCTCGGCAATCGTCGGATCACCAAGACCTGCGGGCTGTGATGGCCGACTGAGCTGTGACCGTCGCCGGACGTCGAGCCCATCTCGGGCCCGACGGCGGCTCGCGAGACGGCCCGTTTATTCGCCGTCCTCCTCCTTGAGCTTCACCACGTCTTCGTTCAGGTCCACCATGGCCTGATTGCGCATTTCGGTGAGCCTCACGGCGACCTTCTGGCGCTTGACGGCCGCCTCCAGCTGCGGCTTGGCGTCCGCGAAGGCAGGCGGCTCGGCATTGCGGGTCTCTTCGAGCAGGATGACGTGCCAGCCAAACTGGGTCTGCACGGGCTGCTCGGTCCACTGGCCGGGCTCGAGCTCGGCCACCGCATCGGCGAAGGGCTTCACCATCTGGCGATTGTCGAACCAGCCGAGGTCGCCGCCCTTATCCGCGGTGGGCCCAAGGGAATGCTCCTTTGCCAGGGCTTCGAAGTTCTTGCCCTTCTTCTTCGCGACCTGCTTGGCCAGCTCCTGGGCCTGCTCTTGCTCGTCCACCAGAATGTGACGGGCCTTGTATTCGGTCCGCTTGGCCTGCTCCTTGAACTGCTCGTAGGCCTGCTGAAGCTCGTCCTCGGAGACTTCGGTGTCCGCGGCAATGGCCTGCAGCGCCGCCTGGGACAGTACCAGCATGCGCTGGAGCGCCAACGAGGTCTGCACATCCGGCTGGTCGGCGAGATCGCGCGCGTCGGCTTCCTGTGCCGCGACCACCAAATTCATGAACTCATTGAAGACGCGCTCCTGGAGCTGTGGCGAGCTCTCCGAGCCCGCCTGCTGTAGCCGCTGGGCGTAGAAGGCGCGGAACAGGTCCAGGCTGTAGGGCTCGCCGTTGATGGTGGCGATGAGGGTGTCGTCGCCGCCGGCAGGCTCTTGCGCCAGCGCGGGCTGGGCCAGCAGCGCCGTCGCGAGGGCGGCGCCGAACAGGGTCTTTGGGGTGGATTTCAATAGCATCTGACTTCTCCCTCAGGGTGGTGACAAAGTGGCGAAGATGGGTGCCTGTCCCCGCCGGGGACGGGCGCCGTGGGGCTCCGGGCTGCGACCGCTCAGGGGTGGCCGCAGGCCAACGCCGAGCGGCGTCGAGGGCGGCGACTTGCCACCGCGGCGGTCTTCAGCCCGGCAATACTTGTTTGAACGGCTTGACGCGGACGTCGTGATAAACGCCGGCGGCCACATAGGGGTCGGCGTCGGCCCAGGTCTGCGCGGCGCTGAGGTCGTCGAACTCCGCCACCACCAGAGAGCCGGTGAAGCCGGCCTCTCCCGGGTCCGTGGCATCGACCGCTGGATGCGGACCCGCCAGCACCAGGCGCCCCTCGGCCTGCAGGGCTTCGAGCCGCGCCAAGTGTGCGGGCCTGGCCGCGCGGCGCGCCTCCAGGCTGTCGGGGTGGTCCGTGGCGATGATGGCATAGAGCAAGGTGCGATCCCTCCAAGGCTAGCGGCCGCCGGCATCGGCTTCCTGGGCCGCGTCTTCTGCGCCCGTCGGCAGGACGGGCTGGGTTTCGGGTAAGGGCTCGATGTGGCGGGCGAGGTAGAACGCTTGTCCCAGCACGAAGACCAGCGTCATGCCCATCATACCGAACAGCTTGAAGTCGACCCAGGCGGACTCGGCCGCGTGCGCGTGCTCGCACAGACCGAGCACGCTGCCGCTGAATTGCTCGGCGCAGGCGGCCAGGTCCACCTCCGGCACGCCGCTGGCCGCGATCAGGGCCTCCTTGGCCTCGTAGAAGCCGCTGCCGATGTAGACCACGTAGAGATTGACCAGCCCCGAGACCACGAAGAAGGTCACCCAGGCCAAGTTCAGGCGCCGCCAAACGACCGCCGGCGCGGTCACCGCATGACCCATGAGGCGCTGCACCAAAGGCTTGTCGCCGATGAAATGGCCGCCGAGAAAGACCAGTGCGAACAGCCAATTGACGATACTCGGCTTCCAC
The DNA here is from genome assembly GCF_016583825.1 of Thiohalocapsa halophila. Classification (GTDB taxonomy): domain Bacteria; phylum Pseudomonadota; class Gammaproteobacteria; order Chromatiales; family Chromatiaceae; genus Thiohalocapsa; species Thiohalocapsa halophila. The sequence goes on along the minus strand of NZ_NRRV01000001.1, from coordinate 82,237 downwards.
ATGACGAAGGTCGGGTCGCGCAGCGCGAGGGTCATGCCGCCAAACAGCAACAACAGCCCCAGGGTCACCAGGTGCATGCGCTCCGTGCGGCCGTGGCGCCAGCGCATCCAGGCCACCTGCAGCGCGCTCGCGCCGATGGCAACGACGGTGGCCGCGTAGATGCCTTGAAGCTTGTAGGCCGCGAAGAACAGGATGACCGGAAAGAAGTCGAACAGGAATTTCATGGCTCGCTCGGGTTAGGTTCTCGGCGCGAGGGACTGTCGACCGGCCGCGCGAGATGCGGTCGGTCGCGTCGTCTGCGGCGCCTCTGCCAAAGCGTCCGCAGCCGGCGCCGACAGCCGGGGCGCTTAGCGCGCGGGCGGAGGATAACAGCCGCATCGGCGCCGGTGTAGCCGGCAAGCTTTCCCGAAGCGGTGCCGGGAGATGCCGGGCGCGCCCGCTGGCGTCGGCGCCGAGCGCGCCCGCCTGCGGCGCCGGCACTGAGATGTCCCCGGCTGTCCCCAGGGGACGTGCAGAATCGGTTAAACTACCGAAATGCTCAAGATCCCTGATTTGCACACCCATTCCACCGCTTCGGACGGCACCCTCTCACCCACCGCCTTGGTGGAGCGCGCCGCTGCGGCCGGTGTCGAGACCCTGGCGCTCACTGACCACGATACCCTCGCCGGCATTGCGGAAGCCCACGGCGCCGCCGATGCTGTCGGCCTGCGCTTGATCCCCGGCGTCGAGGTGTCCGTCACCTGGGGCGGTCGCACCGTGCACGTGGTGGGCCTCGGCGTGGACACCGACAGTGAGACGCTTCGCGACGGTCTCGCCGGCCTCCAAGACTACCGGGTCTGGCGCGCCGAGGAGATCGGCCGGCGCTTGGCCAAAGCGGGTTACGACGGCGCCCTCGAGGGCGCCAAACAACATGCCGCAGGCGCGCTGATCGGCCGCACGCACTTCGCGCGCTTCCTGGTGGAGCGCGGCGCCGCCACCGATATCCGCGATGTCTTCAAGCGCTTCCTCGTCGACGGCAAGCCCGGGCATGTGCCGGGGGAGTGGACGACCCTGGAGCAGGCCCTCGGCTGGATCCACGCCGCCGGCGGCATCGCCGTGATCGCGCACCCGGCACGCTACAACTTCACCCGCAGCAAGATGCGCCGTCTCCTTGGCGAGCTGAAGGAGTGCGGCGGCCGCGGCCTGGAAGTGGTCTCCGGCAGCCACAGCAAGGACGACTATTATGTCTACGCCCGCCACGCCCGCGAGGAGGGCCTGCTCGCCTCCGCCGGCTCGGACTACCATGGGCCCGAGAAGCCCTGGATCGAGCTGGGCCGGCTGCCGCCGCTGCCGGACGGCTGTACGCCGGTGTGGACGGCGCCGGCCTTTGCGAGCGCCCGACGCGCCGCCGCCTGAAACGGCAAGCGCGGCCGCGATGGGCCCGCCCGGCTCGAGCCCGTCGCGGCCACGGCTGCCGGCGACCGTGTCAACGACATGGCCGATTACCTCGAGATCCACCCCCGCAACCCGCAGCCGCGGCTGATCAGCCGCGCCGCGGAGGTGCTGGGTGCGGGCGGCGTCATCGTCTACCCGACGGATTCGTGCTATGCGCTCGGCTGCCGCATTGGCGAGAAATCGGCGTTGGATCGTATTCGCATGATCCGCCGGGTCGACGACAAGCACCATTTCACGCTGGTGTGCCGGGACCTCTCGGAGATCGCCACCTATGCGCGCATCGACAATGTCGCCTATCGCTTACTCAAATCGTTGACGCCAGGGCCCTATACCTTCATCGTGCAGGCCACCAAGCAGGTGCCGCGCCGGTTGCTGCACCCCAAGCGCCGCGCCATCGGCATCCGAGTCCCGGATACACCGATTGTGCGCGACTTGCTTGCGGCGCTGGATCAGCCCATTCTCAGCACGACGCTGATCCTGCCCGGCGCCGAGGAGCCGCTGGCGGACCTGCTGGATATTCGCGACCACATGGATCACTGCGTCGATCTCATCATCGACGGCGGCTCCTGTGGCACCGAGCCCACCACCGTGGTGGACATGACCAGCGAGCCCCCGACGGTGCTGCGGCACGGCCGGGGCGATACCTCGCTGTTCGACGACTGAGCCCGTGCCCCGGCACGGCCTCATGCAATGCTTCCGACGCGTGCGACCGTGCGCGAGCCCATGAGCCAATTGTTACAAACCCTGCTGCTGCTGATCCTCATTGCCCCGCCCGTGCTGCTGGCCATCACCGTGCACGAGGCCGCGCACGGCTGGGTGGCGAGCCGCCGCGGTGACCCGACGGCGCTGCAGCTCGGGCGCGTCACCTTCAATCCGCTGAAGCACATTGATCCGGTGGGCACGGTGCTGGTGCCGGCGGCGATCTTCTTGACGTCAAAGACGCTGGTGGGCGTGCCCTTCCTGTTCGGCTGGGCCAAGCCGGTGCCGGTGGATTGGCGGCGGCTCGACAACCCGCGCTGGGACATGGCCCTGGTGGCCGTCGCGGGCCCGGGCGTGAACCTGCTCATGGCCTTCGCCTGGGGGCTCGCCATCAAGCTGATGGCGCTGGTGATTCTGGTGGTGCCGGTGCCCACCTGGCTGCTACAGCTTTTCGTCGAGATGTGCGTGGTCGGGATCATCATCAATCTGGTGCTGATGGCGCTCAACCTCTTCCCGTTGCTGCCGCTGGATGGTGGCCGTATCCTGAACGCGCTGCTGCCGCCGCCCATAGCGGCACGCTTCTCGCGCCTGGAGCCCTATGGCATCTTCATCCTGTTGCTGCTGCTCTTTCTGCCGGCCGGCAATCCGCCGGGCCTGCTCGGTGCCGCGCTGCGCCCGGTGGTGAGCGGTGTGCTGACGGCGATACCCGCGCAGGCCCTGGTGCGCGACCGATTCCCCATTTGACGCACCGCCCGAGCGAGCAGGCGGCGCGCCGGCGACAAGGCCCTCAACCGTGACCCCCGTATCCGCACAGAATCCACGCGTCCTCTCCGGCATGCGTCCCACCGGGCGCCTGCATCTCGGCCACTACCATGGCGTGCTCAAGAACTGGGTCGAGCTGCAGCACGAGTTCGAGTGCTTCTTCTTCGTCGCTGATTGGCACGCCCTGACCACGGACTACGAGGACCCCTCCGGCATCCCGCAGGCGACCTGGGACATGGTGGTGGACTGGCTCGCCGCCGGTGTCAGCGCCGGCTCGTCGACGCTGTTCATCCAGTCCCGGGTGCCCGAGCACGCCGAGCTGCACCTGCTGTTGTCCATGATCACGCCGCTCGGCTGGCTGGAGCGGGTGCCAAGCTACAAGGACCAGCAGGAGAAGCTGAAAGAAAAGGACCTGGCCACCTATGGCTTCCTCGGGTATCCGCTGCTGCAGAGCGCCGACATCCTCATCTACAAGGCGGGGCAGGTGCCGGTGGGCGAAGACCAAGTCGCCCATGTGGAGATGACCCGGGAGATCGCCCGGCGCTTCAATCATATCTATGGGCGCGAGCCGGACTTCGAAGCGAAGGCCGAGCAGGCCAAGCGCAAGATGGGCAAGAAGAACGCCAAGATGTTCGATCGGCTGCGCCGCAGCTACACCGAGCAGGGCGATCAGGAGGCCCTGGAGAAGGCCCGTGCGCTGCTGGAGAGCCAGGCCAACATCACCGTCGGGGACCGCGAGCGCTTGTTCGGCTACCTCGAAGGCGGCGGGCGCGTGATCCTGCCGGAGCCGCAGCCGCTGCTGACGCGCGCGGCGAAGATGCCGGGGCTGGACGGGCAGAAGATGTCCAAGTCCTACGGCAACACCATCGCGCTACGGGACGACCCGGACGAGGTGGCGCACAAGCTGCGCACCATGCCCACGGACCCGGCGCGGGTGCGTCGCAGCGACCCCGGCAACCCGGATGTCTGCCCGGTGTGGCAGTTCCACACCGTCTACTCCGACGACGGCACCAAGCAGTGGGTACAAGCAGGCTGCCGCTCCGCCGGCATCGGCTGCATCGAGTGCAAGCAGCCCGTCATCGACGCGGTTCGCGCCGAGCTCGGTCCCATTCAGGCCCGGGCCGCAGAGCTGGAAGCCCAGCCAGAGACGGTGCGCAGCTTCATCAACGAAGGCTGCGAGCAGGCGCGGGACGTGGCCCGGGAGACCATGGAAGAGGTGCGCCACGCCATGTCGCTGCTGCAGGGCTGAGCAGGCCCGTCATGACGGCGCCCGGCCCCCCCCAGCCCGAGACCCCTCAGCCCGCCGCAGCGGCCGACGACGGTGCGGTGCCGCTCGCCATCATCCGCGGTGCGCCGCTGCTCAAGCTGCCGGAGGACCTCTATATCCCGCCGGATGCCCTGGAGATCTTCCTGGACGCCTTCGAGGGGCCGCTGGACCTGCTGCTGTATCTGATCCGCAAGCAGAACCTGGACATCCTCGACATCCCCATCAACCAGATCACCACCCAGTACATGGAGTACGTGGAGCTCATGAAGGAGCTGCGCCTGGAGCTGGCGGCAGAGTACCTGGTGATGGCCGCCATGCTCTGCGAGATCAAATCCCGCATGCTGCTGCCGCGGCCCGAGACCACGGACGAGGAGCACGCCGACCCCCGCGCCGAGCTGGTGCGCCGGCTCATGGAGTACGAGCGCTACAAGCAGGCCGCGCAGGACCTGGACACCCTGCCGCGGGAGGGCCGGGACAACTTCCCGGTGTCCGCCGAGCTGTCCTCGGAGCACATCCGCCGCATCCCGCCGACGGTGGAGCTCGGCGAGATCCTGGCGGCGCTGCGGGATGTCATGCGCCGGGCGGATCTGTTCACCAGCCACCGGGTCGCGCGCGAGTCCCTGTCTCTGCGCGAGCGCATGTCCCGGGTGCTGGAGCTGGTGCAGCGCGGCGGCTTCGTCCCTTTCGCGGCCCTGTTCGATGTCACCGAGGGCCGCGCCGGTGTGGTGGTGAGCTTCCTTGCCGTTCTGGAGCTGGTGAAGGCGGCCACCCTGGAGCTGGTGCAGTCCGAGTCCTACGCCCCCATCCATGTGCGCCTGCGCGGCGGCGAGGCATGAGCGAGGAGCAGGCGCAGTCCGACACGGGCGAAGCGGCCACCGACGGCGCCGAGGTCACTCCGCTCAACGCCCTGTCGCTGGCGACGCCGCCGGTGCAGCAGGTGGTGGAGGGGGCGCTGATGGCCGCCGGCGGCCCGCTCACCCTGGACCAGATCCTGGGGCTCTACCCAGAGGATCGGCGGCCGCCGCGGGAGGAGATCCGCGCGGCCATCGACGCGCTAACGGCGGACTATGCGGATCGCGGCATCGAGCTGGTGGAGGTGGCGGGCGGCTGGCGCATTCAGGTGCGCCGTGCCGTGGCCCCCTGGGTGGCCCGGCTGTGGGAGGAGAAGCCGGCCCGCTACTCGCGGGCGCTGCTGGAGACCCTGGCGCTGATCGCCTACCGTCAGCCCATCACCCGCGGCGAGATCGAGGACATCCGCGGCGTCACCGTCAGTACCCAGATCGTCAAGACCCTCACCGAGCGCGAGTGGGTGAGGGTGGTCGGCCACCGTGATGTGCCCGGTCGCCCGGCGCTCTATGCGACCACCCGGCGCTTCCTGGACTACTTCGGGCTCCGCTCCCTGAACGACTTGCCGCCGCTGGCCGAGCTGCGCGACCCAGCCTTCTTCGACGAGCAGCTCCGGGCCGCAGGCGAAGCGCGGCCGGACGACACCGACCATGGCGACCCAAGATAGACGTCCACCCAGACCCAAGCCCTCCCGGCGTGCAGGCAAGGACGAGCCCGCCGCCGCCGGCTCGCAGGCGCGCAGCCATCGCCTCCCCGCCAAGACCCACGGCCAGACCCGCCGGCCGCAGCCGGCCCAGGCGCCGAGGGTAGAGGCGGTGCGCCTGCAAAAGGTCCTCGCCGAGGCCGGCCTCGGCTCCCGGCGCACCCTGGAGGGGTGGATTGCGGACGGCCGGGTGCGGGTCAACGGCCAGCTCGCCAAGCTCGGCGACCGCGTGCTGCCGACGGATCGCATCAGCGTCGACGGCGAGGAGGTGAAGCGCCGCGCCGCGCGCAAATCACGGGTGCGGGTGCTCGCCTACCACAAGCCCGAGGGCGAGGTGGTCACCCGTCGGGACCCGGCGGGTCGCCCGACCATTTTCCGCCGCCTGCCCGGCATCCGCGACGGGCGCTGGATCAGCGTCGGCCGCCTGGATCTCAACACCGCCGGCCTGCTGCTGGTCACCAACCACGGCGAGCTGGCCAATCGGCTCATGCACCCCTCCCGGCAGGTGGAGCGCGAATACGCCGTGCGCATCCACGGCGAGGTCCCCGACGGCGCCCTGGAGCAGCTGGTGCAGGGCGTGCAGCTCGACGACGGTCCGGCGCGCTTCGAGGAGATCGTCGAATCCGGCGGCAGCGGCGCCAACCGCTGGTTTCATGTGCTGCTGGTGGAGGGCCGCAACCGCGAGGTGCGCCGGCTCTGGGAGGCCGTGGGCTGCGAGGTGAGCCGCTTAAAGCGCGTGCGCTTCGGCAATGTCATCCTCGGCGCCCGGCCGCTGCCGGGTCAGTGGCGGGAGCTGACGGACGCGGAGCTGGACGAGCTCCTGGCCATCGCCGGGCTGCCGCCGGTGCGGCATCCGCCGCGGCGACCGGCACCGAAGGCGCGATCGGTTTTGCGCGGCCAGAAGCGGTCATAGCGGACGTTCAGAGGGGCTCAGACAACACCGAAGCGCGTGGAGTGACACTACTCAGCGGCGCGCCGGGCCGACGGCCTCCGCCGCCGGCCCCATCCCCATCCGCAGCCCGATCCAGCAGCCGATGCTCGCCACCACGGCGGAGAGCAGCACCCCCCAAGCGGTGTCCGCAAAGACCATGGTGAGCGGCCAGGCCGGCAGCGTCGCCCGGTTGGTCAGCTCATAGGTCATGTAGGTGAAAAACCCGTACAGCCCGCCGTTCAGCGCCGCGTCGGCGATGCGCCCGGACGCGAGCCCAGGGCGTACGCCGAAGTACTGAATCCCGGCGATGAACAGCAGGTAGAAGGTCACCGCGGCCACCCAATCCACCTGCGGCGCGATCAAATGGCCGATCTGCGCCTGGTAGAAGCCGGCGGCGATGACGCCGAGCCAGACCAGGTCCACGACGAAGAACACGGGGACGAGGGCGAGGTAGAGCTTCAGGTGTCGGCGTCGATCGGGCATGGGCTTGCTCTTGCTGGTGGCGGAAAAAACCGAAGATCACTCCGGTGGCGATGGTAGCGCGAAGCCGGGCGGGGCCCCCGGTCGTGTTTACTGCCGGGTTTTCGGCGCCGGCAAGCGCGCCCCCAACGCGGCGCAGGCGCGCCGGGGAGGGGTGACCCTAGAAACGGTAGTTGAACGGCCCCCAGGGTGCGTCCCGCGGGGCGTCCAGCAAGGCACAACGAGGCGGAATAGCCGACCTATTCCAACGAGTTGTAACGCAGCTGGGCGCCGCGCGGGGCGTGCCATGGGGGTCGTAGCGGCCCTCACCCGGGAGGTGACCTTGAAATCGGTACGAATTCTCAAATTGCGCAAGCACTTGTAGCTGCGACGAAGCGGTCAACTGCCGTTTCTAGGGTGACACCCTTGGGGCGGTGTCACGGGCACGCTGCTGCCCGAAACGGGCGCCAGGCCGTTTCGGGTCGTTGACATTTCGCAATGCAGCGTATTAGCGAATACTAAAATACTGTCTCCAACCGCAAACCTTTGTTGGAGCAGTCGTATGAAACGGATCGAGACCTCGGACTATCACCCGCTGTACTTCCTGGCGGCGCTCGGCGCCGGCGGGCTGACCGTGACCTTCTTCCTGTATTTCTTGTTTCTGGTGCCGCACCCGGGCACGCCGATGGTGACGGCGGATGATCTCCTGGCGCTCTGGCGCACAGGGCCCGAGTGGCTGCGGCCGCTGTTGCTGCTGGGTGTCGCCGGGCTGCTGATCATGGCGTCGCTGCACCTGCGCCTGCTGGTGTGGAACCTCTTGCACTATCGGCGCTGGCGGCGCAGTGCGTTCTACGAGCGTCTGCGCGCGGGCAACAAGGACGTGGCGCTGATGGCGCTGCCGCTGACGCTCACCATGAGCATCAATGTGCTGTTCGTGGTGGGCTCGGTGATGGTGCCGGGGCTCTGGGACTATGCCGAGTACCTGTTCCCGGGCGTGCTGGCGGTGCTGCTGGCGCTGGGTGTCTGGGCGCTCAAGCTCTACGGCGGCTACCTGACGCGGCTGGTGACCACCGGCTCCTTCGATTTCATCGGCAACGCCAACCTGGGGCAGATGATGCCCATCTTTGCGTTTGCGATGATCGCGGTGGCCTTCGCGGCACCCGGCGCCATGAGCCAGAATCAGGTGGTGAACGCCGTCGGGCTGTTCTTTGCGATCTTCTTCCTGAGCCTGTCGGCGCTGCTCGGGCTGGTGAAGCTGGTGGTGGGCGTGCAGGCGATGCTGCGCCACGGCATCAGCGAGGCCGCCGCGCCGAGCCTGTGGATTCTGATCCCGATCCTGACCCTGTCGGGCATCACGCTGGTGCGCATGATCATGGGGCTGCATCACGCCTTCGACCTGGAGACGCCGCGCCCGGCGCTGTTCGTGCTGACGTCCGTGATCCTGTCGCTTGAGATCCTGTTCGGCCTGTTGGGCTATGTGGTGATGCGCCGGCTCGGCTACTTCCGCGACTACGTGGCGGGTGACCTGCACAGCCCCGGCGCCTACAGCCTGATCTGCCCGGGCGTGGCCTTCTTCGTGTTCGGCTGGTTCTGGATCATGTTCGGGCTGGTGGGCAACGGCCTGGTGACGCCGCTGACGCCAGCCTTCTTCGTGCTGCTGCTGCCGCTGCTGTTCGTGCAGTGGAAGAGCCTGGAGACGCTGCTGCGCCTCAACCGCAAGCTGCTGCGCAAGCAGCCGTCGGCCTGCTGCGCGGGGGTCTGATTGTCGGGCTTCGCTGCGCTCAGCGCCGACCTACGGCATGTGGCTCGGTTGACAGGTAGGTCGGTGCCGACGCAGGAGGCCCGACGGCTTCTCGGGGGCTGCCAGGCTTCGCTGCGCTCAGCGCCGACCAAGGCTCAGTCCTCGTCGGTGACCTCGGCGAGCACCAGCCCGGTGGCGCCGTCCTGGCTGCGGGTGAAGGAGATGCAGTGCTCGGCGCCGGTGATGAGGTACAGGTTGAAGCCGTCGGCCTCGCGGTAAGGGTCGATGCCGGCACCGATGTCATCATCCAGACAATGCGTGAAGTGCACGTCCTGGAAGGCGTCACGCAGCGCCGCGACGGAGTCCGCCGTGAGGCCAGCGCGGTTGATGATGGTGGTGACCTGGTCGAGGAAGTCGTCGGTGATCATGGGAGTCGGCCTCGATCGGGAATCGTCCGGCGTGGGCTCGGGGCGCGGGAGCGCCGCGGCGTACAGGACACCGCGAGAGCAGTGTCACCAGTGACGAGCGAGCTCGGCGCTCGCTCAGGCCTCTTCGGTGTCGCGCTCGAAGCGCACGCGCTCGTCGGTGGCCTGGCCCATGATCTTGGCGAGCCAGGGCGGGGGCTTGTCGGCGAGTAGGCCGGCGAGCACGGCCACCTGCTCGCGGGCGTCGCCGCCCTGGGGGAACTTGACGGGGTGGATGTCCTGTTTCACCACCTTGGCGGCGGCGGGGCCGCCGATGCTGGCCACGAAGAGCACGTGGCAATCCTGGATCAGCTCGGCGCGGTGGGCGTTCTTGTCATCGACTTGGGCGCCGGCGTCGATGTCGCGAATATCGATGAGTCGCTGGCCACCGGCAGCGACCTGGTAGACCAGGAAGCGCCGACAGGAGCCGAAATGGCCGTCGAGCAGCTCACCGCCGTTGGAGGCGCAGGCGACGCGGATGCTGCCGGCGGGGGGATCGGCTTCGGTGAGTGGGGGGTCGGTGAGCGGGGCTTCGATGGACGGCGGTGGCTCGATATCTGCGCCCTGGCCCTTGAGCAGCGCGAGCGCGGCTTTGAGACTCTCGGCGTCGACCTCGGCCAGCTCGCCGTCGGCGGCGGCCTTGAGCTGCTTCACCGTCAGACCGTCCAGCGCGGAGATGCTCGGGGGCAGGCCGACGACATCGGCGAGGACCTGGAGCAGACGGGCGGGGTCCGTCTCGGGAAGCGCGCGGGCGGCGAGGCCGATGCGCAGCGCAATGTCTTCGGACAGGACGTGGGGGTTCTGGGCGTCGTTCATGCGCGGATGGTCTCGGCTGCGGTGTTTGCTGGTGGCGAAGGACGACGGTTTCGAGCGGCCGATGGCGCCCTTGGGCCTGAGCCGGCCCTCCCTGGCCTGAAGCCCGCGGTCCGGTCGGGGCGGCTCGCGCCCGACTCAGGCCGGCACGATGCAGTCGTCTTCCATGCAGACGTCCAAGCACTGCGGGTCGGCGTCGTCGCACTCGGTGCAGCTCTCGGCGTCGATCTTGAACACGCCCTTGAAGGGCAGGATGCTGTCGGTGGGGCAGACGGACTCGCAGTCGCCGCAGGCGGTGCAGAGGTCGCGGATGATTTGCAGGGCCATGGCTTCTCTCCAGGGTCGGTGCGGAACGGGATCGACCTCGAACCTTCGTGTCGGTGTCGAAATCCTGATCCGCGGGGTTTCGGCTTGCGACGTTGTCACATCGGTGCGGCCAGCCGGGCCGCTCGCCGGGTGGCTACTCCGCCCGCTTGAACCGCAGCGTCGTCGGAAAGCTCGGCCGCGGGCTGACCGGGTCGATGTACCAACGCGAGCCGTCGGTGAGCTCGACGGCGCCACCCCAGGCATCGGCGGTATCGGTCTCGACGTTGGCGATGGTCTCTTCCATGTCCTTCTTGGCGACATAGAAGAGCAAGCCGCCGGCGTCGTTCTTTCTGATCATGACATTGGGCATTGCTGAGTCCAGGTCCGAGTAACGAGTAACGAGTAACGAGTGTCGAGGCTCGAGTCTCGCGGGGACGAGCAGGGCGCCATGCGCTCCTCGCTCCTCGCCACTCGATACTTCCTCTAACGGACCAAGTCGTGGCCGTAGTCCGTGACGCCCATCTCGCGCGTCTCGTCATCGAGGCGCTCCAGCACCGCGTTTACCAGGGTGGTGACCATGTACATGGCACCCTCGTAGCCCAAGGTGGTCATGCGATGCAGGTGATGGCGATCGAAGATCGGGAAGCCGATGCGGATCAGCGGTACCTCGTGCTCCTTGCCCTTCTTCAGCGTATCGCGCTGAATGAATTTGCCGTAACTGTTGCCGATGAGGAAGTCCGGCTTGTCCGTGAAGCATAGCGAGCGCAGGTGCCAGAGGTCCTTGCTGACGTAGACCTCGGCGCTCTGGCCGAAGGGGGAGTCGGCCAGCATCTTGTCCATGGCCTTCTTCCAACGCTTGTTGGCGTGGTGGCAGAGAATATGCTTGGGCTCGGCACCCAGCTCCATCAGGAACTTGGTGAGCCCCATGACGAAATCGGCGTCGCCGTACAGGGCGAAGCTCTTGCCGTGCAGCCACTGGTGGCTGTCCTGCATCATGTCCACGAGCCGGCCGCGCTCTTTGGCAAGGCTCTCCGGGATCTCCTGACCCGTCAGCTCCGAGACCTTCATCAGGAAGTCGTCGGTCCACTCCAGGCCCATGGGGATGTTGATGGCCGTCGCCGGCTGCTGCCAGGTGCTCTGCACGAACTTCTTGGTCTTCGGCAACTGCCAGGGCTGGAGCAGCAGGGTATCGATCGCGTTCGGCGCGTCCTTGACCTCGTCGATGCTGGTGCCGCCGTCGTACATGCGGTACTCGCCGTCCGAGGGGGTATCCAGGACCTCGTTCGGGTCGCAGAGCAGCGAATAACCGACCCCCATCTCCTGCATCATCCGGTGCATAGCCCGGTAGTTGCCAAGATAAGTCTCGAAGCCTGGTACCAGGTTGATCTTGCCATTGGTGCCGGCCTGCTTGTCTTCCATCTCGTTGAGCGTGAAGTAGCGCAGCACGCCCTCGAACATGTTGTCCCAGCCCGTGGTGTGGCTGCCGACGAAGCTCGGTGTGTGTGCGAAGGGCGTCGGGAACTCGGCCGGGATATGGCCTTCCTTCTTGGAGTTGCCGATAAAGGCGTTCAGGTCGTCACCAATGACCTCGGCCATGCAAGTCGTGGAGACGGCAATCATTTCCGGCTTGTACAGCGCTTTCGCGTTTTCCAGACCGTCGAACATGTTCTTCTGGCCGCCGAACACCGCCGCGTCCTCAGTCATGGAGTCGGACACGCAGGCGACCGGCTCTTTGAAATGGCGGTTGAAGTAAGTGCGGAAATAGGCGACGCACCCCTGCGAGCCATGCACATAGGGCAGGGTCTTCTCGAAGCCCAGTGCGCAGAGCACGGCGCCAAGCGGTTGGCAGGCCTTGGCCGGGTTGATGGTGAGCGCCGTGCGGGCGAAGTTCAGCTCCTGATATTCCTCGGTGGTGGTCCACGCGAAGGTCTCATCGAGGGTGGCCTGATCGGGGCGCTCTTCCACGCTGTTCTGCTTGAGGGCGAGGTTGGCTTGATAGTCTTCGTCACCGAACAGCGGGTAGCTCGGCTTGATGTTGTCGACGGTCTGGCTCATGACAGGTGCTCCTGCCGCGCCGCTCATCTGCGGACAACGGCTCAGGGTTGAATGCGGTATCGGCGTGTGGGAGCGGCCTCCGGCCGCGACACAGGCGAGCGTCGCGGCGGGGATGCCGCTCCCACGGTCCCGGGATCAAGCGCTGGCGGCAACCGGCGCCGAGGCGTCGTCGGCGGCGGGTTTCTGCCAGGGCGCCTGCATCCTCTTCCAGCAGGGGTTGTTGATGGTCATGTCCATGTCGCGGGCGAAGATGGCAAAACCGTCGTAGCCGTGGTACGGACCGGAGTAGTCCCAGGAGTGCATCTGCCGAAACGGCACGCCCATCTTCTGGAAGATGTACTTCTCCTTGATGCCGGAGCCGATGAGGTCCGGCTTGACGCGCTTGACGAACTCCTCGAACTCGTAGCCGGTGACATCGTCATAGAGTAGGGTCGCGTTGCCCATCTCCTTGATGGTGCGGTCGTAGTCGTCGTTGTGCGCGAACTCGTAGCCCGTGCCGACCACTTCCATGCCGAGGTCCTCGTAGGCGCCGATGATGTGGCGCGGACGCAGGCCCCCGACGTAGAGCATGACCTTCTTGCCTTCGAGCCGCGGGCGGTACTTGGCGATGACCGCGTCGTACTCGGCCTGATACTTGGCGATGACGCGCTCGGCGCCTTCCTTGATCTTGTCGTCGAAGCGCTCAGCGATGGCACGTAGGCTTTCGGCGATCTTGGTCGGTCCGAACAGGTTGTACTCCATCCAGGGGATGCCGTACTTCTCTTCCATGTGCCGGCTCACATAGTTCATGGAGCGGTAGCAGTGGATGAGGTTCAGCTTGACCTTGGGGGTGAGCTCCATCTCGGATAGTGTGCCGTCGCCAGACCATTGCGCCACGACGCGCAGGCCCATGTCTTCGAGCAGGATGCGCGACGACCAGGCGTCGCCGCCGATGTTGTAGTCGCCGATGATGGCGACATCATAGGGCGTGCTCTCGAAGGCGCTGTCCGTGTCACGGTTGTGCAGCACGTGATCGCGAATGGAGTCGTTGGCGATGTGATGGCCGAGCGACTGAGAGACACCGCGGAAGCCCTCGCAGCGCACCGCAATCACGGGCTTGCTGAGCTCCTTGGTCTTCTTCTTCGACACGGACTCGATGTCGTCGCCGATCAGGCCGATAGGGCATTCGGACTGCACGGTCACACCCTTGGCGAGCGGGAAGAGCGTGTCGATCTCGTCGACGAGCTTGTCCAGCTTCTTGTCACCGCCGAAGACGATGTCCTTCTCTTGGAAGTCGGAGGTGAAGTTCATGGTGCCGAAGGTATTCACACCGGTCATGCCGACGTAGTAGTTACGCCGCCCGGCACGGGAGTACTGACCGCAGCCCACCGGGCCGTGAGAGATGTGGACCATGTCCTTGATGGGGCCCCAGACCACGCCCTTGGAGCCGGCATAGGCACAGCCGCGGATGGTCATGACACCGGGCTGGGACTTACGATTGGAGGTGATGCACTTCTTAGACTGCTCCACGCTCTGATCATTGACGGTCAGATGCTTGGCGCGGTCTTTCTTCGCCTTCTCGGGATAGACCTCGAGCACCTCCTGAATGAGGGCTTGGGTCTCGTCGCGGGTCATTGCTGCCATGTCGGCTTTCCTCGTATCGGCGCCGCCGCCAATCCGCGGACGGTCGCTCGGTGAAGAATCAAGGGGCTCCCTCTCCCCTCCGGGAGAGGGAAAAGGGGAGAGGGGTGGGCGCTCGGCCCCGGTGGCCCGCATCCGCCGGTGCGCGTTGGCACAGCGGCAAGGCGGACCCGGCGTCGAGCGTTAGGCGACGGCCTCTTCGGCGGCGGTCTTGCCGACGATGCTCTCGTCCTCTTCCTCGAGGATGCCGAATTCCATGAGGAGGTCTTCGAGCTCATCCATGCTCACCGGCGTCGGGACGACGAACTTGTCGTTGTCGACGATCTTTTTGGCCAGGGCCCGGTACTCGTCCGCCTGCTTGGACTCCGGGTCGTACTCGATGACCGTCATGCGGCGGATCTCCGCGCGCTGCACGGCGTTGTCGCGAGGCACGAAGTGGATCATCTGGGTGCCGAGCTTCGAGGCGAGCTCGATGATCAGCTCGTCCTCGCGGTCGGTGTTGCGGCTATTGCAAATGAGGCCCGCCAGGCGTACGCCGCCGGAGCTCGCGTACTTGACGATGCCCTTGGAGATATTATTGGCCGCGTACATGGCCATCATCTCGCCGGAGACGACGATGTAGATCTCCTGCGCCTTGTTCTCGCGGATGGGCATCGCGAAGCCGCCGCAGACCACGTCGCCGAGCACGTCGTAGAAGACGAAGTCCAGCTCGTCGTCATAGGCGCCCTCTTCTTCCAGGAAGTTAATGGCGGTGATGACGCCGCGGCCGGCGCAGCCAACGCCCGGCTCCGGGCCGCCGGACTCGACGCACTTGACACCGGCGTAGCCAACCTGCATCACATCCTCAAGCTCCAGGTCCTCCACCGAGCCGGCGTCGGCGGCGAGGTGCATAATGGTGTCCTGCGCCTTGGCGTGGAGGATCAGCCGGGTGGAGTCGGCCTTGGGGTCGCAGCCGACGATCATGACCTTCTTGCCGAGCTCGGCGAGGCCGGACACCAGGTTCTGGGTGGTTGTGGACTTGCCGATGCCGCCCTTGCCGTAGATGGCGCATTGACGCATTGCCATGGGTCTGTCTCCCGGTTGTGTCGCCCCGGAATGGGGCGGTGGATGAGCTTGCTGTCACTCGGAAGTAAGCAGGTGTTGTGCCAGGCTGCCTAAAAAACTGTAACTGTCGGAAAATAAAATATTTAGTGGCTTTCGAGCAGGGCCATCGGCATGGTCGGATAGCCTACAAAGATCTGAGCTTTGTGGGTGTGGCAACATGGAGGAGTATGAGAAGTGCGGAGTGCGGAGTGCGGAGTGCGGAGTGCGGAAGTGCGCGGTGCGGGAGTGCGAGGTGCCTCTGAGCGGTAGGTCGAGCGTGCTGGCTGCCGGTAGCGGTGCGGGTGTCGTGCCGGCTCCTGAAAACCCGTTCTGGATGCAGCAACGCGCACTAGGGCAGGCAATGCGGACCCCGCACTGCGCACCGCGCACCGCGCACCTCGGGCACGACCGGGCGACGATCGTGTCGGAAGGCGGTTGGAGGAATCGCCACAAGTGACGACCTCGCTTCCCCGTCACGCCCGCCTGCCCATCAACCGCTGTAACCTGCCGGCGGTGATCCTGGGTGGTGTCACCTATCAGACCCACCCGGTGCCGCTGGAGCTCGACGGCGTGCGGGCATTTCACCAGCACCTGTTCACGCTGCTGGCGCCGATGGACTCCCACCGCGAGCGCGCGGCGCTGTTCGTCGACTACATGGCCGCGCATTTCTGCCTGGACGACCTGGAGCAAGCAGGACTCTCGCCCGGGCGGGTGCGTAAGTCCCGGCGCAATGCCAACTATCTGCGGATGGTGCGGGGCTGGTCCTTCGACTCCGACGGGCGCGAAGGGGCCGTGCTCAAGCATTGGGTCGAGACCCGCTTCGGGCTGCTCGCCCGACATCACGCGGGACCCCTCGATGGACGCGACAGCGACGCCTACCAGCAGTACCTCGCCGCCGGCAGCCATGGCCTCTACGGGACCAACGCCCTGGAGGCCCAGCTCGACCTGCTCTACACCTATTGCCAGTACGAGCTGACCCGCCAGCACCCGGAAGAGACGCACCTGACCCTGTATCGGGGCAGTAACCGTATGGACGAGCACGAGGTGCTCGGGCGGTGCGACGACGGCGGCAGCTTGGTGCTCCTGAACAATCTCAACAGCTTCACCAGCGAGCGCGAGCGCGCCGACGAGTTCGGCGACTACATCCTCACCGCCGAGGTGCCGCTCGCCAAGATCTCCTTCTACAACGGGCTCCTGCCCGGAATGCTGAAGGGCGAGGACGAGCTCGTCGTCATCGGCGGCGTCTATGCCGTGCGCATGGACACGCTGTGAGCCGCATGGGAGCCGCCTCGGGGGTCGCCCGGCCTGGTGCGCAGCGTTAGCGCTCGCAGACCGTTTGTGAGTGGTGTTGACTAACCGGAGAGCTTCTATGTCCGATGTCCTGACACGCCTCGCCGAGGTGCTCGAAGCCCGCAAGGCGGCCGATCCCGAGTCCTCCTACGTGGCCAAGCTCTACGCCAAGGGGCTGGACGCGATCCTAAAAAAGGTGGGTGAAGAAGCAACCGAGACCGTCATGGCCGCCAAGGACGGCGTGCCCGAGCGGCTGGTGGCGGAAGTGGCCGATCTCTGGTTCCACACCCTGGTGTTGCTGGTGCAGCAGGGCCATCACCCGGACCAGGTGCTGGCCGAGCTGGAGCGGCGCTTCGGTCTCTCGGGCATCGAGGAGAAGGCCCGCCGGAGCGGCTGATCACGGCCGCCGCTCGCCCCGGGGGCGAGCAGTCCCCATAGCCGCCCGCAGATACGGTATGATCCCGCGTCTTTCCCCGCTGCGGGCGCGCCCGCACATACTGGGAAGCGGTCGGTCGCTGCGGTAACTCGGGCGGGCGGCTTTCCTGAACGTTCGAGGCTCGCCCGACGCAGGCGGGCTGGGAGGTCGAAATGGGTATGGGTGGCATCAGTATTTGGCAGCTTCTGATCGTTTTGGTCATCGTGCTGCTGCTGTTCGGGACCAAGCGGCTGCGCAACATCGGGTCCGATCTCGGGGGTGCCGTGAAAGGCTTCCGCTCGGCGATGGGCGATGCCGGCAAGGGCGATGATGACGAGTCCAAGCAGCTGGAAGAGAACAAGGCCGAGCGCACGGCCGACAGCGATGCGGGCGCCGCCTCCGGCAGCGACTCCGGCACGGACAGCGGCGCCGACAAAACCAAGGTCTGAGCGCCGGCCCTGTATTCGGTGCTCGCCCTGTGCTCGTCGCGTGCTCGTCCCGTGCTGGTGGCGGGTCTGTCTCAACCTTCCGCTTGAGCTCTGAGCGGCTGCGATGTTCGATATCGGCGCACTGGAACTGATCCTGATCGGGATCGTCGCGCTCCTGGTGGTTGGCCCGGAGCGCTTGCCGAAGCTCGCACGCACGGCTGGTCTGTGGGCCGGGCGGGCGCGCCGGGCCTTTGTATCGGTGAAGGACGAGATCGACAGGGAGATCAAGGCGGAGGAGCTGAAGGAGATCCTGCGCAAGCAATCGGCGTCCAACCCGCTGGAGCAGATCATCGAAGAAGACGGTAGTCTCGATTCCGGCAAGCGGGCATCCAAGCGGGGCGCGGCCAAACGGGCGGACCAAACAGACGGTCGGGCCGAGCAGCAGAGCGCCGACGGCCCCGTCCCAGGGCAGCGCGGTGATCCGCCCTGAGCCACCATCATCATCGCCGCCGTCATCGCACCCAGCATCTTCGCGGCCCGGCTTGAGCGGTCGCATCTCTAGACCCAGCCGTGCCGCGGGTGTCTCGTTCGCACTGACCGCCTGCGGTACAGACAGAGCACAGCGTCCAGTCAAGGGCCGTCGCCACGGCGCCGAGGCAGCATCATGAGTCCCCAGCAATCCCAGGATCACACCGACGACGGCCTCGGCGGCGAGCAGCCGTTCATGTCGCACCTGGCGGAGCTGCGCGACCGGCTGCTGCGCATGGTGATCGCCATCGCGGTGGTCTTTTTGGTGCTGTTCCCGTTCGCGAACGAGATCTACACCTTCGTCGCCGGGCCTATTCGGGCGCAGCTGCCCGAGGGCTCGCAGATGATCGCCACCCAGGTGGCCTCGCCCTTCCTGACGCCCTTCAAGCTGGCGCTGGTGGTGGCGGTGTTCGTGGCCATGCCCTATCTGCTGTATCAGTTTTGGGCCTTCGTCGCGCCCGGGCTCTATACCCACGAGAAGCGCCTCGCCGTGCCGCTGGTGTCGTCGAGCATCGTGCTCTTCTACCTGGGCATGGCCTTCGCCTACTTCGTGGTCTTTCCGCTGGTGTTCCGCTTCTTCACTGCGGTGACGCCCGAGGGCGTCGCGCAGATGCCGGACATCGCGTTCTACCTGGAGTTCGTGCTGAAGCTCTTCTTCGCCTTCGGCATCGCCTTCGAGATCCCGATTGCCACCATTTTGTTGGTCGCCGTGGGCGCGACGACGCCCAAGGCGCTGGCCCAGAAGCGGCCCTATGTGATCGTGGGCGTGTTCGTGGCAGGCATGTTGCTGACGCCGCCGGATGTGGTGAGCCAGACGCTGCTCGCTATCCCCATGTGGCTGCTGTTCGAGGCCGGTATCTTCTTCTCGCGGTGGTTCGAGAAGCGCCAGCCCACCGCGGCCCCGGACCCAGACCCAGCGCCAGCCGGCGGAGCGGGCGGTGGGAATCCCGGGTCCGGCGGCAGTAGTCCCGCCGGCAGCAGCCGGGGCGGTGGTGGGCAGCCCGGGTCCGGGCCGCCCGGCGGCGGCGCCGTCGTGGGCCGCGAGATCGACGGTGGGGACATGGACGAGCCCGGACGCTACCGCCCCATGACGGCGGAGGAAATGGATGCCGAGCTCGATGCCATCGAGGCGGAGGAGGCCGCCGACGCTGAGGCAGCGCAGACGCCCGATGAGCCGGATGCGGACGATGCGGCGGTATCCAAGAGCCCGGAGCAGGCCCGGATCGAAGAGTTGATCCGCAGCGCCAACGAGCGTCGCGCCGAGGGCGATACCGCATCGGCACGCAGCCTGCTCTACTTAGTGCTTGAGGAAGGCGACGCCGACCAGCGTCGCGTGGCCCGCAACATCCTCGCGGATCTGGACCGCGATTGAGGCGCGCCTGGGGCCTCGATGGCCCCGTCGGCTGCTTGTCGGGCCCCTCAGCGCCGTGCCCGGCCGGTATCCTTGGTGCGGCTCGGATGCCTTCGGGCCATACTGCCCCTTGGACGAAACTCGCGGCGCGCCCTGGGCGCATGTGCCGGGCAGCCGCATAACAAGATTTCCACGGGGGTGGGTGTCGATGGCCACGCCGCAGCAGATCCATTACAAGCAAAACCGGCTCAAGCAGTTGCGGGCCTTTTGTCACGCCGCATGCACTGGCAGCGTCAGCGCGGCAGCCGAGAAGATCTTTCTCAGCCAGCCGACGGTGTCTTTGCAGATCCAGGCGTTGGAGCGGGAGCTGGATACGGTGCTGTTCGAGCGCCGCGGCCCCAAGATCCGCCTGACGCCCGAGGGCGAGCTGCTCTACGAGCTGGCCCAGCCCTTGGTGGAGGGCATGGACAAGCTGCACGAGACCTTCGCGGTGCACTGCGGACGGGTCGACCAAGGCAGCCTCGACATCGCCGCCGGCGAGGCGACCATCCTTTACATTCTGCCCGAGCCCGTCCGTCGCTTCGTCGGCCAGTATCCGGGCATCGATCTGCGTCTGCACAATGTCACCGGGCGCGATGGTCTGGAGATGCTGCGCGCGGATGCCGTCGACATGGCCGTCGGCTCGATGCTGGAGGTCCCGGACGACATCACCTATCGGCCCGTCGTGACCTATACGCCGACGCTCATTACGCCGAAGGATCATCCGCTCGCCGACAAACAGGACGTTACCCTGGCGGAAATCGCCGAGTACGGGCTCATACTGCCGCCAAGGCACCTGAGCACCTGGCGCATGGTGGACCTGATGTTCCGCCAGCAGGAGCTGGACTATAAAGTCACGCTGGAGGCCGGGGGCTGGGAGGTCATCAAGAAGTACGTGGAGCTGGGCCTCGGCGTCTCCATCGTCACCGACCTGTGTCTTACCGGGCGTGAGCGTCTCGGTCGGGTGCCGCTGGAGCGCTATTTCCCGAAACGCAGCTATGGCATCGTACTGCGTCGGGGCAAATTCTTGTCGCCGCAGACCAAGCGCTTCCAGGAGGTCATGGATCTCGTCTTTCCCGGCGAGCCCAGGGATCGTGTGGGCCGCCAGCGCCGAGGCGAGGGTGATCTCGGGGACGGCCTGATGGGCTGATCTGCGCTGTTGGCGCAAGCTCCGCGGAGCCGGCGTCGGCCATGTGACACAATCGTCCCGGCGATGCCGATGGGCCAGCTTGGCTAATTGGGCCCGGCTAATCGGACCTGGCTACTCGGCCCCGGCTAATCGGACCTGGCTAATCGGACCTGCTTAACCGTTTCCGGCTAGCCCCATCCGGCCAATGTCGATGCCGCGTCCACTGGTATTGGCCGCGCGCGAGACGGTGCATTGTGCCCGAGGCGGGCAGGCTACACTGAGATGTAGGGTTTTGACTCCATATGATGGCACAAGAAGTGTGCAGAATCTGCCGATGAGGACGCAACTTCCGTGCCGGACGTGTACCACCTCCTTGACAATTTTAATTATCCTATTTGAATGACACTCAATAAAGAGATCGGCCAACGCCTGAGAGCTGCGCGTTTGGCCCACAAATACAGCCTTTCAGAGCTCGCATCGCGGACTCGCACCCTCTCGAAGTCGCGCATCAGCAACTACGAGCAGGGCATTCGTCGTATGGGCATCGAAGAGGCACAAGAGCTCTCCGAGGCATTGGAGGGCATCACACCCGCCTATCTCCTCTGCCTTGACGAAACGTCGCCGCTGTCCCAGCAGGAATGGCAGCTGATTCAGCGTTACCGGAAAACGGACGAGCGCGGCCGTGACGTCATCCTTCAGGTGGCGGAATCCCAGGGCCAATACGAGGGCGCTCGCCCCACCGAAGACAGCGCTGCGGGTGCGGCTTGACACGGCGCGCCGCACCCTCGCCGCTCAGGCTGTCGCTGATCCGGACCTCGACCCTTTGGCGTTGATTCTGGAAAGAGCCTCGTCACAGTCTGCGCTGGCGTGAGCGCAATCGACACGAGCATCACAAGCGACGACCACAGCCAGCACAGGCCCAGCACAGGCGTGGATGGTCGCTGCCGCTTAGGGGCGTGCCGATTTAGCGACGAGGAAACCGCTGGCGTCCGCGGTCTGCGGTGCTCCCATAGGCAGGCAGGGACCGCCTGCCACCTCTGCCAGCGGGCAGCCCGAGCCCCGGATGGCTCGGCGCTTGGGCGCCCGGCACTTTGACCCAATTCCCGTTGCCCATTACAGTTGCGCCGCCGGGCGATGTCCCGGGCTCGGAAACAGATCGAGTCACCGGCCTCAGGCGTACCGCGAGCGGATAGGGCGACAATAATGGGTGAATCTTCTCCTCGCGGGCGCACGGGCCCGCCGCGCTTGGGCATCTACGGTCTCGTGGCCTTGGTGGCCTTGGCACTCGCGGGCTGCGCGGGCTCGGCAGACCGTGCAGATCCGCCCTATGCGGCATCGGCGGACTTTCCCCTACCGGCGGGTCTGGAAGACAACGTCACCTTCTGGAAGAAGGTCTACTCGCGCTGGAGCCGGGACAAGGTCGCCATCCATGACGACCGCTACATGCCCGTGGTCTATGAGGTGGCGACGCTGCCGGGGCCCGTCGAAGGCGTCTACACGCCGGCACAGCGCGACTACGTTCGGGCGCTGCGGGCGCGCTGGAGCGACCGTCTGCGGGCGCTGGAGCGGCGGGTCGCCGCGAAGGATCGGCTCGCCGCCGACGAGCGCACGTTGAAGGACAAGCTCGACGCCGCCGGCGGTCCCGGCGCGGTGTTCGGCGCCGCGGAGCGGGTCCGCAGTCAGCGCGGCGTTCGCGAGCGCTATCATGCCGGGCTGGAGCGCAGTGGGCGCTGGCTGCCGGCCTTCCGCGAGGTCTTCCGCCGCCACGGCCTGCCAGAGGACTTGGCGCTGCTGCCGCACGTCGAGTCGTCATTCGTCGCCAACGCGCGCTCCAGTGCCGGGGCATCCGGCATGTGGCAGTTCATCCGCTCCACGGGGCGCAGCTACATGACCGTCAATGGTGTCATCGACGAGCGGTTGGACCCCATCATCGCCGCCGATGCGGCCGCAAGGTACCTGAAGAGATCCTACGGCAAGCTGCGCGACTGGCCCCTTGCGCTCACCTCTTACAACCATGGACTTGGCGGCATGCAGCGGGCGAAGGCCCGCCACGGGACCGACTTCGTGCGCATCGTGCGCGAGTACGACGGTCGCTACTTCGGCTTCGCGTCACGCAACTTCTATGCGCAGTTCCTAGCCGCCCGCCATGTGGCCGACAACGCCGACGCCTATTTCCCCGAAGGTATCCGTTACCAAGCGCCCTTCAACGATCAGCCGGTGAAGCTGCGCTTCGCCACCAGCATCGACGATTTGGCCTTGGAATACCGGATCCCGCGCTCCGCCCTGGCAGCCCGCAACCTCGCCTGGCAGGATCCGGTGCGAAGCGGCGCCCGTCCGGTGCCCGCTGGGACCACGGTCTGGGTGCCTGCTGGCGCCAGCCGGATCGCCCGCGGTCTGTCCGCGTCGAGTGCATTGCGATGACCATGGGCATGAGGGGTCTCGCCGAGGCGGGCGGCTCACGACGGCGTGCTGCCCTGCGTCCGCCGCGGCTGGCGATGGCCTCCGTGCTGGCCGTGGCGGCGCTGATGCCGCTGCCCGCTTTTGCAGCCGGAGAGGGGCTCGCCTCTTTCTACGGCGGCAGCTTCCACGGGCGTCGCACCGCAAGCGGGCAGCGGTTCGATCAGCAGGCGCTGACGGCCGCACACCGCACCCTGCGCTTCGGCACACGGGTGCGTGTGACGCACAAGCGCAACCGGCGCAGCGTAGTGGTCACCATCAATGATCGCGGGCCCTTCGTGCGTGGGCGCGTCATCGACCTCTCCCGCGCCGCTGCGCGCCGGCTCGGCATGCTCGGAGCGGGTCTGGCGCCGGTGCGGCTGGAGGTCCTGCGCGAGCGCAGCGGGCTCGAAAAGGTCAAGGGTCGGTATACGGGGCTGTTGCAAGAGCTGTTTTGACGGCGCGGCCGCCGGCGCGTGTGCGGGCGCCGGCGACTGCGCATCGACTGTGAGAGGTGAGCCGCCATGGCCATCAAGTCCGATCGCTGGATTCGCCGCATGGCCGCCGAGCACCAGCTCATCGAGCCCTTCGAGCCGGGACAGGTCCGCGAGCACGAGGGGGTCGGTTACGTGATTTCCTATGGCACTTCCAGCTACGGCTACGACATCCGCTGTGCCGACGAATTCAAGATCTTCACCAACATCAACTCCGCGGTGGTGGACCCGAAGCAGTTCGATTCCTCGAGCTTCGTGGACCTCAAGGCCGATGTTTGTATCATCCCGCCCAACTCCTTCGCGCTGGCGCGCACGGTGGAGTACCTGCGCATCCCACGCAATGTGCTGACTATCTGCCTCGGCAAGTCCACCTATGCCCGCTGCGGCATCATCGTCAACGTGACACCGCTGGAGCCGGAGTGGGAAGGGCACGTGACCCTGGAGTTCTCCAACACCACGCCGCTGCCCGCCAAGATCTACGCCAACGAGGGCGTTGCCCAGATCCTGTTTCTGGAGTCCGACGAGCCCTGCGAGACCTCCTACCGCGACCGCGGCGGCAAGTATCAGAATCAGCGAGGAGTGACGCTGCCTAGACCTTGAGGGGCTGAGGGCTGAGGGCTGGGGGCTGAGGAGTGGCCTCATGCACCCTACGGCTGCCCCTCGTCGTAGGGTGGACAAGCGCAGCGCAGTCCACCCCGCGCGGGCCGTCAGGCCCGGGCGCGTAAGGCCGCCAGCGGCGGGCGAGCCAGGGCGCGGTAGGTGCCGAGGGTGCCGGCCAAGCCGATGGCAACGCCGCTGCCAATAGCAGGGTGGATTTCGCTGCGCTCATCCACCCTTGCGCGAGTGCAGGCCGCGGGACGCAGAATGCCTGTCTGCGGTAGGTCGGCCGGGAGTCCTGCCCCGATGCCCGGACCCTAGCCCTCAGCCCTCAGCCCGACCCCATAGCCACCCCTTGGCCCTCGGGCTGCGGCCCTCATTTCCGGTCGATGCCAAATGACCGCCCCACCGCGCTGTTCGTCGTCCTCGGCGGCTTCTTCGTCTGCAATGCGCTTATCGCGGAGTTCATCGGCATCAAGATCTTCGCGCTGGAGGGCACCTTCGGCCTGGAGCCGCTGAACTGGAACCTGTTCGGCGAGGAGGGCTCGCTCAACTTTACCGCCGGCGTGCTGCTCTGGCCGGTGGTTTTCGTGATGACGGACATCATCAACGAGTACTTCGGCCGGCGCGGCGTGCGCTTCATCTCCTACCTGACCGTCGGGCTCATCGTCTACGCCTTCTTCTTTGCCTATGTGGCCATCGCCCTGGCGCCGGCGGACTGGTGGGTGGGCATCTCGAAAGAGCGCGGCGTGCCGGACATGCAGGCGGCCTTTGCGGTGATCTTCGGCCAGGGCATGTGGACCATCGCTGGCTCCGTGGTTGCCTTCCTCATCGGCCAGCTCATCGACGTGGCCGTGTTCCACCGGGTGCGCCAGCTCACCGGGGAGCGCTTCATCTGGCTGCGGGCCACGGGCTCGACCCTGGTCTCGCAGCTGGTGGACAGCTTCGTGGTGCTCTACATCGCCTTCGTGCTGGGGCCCCAGCAATGGCCGCTGTCGCTGTTCCTGGCGGTGGGCACCGTCAACTATCTCTACAAGTTCGGCGCCGCTGTGGCGCTGACGCCGGTGATCTATTTCGCGCGCTCGCGCATCGAGCGCTTCCTGGGCCCGGCGCGGGCGGCGGAGCTCAAGGTTCGGGCGGCCGCCGGGTAGTAGCCCAGCGCACCGATCGTCGAGCCGTCTTCGACGCCGGCGGTGGCATCACCCTAGAAAGAGCAGTTCAATCCGTATTGGCCGCAGGGCCCTGGTCGGCGACATAGCGGTACAGGCGCCAGCCCTGGATGGGGTCGGGGCAGCCGGCGGCGCTCCAGGGCGCGCCGCCCTGGACCACTTTCAGCGGCTGGCCCTGGCACTGAAACAGGCTGCGGGTCTCCACGGCGCGGAAGCCCGGGATCTCCGGCGGACTGAACTTGTAGGCCACCAGCCAAAACCCCGTCTGCCTGAGCTTCGCCAAGGGCGGCGGCTGCACCAGCTTGCCGCGGCTGTACTCCGACGGCCGGGCGATGTTCGGCCATTGCGCCACCGCCAGCTCGGGGGCATGGAAATTGAGCATGGCGACGAACGGGTAGCGGTCCGCGAACACCGGCTTGCCCAGGGACTCGGCGTAGTCGGCCAGCGCCGGATAGCCATAGCTCTCGCGCAGGACGCGCTGCGCTGCATCCGGCAGCGGCAGGGCTGCGGTGGCGGCGTGGAAGGCGTATAGGCTCACCAGCAGCAGGTTGCCGGCGGCGGCGAGCAGCGCCCACTGTGCCAGCGGGCGCAGCAGCACGGCCGCCGCTGGCACCGCGCAGGCGAGGTAGAGCGCCGACCAGTTGGCCTCGACGTCGCTGGTCAGCGACAACACACCGAACAGGGCCAGTGGGAACAGGGCCCCGGCGGCGACCAGCGCCCGTGCCGGGCCGTCGAAGGTGCTGCGGATCGCTCGCCGCGCCCGGCTCACGCCGCCGCGCCAGAGCGCAGCCCCGAGGGGCAACAACAGGAGGCCCCAGAATGCGAGCTGGGTGCCGAAGAAGCTGGCAAGGCTCGCGAGCCGATCCAGCGGCGTCCGCGGGTCGGTGCCGGGCGGCGTATAGGACTGGTCACCGACGGCCGCCGGCAGCCCGGCGGCGGCGACGTCGAAGCTACCAAGCTCGGTAGCGAGCCCGTGGCCGAGCTGAAAGCGCAGGCTGAGCCAGTCGTGCTCGGCGTTCCACAGTAGGTGCGGCAGTAAGACCAGCAAGGCCAGCAGCCCACCGAGATAGGGCCACGGGGTTCCCAGGGCCCGGCGATCCGCCGCCAGCATGGCCCACAGGAACACGGGGCCGATCACGGCCATGCTGTACTTGCCGAGTAGGCCGAGTCCGGTCGCGATGCCGGCCGTGAGCCAACGCCGGCGCCCACCGCGCAGCGCGGCCAGGGCCTCGTGCAATGCCAGCGCCCAGAACAGCATGAGCACAGTGTCCGGAGTGGTGATGACCCCAGCGATGAGTCCGGGCGCCGTCGCGGCCGCCAGCACCAGGGCCAGCAGCAGCCCATCGCCCCGGCGCAGCCCGAGCGTCGCGTAGAAGCGCCACAGCACCAAGAGCGCCAGCAGTCCCGCCAGCACCGCGCCGAGCCGGGCCGCGAAGACCGACTCCGGCGCCAGCCGCGTGCCCAGCCCGAGCAGGGCCACCCCGGGGGGATGGTCGAAATAGCCCCAGGCTAGGGCCCGGGCCCAATGAAAATAGTAGGCTTCGTCCTGGGTCACCGGCACCGTGGCGGCGGCCCATAGCCGCCACAGTGTCACGCCCAGGATCAGGAGCAGCGGCAGTACGAGCCCCTGCGCGGGCACGCCGGGCCGGCGGGAGGTATCGAGCACCTTAGATGCGCCGGATGCGCGGGCAGCGGTTCTCCCGCAATTGCTGCTGCACCAGCGAGCGGATGCGGCCCTGCTCGTCGGCGAGCTCATTCGGCGGCGGCGGCGAGCGCTTCAGCATGGACTCCGCCTGGCGCAGGTCATTGCAGCGGTCGCGCCCGCGCGGCTTCAGCGTCGCCCGGTAGACGTGCGCCGAAGCGCCGTACAGAAAGCCGAGCGCACTGCCCGGCACCTCGCGGCGGGCGTCCTGGGCGGCCATCAGCAGCTTCTCGTTCTCCCGGTCCAGCTTTTGCTCCCTGACGCCGTCCAGGCGGTTGCGCCGCTCGCTCAGGGTCAGCAGCAGGCCGCCGTGATAGGAAATGCGGCTCGGGGCGTTGCGGTCCGGCTGCAGCGCCAGCGCTTTGCGATAGCCGTCTTCGGCACAGTCCAGCAGGTCGCGCATACGGGAGTCCTGCAC
The DNA here is from genome assembly GCF_016583825.1 of Thiohalocapsa halophila. Classification (GTDB taxonomy): domain Bacteria; phylum Pseudomonadota; class Gammaproteobacteria; order Chromatiales; family Chromatiaceae; genus Thiohalocapsa; species Thiohalocapsa halophila. Next base: position 55,058 of record NZ_NRRV01000001.1, on the reverse strand, counting down.
CGATGCAGACTGCGGCTGCTGGATAGCCAGCTTCAGGCAGGCATCTCCTTTGACGGCATGGGATTTGGCGCAGGCCTCGGTGTTGGCGTTGCAGCGGATATTGGTGACGGCGATGGCATTGAACTCCCCGGCAACGGCACGCGCAGTGAGCCGCTCGCTCAGGGCCTCGTCGTCGGTGGTGGCACACCCGGCGGCGAGCACGGCAGCCGCGACGGCCGCCGGGATCACCAGGCCCGTCCTCGATCCCAAACCTGTTCTCAACGCAGGCGCTCCGCTGTTCGTTTGGCTTCGGCAACCTGGATGCTGCGGCTGTCGCTCACCGCTCCTATGGCCGACCCGCAATCATCGCACAGACGCGCGGCAGCGGCCGATGCCGAGGCTCAATCACACGCCTTTGTACCGTCGCTGTCCGTCCCGCCGCAGACGAGCCGCCGCAGGACCATATAGCCGAAGAGCACCAGGAACACCGAGGTGACGGCATCGCTCAGGAAGTGCCCGCCGGCGGCCATGCGCGCCAGCGCGACCAGCGCCGTGTAGAGCACCGCCAGCACCACCCAGCGCGAGCCCGGACCACGCAGCAGGTGCGCCACCGCGATGACATAGGCCGCGGCCGCAACATGGCCCGAGCTGAAGGCGCCGCCGCTGCCGCCGGTGTAGACGAAGGCCGGCGTGAAGGCTCGATCGCCGCCGAGCTGCGCCACCTGCACCGGGCGCGCCCGCCCCCAGTGCTCCTTGAGCACCTGGTTGACCACCAGCCCCGGCAGCAGCGCCAACAGGCACAACAGCAGGGCCAGCTTGCGGCCCGTGAGCCCCAGCAGCCGCCGGCCGCTCCGCCGATTGAGCAGCCACACCCCTACCAGGGCGAGGTTGCCGGCGATCATCAGGACCTCAACGGAGTGGTAGAGGAGCCGCTCCCAGGGCTGGCCTAGGGCCGTGAACCCGTCGCCCGGGGTGTAGAAGAAGCCGGCCACCGCCAGGTCCAGGCCGGGATAGGCCAGCATCAGGTTCGCGAACAGCAAGAACAGGATCAGCCAGCCTACCGGAATCCCGCCGACGCGTGCTCGCCAGGGGCCGAGCCAGCCCCCGCTGTTCTGGACCGCGTGAGCGTCCTGCGGGTCCTTGCGCCGAGTCATCGCCGGCGCTGCATCGCCGCCGGTCGCCGCGGTATCCGCCATCAGAACAGGGTGTAGATGAACGGCGCCACGGCCGAGCCCTGGGCGAGCACCATGAGCGCACCGAGCAGTAGCAGCACCAGGATGATGGGCGCGAGCCAGAACTTCTTGCGCTCGCGCATGAAGCCCCAGAGGTCTTTCAGCAGTTCCAGCATGGATCGGGTTTTCTCGGTGGTGTGGCCTCGGATGCAGGCGACGGCGTCACGCTTGCGCTGCGGCCGGACGGCGGCGGCCTGTCGCGGGCAGCTGGTCAGCAAGCGGACGGTGCCAAACCCATGGCCGTCAGATAAGCGGTTGTGGCAGCCTCGATGGTATAGGGGCGTGCCGCCTCGCGCAGGGCATCGGCATGCTGCGGCGCCGCCAGCGTGGCCGCGAGCGCCGCCGCCAGCGCCGCGGCATCGCCGACCGGCACCAGCCAGCCCTGGTCACCGTCGGCGAGCAGCTCCCGCGGGCCGCTGGGGCAGTCCGTGGCCACCACAGCGGTGCCGAGCGCCAGGGCCTCCACTAGCACCAGCGGCATGCCCTCCCAGCGCGAGCTGAGCGCAAACAGGTCCGCGTGAGCGATTTCGGCGTAGGGTTTCGGCACGAAGCCGGGGAGTGTGACGTCGTCTGCGACGCCAAGCGCCGTTGCCTCGGCGAGCAGCGCTTCGCGCTCGCTACCCTCGCCGAGGATCATGAGCCGGCAGCAACGTTGGGTGCGCAACTGCGCGAAGCCGCGCAGCAGGGTCATGAAGTCCTTGCGCGGGCTGAGCTCGCCGACGCCGAGGATCAATGGCGCCGCCGGGTCATGGAACCAAGGATGCTCCGGGGTCGGCAGGGCCGTATCGAGGAGTGCAGCGGGCACCACCGGCGTCGGCACCACCTGGATCTGTGCTGCATCGAGCCCGGCGTAAGCCGCGAGATCCGCCGCCGCGCCCTGGCTCGGCACCAGCACACCGGCGGCGTGGCGGTAGAGCCGAGCGAAAGACCAGCGTTGCAGTCGGCGCTGGAAGGCGCCGCGGTTCGCGAGGCTCACCGACAGCGTCGTCCCCGAGCGCAGATACAGCCGCGTTGGCACCCCGGACAGCGCTCGGGCCAGGAGTGCCGTGCGGTTCACGCGATCCTTGTCGGAGAGCATGACGAGCGGGCGCCGGCGTCGCAGATAGCGCACGATGGCCGGGATACAGGCATAGGTGTGGCGGCTGCCGAGCTCGACGACCTCGAGCCCGGGCGTCTCGGCGGCCACGGCCGCGAGATGCGGCCCGTGCCGGCGCACCTTGAGCAGGTCCACGCGATAGCCGCGGCGGGCCATCGCCGGCAGCAGATGTTGTGCAAGCCGGTCGACGCCGCTGTGCCCGGACGTTGAGAAGAGGCAGGCGATGCGGCTTGTGTCCATGGGGCTATCTTCTGGGGGTGTCCGTTGCAGGTGCGCCTCGATCGGTCAGACTCAGTGGGCCGCTCAGGTCGATCCTCATGCGCTGCGGGCGCTTCTGCGCAGCCCCAGATGCAATGCGACGCCGCGTGGGGCGCTGGCGCAGTCCGCACAGCCCGAGCGGCTGCAATCGCGCCATGTGTTTGCCCCGCGGCAGCTAAAGCGGCGGCGGACGGTCTCCAGACGGCGTGGCTCTGCTATCATACTCGGCTCGCCACGACAGGGCGTCCCGGGCAGACGCATCGGGCTATCGCGCCCGTGCCAGCCCCGTGCCAGCCCCTTGCCGGCAAGGCCATGGCGGGACGCCGCTCCCACCGCCCGATGCAACCCAACTGGACACCCCGTGCTGCAAGTCTGGATTGACCGCCTGCGGCGCCTGGGGTTGGATGTCACCGCGCTGGCGTTGTTCTCGGCGCCCGCCGGCGTCTCTGTCGGGCTGGGCCTCGTCGTGCTCGCCTTCTTCTTGGTGCTGATGCGCCGTCCCGCCTGGCCGCTGTCTGCCGGGGTGGTGGTCGCCGTCGGCTTCTCCGGTTATGCCCTCGCGCTGGGGGTTTTTGGCAGTTACCCCGGCGGTACGCTGGCGGTGCGCATGGAGGCTGCCGCACAGTGGGCGCAGCTGTTGGTGTTCGTGCCGGTGGCCTATCTGCTCGCCGGCGATCAGTCGCGGTTGCTGCGTCTGCTAGGGCTCGCCCTGGTCGGTCTCATCCTCGGGGCGTTATGGCGCCTGGACTGGGGCCTGTTGCTCGCGGACCCGGGGGCATTTCTGGAGGCGCGGCCGGGGTTCGGCTTTCCGGCCAATGTCGGGGCGCTGTTCAGCGGGACGGCACTGCTGGGGCTGGTGGTGCTGCGCCGTCGCTGGTGGCAGGGCCCCGGTCCCCGGCCCCTGCGGCTCGCGCTCTGGTGGGTGGCGACTCTGTTGGTGGCACAGGGCTTCCTGCTCAGCCTCTCCCGCGGCGCCTGGCTGGCGCTGGCCCTGACGGCAGTCCTCGGCTTGGCCTCATCCGCGCGCACGTCGGGACTGCGGCTGCCGCTGCGGTTGCTGCTACCCGTGGGCGCGGTGACAGCGGTGGTGGTGCTGCTCTATGCAGGCCCTATGGCCGAGCGGTTCGCCTCGGAGTGGGGCGCCGTGCAGGCCATGCTCGCTGGTGAGATCGACTATGCGCCGGACTCGTCGCTGAGCCAGCGCTGGCACGCCCAGCGCTTCGGTGTCACCGCGTGGCTGGAGCATCCCTGGCTGGGCTGGGGACCGGGGGCTGCGAAGGCGCTCCTCGCCGCCAGCGGCGACCCCAGCATCATGCTCATCGGCTACGGACCCATTGAGCATCTGCACAATACCTACCTAGACGTCTTGGTGCAGCTCGGGCTCATCGGACTCATGCTTTGGCTCGGCCTGTTCGCACTGCTGCTGCGCTCCGTGTCCAAAGCGCGGGTCGTCCGCCAGGTGGATGGCGATGTCGCCCGCTTCCTGGCCTTGGCCTTGGTCTACTCGATGATCTGGAATCTGTTCGATTTTCATGCCATGCACCAATCCTGGCGCGCCTATTGGGCCCTGCTCGCCGGCGCCGCGTTGAGCGTCGGCCTGTTCGCCGGAAGCTCCCGCGCTGCTCGAGGTGTTGGCTGATGCATGTCGCGCTGGCGGTGGGCGCCTTCGGCAGCGGCGGCGTCGAGCGCGTGATGACGGGCCTCGCCGGCGGGCTGTCGCAGCTTGGCTGCGAGGTGGATTTACTGGTGGGTCGCACCGGGCACGGCTATCTGCGGGGGCTGCCAGACGGGGTGTGCGTGGCGCCGCTGGGAGCCGGGGCGCCGGCGCTCACCGCTGCGCTGCGCTCGCGGCCGCCGGAGTTGGTGTTCACGGGGAAGCTCGCGGACGATCGGGCCGCCCTCGACGCGCGCGAGCAGCTGGCTTGCGGCCTGCGGGTGGTGACCACCGTCGGCACGCCACTGTCGGTCAGCCTGGCGGCGAAGCGCTTCAATCCGCTGTATACCTGGCGGCAGCGCCGGCGCGTGCGCCGGGACTACCATCGCCTCGACGGCATCACGGCGGTATCGCACGCCGTCGCCGACGACCTGCGCCACCGCATCGGCATCTCGGGGGTGCCGCTGCGGGTGCTGCCGAATCCTGTGGTGCCCGATGATCTCGACCGGCGCATCGGTGCCCGGGCGCCGCATCCCTGGCTGGCCCCCGGTGGACCACCGGTGGTGCTGGCAGTAGGGGGGCTGCGCAAGGTCAAGGACTTCCCGACCCTATTGCGCGCCTTCGCACGCCTACCGGCGGACCTGGACGCCCGCTTGATGCTGCTGGGCGAAGGCCGCGAGCGCCGCAAGCTCGCAGCGCTCGCTGGACGCCTCGGTATCGGCGAGCGCGTGACGATGCCGGGCTTCGTGGCGGAGCCCTTCCCGTACCTGGCTCGGGCCTCGGCGCTGGTGGTGTCCTCGCGTCGCGAGGGACTCAGCAATGTGCTGGTGGAGGCCATGGCCGTGGGGACCCCGGTGGCCGCGACCGCCTGCCCCGGCGGCGTCGCGGAGCTGCTCGAAGGCGGCCGGCTGGGACCGCTGACCCCCGTGGGGGACGTTTCGGCGCTGGCGGCCTCCATCGAGGTCCTGCTGCTGGAGCCCACGCCACCGAGGCTGCTGCGTGCCGCTGCGGCACCTTACGGCATCGCGGCCTCCGCCGCAGACTATCTGGATTTCTTTCGCGCCGTCGCCGCCGGCGAGCCCGGGAGTACGGGGTAATGGAGCAGCCGAGCCCGGTCATCCCAGCGGCGCCCGAGCGGATTCTCCTGGTGCGCCTCAGCGCCATCGGCGATGTGCTCTTCGCCTCGCCGCTGGCGGCCGCCTTCCGCCGCGCCTACCCGAACGCGTACCTGGCCTGGCTCGCGGAGCCCGGCTGCGCGCCCCTGCTGCGCCACCACCCGCATTTGGACGAGGTTATCGAGTGGCCCGCCCCGGCGCTGCGGGCGCTGTGGCGCGAGCGGCGGCTGCCGGCGCTTGCGGCGGCGCTCTACCGCCTACGCCGCGATCTGCGGGCACGCCGCTTCGATGTGGCGGTGGATCTCCAGGGACTGCTCAAGAGCGCCCTGCCGGTGTGGCTGTCGGCGGCGCCGACGCGCATCGGCCTCAGCAGCCGAGAGGGCAGCCGCTTTCTGCTAACCGAGGTCCTGCCGCGGGAGCCGGCGGCGGAGCGGGCGCGCATCGGCTCGGAATACCTGCATGTTGCGCGCACGCTGGGCCTGCCTTTGGACGGGTTCGAGATGGCCGTGCACCTCGGGCCGGAGGAAGGTGCCGCCGCCGACGACCTGCTGGCGGCGGCCGGTGCGGCCGACGGCTGCTTCGCCCTCTGTCCCTTCACCACCCGCCCGCAGAAGCATTGGCTGGTGGCGCGCTGGGCCGAGCTGGCCTTGCGGCTGCGCGCCGCCACCGGGCTGCCGTCGGTGCTGCTGGGCGGCCCGGATGACGTAGAAGCCGGCACCGAGATCGCCCAGGCCTCCGGTGGCGCCGCCGTGAGCCTCGCCGGGCGCACCGGTCTGCTGGAGGCCGCCGCCGTCATCGACCGCAGCCGGGCTGTGGTGGCGGTGGACACCGGCCTCGGGCACATGGGCATCGCCCGCAAGCGCCCGACGCTGCTCCTGTTCGGCTCGACGCTGCCGTACACCGATACCGCCCGACCCGACGCCCGCGTGCTCTATCATGCGCGGGACTGCTCGCCCTGCCGGCGCCGGCCCACTTGTAACGGGCGCTTCGACTGCATGCGCGACATTACCGTGGACGAGGTCATGGCGGCCCTGCGGGCGCTGCCGGGGGGCGGCTGGTGAGGGTGCTGCATGTGGAGGGGGGCGCCGAGCTCTACGGCGGCGCGCAGCAGGTGCTCTACCTGCTAGAAGGGCTCGCCGGGCAGGGCGTCGACAGCCATCTGGCCTGCCGGCCCGGCTGCACCCTGGTGCGGCGCGCAGCGCCCTTCGCGCAGGTGCACGCGATCCCCATGGGCGGCGATCTGGATCTCGGCATCATCCGCCGGCTGGGGCGGGTCATCCGCGATGTCCGCCCGGACCTGGTGCACCTGCACAGCCGCATCGGGGCGGACGTCATGGGCGCTCTCGCGGCCCGGCGCGCCGGCGTGCCCGTGGTGCATACGCGGCGCGTGGACAACCCGGAGCCGCGCTGGCTCGCGGCGGCCAAGTACCGGCTGCACCATCGGGTCATCGCCATCTCCGAGGGCATCGCCCGGGTGCTGCTCGCAGCAGGTCTGGCGGAGGGGAAGCTGCGGGTGGTGCGAAGCGCCGTGGATCCGACGCCGTACGCCGGCGGCTGCGACTGGACGGCCCTGGCCGGCGTGCTCGGTGCCGCGCCCGGCGGCGCCGCCCGATCCGGTCCCGTCATCGCCGTGGTGGCCCAGCTCATCGAGCGCAAGGGGCACCGGTTCCTGCTGGATGCGCTGCCTGCCATCCTTGCCGCGGTGCCGGACGTGCAGGTGCTTTTCTTCGGCAAGGGGCCAATGGCCGGGCCGCTGCAGGAGCGCATCGACCGCGACGGCCTCGCCGCGCACGTGCGGCTCATGGGCTATCGGGAGGATCTGCCGCGGGTGTTGCCCTGCATGGACCTGCTGGTGCATCCGGCGACGCTGGAGGGGCTGGGCGTCTCGCTGCTCCAGGCGTCCGCCGCCGGCGTGCCCATTGTCGCCAGCCGCGTCGGCGGCATCCCCGAGGCGGTGCGCGACGGGGTCAATGGCCGGCTGGTGCCGCCGGCGGACGTGCCGGCGCTCACGGCGGCGATCCTGGATCTGCTCATGGCTGCGGACCTGCGTCGCCGCATGGGCGAGGCCGGCCGCGACCTGGTGGCGCGGGAGTTCTCCGTCGCGGGCATGGTCGCCGGCAATCTGGCCGTCTACCGGGAGCTGCTGGCCGGCGCGGCACCCGCATCCAGCCCTGCCGCGCGCTGACCGCAGTCCAGTCCTCGCCATGACCGCGCTGCCGAAAAGGAGCACCACCCTGGCCATCGCCGCCGCCGCGCTGGTCTATTTTGCGCTGAATGCGCTCTCGCTCGGCCTGGTGACGCCCACCGCGGAGTGGGACCACGCCGAGCAGCTGATCCTGAGCCAGTTCCCGGCGCTCGGCTACAACAGCCAGCCGCCGCTCTACACCTGGCTGGTGCAGGCGCTGTTCGCTGTGACCGGGCCGAGCCTGCCGGCGCTGTTGGCGCTGAAGACCCTGCTGCTGACGCTGCTGGTCGCCGGCGTCGCCGCCGCCGCCCGGGAGCTGGGCCTGAGCCCGGCCCGGCAGTGGATCGCCGTGCTGGGGCTGGCGCTGATCCCGCAGATCGTCTGGGAGGACCAGCGCAACTTCACCCACACCGTGCTGGCGGTGGTGGTGGCCGCCTGGACCCTGGTGGCGGTGCTGCGGCTGCCGCGGCGCCCCGACTGGCCGACCTACCTGGCCCTCGGGCTGCTGCTGGGCTTGGGCGCGCTGAGTAAATACAACTTCGGCTTCTTCGCCCTCGGCCTGCTCGCGGCGGCGGCGACACTGCCCGCCTGGCGGCGGGTCATGCTGAGCTGGCGCTTCGCCGCAGCCCTGGCTATGGCGGCCGCGGTCTTCGCGCCCCATGCGCTCTGGGCGCTGAGCGCACCGTCGGCGGCGGGGGAGGGCTTCGACAAGCTGCAAATGAGCGCCGGCATCGGCTGGGGCACGCTGCTGGATTTGGCGTCGGGCCTGGGGGCGATGCTCGGGGTGTTGCTCTTGGTCTCGCCGCTGCTGTTGCGCCGGGGGAGGGGCGGGGGGACCGACCGCGCGCCCCGTCCGGGCTGCCGGCTCCTGTGGCGCGCCGCCGGCGTCGTGCTCGCCCTCGCCGTGGCGCTGATCCTGGTCAGCGGCGCCCGGGATATCAAGGAGCACTGGCTGCAGCCGATGCTGTTCTACGCGCCCCTGCTGCTCGCCTGTCATGCCGCCCCCGGCGGGCGCGGCGGCCGGGTCTTCGTCGCCTTGGCCCTGGTGGTGCTGGTGGCGGTGTCCGTGGCGCTGCCGGGGCAGGCCCTGTGGGCGGACCCGCAGCGCCCGTCGCGCCTGAACGCCCCCTACCGGGCCCTCGCGGCGGACATGCGTGCGGCGGGGGCGCGCCCCGAGCTGGTGCTGGCGGACAGCGACCCGCTCGCCGGCAATCTGCGCCTGGCCTTTCCGGACGCTGTGGTCATGTCCGCTCGGAGCTTCTTCCCCGAGCGGCTGCCCGCGGGGGACTGGCTGGTGGTGGGCGAGCGGCTGGCGGCGGCCGACGCCTCCTTCCGCCGTTGGCTGGCCGACAACCTGGGCCTGGCGGAATTGGCCGTTCAGCGGGCCGAGGCGCCGCTGCACCACTTGCCGGCCCAGACCATGACCCTGGACTGGGCGCTGGTGCCGGCGTCCGGTCGCTGACGGCAAGCCGGCGGGCGCCCGCCGCTAGCTCAGTGCTGTGCGCGTTGTGGACAGGCTTGCGGCCAAGGCCAGCCGCCAGTGGGTCATCCACACGAGCGGGGAACGATTGGACCGCCGTGCTGCCTGACTTGGGAGCAACCGCGGGCCATCGGGAGGTGGCTGAGTCCGCTTCTCACCAGGACTTTCGCGGCCACCGCCTCGCGCAGACCCGCCTTTTTACTAGGATTGACTGAATGTCGTATCAGGGGTTCCTTGATCTGCCGCCCTGGCAGGTCGTCTTGGCCGCGTTGGCCATGACCCACTTCACTATTGTCGCTGTCACGCTTTATCTGCACCGGGCGCAAGCCCATCGCGCGCTACACCTGCATCCGGTGATCGCGCACCTGTTTCGGTTCTGGCTGTGGCTCACCACGGGGATGATCACGCGCCACTGGGTTGCAGTGCACCGCAAGCACCACGCCCACTGTGATACCGAAGGCGATCCCCATAGCCCGCAGGTCTTCGGTATCCGCGAGATCTTCTGGCGTGGCACCGAGCGTTACAGCATCGCCGCGAAGCGCACCGAGGATGTCGAGCGCTATGGGCACGGCACCCCGGACGATTGGCTGGAGCGCAATCTTTACAGTCGCTTCAGCTGGGCCGGATACCCCCTCATGCTGCTCATCGATCTGTTTCTGTTCGGTATTTACGGCGTCACCGTCTGGGCGGTGCAGATGCTGTGGATCCCGGTGCTCGCCGCCGGCGTCGTCAACGGCATCGGCCACTACTGGGGTTATCGCAATTTCGAGACCCCGGATGCCTCCACCAACATCCTGCCCTGGGGCGTGCTGATCGGGGGCGAGGAGCTCCACAACAATCATCACGCCTTCCCGGCCTCGGCGCGGCTCGCGAGTCGCCGTTGGGAGCTCGACGTCGGCTGGGCTTACATCCGGCTGCTGTCTTGGCTGCGGTTGGCGCGCGTGAAGCGCTTGGCACCATCGCCACGCTTCATCGCGGACAAGCGCAACATCGACATGGACACCCTGAGGGCCTTGCTTGTCGGGCGCATGCACGTGATCCGCCGCTTCAGTCTGGATGTGCTGAAGCCGGTGACACGCTCGGCCCGGAGCAGTGGGGCGCTCGACGGCAGCACGTCGCCGCGGCGCGCTGCCGCCATGCTTGCGCGTGCTTGGAGTCAGCTCGATGAGAGCGGGCGGCGCAATCTGGAGCTGCTGTTGGCGCAGAGTCGGGAGCTGGCGGTGGTTTACCAGTTCCGCGAGCGCCTGCGCCAGATCTGGGAGCGTCAGGCAGCCACCCAGTCGGCGCTGCTGGATCAGCTCCAGGATTGGTGCCAGCAGGCGGAGGCCACGGGTATCCACGCCCTGGAGCGCTTCTCGCAGCAGCTGCGGGGGCTGGCTCTCGCGGACGCGGCGACGACGAGCTGAGATATCGGGCGGCGGCGCAGACGGCGCCCGTTTCATTCTCTCGTCCCGCCCCAAGCTGTTTATCATGTGCGCCGGTCTGCCGATGGCAGGCGGCACACGCCGGGCTTTGGAGTCTAGCCCGACGGTCGGTCAATTTGTCTCAGGCTCGCGTTGGAGAGGCTGTGCGCTCAGCACTTCTAAGCTTCCTGCCACAGACCCCTTGCGACTGCATCCGCTGCCCTGCCGCAGCGCCTGTCGTTCGGTGGATCGCGACGACATCTTGTTGAGGCCGGAGCGCGGTGCGCCGCGCTGCCTGGTCGCCCTCCGGTTCAGACCCTCCCTTCACGGCACCCTCCATCCTGGAGCGGTCGCCACCATGCGTGCTCGCGCGCACCAAGCTCAAGAGGCAATTTGCTCATGACCAAGCTTCTCAAGAATGTCGGCATCGCAGCCATCGTCGGTCTCGCCGGCGTCTCCTTCTCCGCCAGCGCCTGGTGGGGTGGCCCCGGCGGCTATGGCAACAACGGCATGATGGACGGCATGACGGACATGTTCGGCGACGGCTACAGTGACTTCAACATGAATATGAGCGGCGGCGGCACCGGCCGGGGCTACGGGCGCGGTTATGGCCGCGGCTATGGCGGCGGACGCGGCTATGGCGCACCCTATGGATACGGCTACGGCGGTCCGGGCGGCTACGGCGGTCCCGGCGGCTATGGCGGTCCCTATGGTGGCATGGGCGCACCCTATGGCGGCGGCTATGGCGCGCCTTACGGGGGTGGTGGTTATGGAGCACCCTACGGCGGTATGCCCTATGGCGCGCCCCAGCAGGCACCCGGACCCCAGTTTGGGCAGCCGCAACCCCAGCAGTAAGCGCAACGGCTCACCCGAGATTGCCGCCCCCCGGGGCGGCTTGCCCGCATTCCCTGCCGCGTCCTTGGCTACAGCGCCGATACCCAGACACCGACACTGAGGCTCGCTCCCGGCATGCCGACGTAGCTGCCGGCAACCGGCGGGACGGACTCTGCAAGCCGCGCCACGGCCACGGGTATGTGCTGCGCACCGGCCATCTGCCCGATGGACGGATCGAACCCCTTCCAGCCCGCGCCGGGCAGATAGACCTCGGCCCACGCATGTGTCGCGCCGTAGTTGAGCGCCGACGGCTCGGCTTCGAGGTAACCGCTCACGAAGCGCGCCGCGAGGCCCAGGTAGCGGGCCGCTTCGATGAAAAGGGCGGCAGAGTCGCGACAAGAGCCGGTCCCCAATGCGAGTGTCTCCGCGGCATCCTGGACACCGGGCTCCTCGCGCACCCGGTAAGCGATGCGCTCGTGGATGCTGACGCACAGGCGTTGCAGCAGCGCGTAGGTCTGAATCCGCTCGCCCGGACTCCAGACGGCGTCGACCCAGGCCGTCAGCGGGTCGCCGCTGCTGCGTCGGGACGCGTCCATGTAGGGGAAGAGCACGGGCTGATCTTCGGCGGAGTAGGCGAAGGGGTAATCGACGGCCTGCGCGTCGACCAGGAAATCGAGCGGTGCCGCGTTGAAGTGCTGGATGACGACATCGCTCTCGATCGCGAGCTGGCTAGCAGGTGTCTCGAAGGTTGCAGTCGCCACCGAGTTGTCCTCGACATCGCGCTGCCAGCGCAGCACGGCGGTGGGCGTGATGGTCAGCGTTGCCGACTCGATGCGCACCTCGTGATCTTCCCGTGGTCGCAGACGCAGGCTGTGGGGGCCGAGCTGTACCTCGCCCGAGAAGCTGTAGTAGGTCCGGTGCAGGATGCGATAGCGTTGCATGAGTCACCTAGTCACGGTGCAAGAATCAGTTAAAACGGCTTATCCGCTTGGGTGTGCGACAGCCCCGCGGCGACGGCATCCAGTACCGCCGCATAGGCCGTCGCACTGGTGTCGGCGCGATAGGGAGATACGGCGTCCTGCAGCGTCATTCTGGGCAGCGGGTCATCCAGCACGCTCGCCATGGCCGCCGCCAGCGCCGGTGCATCCCCCACCGGCAGCAGCGGGCCGAAACGACCGTCGGCGAGGATCTCCCGCGGTCCGCTCGGGCAGTCGGTCGCCACGACCGGGGTGCCCAGGGCCATTGCCTCCGTGAGGACGTTCGGCGAGCCCTCCCAGGCGGATGAGAGCGCGAACAGTCGGGCGTTGGCGAGGAAGGGATAGGGATTGGCCTGAAAGCCCGGCAGGTCGAGGTCGGCGGCGACGCCGAGGGCCTCGGCTTCCGCCAGCAGCCGCTCGCGCCAGGCGCCGTCGCCGAGCAGCACCAGCCGGCAGGGTCTTGCCGCGCGCAGCTGCGCAAAGGCCCGCAGCAGTGTCGGGAAGTCCTTCTGGCGCTCCAAGCGGCCGGCGCCGAGGACCACCGGCGCCGTCTGTTGCGCCGCCGCCGTCAGCCAGGGGTGCGGGCAGGGCAGGGCGGCCTGTGCATAAAGCTGCGCCGTGATGACTGGATTGTGAATGACGCTGATGCGCCCGCGCGGATACTGCGCGATGTCCGCGGTGTCCGCTGCGACGCCGGCGGAGACCGCGACGATGTGCTCGATCCGTCGCCAGCTGCGGCGCGCGGCGGCCACCCGCAGGCGCCGCGCGAGGGGATGGCGCTCCGCCAGGGCCGCGCCGAGATTGGTGCCGAGGCGCATGACGATGGGCGTGCGCACGCCGGCGAGTCGGCGCGCCAGCACTGCGGCACGGCCGGCGCGGTCCTTGGCCGCCAGCAGCACCGGCGGCCGCTCGGCGCGCAGATGGCGGGCCAAGGCGCCGACGGCGCCCAGGCTGTGGCGGGCGCCGAGGTCGATCCGGCGCACGGCCGCCGGCAGGTCATCGAGATGCGGGCTCGTTGTGCGGATGGTGAGCAGGTCCAGGTCGCGGCCTTGCGCCGTCAAGCCGTGCAGCAGGTTCACGAGCATCCGCTCGACGCCGCCGGCGCCGGAGAACGAGGCGAGCACGGTGATGCGCGGGGGGGACTGGATCATGGGAGTTTGTTGCATTCGCTGCCGCTGTCGCGGGGTCGGATGTGGGTGCAGGGTGATCCTGGACAGCTTTCGGCGGCGATGGGCGCCGCAGTCCGGCGCCAGAGACCGGTACAATGGCGGTGATCGGCCCGCAGAGCAGCAGGGCCATTGTGCTATAGTCCATCCCGCGCTGGCAGTGAGGATTCGAGATGGCAAAATCAGCGACCCAGGCCGCCGAGGCGGATGCATCCGCGGCCAAACCCCCCAAACAAAAGAGCTCCTGGCTTTGGTTCCTGACCCTGTTGCTGGCGGGCGCCTTCGTCGCATCCGGACTCGTTGGGCATGAGCCCTGGACAGCGGGCGAGACGCGCTCCCTCGCTGCCGTGCAAAGCATCATCGACGGCGGCGACTACCTGGTGCCGCAGGTGGACGGCACGCCCGTGCTGGACACGCCGCCGCTGTACTACATGACTGGCGCCGGTCTGGCCCAAGCGCTCGGGGATTATCTGCCCGCGGAGCAGGCCGCACGCGTGGCAAGCGGCGTCTTCCTGGGCCTGACACTGTTGTTCACGGCGCTCGTCGGCCGCGCCGCCTGGCGCCACGCCGACGATTCAGTCATGCCGGCGGCTGGCGCCGCCGCGGTGCTGGTGCTAATCAGCAGTCTCGGTGTCGTCTGGTACGGCCACGATATGCTGCCCGAGACCGGGCTCATTGCCGGTATGGCCATGGGTCTGTACGGCATGGCATTGTGGCCGCGCCGCGTGTTCTGGGGCGGCCTTTGGCTTGGCACCGGCGCCGGTATCGCCTTCATGGCCCACGGGCTGTTCGGGCCCCTGGTGCTCGGGATCTCCGCATTGGTGCTGCCCTTCCTAGGCATCGCCCGCTTCGGGCGTTACCTGCGCGGCATCATCGTCGCGGTGATCTTTGCACTGCCTTGGCTGCTGATCTGGCCCTTCCTGCTGCAGCAGCGCGGCGATGACCTCTACCAGACCTGGCTGTCCGCCAATACCCTGGGTCGCTACATCGCCGGCATCGATCTCAGCAATCCCTCGGCGCAGCTGCAATGGCTGTGGCTGTTCCTGACCATGGCCTTCCCGGCCTGGCTGCTGGCCGTGCTCACGCTGGTGCTGCGCCCGGGCGCCATCTTCGGCTTCCCCGGTTTTCGCGCCGCGCTGGTGGTGACCGTGCTCGGCTGGGGGCTTCTGGTCCTGTCCGATGCGCTGAGCCCGGTCGCGGCCCTTGGGCTCCTGGTGCCCCTGGCCGTCATCGGTGCCGGCGGCGTGCAGCGGCTGCCGCGCTGGCTGGTTTGGCCGGCGCATTGGCTCTCGGCGCTGGTGTTCGGCGTCGCCGCAGCGGCGCTCTGGGTGGCTTGGGTCTGGTTGTTGTATCTGGGCGAGCCGCCGCCGGTGGACGGACTCGGCAACTACTTGCCCATGGACCAAGGCTTCCAGTGGCAGCCGGTCGCATACGTGACGGCAGCGGTGCTGACGGTCATCTGGCTCTGGGTGGTGCTGCGCTTCCGCCCGTCCCGTCCGGCGGCCCTGCTGGCCTGGCCCGTGGGCATGGTGATGGTCTGGAGCCTGCTGGCACTGCATCAGCCCTGGATCGACGCCGCCATCGCCGAGGGCAAGCTCGCCAAGTCGGTGCCCGAGCAGCTGGTGCCGGAGCCGGCCCCGGCGGCCATGCCCGCTGCCCCGGCGCCGCAAGACGCGGGCGCGGACACCACCGCCACCGCGCTCTGATTCGCGCGGCTGTCCCGTTCCCATCGGGGCAGCGGGGTCGGCGCCCGCCGATTCCCTGCCCCGGTCTCCCCGGATAATCGCCCGCCAGGGTTGTAAGACGGTCCGTATTGTCGCGCCGACTCTACTCTCTTCTGGTCGCGCTGCTGATCCCCCTCGCGCTGTTGCGTCTGCTCTGGCGCTCACGCCGGGCACCGGCCTACCGCGAGCGCTGGCGCGAGCGTCTGGCCCGCGAGCCGGAGCCGCCGGCGCCTGTGGATGTCTGGCTACATGCCGTCTCGGTCGGCGAGGTACAGGCGGCGCTGCCGGTACTGCGCCACCTGCTGCAACAGGATGTGCGGGTTCTGGTGACCACGACGACGCCCACGGGCGCAGCCCGGCTGCGGGAGCTGCTAGGCGATGCGGCGCTGCACCGCTACACGCCCTTCGACCTGCCGGGCATCATGAGCCGTTTCCTGGACCGCGCCGCGCCGCGCTTGGTGCTGGTGATGGAGACGGAAGTTTGGCCCAACATGCTCGCTGCCTGTGACGCGCGAGGCATCCAGACCATGCTGGTGAATGCGCGCCTGTCCGCGCGCTCGGCGCGCGGCTATGCACGTGTGGCGCGCTTCAGCGCCGAGACCATGCGCCGGTTCTCGTGTATCGCCGCCCAGGGGGCGGCGGACGCCGAGCGCTTCCAGGCGTTGGGCGTGGAGCCCGAGCGCATTGTCGTCACCGGCAGTATCAAGTTCGATGTGCAGCCCCCTGCGAGCCTCACCGACCGAGCCGAGGTGCTGCGGCGCACCTGGGGCAACGACCGCCCGGTGTGGGTGGCCGCGAGCACCCGCGAGGGGGAGGAGGAGCAGGTGCTCGCCGCCCATGCGATGGTGCGTGCAGACCTGCCCACGGCCCTGCTGGTGCTGGTGCCGCGGCACCCCGAGCGCTTCGAGCGCGTGGCCGCACTGGTGCGCCGGGCGGGCTTTGGGCTGGCGCGGCGCAGTCTGGACGAGCCCTGTCCGGCGCACGTCGCCGTCTATCTCGGCGACAGCATGGGTGAGCTGGCCGTCTTCTTTGCCGCTGCGGATGTCGCCTTCGTCGGCGGCAGCCTGGTGCCCACCGGCGGGCACAATCTGCTGGAGCCCGCGGCGGCGGGCCTGCCGGTACTGGCGGGGCCGCATACCTTCAATTTCGCGGCGATCACGCGGCTGCTG
Organism: Thiohalocapsa halophila; assembly: GCF_016583825.1. Taxonomy (GTDB): domain Bacteria; phylum Pseudomonadota; class Gammaproteobacteria; order Chromatiales; family Chromatiaceae; genus Thiohalocapsa; species Thiohalocapsa halophila. Next base: position 38,786 of record NZ_NRRV01000001.1, on the reverse strand, counting down.
CGCGAGCGCGGTGCCCTGACCCAGGTGGCGGATGCCGATGGCCTGGCAGCGGTGCTGCGGCGCTGGCTCACCGACGCCGCCGAGCGCGCCCGGGTGGGCGAGCAGGGGCGGCGTGTCATCGTCGAGAACCGCGGCGCGCTGGGGCGGGTCACAGCCCTGGTGGACGCCTGTCTGGCCGGCGACTGCCTGGTAGCCAGTGGGGCGGCCAGTGGGGCGACCAGTGGGGCGACTGGCGGGGCAGCAGACCGGGCAAGAGGCGGAGCGGGACCCAGGCCGGCAAGCGGTGGCAGCACGGCTACTTGAACATCCGCGACACCTCGCGGAAGTGTGGGTTGGTTGAGTCCCCGAGCCACTCGAAGGCGACGGACTCGGTGTTGGTGACGTGGATGCCGCTGTGGCGCATGCGCTCCAGGGCGTTCTGGCGGTTCGCCGGGTGGCGCGAGCAGATGGCATCGGCCACCACGAACACCTGATAGCCCCAGCGCTGCAGGCCCGAGGCCGTCTGCACGATGCAGATATGCGCCTCCATGCCCGTCAGCACCACTTGCTTGCGCTCCGGCTGTTGGGTGAGCGCGCGCTCGAAGCCGGCGGCAGTGCAGCAGGAGAAGCAGGTCTTCTCCGTCGGCGCCACGGTCTCCGGCAGGTGCTCGCGGATCGGGTCGATGGTGCGGCCGAGGCCATGGGGATACTGCTCGGTGGAGATGATGGGCACCGACAGGATTTCCGCTGCCTGCACCAGGCGGTTGATATTGGCCACCGCCACCGCGAGCTCGTCCTTCGGCATCACCGCCGCTAGGCTTTCCTGGGCGTCGATGATCATGAGCTGGGAGAAGCCGGCGTTGCACAGGGGCATGGGGGCCTGGTGGATGCTCATCACGATGACCTCGCTGTGATGGTTGCGCTCGGTTGCGGCGGGGCGCGATGGATAGGAGACTGCGACGGGCGGAGTCGTCTGTGGGGGCCGTTTGGCGGCGGTCAGTAGGTCGCCATGTCCGGGTCCACGTCATGCGCCCAGGCATCGATGCCACCACGCAGATTCAGTACCTGCCGGAAGCCTTGGTGGTCTAGGTACAGGGCCACCTGCTGGCTGCGGATGCCGTGGTGGCAGATGACCACCACCGGGCGCTCCGGGTCCAGCTCGCCGAGCGCCCCCGGGATGCGGCGCATCGGGATGTGCCTCGCGCCCTCCAGAGCGCAGATGTCGAGCTCCCAGGGCTCGCGCACGTCGAGCAGCTGTGGCGCGGGCGCGTCGCCGTTCAGGATCGCGGCCAGCTCGCTGGGATTCACCTGGCGCACCATGCGCGGCTGGCCTCAGAAGACGAAGCGCTCGGGCTGCGGGACGTTCTTCAGCGCCGGCACCGAGGTCTCGAACAAGGTCTGGCGGCGCAGGTCGCCGATCCCGCCGACGCGGGTCTCGAGTCGTGCCTGCATCACCGGATCTTCGCCGACGACCACGAACAGCCGCCCCCCCGGCGCCAGCTGCTGCGTGAGCATGGGCAGCGGCTCTTCCGTGGGGAGCGACCCGGTGACGGCGATGGCATCGAAGGGGCCGCCGTCGACGGGCCCGGCCATGGCGTCGACGGTATGCACCTCCAGCCGGCGCAGCTGCATGGCGTCGAGCCGCTCGCGGGCGCCTGCCGCCAGGTCGGGGTCGATCTCGACGCCGATGACGCGGCCGCCGAGGCGCGCGAGGCAGGCGGTGATATAGCCGGTGCCCGGGCCAATCTCCAGCACCTTGTCCCCGTCGCGCACCTGAAGCGCTTGCAGCATGCGGCCCACCATCTTGGGAGCCAGCATGCAGGTGTCTGTGCCCAGAGGTATTTCCACGTCTGCATAGGCCAGCGCCTGGTAGGCGTCGGGCACGAAGGCCTCTCGGGGTAGCTCGCCGAGCACCTGCAGCACCCGATGGTCGAGCACATTCCACGGGCGCACTTGCTGCTCGATCATGTTGTAACGGGCGATATCGGCGGGCGAGGACATGCGGATCTCCGAGAAAGGCCCTGAGCTTTGGAGGGAAAGCAGACCACGCAGGCTACGAATTTTGACGCCCGTCGGCAAGCGCCGCGGTGCTGCCCGCGGAGGATCGCAGCTGCGCGCGAGCGGCCGGCGCCCGCTACAATCGCAGCTGTAAAGCCCTTTGCTCCCAAGCCGAAGCCATGCCCCTGCAGTCAGCACGATCTTCCTCGCGACCGCCCGAAACCGCTCTTGGAGGGCCGATGCGGCTACTTGCGTCGCTGCGTGTGTGGGCCCTGGCGCTCGCCCTGCTTGCCGTGGCCCCCAGCGCCGCGCTTCGCGCGCAGGACGGCGGTGATGATGCGCAGGCGAGCGCCCAGACCGGCTCCGGCGTGGTCGAAGAGCCCACTGAAGAGCAGATCCGCAGCGCCTACACCGCCACCTTGACGGATCTGAACGCTCGCAGCGTCGAGCACTTGGGGGCCGATGACGCCGGTGTGCTGACCCTGGAGCTGGAAGACATCGTCAAGCTCGGCTGTCGCGGGCTGGACCGCCCCGGCGTCCACTTCGACTGCCGCGTAGAGCGCCGCATCCGCCGCGGCGAGGAGCGGCCGCAGACGGATGTCGTTGAGCTCTGGCTCTCCAGAGAGGACGGCCGCTGGGTCGCACGCTGAGCCCAGCTCCCGGCCGCGCGCCTCGACCGCCGGACTCTGGCGCGCGCTAGCGCCGCGTCCGCCATCGCAGCCCGGAGGGCGCCGTCGTGCCTGCTTCACATGAGCACCAGGTTGTCCCGGTGGATTAGCTCGTCGTCGTCGACGAAGCCCAGCACACCCTCGAAGGCGCTGCTCGGCAGCCCCTTGATGCGGATGGCGTCCTGGGCGTCGTAGTTGACCAGCCCGCGGGCCACCTCGCGGCCGTCGCGGTCCACGCAGGCTACCACCTCGCCGCGGGCGAAATGGCCGTAGACCGCGGTCACCCCCACCGCCAACAAGCTGCGCCCGCCCTCGCGCAGGGCGCGCACGGCGCCGTCGTCGAGCACCAGTCGCCCGCTGACACTGAGATGCCCCGCAAGCCAGCGCTTGCGCGCCGCCTGGGGCCCCTGGGCCGGCACCAGCAGGCTGCCCATGTCGCCGCCGCCGGCGATCTGTGTCAGGCATTCGCCGCGCCGCCCGGGCGCGATGACCGTCGCGCAGCCGGAGCGCGCCGCCAGCCGGGACGCGCGCAGCTTGGTGACCATGCCGCCGGTGCCGACGCCGCCGCTGCTGCCGCCGGCGGCCCGGTCGAGCTGGGGGTCGTCCACCCGCGCCGAGTCGATGAGCTGGGCTTCGGGGTCGGTGCGCGGATTCGCCGAGAAGAGCCCGTCCTGGTCGGTGAGCAGGATCAGCAGGTCCGCCTCCAGCAGGTTCGCCACCAGCGCGGCCAGTGTGTCGTTGTCGCCGAAGCGCAGCTCGTCGGTGGCGACGGTATCGTTCTCGTTCACCACCGGCACAACGCCGATGGTGAGCAGCGTGCGCAGGGTGCTGCGGGCGTTCAGATAGCGCTTGCGGTCCACCAGGTCGTCGCGGGTCAGCAGCACCTGGGCCGTGTGCAGCCCGTGGCGGGAGAAGCCGTCTTCGTAGGCGCGGATTAGACCCATCTGCCCGATGGCCGCGGCGGCCTGCAGCTCGTGCAGGGCCTGCGGGCGCTGGCGCCAGCCCATGCGCGCCATGCCCTGGGCGACGGCGCCGGAGGATACCAGCACCAGCTCGCGGCCGGCGGCGCGCTGAGTGGCCATCTGGCTGATCCAGGGGGCTAGCATATCCGTGTCCAGGCCGGCGCCGTCGCGGGTCAGCAGTGCGCTGCCGATCTTGACGACCCAGCGCCGGGTGCCGGGGATGTGATGGCGTTGAAACATCGCGGTGGGTCTTGGGATGGGCCGGGGTGCTTGCGCCGGGGCGATGGAGCCGACGGGCCCTCAGTCCAGCGGATGCCAGTCGGCCTCATCCGGGCTCGGTGTGGGGGTGGGGTGCAGCGGATGCGGCAGCTCGTCCAGCCGCGCCATGACGTCTCGGGCCAGCTCGGACGTGCCGGCGCCGGTGCTCGCGGAGACGGCGTACACCGGCCCCCGCCAGTCCAGCGCCTGCACCAGCTCGGCCCGCCGTGCGGCCAGGGTGTCGGCGTCCAGCAGATCGATCTTGTTCAGCACCAGCCAGCGCTCCCGGGCGGCGAGGGCGGAGTCGAAGGCCGCCAGCTCGGCGGCCAGCGTACGGATATCGCCCGCCGGTGCGGCCTCGGGGTCCGCCGGGGCTAGGTCGACCAGGTGCAGCAGCAGACGGGTGCGCGCCAAGTGCTTCAGAAAGTGCGTGCCGAGCCCGGCGCCGCCGGCGGCGCCGGCGATGAGACCCGGAACATCGGCCATCACGAAGCTGCGCTTGGGGCCGACGCTGACGACGCCCAGATTCGGATACAGGGTGGTGAAGGGGTAATCCGCCACCTTCGGCCGGGCGCTGGAGAGCGCGCGGATCAGGCTCGACTTGCCGGCGTTGGGCAGGCCGAGCAGACCCACGTCGGCGAGCAGCAGCAGCTCCAGCAGCAGCTCCCGGCGCTCGCCCGGCTTGCCCGGGGTGGACTGCCGCGGCGTGCGGTTGGTGCTGGACTTGAAGCGGGTATTGCCGATGCCGTGGAAGCCGCCGGCGGCCACCAGCAGGCGCGCATCCTGCTCCAGCAGCTCGCCCATGACCTCGCCGGTGGCGGCGTCGCTCACGCGGGTGCCGAGCGGCACGCGGATCTCCGCATCGGCGCCGGCGGCACCGGTGCGGTTGCGGCCCATGCCCGGCCGGCCGTTGTCGGCGCGATGCCGGCGCTGGTGGCGGAAGTCCACCAGGGTGTTCAGATTCGCATCGCCTACGAGGTAGACGCTGCCGCCGTCACCGCCGTCGCCGCCGTCCGGTCCGCCCTTGGGGATGAACTTCTCGCGCCGAAAGCTCACGCAGCCATCGCCGCCGTTGCCGGCTTCTACGCGGATCCTGGCCTCGTCGACGAATTTCACGGTGGGTATCTCGGTGTTCGCGGGCATGCAGAACGCAATAAGCCCCGCGGGGCGGGGCTTTCGCGATGCAGCGCTCGCGGCGCTTCGATTGCGGGCGGGGGCGCCGCGCTGCGGGCGAGGGCGCTGAGCGAGAGGCTATCGTCCCTCGCGCGGTGATAGTCCAGCCGAGGGCCAGCGATGCTGCGTTGTTGTTGCCGTCAGCGTTGTCGGCGCCGGCGGCCGCACGCTTGCCGGCACGACAACGAGCCGACGCTGCGAGTGCATTTCGGCTCCGGCTCTGGCGCGTTACGCTCGGCCCAGCAGGCGCTCAGCCTTGCGCCGGCTCGACGACGCTCACGTAGCGGCGGTTGCGCGGGCCCTTGACCTCGAAGCGCACCTCTCCGTCCTTCAGCGCGAACAGGGTGTAGTCGCGCCCGCGCCCGACGCCCGCGCCGTTGTGAAAGCGCGTGCCGCGCTGGCGCACCAGGATGCTGCCGGCGGGGACGCGCTCGCCGCCGAAGCGCTTGACGCCGAGGCGCTTGGATTCGGAATCGCGGCCGTTACGAGAGCTGCCGCCTGCCTTTTTGTGTGCCATGGATGAATGCCTCGTGTCGCTGGTCGCGTAAGCGGGTCGCAGTCGGCGCTGTTCGTCAGCCGCCGGCCGCGATGCCGGTAATCTTCAGCTCCGTAAACCACTGCCGGTGGCCCTGGCGCTTCATGTGATGCTTGCGACGGCGGAATTTGATGATCTTGACCTTGCCGCCCCGGCCGTGACCGGCCACCTCGGCGGTGACCTTGCCGCCGTCGATAAAGGGCTTGCCGACCTTGACGTCGCCGCCGTCGGCGATCATGAGCACCCGGTCGAGGTCGATGCTGGCGCCGGTTTCGGCGTCGAGCTTCTCGACGCGAAGCTTGTCGCCTTCGGCAACGCGGTATTGCTTACCGCCTGTTTCAATGACTGCGTACATAAGTCCTGTTACCCCGCAACTGGCGCGGATCGCGTCGGGGCACCGGATCGTCCCCGTCGGTGTTGGAGTTACGAAAAGCTCGGCGAGAAGCGCCCGCAACGACGGGCCGTCGGCTCATCCTGGGGGCTCACTCTGAAGCCCGAGCCGACCCGCTCGGTGCACGGTCTTCGACGGCATGCGGCCACCGCTCAAGACCCACCAGTATGACCGTTGCCGCTTGCCGCCGTCAACACGCGGATGCGGCTCGCAAGGGCTCATCGCGGCCCGCTGGCAGACCGGTGCCACATCCGACGCAGTCGCCAACGGGCGCCGTGACACCGGCCCGATGCAGCGCCGTGAGCGCCGGAAGTCGCCCTGGTCCGGCGCGTGATCCGGGGCGTGACAAAGCACCCGACGGCCGTTATATTAGAGGGCTTCGGCTGAGTGGCAGAGTGGTTATGCAGCGGCCTGCAAAGCCGTGGACGCCGGTTCGATTCCGACCTCAGCCTCCATTCCCCTTCGTCGCCGGGCCGCCGCCTCCCACGGCGCTAGCCGGCTCGCGACCTCGCCCGCACACATCTCGCCCTCGCGCCCGCCCGGGTGGTGAAACTGGTAGACACAAGGGACTTAAAATCCCTCGGCTTCGGCCATGCGGGTTCGAGTCCCGCCCCGGGCACCATTCACAAACAGGTGCTTACGGAATTTCTCCGAGGGCTGCCAGGTGGGCGTGAATCGCGGGGGAACCCTGGGGGAACTTTTGGCGGAGTTTCGCAGGCCCGTCCTGCGGCGACCCCCTGTCTTTGCTCAGGCGTCCCTCGTCGACTTGTTGGTTAAGTTGGGGGTTCCCGACCAGTGCCCTGATCTGCTAACCAAGAGATTGTTCCGGCTTCCCTGGATTCTGCATGGGAATTGGAACATTACCTCTTGTAGGGTAGATGCGAAGACTCGGCGTGGTCAGGAGTTTGACGTGGTGCGGTCGCTTGTTGTTGCTCTTATCGGTCTGTTTATCTCGGCGTGCGCAGCGCCCCCGGGATCATACACGGCGGACACTGGCGAAAGGCCCTCCTCACGGGAGCCGGCCGACTCCCCGAGGGCGGAATCTAACCTTGCTTGTGGCAAGTGGCGTAGGGACAAAGACAGCGACAGCTTCGGTCCGGACTGCACTTGGTACACGAATTGCCGGTACGATCAGGTGCGGGATGTGCGCTTCTGTACGGTGAACTCCCGCGGGGACTACTTGTTGCAGCCTACACCGTCGTTTTTCCTGGGCCCCACCTACGCCTCCGCGCGCATAGGTGTGAACCATCACCCAGGAACTTCCCCAGTGGTGAGAGTCGACGACAATACTCCCATCTACGCTAAGGACACTATTGAGGGAACGTTCAGCCAATCCCAAACCCGGGCGTTGATTAGCCAGATGCGGGCCGGTACATCTGTCTCTTTCAGCACAACGGAATGGCCCGGACAACCAAGCTCCGGGCAGCTAACGCTGATAGGCTTCTCGGCCGCTCACGACTTTGCCCGCCAATGGTTACGCGGAAATGGCTAAGGTCACGCGCCGCCCGATAGCCCAGGTAGTCCTCCAGTCAGCAAAAACAAGACGCCAGAGACAATCGCGACAATTACCAGGTTCGCCATCCAGAACGCGATGAGAAATTTCATTGTGATGCTGAACACAGCATCGTACGGCAGCTCCTGGACGATCCGGGCAACGCGCTGAAGTTCCCGCTTAAACTCACGCTCTGCTTCGGCGCTCGTGGTTCTGCGCTCCCTACCCTCTTCCTCCTGCTCCCTCCGCTCTTCCGGCTCCTTTTTGATCCCCTGTCGATGCCGATCTAGCCCTACATCCGCCAAGCTTCGGAAGGTGGTTCCTTCTGTCCGTGTGCTGGGCTCCCGGACCTCTTCTTTGGTCATGCTGCTTCTCCCCGGCTGCCGCGTTTCTTGCGACCGAAGCTTAGCAGACGGATTGCTCCAACGAAGTCCAGTATGGGACGGGGGTCCACAGTTAACCCGTCAGTCGATACCCGAGTTACCGGTAGGACTGCTGGCGCGGGGCACTTGCCTGGCGGCCATAGCCCGACCCAGCCCGGACAACTGAAGGACGGCAATTGCGGCCCTGAGCTTGATGCGGCGGTCATACCGGTAGTCCATCTGTTCTTCGATCACATCAAGGGCACGTTCCACCAGATCGGCCATGCGGCCAGCGGTCGCGTTGTGGCTGTCGGCCAGGTGCCCTTCGATGGCGGCCCTGTATGCTGGCAGCTTGCGCCAGCGGCTAACCGTTTCCTGTCGCACCCCTAAGCTCTTGCATCAGCACCCGCTGTACGACCTCATCGACATTGAGTGATCGTCCTTCGCGTGTGTTGATCACACGCTCACGCAACTTCTCCTCGCCGAGCACCCAACCGACCCCATGCACATCCGCCACGAGCACGCGGATACCCAATTCCTTCACGAAGGCTTCAGGGTCAGCATCCGCCGGCAGCAACGAAGCCAGGATCGCCGCCCGGCTCGGCGTCAGCGGGCGGCGTGCCCACCAGACGTGCAGCCGATGCGTCGGCGGCGCCTTGCCACGGTCGCACTCGCGCCGCGTCTCCGCCCCCACCTGATGGCAGGGAAAGCCGGCTTCGATCAGCCTTAAATCCTGGTGCGCCATGTTGCCTAAGCCTGCATTTGCGAAACTAGGGTATGAATCTGCACGCGAAGGGTGGGCAGCTCGCGTTGCACGACATTCCACACGGTATCCAGGTCCACTGACCAGTAGCCATGGCTGATGCGATTGCGCATGGCATAGAGTGCAGACCAAGGGATGTCTGGGTGTTGGGCGACCAGCTCGGGCCCGTGCAGTTGCACGTTCCGAGACGCTTCGCCGAGGATCTCGATATTGCGGACCACGGCGTCCTGAAGCTGCGTGCTCTGCATAAATGCCTCTTTTGGAACCATATTGGTGTAGGCCTGGATGCGGTCGATGGCCTGCAGCATATGGCCGAGATAGTCAGGCACACGCAATGACTTGCTGCTCATACGGGCTGCGCCTCGTGCAGCACGCGATCCCGGAACTGCGCCGGTAGGGCATTCGGCGTCAGCACATCGACGCGGACGCCCAGTTGCGCTTCCAATTCCACCTGGATGCGCGCGATATCGAGCAGCGAGGTCTCTGCGGTGGGCTGAACGAGCAAATCGAGGTCGCTGCCATCGTGATCCTTGCCGAGCAGGACCGAGCCAAATACCCGTGGATGACTCGCGTGATGGGCGGCAACGATACGGCGGATGGATTCACGGTGTCGCTCAAAGGCGATGGATGGCTTCATGGGGATGCTCCGTCGGCTGGTGCGTGCCGGCCCCATCCCGGGATGTCGCCGCCGCGGCGGGTGTCGTCGACGCGGGAGCCGAACAGATCCACCCGCACGTCGGGGCCGAAGGCGTCCTGTGCGGCCTGTTTGATGACCTGTTGCTGGTGGGCGGTGAGGCGCATGCGGTGGTGCATCGTCCTGCGCGCGCTCAGCCCCGGGCGCGGATGCGCTCGCGCCGCCAGCCGGCCAGGTCCGGCACGGCGACTTCTTGGTCACGGATCAAGTGGACTTCCGGCTCCATCAGAATCCACCAACCACCAGGGCCACCATCACCGAGTCCATAGCGGCTGCCGCTCGACGGCGATGTGCATGTGCTGCCTCCACTCGCTCGGGTTGATGGCTCGCGACCGACAGCCTGTCCGCGGCTTGCATCCAGGCGCTCGTTCCCGGCACAGGCCGTGCAGGGTCGTTTCGGCTACAGCTCATAATCGATCAACAGCGCCTCGCGCTTCAATGCCTCGTCGTCGCACTCGTCGGCCCAGACCTTGAGCAGGCCGCGCAGCGCGGCGCTGTCGCGCTTGCCGTGGCGGCCCAGGTAGTTGCGGGCGGCGACGATGCCGCCGTCGCGCATGCTGCTGCTCCTTGGGGCTTGATGAGCCGCGGGCTCGTGGCTGGCGGCCATCCGGGGTAAGGGTCACGGCGTCTGTGCGCCAAGCCCCGCCTCGATGCGCGCGAGGATGGACTCCAGCGCAGCGGCGGCCTCCACCGCGGTGTTGAGGACGGCGGCGTTACGCTCGGGCGCGTCCGGATACTCGTGGGCAAACTGGTTGCGGATGGCGCGCAGCCGCTGCCAGTCGGCGGCATCGTCGAGGTAGCCCAGTTGCTCCAGCCGATGCAGCTTGTCCAGCATGGGGCGCCGTTCATAGGGCTCTTGCAGGTAGGCCAGCACGGCGGGCAGCAGGCGCATGCCGATGGCGTCTTGCAGCTTGCCGAAGCGCAGGACGAATTGGTCCAGATCCTGGACTGCTTCGGCATCCAGCGCGCGGAGCCGCGCGCCGGTGAGCGGCAGGTGCGGTGCCAGGGCCGTCAAGGCATAGCGCATGTAGTGGGCATGCTGGTGGCATTCGCGCAGCGCATCCGCCAGGCGCCGGGCGGGGGTGTTGTCGCTCACAGCGCCACCCCGGTGCGGGCGGCGACGTCGAAGATGGGCGGGCGCACGCGCCGGCCCGGGTAGTCCACCAGCAGGTCGATGCGCTGCTCGCCGAGGGCGCGCTGCACCTGGACCTGGAAGTCGATCTCCGCGCGCACGATGCGCTCGGGATCGGTGAGCGCGGTGCGGATGAGCAGGTCGATGTCGCCGCCGCGGCGGGTGTCGTCGACGCGGGAGCCGAACAGATGCACGCGCACGTCGGGGCCGAAGGCGTCCTGTGCGGCCTGTTTGATGACCTGTTGCTGGTGGGCGGTGAGGCGCATGCGGTGGTGCATCGTCCTGCGCGCGCTCAGCCCCGGGCGCGGATGCGCTCGAGCACCTGCGGCAGGCGTTTGTCGCCGGCGCCGCCGCAGAGCATGTGGCGCAGCCCGCTGACGGCCCAGCTGCGCAGCGCCGGGTCGGCGGTGGTGACATTGGCGAGCCAGTAGACGGCCTCCTCGCGGGAGAGCATGGCCACGCGGCGGCCGATGAGCTCGATGCGGTCGCTGTCTTTGACCTTGCGCTGGAGCCTGAAGAAGAGCGCGAGGCGGGCGCCGGCGGCCTCGTCCAGGGGCAGGTTGCGGTCGGTCTGCTTGAGCCCCTGGGTTGACATGAAGCGCTCCAGGCCTAGGGGGATGCCCTGATCGTCCTTGACCGCCTCCAGCAGGCGCCGCAGCACGGGCAGGCTGGCGCGCACGGCCTCGCCGTGCAGGCTGCCGCGCTCCAGGTGCTTGGCGCGGGGGTTGGTGAGGCCGGCGGTGTCGTCCCGGTCCTCCGGCGCGATGCGCTCTTTGACGATCAACAGCGGCGGCGGCAGGTCGTTGCGGGCGGTGATGCGCAGCAGGTAGGGGGCGCGCTTGGCCTGCTTCGCGAGCCTGGCGTCGTCGGCCTTGGCGCTGTCTGACCGGCTGCCGGCGCCTGGGCTGCGCGGTGCCGCGGGGGCGGTTCTCGCCATGGATCAGGATTGTCCGTTGGGTTGCTTGAGCAAGCTCAGGAACTTGCAGTTGGGCTCGGGCTCGCCGACGGTGAGCCGGACCTGGCCATTGTCGGCGAAATGCAGGCGGTTGTTCAGGGCCGCGAACAGGGCGCGATTGTCCACCAGGGCGCCGATGGTGGTGTTGGTCAGTGCCATTTGGAACTGACCCTTATCCGCCAGTGTGGCGACGATGTTGAGCACAGTCACCTGAGTCTTGGATTGGCTGAGCGCGGTGCCGGCGAGCAGGTTCAGCACCTGCTTGATCCTGGCCGGGTCGGTGAGGGTGAACTGCTGCTCTTGTACCTTGGGGGCGACGATCCAGCCGCGGCTCTGGGCCTCATGATAGGGCATGACGACGCCGGTCTTGAGGGCGCCGAGGGGCACTGACTCGCCGGTTTGGGCCTGCTCCGGGTCGGGGTTGCCGGCATCGTCGAAGGCCTCGGACGGAAAGACCACCAGCACCTGCGCCAGCAGGTCCGGTGCCTGCAGGATGGGCCAGTGGCGGCGGGTAGCGAAGTGGCTCACCAGCTCGCTCACCGGGACCTGCTTGTACGCGTCGAAGAAGAGCTTACCGAGGATGGTGAGGGTCTCGCCGGTGGTGGCCTGCTCTTCTGTGATCAGCTCGCGCTCGTCGGCGAGCTGCTTGAGGATGGCACCTTCCAGGTGCAGGCCGCCGGAGCCGCCGCCGGTAGGCCCGGCGCCGCCCTTGCCCAGGTCGCGCACGGCCACCTGTCCGCCGTTGCGGCTCGGGAACAGGAGGTGACGGTAGGACTCGTCGATGGCCGTGCGCAGCTCCGCCGGGGCCTTGGCGGCGCGGTCTTTGAAGCCGGCCTTTTGCAACTGCTCGTGGGTCACGCCCCAGTTCTCGGGGTTGGCCTTGAGCCGCTCGACGGCGATGGCCTTGCGGGCGAGCGCGAGAATGTTCTGGCGCGTGCGCCGCTCCTGCTGCACCCGCGCCTCGGTCCAGACGGCGCCCTCGATGTGTACGGTGCTGGGGGCCAGCAGGAAGACCTGGTTCTGGTGCTCGCGGATGGCGGCACCGCGCTGCTCGATGAAGCGCGCCGGGGCGAGGTCGCGGGTGTCGAAGGCAATGATGCCGAGCTGCGGCTTGGGCTTTTTGTCGGGGATGGCGTCGCCGTCACTGATGTTGGGGTGGAGGTCGAAGACCGCGGACTTGTCCACCAGCTTGCGGACAACCTGTTCCACGCGCTCCAGGGCCTCGGCGTCGGTGACGTTGCCCTCGATGCGGCGCAGGATGTTGTTGAGCGTGGGTACGGTGTCGGCGTAGAGGCGGCCGTTGCGGTTGCGCAGGTAGTTGGCCTCCGCGTCGATCTGCGCCAGGGCGGAGTGGACGGTGGCCGGCTTGAGGGCGGGCGAGGCCATCTCGTAGACCGCGCTTGCCATGTCGATGCCGAACTTCTCATCCTGGAAGCCGCCGCCGCGGCCCACCAGGCTGTGCAGGAAGACCACGCGCCAGGCCCATTCGTGCACCGGGTGGCCGTCGGGGTGGGGGTTGGCGTGGTCCAGCTCGCCGGCGACGCTGCGGCTGGTGGCGGCAGTGCCGGCGACCTTGCTTGGGCGATCTCGTCGATGAGGATGAGCGTGGGCTGGTCGCCGAAGAGGGTGTCGAAGAAGTCTTCGGAGGCCGGGGCCGAGGTATCGTCCAGGCGGGCCTCGAAGGGGCCGCGCTCCGCGGCGTTAAGTGTCTGCTCGGCGATGAGCCACCACAGGGTGTTCGGCTTGGGCTTGCCGCCGCCGCCCTCGCGCAGGGTGTCCACGGTGTCGCCGATGATGCCCACCACCCGGATCTGCCCGGGCTTGCCCAGCCGTTCGGGCGGGACGATGTCGGCGAGGTGCTCTGTCAGTGTGTCGCCTTGATAGGCGACATGGGTCACGGCGATCAGGTTGTGGGTCTTGCCGCCGCCGAAGGAGTCGTCCATGCGCTGCATGGCCGGGTGCGACAGATCGCCCTGGATCAGCCGCCCCAGCACGTTGTCTAGGATGCTGCAGAGCCCCTGGGTGGGGTAGGTGGCATCCCGGAAGAAGGCCTCTGGGTCCGAGTACAGGGAGGTGGCGCCGGGCTTGGCCCGGCCCTTGGCATAGTCGCCCAGGACGCGGCTCAGGCTGGCGGTGAAGATCTCGGGGTTGAAGGTCCCGGCCAGTAGCTCGGGCCTGGGTGTGCAGGTGGAGCGTACGTCGCGCATCTGTGTCCCCTTGGCGCTGGTGCGGTGCCCATTCGGCGAGCTCGCTGAGCGGCTGCATCGATCGCCGGGCTCCAAGCGATTGCCGTTGTTGTTGCTGACAGCCCGATTGGTGCTGGTCTGCGGTTTTGCCTCCGGGAAGCGCTTTAACTTGGCTTGCAAGCTCTCCGGGCTCGCCAGTGACCCGCGAGTGGTGGGACCTTTGAGGCAATCCGCATCCGACGATGCTGCCCGCCATCGTACGACAGCGGGCGTGCACGTTGCGAGGGGCTGCGCCGGCGAGCCGTCGATCGGCTGCGGAGACCGACCCCTCAGGTTTCGGGCAGTCGTCACACTATTGGGGTTTGTATGGACTACCCTTGGGGTAAGAGCTGGTTTTGGACGGCGCTACAGTGCGACGGGGTCCACGCCGGCTCCTGCGGGCGGCCTGATCGCTGCGAGTCCTGATCCGTGACGATCGGCCGCCCCGACATCCACGGTCCGCGTGCGCGGGCCGTAGCCATTCAGCCGAGCCATTTGGCCATGCCATTTGGTCGTGGAGGGATCAGAGTCATGCGGCGTCAGAAGCAGCTTCCCCGAGTCCGTGTCGAGGTGGTGGCGTTGGCTCATGCGGCCGACGGCACTGCGTGGGCCCTTGCCTGCACGCTGCTGGTGGCCACGACCCTGGTGGCTGCCACGCTCAGTGTGTTCTAGGAAGACGCCGACCAATCGGCGCTTTCCGGGCAGGATCAGTTCGGCCGGGTGCGGGCGCCGGGACGCGCACGTGCCCGGCCACGTCTCCGCCTCGGCCGAGGCGGCGGTGCGTGCCCGCGACGGCCGGCGTCGGAGCTTGCGCGGTGGCGAAGGTCATCCACGCGCGGTAGCCTTGGATCGATTGTGCACTGCCGGTCGAGGGCGGCGCTCGTGCAGAGTCGGCCCGGTCCGCGGCTGACCCGCATTTCGGCCCTGCAGTGCGTCGTCGCCCATCGGATGCCTCACCGCGCGCACACCACGCCATGTCGCTGCCCTTTCCGGACCACCCGCTGCGCCACGCCATCACCCAAGAGCTGCACGTGCGCACCTTCGAGTCGGTGCGTGCGCCGGTGGCGGTGGCCCACATCGCCTATCAGTGTGGCGAGCGCGGCAGCGGGGCCAACGTCGATCACCTGCTGCGGCTCCTGGCGCACTTCGGCGTGGAGCGCCCGGCGCCGGAGGATGTCGGGCAGTATTTCTTCGTCGATCTCGGCGATCTGCGTCTGCGCTGGGAGCGGCACACGGAGTTCGTGACCTACAGCTTCACTCGGTCCCTGGCGCCCGAGGGCGCCGCGGCCCATCCGTTCGGTGACAAGCCCCTCGGGGTGCTGCCGCAGGATTGGCTCGGGGCGCTGCCGGGGCAGGTGGTCACGGCGGTGCTGCTGGTGCTGGAATCGGCGGACATGCCGGAGCGCACGACGGCGGACCTGATGACGGTCTTCGGCAGCTTTCCGGTGATCGGTGCCGAGGTCGCCGGCGGTGCCGGCCTGGCGTGGTCGGACCTGCGCATCCACGCGGACGGCTTCGGGCGCATCCTGCTGCGTGACCAGGGCCTCACCGAGGCCCAGGCCGGGCGGCTGGTGAAGCGGGTGCTCGACGTGAACACCTACCGGGCCATGACGCTGCTGGGCCTGCCCGCGGCGCGGGCGGCGGCCAGTACGCTGAGCGACGCCGAGCGCCGCCTGGCGGACGCCGCCGCGCGCATGGGCAGCGCCAATGACGGGGAGCGAGCGGCGCGCAGCGGTGACCCCTCCTCGGAGCGCGCCTTGCTGGCAGAGCTGGCGGACGTGGCGGCGGAGGTCGAATCCGTCGCCGCCCGCACCACCTCGCGCTTCGATGCAACGGCGGCCTACTACGATGTGGTGCGCCAGCGCCTGGAGCAGCTGCGCCAGCGGCGCATCCAGGGCCTGCCCACCTTTACGGAGTTCCTGGACGCGCGGCTGGCGCCGGCGGTGAACACCTGCATGGCCACGGGCCGTCGCCAGCACACCCTGGCCGAGCGCGCTGCGCGCATGACCGCGCTGCTGCGCGCCCGCGTCGAGGTGCGCCTGCAGGAGCAAAACCGCAGCCTGCTGGATTCCATGGACCGGCGCGCCCGGCTGCAGCTGCGCCTCCAGGAGACCGTCGAGGGTCTGTCGGTGGTGGCCATCAGCTACTACGGCCTCGGGCTCGTGGGCTACGGCCTCAATGGCCTCGCCGAAGCCGGCGTGCCCATCGACCCCACCCTGGGCGTGGCCGTGGCGCTACCCTTGGTGCTGGGGAGCGCCTGGCTGGGCCTCAAGCGCACCAAGCGGCGGCTGCATCGCGATGTCGAGAATGAGCAGTAGCCATGCTTAGGCCCCGTCGGGCGGGTTCAATCTGGGCGTGGGAGCGGCCTCCGGCCGCGACGATTCCGCAGCAGCTCCCCCAGCGCGCGCTCAGCTGTCGTCGCGGTAGCTCACGGGCACCCGCCGCGACAGGCCAGTGAAGAGCTGATAGGCGATGGTGTCGCTCGCCGCCGCCACGTCATTCGCCGGCACCGCATCGCCCCAGAGCTGCACTGGGTCGCCGGGGCGGGCGTCGGGCTGATCCGTCAGGTCCACGGTGAGCATGTCCATGGAGACACGCCCGATGACGCGGCTCGGCTTGCCGTTCACGGCGGCCGGCGTGCCGTCCTTGGCATGGCGCGGATAGCCGTCCGCATAGCCGGCGGCGACGACGCCGACGCGGGTGGGTGCTTGGCAGACGTAGCGCCCGCCGTAGCCGATGGCCTCGCCGGGATCGAGGGCGCGGACGCTGATGAGCTGGGACTGAAGCTGCATGGTGGGACGCAGCGCCGCAGCGGACGGATGGGCCTCGCCGAAGGGGGTGGCGCCGTAGAGCATGATGCCGGGGCGCAGCCAGTCACCGTGCGCGGCCGGGCAGCCGAGCACTGCCGCCGAGTTGGCGATGCTGCGCGGGCCGGGCAGGCCGCCGGCATGGGCGGTGAAGCAGGCGAGCTGCGCCCGCGTCGCCGGGTGCTCCGGCTCGTCGGCGCAGGCGAGGTGGGTCATGAGCACGATCTCGCTGACGTGGGAGCAGTCGGCGAGCCGGGCGTGGGCGGCGGCGAAGTCCGCCGGCTCCATGCCCAGGCGGTGCATGCCCGTGTCCATCTTGAGCCAAACCTGAAAGGGCCTTGTCGGTCGCGCCCGGCACAGCCAGTCAAGCTGCTCGCGGTTGTGCGCCACCGGCGTCAGGCGGGCGCTGTCCAGGTGCGCGAGCTCGCTCGGCTCGAAGACCCCTTCCAGCAGTACGATGGGCTTGGTGATGCCGGCTTCGCGGAGCTCCAGGGCTTCTTCCGTGCAGGCCACCGCGAAGGCGTCCGCCACGGGCGCCAGCGCCCGTGCCACGGCGACGGCGCCGTGGCCGTAGGCATCGGCCTTGACCACCGCCAGTGCCCGTGCGCCCGGGGCTTGCGCCTTGGCATGGGCATAGTTGTGGCGGATCGCGGCGAGGTCGACGCGGGCGCGGGTGGGGCGGGCCATGGTTGGATTCAGAGGGGTTGGATTCAGAGGGGTTGGATTCAGAGGGGTTGGATTCAGAGGGGTTGGAATCAGCGGGAGTGGAATAAGGGGCTCAAGGTCGGGGGCACGGGTCAGGGTGACGCAAGGGCTGCGAAGAGCGCCCAAGCAAGCGGACGCGGCTCGGATCACCAATCGGTCTGGTGCAGCGCGTGTGGGCTCGGCGCCGCGCGCTCCGGCCTTGCGGGCCACTGTGCGGATGCTGCCGCCCGTGTCACGGCAGCGCAAGCGGGTATGACACGCGGGATGACGCGACGCACCCCCGACATCCCACCGCCGCAGTGGTGTCGAGCTCATGGCTTGTGGTTGTCCTGATCGGCGTCTCGGCAGCCTACTGTGTTCTCGCCGGCGCTCGTGCTTGGAGGAATCATGGTCAGCAGCTTATACTGCCGTGTTTTTCGGCTATTCCGCACAGCAAATTCCAGGAGCACGAAGCAATGCAAGTGACCGTCGAGGCCGGCGAGGGGCTCGCCCGCCGCATGACCGTGGAGCTGCCCGCCGACGACGTCGAGCAACAGGTCGACCAGAAGCTGCGGGAAGTGGCCCGGCAGGCGCGGCTACCCGGCTTCCGGCCCGGAAAGGTGCCGATGCGGGTGCTGCGCCAGCGCTTCGGCGAGAACGTGCGCGGCGAAGTGCTCGGAGAGATGGTGCAGTCGACCTTCCCGCAGGCCGTCGCCGAGCAGGAGCTGCGCCTGGCAGGACAGCCGCAGATCGAGCCCGACATCGATGCCGAAAGCGGGCGCTACGCCTACGTGGCCCGCTTCGAGGTGCTGCCGGAAATCGACCTGCACGACCTGACGGGCAAGCGCATCGCCCGGCCCGTGGCCGAGGTTGCGGATGCCGATGTCGATCGGATGATCGAGCGCCTGCGCGAGCAGCGGCGCACCTTCGAAGACGTGGAGCGCCCGGCGCAAAGCGGTGACCGGTTGACCATCAGCTTTACCGGCAGCATCGACGGCGAGCCCTTCGAGGGCGGCAGCGGCGAGCACCGCCAGCTGGTGCTCGGCAGCGGGACCTTCATCCCCGGCTTCGAGGAACAGCTGGAGGGGGCGAGCGCCGGCGACGAGCGGGTGGTGGAGGTGACCTTCCCGGAGGACTATCAGAACAGTGAGCTCGCCGGTCGCGCCGCCCAGTTCCAGGTCAGCGTGGAGGCGGTCGCGGAGCCGCATCTGCCGGACCTGGATGCCGATTTCATGACCGCCTTCGGTATCGAAGACGGCGACTTCGAGCATTTCCGCGCAGACGTGCGGGCCAACATGGAGCGTGAGCTCAAGCAGCGCATCCAGTCCAACGTCAAGAGCCAGGTGCTGGATGCCCTGCTGGAGGCAAATCCGGTGGATCTGCCGGCGGCGCTGATCAACGAGGAGATCCAATCGCTCAAGCAGCAGACCCTGCAGTCCGCCGGCGGCGTCGACATCGACCTCCCGAACGAGCTCTTCGCCGAGTCCGCCGCGCGCCGGGTCAAGCTGGGCTTGGTCGTGGCCGAGGTGGTCAAGCGCTACGAGCTCAAGCCGAGCGAGGAGCGGGTGCGCGAGCTGGTGGAGGAGCTGGCCGCTACCTACGAGCGCCCGGAAGACTTCATCCGCTACCATTACGCCGACCAGCAGCGCCTGGCCGCGGTGGAGTCGCTGGCGATGGAAGAGCTCGTCGTCGAGCGGATGCTGGAGACCGCGGAGGTGGAAGAAGAGTCCAGCAGCTTCGATGCCCTTACCGAAAGCAGCGACGGCTGACGCCGCCGGGCGGTCCAAAGCGACGGCGTCCCGCGCCGCGTTGCCTCGGGCCGCGCCCATCCCTATTTCCTCATCGCGGCCGCGACGCGCTTGCGGCACGCCCCCTGCACCGACGCCTGTTAACGAGGTTCTCGCAGCCATGACCGACACGCACGACCAGAGTCCGCCGTCGCCGCAGGCCCTCGGCCTGATCCCGATGGTGATCGAGCAGACCGCCCGCGGCGAGCGCTCGTTCGACATTTTCTCGCGGCTCCTGAAGGAGCGCGTCGTCTTCCTGGTGGGCCCGGTGGAGGACCACGTGGCGAACCTCGTCGTCGCGCAGATGCTCTTCCTGGAGTCCGAGAACCCGGACAAGGATATCCATCTGTATATCAACTCCCCGGGCGGCTCGGTGACGGCGGGGCTCGCCATCTACGACACCATGCGCTTCGTCCGCCCCGACGTGAGCACCATGTGTATCGGTCAGGCGGCGAGCATGGGCGCGCTGCTGCTGGCCGGCGGCGCTCCCGGCAAGCGCTTCTGCTTGCCCCACTCGCGCATGATGATCCACCAGCCCTTGGGGGGCTTTCAGGGGCAGGCCACGGACATCGACATCCATGCCCGCGAGATCCTGCACATCCGTGATCAGCTGAACCATATCCTGGCGCGCCATACCGGCCAGCCGTTGGAGAAGATCGCCGAGGACACCGAGCGCGATCGCTTCATGGGCGGAGAGGTGGCCGCCGAGTACGGCCTCATCGACCGCGTGCTCGACGAGCGCACCGATGCGCCGAGCGTCGCCTAGCGATTTGGCCGCGAGCGGGGCCGCGTCGGTCCGAGGCCGACGCCCCCGGGGCCGATGCGCGACGCCCGCCCGCCGCAGCCGCCGACACCGGATCGCCCGGTTCGTCGGCTTGCGATATCAGCGCGAATCGTTATGATAAAACGCATGTAAGGAGGCGCGCGTAGCGCCTCCCAACAGCCGGACTGTCCCGCGGAGACCTCGCCAATTATGAGCGGAAACCACCACGGAAAGAACGACGAAGGGAAACTCCTCTACTGTTCATTCTGCGGCAAGAGCCAGCATGAGGTGCGCAAACTGATCGCCGGGCCGTCGGTGTTCATCTGCGACGAGTGTGTCGAGCTCTGCAACGACATCATCCGCGAGGAAATGCAGGAGGGCATGGGCGAGGCCACCAGCCGCCTGCCCAAGCCACGCGAGATCAACGACAGCCTGGATCAGTTCGTCATCGGCCAGGAGCAGGCCAAGAAGGTCCTCTCGGTTGCCGTCTACAATCACTACAAGCGCATGGAGGCGAGCGACGCCAAGGAAGACATCGAGATCTCCAAGAGCAATATCCTGCTGATCGGGCCCACGGGCTCGGGCAAGACGCTGCTCGCCGAGACGCTCGCACGCCTGCTGAACGTCCCCTTCACCATCGCCGACGCGACCACCCTCACGGAGGCGGGCTATGTCGGCGAAGATGTCGAGAACATCATCCAGAAGCTGCTGCAGAAGTGCGACTACGACGTCGAGAAAGCGCAGACGGGTATCGTCTACATCGACGAGATCGACAAGATCTCGCGCAAGGCGGACAACCCATCCATCACCCGGGACGTCTCGGGCGAGGGCGTGCAGCAGGCATTGCTAAAGCTGATCGAGGGCACCGTCGCCTCCGTCCCGCCGCAGGGGGGGCGCAAGCACCCGCAGCAGGAGTTCCTGCAGGTCGACACCTCGAACATCCTGTTCATCGTGGGCGGCGCGTTCGCCGGCCTGGACAAGATCATCGAGCAGCGCACCCGCAAGGGCGGGATCGGCTTCTCGGCCGAGGTCCACTCCAAGGACGATGGCAAGAAGATCGGCGAGCTGCTGTGCGGCGTCGAGCCCGAGGACCTGATCCGCTATGGCCTGATTCCGGAGTTCGTCGGCCGGCTGCCGGTCATGGCAACCCTGGACGAGCTGGACGAGGAAGCCCTGGTGCGCATACTCACCGAGCCGAAGCACGCGCTGTATAAGCAATACGGCCGGCTCTTCTCCATGGAGGGCTGCGAGCTGGAGCTGCGCGACGACGCGCTGCGCGCCATCGCCTTCAAGGCCATGGAGCGCAAGACCGGCGCCCGCGGGCTTCGCACCATCATGGAGCAGGTGCTGCTCGACATCATGTACGACCTGCCGTCGCTCGAGAGCGTCAGCCGAGTCGTGGTCGACTCCTCGGTGATCGCCGGGGAGAACACGCCGTTCATCATCTACGACGGTGGCGAGCAGCAGCGGGCTGCGTCCTCCGATTGAGCTCTCGGCCGGTCCGTGCACCTGCTCAGCACGGGCCGGTGCGGACCTGCTTCACAGCGGGCGGACAGCCCGCTGTCTCCCTCCTCGTCACGCCGCCAACCCTATGGCGTTGACCGATGGCGCGGTACGCGCCGATCTGACACAAACAATCGGGCTTGCTGATCCCTCAACAGCCGCGTTTGCTAGAACGGGCATGGGATTTGCTGGTAATTTACCGGGCAGACACGGGGTTTTGCGCTCGCGCTGATTGAAGCGCAGCTGATGCGCCCAAACGTCAACCCGCATCCAAGAGTTCTGCAACTGCCGTAGGCACAGACCGCGATATTCGTCGCGACGCCGTGCCAGCCGCTACGGCCAACTGGAGCAAAGATTCCCATGGGCGAAAGCGTTCACGAAAACAACGAATCCAACCTCTCCGAACAAGAGGTGCCAGTCCTGCCGCTGCGGGACGTCGTGGTCTACCCGCACATGGTGATACCGCTGTTCGTGGGTCGGGACAAGTCCATCAAGGCCCTGGATGCGGCCATGAGCGCCGACAAACAGATCCTACTGATGGCCCAAAAGAACGCCGACGTGGACGACCCGGCGGTGGGCGACTTGCACGACATCGGCACGCTGGCCAACGTGCTGCAGCTGCTGAAGCTGCCCGACGGCACCGTGAAGGTGCTGGTGGAGGGCCACCGGCGCGCCAAGGCCAAGCGCTTCGTCGGTACCGATGACGCCTTCTCCGCCGTCGTGACACCGCTGCCGGATAAGTTGGAGGCGGAAGACCGCGAGCAAGAAGTGCTGATGCGCTCCGCCGTGACGTTGTTCGATCAGTACGTCAAGCTCAACAAGAAAGTGCCGCCGGAGGTGCTGACGTCGTTGTCGAGCATCGACGAGGCTGGGCGCCTCGCGGACACCATGGCCGCACACATGTCGCTAAAGCTCGAGGAGAAGCAGCACGTCCTGGAGATGGTGGATGTGCAGCAGCGCCTGGAGCACCTGATGGGCCTGATGGAGGCGGAGAACGACATCCTGCAGATGGAAAAGCGCATCCGCGGGCGCGTGAAGCGCCAGATGGAGAAGAACCAGCGCGAGTACTATCTGAACGAGCAGATGAAGGCCATCCAGAAGGAGCTGGGTGAGCTGGAGGACGCGCCCAACGAGCTCGAAGACCTGGGCAAGCGCATCGAAGAGGCCGGCATGCCCAAAGAGGTCAAGGACAAGGCCACAGCCGAGCTGAACAAGCTGAAGCTCATGTCGCCCATGTCCGCGGAGGCCACCGTGGTGCGCAACTACGTCGACACCCTGGTCTCGGTGCCTTGGAAGAAGCGCACCCGCATCCGCAACGACATCCGCGTTGCGCAGAAGGTGCTCGACACCGACCACTACGGCCTGGAAAAGGTCAAGGAGCGCATCCTCGAGTACCTCGCCGTGCAGCAGCGGGTGAAGAAGCTCAAGGGTCCGATCCTCTGCCTGGTGGGGCCGCCCGGGGTCGGCAAGACCTCCCTGGGCCAATCCATCGCCCGCGCCACCAACCGCAAGTTCGTGCGCATGTCCCTGGGCGGTGTGCGCGACGAGGCGGAGATTCGCGGCCACCGGCGCACCTACATCGGCGCGCTGCCCGGCAAGATCATCCAGAACCTGTCCAAGGCGGGCTCCCGCAACGCCTTCTTCCTCCTGGACGAGATCGACAAAATGGCCATGGACTTCCGTGGCGACCCGGCCTCGGCGCTGCTGGAGGTCCTGGACCCCGAGCAGAACCACACCTTCAACGACCATTACCTGGAAGTCGACTTCGACCTGTCCGAGGTGATGTTCGTGGGCACCGCCAACACCCTGAACATCCCGCCGGCACTGCTCGACCGCATGGAAGTGATCCGACTCGCCGGCTACACCGAGGATGAGAAGGTCAATATTGCCCAGCGTTATCTCATCCCCAAGCAGATGAAGAACAACGGCCTGAAGAAGGGCGAGCTGACCATCCGCGAGAACGCACTGCGTGACGTGATCCGCTACTACACGCGCGAAGCGGGCGTGCGCAACCTGGAGCGCGAGTGCTCCAAGATCTGCCGCAAGGTGGTGAAGGAGGTACTGCTCAAGAAGAAGACGGGCGCCTCTGTGGTGGTGACGCCGAAATCGCTGGAGAAGTATCTCGGCGTGCGTCGCTTCCGCTTCGGCCGCGCCGATGAGCATGACCAGATCGGCCAGGTGACGGGTCTCGCCTGGACCGAGGTGGGTGGCGAGCTGCTGCGCATCGAGTCCGCGCTGGTGCCCGGTAAGGGCAAGTTCGTCTACACGGGCCAGCTCGGCGATGTGATGCAGGAGTCCATCCAGGCGGCGATGACCGTGGTGCGCAGTCGCTCCACCGCGCTCGGCATCGAGCCGGACTTCCACCAGAAGTATGACATGCACATCCATGTGCCCGAGGGTGCGACGCCCAAGGACGGTCCCAGCGCGGGTGTGGCCATGTGCACGGCGTTGGTGTCTGCGCTCACCCAGATCCCGGTGCGCTCCAGCGTCGCGATGACCGGCGAGATCACGCTGCGCGGCGAGGTGCTGCCCATCGGCGGCCTAAAGGAGAAGCTGCTGGCAGCCCACCGCGGTGGTATCGAAACGGTGCTCATCCCCCACGAGAACGAGCGCGATCTCATCGAAATCCCGAAGAACATCAAGCAGCGGCTCGACATCCGGGGCGTGCGCTGGATCGACGAGGTCTTGGATGTGGCCCTGACGGCGCTCCCGCGGCCGGCGACAGAGGCGGACACGGCACCGGAGGGCGAGGAGGCCAAGGAAGCCCCGCCCGCTAAGCCCGAAGAGCAGCCGACGGGGGCGCGCACCCACCACTGAGCGCCAGCCCGGCGGTAGCGCCGTGGCCGGCGCCCTGCTCGGGCTCGGGCTCGGGGCCGGCGGGCGGTGCCGGGTGTGCGCTTCCTGCGCGCTGCTCGCGCTTGGCTTTAGCGCAGCTCGGGCATCGTGCAGCAGTTACCCTCGCCTGACAGGGCAGCGCACCCCGCCTGCAAAGCTTGGCTGGGTGCCGTATGTAAGCCAGAGGAGAAGACTTGATGCCCAAGCCTACGTGCGGGCGCGGAGTCCGGCTGGCTGGCCCGGTCTGGCGCAGCGGATTCGCTTGACAGCGTTGCGTGCGCTCGACAACATTCGGCGCAGGTTGTGGCGCCCGCTCGGCGGCGCCGCCCTAGTGGCCGCCCTAGTGACGGTTCCACTGAACGCGCGGTTTCCACGGTCATTCGAGACATCGGGGGGAGAATGAACAAATCGGACCTTATCGACGCCATGGCGGACGGGGCAGACATCTCGAAGTCAGCTGCCGGCCGGGCGCTCGACTCACTCACGGACTCCATTGCCGTGGCTCTGAAAAATGGCGATAGCGTTTCCATTATCGGCTTCGGCACCTTCATGGTGAAGGAGCGCGCTGCACGTACCGGCCGGAATCCACAGACCGGCGCGAGCATCGAAATCGCCGCTTCCAAGACGCCGTCCTTCAAGGCTGGCAAAGCCCTCAAGGATGCTATACAATAGCCGGCTTAGTCGGGTGATGAAGCGGGTGCTTAGCTCAGTCGGCTAGAGCATCGCCCTTACAAGGCGAGGGTCGCAGGTTCGAGCCCTGCAGCACCCACCAAGGTCACCGCTGCGATTGGGACAAGCCACCACGCAGGGTTCGCCAAAGGCGTGGGCGCAGCACCGTGGTGCTGCCGTGGCTCGTAACCCTAGGCTGTGCAGCACCAACAATCTTCGGTGTCGCCCTCGCTTGGGGTTAGCAGGGGTCGAGGCACTACCGCGTCGGCACGGCTCAGCACGGCGCTCGGTGCGGCCAGGGCGCCAGCCGATAGGACAGCAGCCGACATGGGGGGCGCAGGGAGGCGGTGAGTTTTTAGGAGTGGTAGTTCAGTTGGTTAGAATACCGGCCTGTCACGCCGGGGGTCGCGGGTTCGAGTCCCGTCCACTCCGCCAGCATTGATCAGGGCGCGCTCCTCCGCTGCGGAGAAGCGCGCCTTTTTTATGTCCAGCGCAGGCGCAATCGAGCGCCCAGGCGCCCAGGTGCCGGTGTACGCAGTCCGCGGTCTCGCCGGTGCGGCTGGTGTGCTGTGACGAGCCGCACGCGCGAGCGGGCCGTTGCGCGTTGCCAAGCCAACTCAGAGGTCAACCATAGGATCGAGCCATGTTGCAGGCGATCAAAGAGCGCGCCCAAGGCTGGGTGGCCTGGGCCATTGTGATCCTCATCAGTATCCCCTTCGCGCTCTGGGGCATTCAGTCCTACATGGGCGTGGGCGGGGCGCCGGCCGTCGCGAAGGTGAACGGCACCGAGATCACCGAGCGCCAGCTGGACCGCAACGTCCAGCGCGCACGGATGCGGCTGCGCGAGCGCCTCGGTGCCGCCTATGACCCGGACCTGTTCGACAGCGCGCAATTGCGCCAACAGGTGCGCGAGCAAATGATCCGCGATGCCGTGCTCTTGGATGCCTCCTATGACATGGGACTGCGCGTGTCTGACCAAGCCGTGCGCGCGGCAATCCTGGCCGAGCCCGCCTTCCAGAGCGACGGGGCCTTCGACAAGGGCACCTATGAGCGTGTGCTGCGGCTCCAGGGGCTGACGCCCAGCAGTTACGAAGAGCAGCTACGTCAAAGCCTGCTCTCCACGCAGCTCGCCAGGGCCGTGACCCGCTCCGGCTTCACGACCGATGCCGAGCTCGCTGCGGCGACGCGCCTGCTGCGCCAACAGCGCGACATCGCCTACTTGGTGTTGCCGCAGGCGCGCTATATGCCTGACGAGCCGCCCAGCGAGGATGAGATTCGGGCCTACTACGAGGACAACCCGGCGCAGTTCGAGTCGCCCGAGCGCGTCAAGCTCTCCTACATCGTGCTCGATGCAGATGCCTTGGGCGCCGGCGATGTCAGCGAAGAGGCACTGCGCGACGCCTACGAACAGCGCCGGGAGGAATTCACCACACCGCAGGAGCGCGGCATTCGCCACATCCTGCTCACGGTGCCGGCGGGCGCGGACGACGCCGAGGCGCAAGCCGTCAAGGCGCGGGCGGCGGCGCTCAAGGAGGAGATCCAGGCGGGTGCCGACTTCGCCGCCGTGGCGGCCGAGCATTCTGAGGACCCGGGCAGCGCCGATCAGGGCGGGGACCTCGGCATGGTCGCCCGCGGCATTATGGACCCGGCCTTCGAGCAGGCCGCCTTCGACCTGGAGCCGGGCGTCGTCAGTGACCCGGTGCGCAGCCGCTTCGGCTACCATCTCATCGAGGTCACGGATGTCCAAGGCGGCGAGCCCAAGCCCTTCGAGGAGGTCCGCGACGAGCTCGCCCGCGACCTAGGCCGCGGCGACGCCGAGGCGACCTATTTCGAGCTTGCCGAACAGCTCGCGAATCTCACCTATGAATCCCCGGACAGCCTGATCCCCGCCGCCGAGACCCTCGGGCTGGAGCTACAGACCAGCGACTGGATCGAGCGCAGCGGCGGCGAAGGCATACTCGGCAGCCCCAAGGTGACCAATGCCGCCTTTAGCGAAGACGTGCTGGTGCGCGGCAACAACAGCGAGCTCATCGAGCCGGATCGCGACCGCATGCGCGCCATCGTGCTGCGCGTGGATCGCCACGAGCCCGCCGCCGTGCGGCCGCTGGAGGAGGTCCGCGAAGAGATCGTCACGGCGCTGCAGGCACAGCAGGCGTCCGCGGCTGCCCTTGCCGAGGCCGAGTCGCTGGTGCAGCGTCTGCGCGGCGGGGAGGAGCTGGCCGCCGTGGCCCCCGAGGGCGAGGACACGCCGGCCCCGCAGGAGCCCGGACTCGTGTCCCGCAATCAGCGGGAGCTGCCCCCGACCGTGCTGGAGCTCGCCTTTGCGGCGCCGCGCCCTGGCGCTGGCGCCGTCAGCTACGCCGCCGGGCAGCAGCCGGACGGCGATGCCGTCATCGTCGCGGTGCGCGACGTCCAGGACGGCAGCGCTGAGGACATGGAGCCCGCCGCCCGCAAGTCGGAGCGAGCCCTCCTGACCCAGATCCGCGGCGAGCACGGCTTCGAGCGGGTGGTGGACGACTTGGTCGCCCGGGCGGACATCGAGCGCAAGGAGCTCGCAAGCGATACCCCTTGATCAGCGCTCCGGGCCCGACAAAACCGGGCCCAAGGCGTGCCCCCGCTCCCCGTTGTTGTGCGCCGCGCGCCGCCTGCAAAGCAATCTGGGCCTGCGGGTGCGCTGGACCGGCCGCGGGAGCGCGCGCAGGGCCGGCCAGGCTCGCGCGATGGGCTCGCGCGGGGGCAGGGCCCGTCAACCGAGGCCCAGAATGTGGTAACCGGTGTCGACGTAGAGGACGTCGCCGGTGATGCCCGACGCCAGATCCGAGCACAGAAAGGCTGCGGCGTTGCCCACCTCCTCGATGGTGACATTGCGCTTGAGCGGCGTGCGCTCTTCCACTTGCTTGAGCATACTGCGAAAGTCCGCGATGCCGGCGGCGGCCAGGGTGCGGATGGGGCCTGCGGAGACGGCATTCACCCGGGTCCCCTCCGGCCCCAGGGC
This sequence comes from Thiohalocapsa halophila, assembly GCF_016583825.1. Lineage (GTDB taxonomy): Bacteria > Pseudomonadota > Gammaproteobacteria > Chromatiales > Chromatiaceae > Thiohalocapsa > Thiohalocapsa halophila. The sequence goes on along the minus strand of NZ_NRRV01000001.1, from coordinate 11,156 downwards.
CGCCGCGAGGTAGCGCACATTGGCCTCCAGGCTCGCCTTGGCGACGCCCATGACGTTGTAGTTGGGCACCGCGCGCACGGCGCCGAGGTAGCTCATGGTCACCAGCGCGCCGTTGCGCCCGGCCATCAGCCCGCGTCCGGCCTTGGCGAGTGCGCCGAAGCTGTAGGAGCTGATATCGTGCGCCGTCGCGAAGCCCTCGCGGGTCAGCACGTCGGCGTAGTTGCCTTCCAGCTCGTCCTTGGGTGCATAGGCGATGGCGTGCACGATACCGTCGAGGCCGTCCCAGTGACCGGCGAGGGTCTCGAAGCAGGCGTCGATCTGCTCGTCGCTGCCGACATCCAAGGGGATGGCGATATTGGAATCAACCGAGCTGGCCAGATCTTCCACACGCCCCTGGAGCTTCTCGCCCTGGTAGGTGAAGGCCAGCTGTGCCCCTTCACGGTGCATGGCCTGCGCGACGCCCCAGGCGATGGAGCGATTGCTCGCAACGCCGGTAATGAGAAAGCGCTTGTCGGTCAAAAACCCCATCAGATGGTCTCCACGGTCTGCCGGTGTCAGTCTGTTTTGAAGTCGTGAGTCGGGCGGTGCGTACTTGCCCGCGTCCGCAGCGCGGTCACATTACCGAAAGCCTCTCGATGGCGAAAGCGGCGACGCGTCCGTGGCCACCCCTCGGCGCATTGTGCAGCAGGCTCCTGACCCCGGCGCTGGCATGTTTGACCGTGGTGCTGTTGGCGGGCTGCGGCGCCCCGCCCTGGAACAACCCCTACCCGGAAGGCCAGGCCGGCGAGAACATCCTCTACGGCGCCTTCACCGAGCGCCCGAAGCACCTGGACCCGGTGCGCTCCTACAGCTCCAACGAGTACTCGTTCATCGCCCAGATCTACGAGCCGCCGCTGCAGTATCACTTCCTGAAGCGCCCCTACACCCTGGTGCCGCTCACCGCCGAGGCGGTGCCCGAGCCCACGCACCTGGACGCCGACGGCAACCCACTGCCCGCGGACGCCGACCCCGAGCGCATCGCGGTGACGGAATACCTGGTCCGCATCCAGCCCGGCATCCGCTATCAGCCCCATCCGGCCTTCGCGCAGGACGCGGACGGGCGCTACCGCTACCACGACCTGTCGCCGGCGCAGATCGCGGGCCTGAACGAGCTCTCGGACCTGCCGGAGACGGGCTCCCGCGAGCTCACGGCCGAGGACTACGTCTATCAGATCAAGCGCCTGGCCGTGCCCTGGCTGCATTCGCCCATCGCCGGGCTCATGGGGGAGCACATCCTGGGGTTCGAGGCGTTCTCGGAGCGCATCCGCGAAGCCGCCCCGGAGCCGGTGGGCGGCGAGCGGCCCTTCTTCGACCTGCGCCGGTACGACTTTCCGGGTGTCGAAGTGGTGGACCGCTACAGCTACAAGGTGCGCATCGACGGCCGCTATCCGCAGTTCGTCTACTGGCTCGCGATGCCCTTTTTCGCGCCCATGCCCTGGGAGGCGGAGGCGCTCACCAGCCAGCCGGGCATGGCGGACAACAACATCACCCTGGACTGGTATCCGGTGGGCACCGGCCCCTTCATGCTCACCGAGAACAACCCGAACCTGCGCATGGTGCTGGCGCGCAATCCCAACTTCCACGGCGAGACCTACCCCGCCGAAGGCATGCCCGGGGACCGGGAAGCGGGCCTGCTCGAGGCCGCAGGCGAGCCGCTGCCCTTCATCGACCGTGCCGTCTACAGCCTGGAGAAGGAGAGCATCCCCTACTGGAACAAGTTCTTGCAGGGCTACTACGACACCTCCGGCATCAGCTCGGATGCCTTCGACCAGGCAGTGAAGTTCGATGCGGCGGGTGAGGCGGGCCTGACCGCCGACATGCGCGAGAAGGGCATCCAGCTCAGCACCGCCGTGCAGACGTCCATCTGGTACATGGGCTTCAACATGGAGGACGACGTCGTCGGCGGCGACTCCGAGCGCGCGCGGCTGCTGCGCCAGGCCATCAGCATCGCGGTGGACTTCGGCGAGTTCATCTCGATCTTCGCCAACGGCCGTGGCGTGCAGGGGCAGGGGCCGCTGCCGCCCGGCATCTTCGGCCACCGCGAGGGCGAGGCCGGCATCAACCCCTATGTCTTCGACTGGGAGCACGGCCGTCCCCAGCGCAAGCCCATCGAAGAGGCCCGGGCGCTGCTGGCACAGGCGGGCTATCGCGATGGCCGCGACCCGGAGACCGGCCGCCCCTTGAGCATCTACTACGAGGCCATGGACGCGGGCCCCGACGGCAAGGCCCGGCTCAACTGGATGCGCAAACAGTTCGCCAAGCTCGGCATCGAGCTCATCGTCCGCGCCACGGACTACAACCGCTTCCAGGAGAAGATGCGCGAGGGCACGGGCCAGGTGTTCATGTGGGGCTGGAACGCCGACTATCCGGACCCGGAGAACTTCTTCTTTCTGTTGTACGGGCCGAACCGCAAGATCGACGGCGGCGAGAACGCCGCCAACTACAGCAACCCGGAGCTCGACCGGCTCTTCGAGCGCATGAAGAACATGCCGGATGGCCCCGAGCGCCAAGCCGTCATCGACCGCATGACCGAGATCGTCCGCCACGATACGCCCTGGTCCTTCGGCTTCTACCCGGAGTCCTTCAGCCTGCACCATCAGTGGGTGGAGAACGTCAAGCCGAACCTGATGGCCAACAACACGCTCAAGTATCTGAGCCTGGAGCCCGGCATCCGCGAGGACAAGCGCGCCGCCTGGAACCCGCCCGTGCTCTGGCCCATCGCTGCGGTGGTGCTGGTGCTGGTGCTGGGCGCATTGCCGGCCATCGTCATCGCCCGCCGGCGTGAGCGGAGTGCCGCGCTGTGAGTGCCTACATCGTCCGCCGGCTGCTGTACGCGATCCCGATCCTGATCGGCGTCAACCTGATCACCTTCGTGCTCTTCTTCGTCGTCAACTCCCCGGACGACATGGCCCGGATGCAGCTCGGCGACAAGCGGGTCACCGAAGAGGCCATCCAGGCCTGGAAGGCGGACCACGGCTACGACCGCCCGCTGCTCTTCAATGCCGAGGCCGAGGGGCTGGGTGCGCTGACGGACACCATCTTCTTCCAGAAGTCGGTGAAGCTCTTCGCGCTCAACTTCGGCACCTCGGACAGCGGGCGGGACATCGGCTACGACATCCGCCAGCGCATGTGGCCGAGCCTGGCCATTGCGCTGCCGGTGCTGCTGGTGGGGCTCGCCATCAACATCAGCTATGCGCTGATGATCGTCTTCTTCCGCGCCACCTATATCGACGTCGGCAGCGTGGTGCTGCTGGTGGCGATGATGTCCATCTCCGGACTCTTCTACATCATCAGCGGGCAGTTCCTGATCGGCAAGCTCTTCCACCTGGTGCCCATCTCCGGCTACGACATCGGGCTCGAGGCCTTCAAGTTCCTGATCCTGCCGGTCATCGTCGGGGTGGTGAGCGGCATCGGCACCGGCACGCGGCTGTACCGGACCTTCTTCCTGGAAGAGATCAACCGCGACTATGTGCGCACGGCCCGGGCCAAAGGGCTGCGCGAGCGCATCGTGCTCTTCCGCCACGTGCTGAAGAACGCGCTGATTCCGATCCTGACCGGCGTGGTGGCCGTGCTGCCGCTGCTGTTCATGGGGGCGCTGATCACCGAGTCCTTCTTCGGCATCCCCGGCCTCGGCAGCTACACCATCGATGCCATCAACCGCCAGGACTTCTCCATCGTGCGCGCCATGGTGTTCCTGGGCTCGGTGCTCTACATCCTGGGGCTGATCCTGACGGACATTTCCTACACCATGGTGGACCCGCGGGTGAGGTTGTCATGACGCGCTTCCCGGCAGAGCGCTGGGCGCGGGCGCACCGGCGCCGCGGGCACCCATCCAGGCACGACGGGAGGCAGCACGCATGCCGGTGATCCTGACCACCGATGCCCTGATCTTTCTGCTGATCGCGGTGGCGCTCGGCTACGGCGTCTACGCCTCCCAGCACGAGCACCTGCGCGCGCCCTGGCGCAGCGTGGCGCGCTCGCGGGTCGGGGTGGCGGCACTGGTGGTGATCGGCTTCTATGTGCTCATCGGCGTGCTGGACTCGATGCATTTCCATCCGCGCATCGAGCCCGTGACCACCGGCGAGGCCGCGGCGCCGGCGCAGACCGATGCCGAGCGCTCGGGGCCCGGCGACGCCGCCGCCGCGCCCACCGAGGCCCGCTATTCCACCCAGGTGCTCTCGGTGCTGGACGTGATCCTCACCGGCCTGCGCGAGCGCCAGGAGAAGACCTTCTCGGCGCCCTTCGCGACGCACCTTTTCGTCAAGGAGCCCATTGAGCAGCCGGACGGGAGCATCGTGCGCGGCTACCCGCCGCTCGAGCACGGCGGTGCCCACCTCAAGGACCCGTCCCGGCGCGGCTTCGACATCGCCGTGCGCACCGTGCTCGGCGCCATCAAAGGCATGCTGGTGTGGATGGCGCTGACGGCGGGCCTGGTGTGGCTGGTGGCCCATGCCCGCGGCGAGGACTTCAACGACGGCGCCAACGCCATCTGGCAGGGCCGCACCGAGGTGCCCTGGCGGGTGCTGCTGATTGCCCTGGCGGCGATGCTGGTGCTGAGCTTCGTCGCCGCCGAGCTGGCGGCGGGCTATCACATCCTGGGCACCGACAAGGTGGGCGAGGACGTCTTCTACCAGAGCCTGAAGAGCATCCGCACGGGGCTGGTCATCGGCACGCTCACCACGCTGGTCATGCTGCCGGCGGCGGTGATCCTCGGCATCATGGCCGGCTACTTCCGCGGCATCACCGATGACGTCATCCAGTACCTCTACACCACGCTGAACTCCATCCCCGGCGTGCTGCTCATCGCCGCGGCCATCCTGATGCTCCAGGTCTACATGACCAACAACGCCGATCAGTTCGCGAGCCTGGTGGAGCGCGCCGATCTGCGCCTGCTGTTTTTGTGCATCATCCTCGGCGTGACCAGCTGGACCGGGCTCTGCCGGCTGCTGCGCGGCGAGTCCCTGAAGCTGCGCGAGCAGGACTATGTGCAGGCGGCCTCGGCCCTGGGGGTGCGCCACGGCACCATCATCACCCGCCACATCCTGCCCAACGTGCTGCACATCGTCATGATCACCGTGGTGCTGGACTTCAGCGGCCTGGTGCTCGCCGAGGCGGTGCTCTCCTACGTCAACATCGGCGTCGACCCGACTATGAACAGCTGGGGCAACATGATCAACAGCGCCCGCCTGGAGCTGGCCCGCGAGCCCATCGTCTGGTGGTCGCTGGCCGCCGCCTTCGTGTTCATGTTCACGCTGGTGCTGGCAGCCAACCTGTTCGCGGACGTGGTGCGGGATGCCTTCGACCCAAGGCTGGCGCGGGTCACATGAATGGACGGAGCCGTTGACGACACCATGACCGACGCCCTGCTCGACGTCACTGGACTGACCACGGAGCTGCCGCCGAGCCGCGGCGGCGAGCGACCGGTGCGCGTCTGCGACGACCTGGCGCTGCGCATCCACCCCGGCGAGACCGTCGCACTCCTCGGCGAGTCCGGCTGCGGCAAGTCCATGACGGCGCTGTCCCTGATGCGGCTGCTGCCGCTCGGCGGGCGCATCACCGCGGGCTCGGTGCGTCTCGGCGACACGGATCTGCTCCGGCTCACGGAGCGGGACATGCGCCGCATCCGCGGCGGGCGCATGGGCATGATCTTCCAGGAGCCCCAGACTTCCCTGAACCCGGTGCTGACGGTGGGGGCGCAGATCGCCGAGGCGGTGCGGGTGCACGAGGGCATGCCGCGCGGGCGCATCGACGCCCGGGTGGTGGAGCTGCTGCGCGCCGTGGGCATCCCGGACCCGCAGCGCCGGGCCGAGGAGTATCCGCACCAGCTCTCCGGCGGCATGAAGCAGCGGGTCATGATCGCCATGGCCCTGGCCGGCGACCCGGAGCTGCTGATCGCCGACGAGCCCACCACGGCGCTGGATGTCACCATCCAGGCCCAGGTGTTGCAATTGCTCAAGGGCGTGCAGCGCGAGCGCGGCATGGCGGTGCTGCTGATCACCCACGACCTGGGCGTGGTGGCCGAGACCGCAGACCGTCTGGCGGTCATGTACGCCGGGCAGATCGTCGAGCAGGCGGCGGTGGACACCTTCTTCGCCGGGCCGGCGCACCCGTACAGCCGCAAGCTGCTGGAGAGCCTGCCGGACGCCGACAAGCGCGCCGGCGCCCTGGCCGTGATCCCGGGCCGCGTGCCGCCGCTGGATCAGGACTTCGCGGGCTGCCGGTTCGCGCCGCGCTGCTTCCGGGTCATGGACCGCTGTCACGACACCGTGCCGGACTGGTTCCAGGCGGGGCTGGAGCACCGCGTGCGCTGCCTGCTCTGGGACGGCGACAGCCCGGAATTCGCGCCGGTGGCCGCGCAGGAGAGCACCGGCGGCGCCGACAGCGCACGCGGCGGCGAGCAGCTGCTGCGCACCGACGGCCTCAAGGTCCACTTCCCCATCCGCCGCGGGCTCTTCAAGCGCACCGTCGGCTTCGTCAAGGCCGTGGACGGTGTGGACCTGACGCTCAGGGCCGGGCGCACCCTGGCGCTGGTGGGGGAGTCCGGCTGCGGCAAGACCACCGCCGGCAAGGGCATTCTCCAGCTGGAGCGGGCCACGGCGGGCGCCGTCCACTACGACCAAGTAGACCTGGCGCAGCTCAAGCCGGGCCGGCTGCGGCCCTACCGCAAAGAGCTCCAGGTCATCTTCCAGGACCCCTTCGCGTCCATGAACCCGCGCATGCTGGTGGAGGACATCGTCGGCGAGGGGCTGCAGGCGCTCGGCATGGCACCGAGCCGCGGCGAGCGGCGCAAGCGCGTCGCGGCGCTGCTGGAGCAGGTGGGTATCGGCGAGCAGGCCATGGGCCGCTATCCGCACGAGTTCTCCGGCGGGCAGCGCCAGCGCATCTGCATCGCCCGGGCGCTGGCGGTGGAGCCCAGCCTCATCGTCTGCGACGAGCCCACCAGCGCCCTGGACGTCTCCGTGCAGGCGCAGATCCTGAACCTGCTGAAGCGCCTCCAGCAGGACCTGGGCCTGAGCTACCTCTTCATCACCCACGACATCTCGGTGGTGTCCTACCTGGCGCACGAGGTGGCGGTGATGTATCTCGGGCGCATCGTCGAGCAGGGCACCACGGAGCAGATCCTGGCCGAGCCCAAGCACCCCTACACCAAGGCGCTGCTCTCCGCCGTACCCATCGCCGACCCGGAGCGCCGCCGCGAGATCATCCGGCTGGAAGGCGATATGCCCTCACCGGCCCACCCGCCCGCCGGCTGCCACTTCCACCCACGCTGCCCGGAGGCCATCGAGGACTGTGCCGCGCAGTACCCAGCCGAGCGCGCGCTGCATGACGGCCGAATGGTGCGCTGTATCCGCGTCGAGCCATGACGAGCAATCAGCCCCTCTATGACCAAGACTTTTATGCCTGGACCGAGCAGCAGGTGCGCCTGCTGCGCGCCGGCCGGCTCCAAGACGCCGACTTGGTGCATATTGCCGAGGAGATCGAGACCTTGGGTGCGAGCGAGCGTCGGGAGCTGGAGAGCCGGCTCAAGGTTCTGCTGATGCATCTATTGAAATGGCAGCACCAGCCAGACGAACGTTCGTCCGGATGGATGGGGACCATTGACGAGCAGCGCGACCAGCTCGATACCCTGCTGCGTCAAAGCCCCTCCCTGCGCCGGCTCGTGCCCGAAACTCTGGCCTATGCCTATCCGAAGGCAAAGCGCGCCGCGGCACACGAGACCGGCCTGCCGCGTGCCTGCTTTCCGGAGCATTGCCCGTTCAGCCCGGAGCAGGCACTCGATCCGGAATTCTGGCCCAACGATTAGCACGGCGGCTTCGTAGGTCGGGCTGAGGGACGAAGCCCGACACCGCGACTGATAAGGACCAGTGCCTGAAGGTCCCTGTGTATTGGCGTTGCTCGGCGCTTACATCACTCAAGCGGGCTTTTGGGCGTCGATCACAACTCCGGCCAATCCGGCAGGCGCAGGGCGTAGGGTGGACAAGCGAAGCGCAGTCCACCAGCTTCTGACTTGATCAAGTCCTCGACCCCACACGGGGTAAGCACAGTCAGCCGCTGGTGCGAAAACACAAGATCCCGTTTGCCCAATACTGCCGATTGACGCTCCATTTGTCGCGGGCCAAGCTTCGCTCGCTACTGTGCAGATGCCTTTTGCCATGAGTGCCTTTCAAGACCTCATCGCTGCCATGGTCGCCGGCCGAGATTGGGCGGGCATGGGGAACTCGGACCAAGCCCGCGAGCTGATGACCGCGGTCTATGGCGAGCGCTATCATAGCGCCGCACACCACCGGGAGCGCTACCAACTGCGCGCAAACCTCCAGAAGAAAGAAGAGGTCGCTTCTTACGCCGGCTGGATCACCGCGGACAATCCTACCTCAGGGGCGTACCAGGGGACTTCCTTCGTCTGGTTCCCAGGCGTTGGCGGCAGTATTGCGGTTTTGGTCATTGGCACCGATGGTTTCGGCGCTGACAGTCACATTCTCGGTCGCCCGGGTCATGGAAGGAGGTTGCGCGCCCTTCGTGCATTGCACCACGGCCACGTCTGGGTCAAGCCAGATCTACTGGACCTCAACAGCCGGGTGCCAGATAGCGTCATGGCTAGCTGGCCGGCTGCCGAATCCGCTATGAATACCTATGGCCATGTCATCTATGCCGCTGTACCCGTGCGCACGAACAAGGATGGCTCGGCCGTGGAGGATCTTCTGGACCTCTTTTTCACCGAGCATGGAACACCCCTGACAGGCAAGTTCCGAGATCGTTGGGCTGGTCGTCAGCAGGACATTGCGAGCGCTATTTTCCCGCGCTTCGATCCTGCACAGGTCCTTAACCTGCTGAATGAACGCCGCTTCGTTATCCTGGAAGGCCCGCCTGGCACCGGCAAGACACGGTGGGCATTGCATCTGGCTCGGCAGATTGGGGGCGTGACGACGGTCCAATTTCACCCAGCACGCACCTACGAGGACTTCGTGGTTGGCCTCTTTCCGCGCCCGGCCGCCGACGGCTTGGCCTTCGAGGTGCGGGCGGGGGATTTGCTTCAAGCCAACTTAGAGGCTGCGCAGGGACCCCACGTCCTCCTGATCGATGAGATCAACCGCGCGGACCTTGGGCGGGTATTGGGCGAGGCCGTGATGCTCTTCGAGGTCGGCGAGGCACCCCGGCGGGTAAGACTGCCTCAGGTACCGGCGGGGCATCCGCCAGAATTGGAACTTTCTCCGAACCTGCTGATGCTCGGTACTCGCAACACGGCCGACCGCACCATTGCGCGTCTGGATCTCGCCATCCGCCGTCGCTTCGCGTTCGTCCCTGTTTGGCCTGACTTGGACGTCGTGGCAGCCGAGCGCGTGGACTTCGCCGTGCACCTCTTCGCCGACACCGTTCACAGCTTTGCCGAGTTCGCTGACGATGAGACTCTTCGGCTCGTCCCGGGCCATGCCTACTTCCTGGATCCCCGCCCAGATTTGGGCTCCGCGGACCGCCAGGCTAGGGTCGCCCGGCGCCTGGAATTAGAGCTCGTGCCCCTGTTACGCGAATATCTTGACGAGCGCCTGTGCGGCGGTGCCAGCGAAGCCATCGCCGGGCTCACTGACAGAATCAGTTCCACGATTATGGGTCTGAGCTGATGGCAGCGCGGGGCCCCGCGGCGAAGGGCAAGGGACGCGGTGAGCTGGCTCGTTCGTCGGTATCCAATGCTCGGAACCTGTTTCGGCTGGTGGACCATGGCGATCCTATCCGGATCAGACCCTCGAGCGTCGGCGCCACGGGGGATCGATGGATCGACGGCTTTCTGGAAGCCAACCACGCGCATTTGCGCCGACTCGATCTGCGCACCGAGGTCGAGACCCGCGGCGGCGTATGCCTGGTTCTGCACCCCGGTAGCCACATCGGCGCCGTGCCGCTGGTGTCAACGGCGACGCGCCGGGTTGCGGCAGGGGTACTTGTCGCGCCCCGTTTTCGTTGGGCGGCATTGGGGAGTGTTCTCCAGTCAGTCGGTTTTGCTGTCGAGCCGCGGCTCGGCCAAGCACCGCTCGTCCCGGGTTCAGCTCGCGAAGTCCCCTCCTGGTTGCTCGTCGCCCCCGTCTTGAACCGCCTTGAGGCGCTGCTCCGCTATATGAAACGGGGCTTCGTCGAACGTACGGAGGTCCGGTCGGCCCCGCGCGGGCGCATCGAGTGGACGCAGTGGGTTCAGCGGGATCTTGGGAAGGGGCAATGGGGCCGTTTGCCCTGCACCTTCCCAGATCTTGACGATGACCCGGAGCTTGTCGCTGCCATGCGCTGGACTCTGGCGCGACTGGAGCAGGACCTTGCCCCGCAACTCGACTCGCTGACTAGCCGTGCACTGTACGAGCGGATACGTCTGCTGAACCACGATCTGGGGCCCGGTCGCAGTCGCCGGCCCGCGCCCTGGGATCAGCCTGGGGGTAGTTCAGGGTGGCTTGCAGATGCGCAGCAGGCCATGGGCTGGGTGGCGGAGGAGAGGGGCTTGGGCGGTGCGCGTAGCCTCGATGGCCTAGCCTGGGACCTTGAAGCTGACCAACTGTGGGAAGCCTTTGTGGCTTCCTTCGTGCGTGATTTAGCTCCGTACCTCGGCTTGGTCTGGGCTGGGCGCGGCGAGGCCAAGCATCGGCTCAACTGGCAGGGTCGCCCAAGTTCAATGGGTGCGCTGATCCCCGATACCGGGCTCCGCGGCCCCCGGCGAGTGGTCTGGGTGGACGCCAAATATAAGGCCCATCTCTCTCTGCTCTCCCAATACGGCTGGCGTGGTCTTGCGGAAGCTGTCCGCGATGCTCACCGCTCTGATCTGCATCAAGCGCTGGCATATGCGGCCCTGACCGACACGGAACTCACCGATACCGTTCTGGCTTATCCTGAGCTAGGAAACGAGCATCGCCCCGCGATGACCATCGCCACAATCACTTCGGGGCGTCGCCGGGTTCGGTTAGTCCTGGCGGGACTGCCTTTCGGGTTTCGTTCCCCAGGCCAGCGCGATGAGATGCTAGTGCTTTGCTATGAAAATCCCGAGACCGTCTGCAACTCAAGCCGCGAGCGGCTTGCCGGTATAGGTCCAGCGAAACGGCTTGGCCAGGGTGTTGTTGAAGTGGTCGATGAAGGTGGAGAGTTTG